>JAXMMJ010000025.1:0-23527 GCA_034366585.1 Hylemonella sp.
CAGGCCCAGCACGGCGGCCAGAGCCAGCAGCTGGATGAGCAGCAATTGCCCTTCGGTCCCCGGGCGCAGCCGCCGCTGCAGGCGGCCCCAGACGGTGCGACGCAGCAGCTGGCCCTGGCGCAGCACATGCACCAGCCGGCCACGCTGTGCTTCTTCGCGCATGAGGGCGTAGAGCTGTTCGGCCGCTTCCACATCGGCGCGTGCCGGACGTGAGCGCACCGAGAGGTAGCCGGTGATGCGCTCGCCATCGCGCATGGGGGTGGCATTGGCCTGCACCCAGTAGTGGTCGCCGTTCTTGCGCCGGTTCTTCACCAGGCCGGACCAGGGGCTGCCGGCCTCGATGGTTTCCCACATGTCGCGAAATGCTTCCTCGGGCATGTCGGGGTGGCGCACGATGTTGTGAGCCTGGCCCAGCAGCTCTTCGCGGCTGTAGCCGCTGATGTCGATGAAGGCCTGGTTGCAATACGTGATGCGCCCTTTCAGGTCGGTGACGGACACCAGGGTCTGCTCGGACGGAAAGGGGAACTCGTGTTGAGTGACCGGAAGGTTGATGCGCATGGGTGGGAACAATCTGTATCAGGTAAGGCCAGGCCGTGACGGGATCACATCCGTCACGGCGGAGGGCGGGAGTCTAAGGCCTCATTGGTATGCCAGGAGCATCCGGGCGGCACCATGGCCCGTATTGTCATGGTAGGCCAGACGGAAGACGCTGACGGCCTGCACCAGTTCCTGCGCCTGGCTCTTCAGGCTGCCGGCCGCTGCGGCCATCTCTTCGACCAGCGCGGCGTTCTGCTGCGTGGCCTGGTCCATCTGCGTCACGGCTTCGCCCACCTGGGCCACACCGGAACTTTGCTCGCTGCTGGCGGCACTGATCTCGCCCATGATATCCGTCACCCGGCGGATGGCCGTGACCACCTCGTTCATGGTGGCGCCGGCCTGATCGACCAGCGAGGTGCCCTGTTCCACCCGGCCCACGCTGTCGGTGATGAGCGTCTTGATCTCTTTCGCTGCCTCGGCACTGCGGCCGGCCAGGTTGCGCACCTCGCTGGCCACCCCGGCGACGCCGCGGCCCTGTTCCCCGGCCCGTGCGGCTTCGACCGCGGCGTTCAGCGCCAGGATGTTGGTCTGGAAGGCGATGCCGTCGATCACGCTGATGATGTCGGCGATCTTCTTGCTCGAATGATTGATGCCCTTCATGGTGTCCACCACCTGGGCCACCACCTCGCCACCCTTGACGGCCACGGTACTGGCGCTTTGCGCCAGCTGGTTGGCTTGCCTGGCGTTGTCGGCGTTCTGCTTGACGGTGGAGCCCAGCTCTTCCATCGACGCCGCCGTCTGTTCCAGCGCACTGGCCTGGCTCTCGGTCCGGGCGCTCAGATCGTTGTTGCCCTGGGCGATCTGCGTGCTGGCCGAGGCCACGCTCTCGCTGCCCTGGCGGACATCGTTGACGATGCGGGCCACGTTGTCGCGCATGGTCTTGATGCCATGCAGCAGGCTGGTGTTGTCCCCGGCTTTCAGCTGGATGTCGACCGCCAGGTCCCCCTCGGACATGCGGTGGGTGATGGCATTGGCATAGGCGGGCTCACCGCCGAGCTGGCGCACGATGCTGCGCGTGATCAGCAGGCCGAGTCCCAGCAGGAGTGCGGCCAGGATCGAGGCGGCCGCACCCAGCCAGATGGCGCGGTTCAGGACGACGGCGTCCACGGTGTCGACATAGACACCGGAGCCGATCACCCAGCCCCAGGGGGCGAAGCCTTTGACATAGGACACCTTCTGCACCGGCTGCTCGCTGCCCGGCTTGGGCCACAGGTAGGGCACGAAACCCGAGCCGTCCGCCTTGACGGTTCGGACGAATTCGACGAACAGCTGCTTGCCTGCCGGGTCCTTGTTTTCGGTGAGGTCCTTGCCATCCAGTTCCGGCTTGATCGGGTGCATCACCATCCTGGGGTGCATGTCGTTGACCCAGAAATATTCCGAGCCGCTGTAACGTAGGGCCTTGATGGCGTCCAGGGCCAGCCGCTGGGCGTCGCCTTCGGAGATCTGGCCCTTGCCGGCCTGGGCGTGGTAGTGGGCGGCCAGGCCATAGGCCGTCTCGACGGTCTGCCGCACGGCGTTCTGGCGCTCTTCCATCAGCAGCTTGCGCTCGGAGACCATGAAGATGCTGACCAGAATGACGATGCCGGCGATCGCACTGGCGATCAGCACGGCCAGCCGTCTGGCAACGGTGAGATTGCTCAGTTGAAACATGAAGAAAGTCCTTTTGATGATGAATGGTTGTGATCAGTGGCCTGGCGATCAGGTGTGCACCCGGCGCGTGCGGTGCGCCCAGGCCACGACCTCCGCGGCCTGCTCCGCATCGCTCAGCCGCGATGTCGGCTGGGGGCGGCGGGTCTGCAGCTCGGCCCAGCTCATGTGCCACTCGCCCAGACGGGCATCGAAGTAGCGGAACCATTCCTGCTTGCGGTCATTGCGGGTCAGGTAGATGCCGGAGCGTTCCGGGCTGTCCCCCGGGGTCGGGTTCCAGAGGAATTGGTAGATGCGCTGTATGGATGCGGTGAGGCTGCTCATGGTCTTGTCGGAGGGTTCGGAGGGAGGCCGGTGGGGCGGCTTCAGAAACTTTCCCAGTCGTCGGTGCCGGTGCTGGCCGCTGCGGGCTTGGCCGGGGCCTGGGGGGTCTTGGTCTTGGTGTGGATACGCTCCACGTTGGTGGCGCGGTTGGCGCTGCGGCGCTCTGTGCCGCTGTAGGGTTTGCTGTCGGAGTCCGCAGCGCGGGTGGACGCGCGCGTGGTCACGACGGCGGTGCTGCTGCTGCCGGGCGTCATCGTCTGGGCCAGGCGAAAGACGCTGACGGCCTGCACCAGATCCTGCGCCTGGCTCTTCAGGCTGCCGGCCGCCGCGGCCATCTCCTCCACCAGGGCAGCGTTCTGCTGCGTGACCTGGTCCATCTGCACCACGGCTTCGCCGATCTGGGAGACACCGGCGTTCTGCTCGCTGCTGGCCGCGCTGATCTCGCCCATGATGTCGGTCACGCGCCGGATCGAGGTGACCACCTCGTTCATGGTGTTACCCGCCTGGTCCACCAGCGCCGTGCCCTGCTCGACGCGGGCCACGCTGTCGGTGATCAGTTGCTTGATTTCCTTGGCCGCTTCGGCCGAGCGGCTGGCCAGGTTGCGCACCTCGCCCGCCACTACGGCAAAACCTCGGCCCTGCTCGCCAGCGCGTGCCGCTTCCACGGCCGCGTTCAGCGCCAGGATGTTGGTCTGGAAGGCGATGCCGTCGATCACGTTGATGATGTCGGCGATCTTCTTGGAACTGTCGTTGATGCCCTTCATGGTGTCCACCACCTGGGCCACCACCTCACCGCCCTTGACGGCGACCGTGCTGGCGCTCTGTGCCAGCTGGTTGGCCTGGCGCGCGTTGTCGGCGTTCTGCTTGACGGTGGAGCCCAGCTCTTCCATCGAGGCGGCGGTTTCTTCCAGCGCGCTGGCCTGGCTCTCGGTGCGACCCGAGAGGTCCTGGTTGCCCTGGGCGATCTGGGTGCTGGCCGAGGCCACGGACTCGGAGCCCTGGCGCACGTTGCTGACCACCTTGCGCAGGCTGTCCTGCATGGTCGACAGGGCGAGCAGAAGCTGGGCCACCTCGTCCTTGCCGCTGACGGGGATGTCGCGCGAGAGGTCGCCGTTGGCCACGGCGCGCGTCGCTTCCATGGCCTGAGCGATCGAGCGCGAAACGCTGCGCACCAGTGTCCAGCCTACGAAGATCGCAAACGTCAGGCTTAGCGCGATGGCGACGATGGAGATGAACAGGGTGGTCTGGTAGCGGGCCAGCGCAGCGTCATATTCCTGCTTGGCGACATCCAGCTGGAGCTTGAGCAGATTTTCAATGCCTTTGCGTACCGGTGCGTACATGGTGAGTACGGGGCCTACGGTCAGGCGCTTGGATTCCTCGATATTGCCGGCCTTGAGGGCTTCGACCGCCGGACGCAGACCGTCCTGCAGGTATTTGTCTCTCGCCTCTTCAAATGCCTTGGCCAGCCTCGCCTCCTCCGCAGTCAGGTGGGTGGAGAGATACTCCTTCCACACCTTGTCGATGTCCTTGGCGCCTTCGGCAATATCGGCGACAGCCTGTGTTGCCGACTCCGGAGACGGGCTGAGCAGGGCAGCATCCAGTCGTAGCCGATTGCGCAGCAGATTGCGCTGGACTTCTGACAATTGCCCCATGGGCACGGTGCGATCGGCATAGACCGTTCTCAGCGCCTCATTCGACTGACTGATGCCTACCAGTCCCCAAATTCCGAAGGCCAACAACATGGCGGAGAGCAGTCCCGTCAGGATGATCAGGCGGGTCGAGATACGTAGGTTGTTCATGGTGGTATCGAGATCAAAGCGGGGTTACTGGAGGGGCTGGGCCGTCAGGCCCACGTCGGCACTACCCATCACCTTCTCGATGTCCAGCAGGACCAGCATGCGGTCCTGGACCGAGCCGATGGCCAGCACGTGATTGCTGTCGATGGCGGCGGAAAAATCCGGGACCGGGCGCTGCTGCTCGGGCGTCAGCGCGATCACGTCCGAGACGGCGTCCACCACCATACCCACGACCTGCGTGCCGATGTTGAGCACGATCACCACGGTGAAGTTGTCGTACTTGACTTCTGCCATCCCGAACTTGATGCGCATGTCGATGATCGGAACGATCACGCCGCGCAGGTTCATCACGCCCAGGATGTAGGCCGGTGCATTGGCCATCCGGGTCGGCTGTTCGTAGGAACGGATTTCCTGCACACGCAGGATGTCGATACCGTATTCCTCGCGGCCCAGCTTGAAGGCCAGGAATTCGCGGATCGACGGGGCGCTCTGGGCCGCCTGGCCTGTGCTGCGCTGGGCGGCGACCGGCTCCTGGGTCGTGGTCTGTGTGCTCATGGTGGGTCTTCCGGTAGGGATGGGGGTATGACAGGCCGGAAGATTATCTAAACGATTAAATCGAGTCAATCGAATTGATCGAATTAGTCTGAAATATCGGATGAGCGGTCAACTATTTTTCATATGAAAAAATTTTCATATGAAAAACAGAAGCATGCGATTACTAACATGATGTTCGGCCTTGGGTATGGAGGCTGTCAGGTGCAGCCCATGGCGACGGGAGCCACGCATGAGAGAAGGGGCGAACGCTTGACGGTGCTGTTGGATTGTTATGTAATAAGAACTATTCTCATTAAATAACCATCCCCGACGGTTCCACCATGCTCGAAACCCTGGTCATTGCCCTGCGCGAAGGCATCGAAGCCTTCCTCATCGTTGCCATCACCCTGGCCTATCTGCGCAAGACCGGCCGCGCCGCGCTGGCGCCAGCCGTTTATGTCGGCACCGGCCTGGCCCTGGTGCTCAGCGTGGTGGCGGCCGTGCTGCTGCGCGAGATGGTGGTCACGCCCCTGTACGAAGGCCTGCTGGCCCTGGTGGCCGCGGCGATGGTCATCACCATGATGGTCTATATGCGCAAGGCGGCCCGGCAGCTGAGCGGCAACATCCGCGACCGCATCGACGCGGCCGCCGCGCGCACCGGCGTTGGCGCCTACCTGGCCATCGCCGGCTTCACGCTGCTGATGATCACGCGCGAAGGCATGGAGACCGCCTTCATGGTCGCCTCGCTCATGGGGCAGAGCGACGCCACGGCCATGATCGCCGGCGCCTTGCTGGGGGTGCTGCTGGCGGCGGCCCTGGCCTGGGCCTGGTCGCGTTACGGCCAGCGCGTCAATCTGGGCCGTTTCTTCCAGGTCACGGCCATCTTCCTGGGCCTGTTCGTGCTGCAGCTGGCGCTCTACGCCTTCCACGAATTCACCGAAGCCGGCGTGCTGCCGCTGGACAACGCCTATTGGCACATCGCCACCGAGCCCTACGGCCCCGAAGGCGAGTACGGCACCTGGCTGTCCTACGGCCTGGTGCTGCTGCCGCTGGGCTGGCTGGCACTCACACTCTGGCGTGACCGCAACGCGGTAGGTAGCACCACCTAATCCGGCACGCTGGCTCGCCGGGGCTTATGATCGATCCGGGTTAACCCTGATCCGATGACGTCACCAGACGTCCTGCCCCCACAAGGAGCTGACTTGGCCGAGAGTGAATCAAGCCCCGCCGGCGCAGAGCCCGGCCCCCCGCCCGAGAGCGGCCTGCTCGCTGCATGGAAGCGGGCCCTGTCCGGCCCCCGTACGCCAGCGCCGGTACGTCTCAACCTGGCCCTGCAGGGCGGTGGCGCCCACGGCGCCTTCACCTGGGGCGTGCTGGACGCACTGCTCGAAGACCCGCGCATCGAATACGAAGGCCTGAGCGGCAGCAGCGCCGGTGCCATGAACGCCGTGGTCTTCGCGCACGGCTGGCTGCAGGGCGGCCGCGCGGGTGCCAGAGAAGCGCTTGCAAGATTCTGGACCGAGCTGGGCAAGCAGATGCCCTGGGGCCTGATGACCCGGCGCAAGGGCGACTCCATCGCCTTCTCGCCCGCGGGCAAGCTGTTCTCCAGCTGGGCCGGCCAGTTCTCGCCCACGCAGCTCAACCCCTTCGACCTCAACCCCCTGCGCGATCTGCTGGCCGAGCAGGTCGACTTTGCGCAACTGCGTGCCCACAGCCCCTTCAAGCTTTTCATCGGCACCACGCAGGTGAGCACCGGCAAGCTGCGCGTGTTCCGCGAGACCGAGCTCGACGTGGACGTGATGCTGGCCTCGGCCTGCCTGCCCAAGATCCACCGCACCGTGGTGATCGACGGCGAAGCCTACTGGGACGGTGGCTACACCGCGAACCCGGCCGTGTTCCCGCTGTTTTATGAATGCGAGGCGCGCGACGTGCTGCTGGTGCTGCTCAACCCGCTGCGCCGTGAAGGCACGCCCGCCACGGTACCCGAGATCGAGACCCGCATCGCCGAGCTGGGTTTCAGTGCCAACCTCCTGCGCGAGATGCGCATGTTCGCCCACGCCACCCAGTTTGCCGCCGCATCGCGCTTCGGCCACGGCCGGCTGGAGCAGCGCCTGCTGGACATGCGCTTTCACATGATCGACACCAGCGAACTCGAAAGCCTGGGTCGCAGCGACAGCAAGCTGCTGCCGCACGGCCCCTTCCTGCAGTTGCTGCAGCAGCAGGGCCGCGAACGCACCCTGGCCTGGCTGGCCAAGGATGCGGCCGCGCTGGGGACACGTTCGTCCATCGACATGCAGGCCCTGTTCGGCTGAAGCAGCTGCAAGGCGCCGAGGCTATGATGGCGCGCATCCGAGACACCCGTCTCCCTCCGACGCCCAGGAGCTTTTTGACATGCCGTATATGTTGCTGATGGTCGAGCCCACCGGCCAGCGCCGCACGCGCACCGAAGCCGAAGGCCGCGAAGTCTATGGCCGCATGCTCAAGTTCGCCGACGATCTGCGCGCGCGCGGCCAGTTGCTGGCAGTGGAGTCGCTGGCCTCGCAGGAGCGCGCCGTGCGCGTTCAGGTGCGCGAGGGCCGCACCCAGCTCACCGACGGCCCCTTTGCCGAAGCCAAGGAAATGGTGGGCGGCTTTTTCCTGATCGATTGCAAGACCCGGGCCGAGGCCGTGGCCATCGCCCAGCAGTGCCCGGCCGCCGAGTGGTGCACCGTGGAAGTGCGCGGCGTCGGGCCCTGCTACGAGGACTGAGGTCGCCGACCCCGGGTTTTTCCCGGTTCGGAATTGTCGAATTCGCCTGTCCCCGTTCGTCGTGGTTGTATCGGCTGGATGTTCCAGCCGTGTAGATCCCAAGGAGCGCAGACATGCGATACATGATCATCGTCAAAGCCACGCCCACGACCGAGGCCGGCCAGTTTCCGCCCAATATGGCCGAACTCATGGCCGTGATGGGCACTTTCCACGAAGAGCTGGCGCGGGCCGGCGTGTTGCTCGACGCATCGGGCCTGGCGCCCAGTTCGCAGGGCTGGCGCATCCGCTACGGTGCCAAGGACCGCCAGGTCATCGACGGCCCCTTCACCGAAAGCAAGGAGCTGATCGCCGGCTACACCCTGATCCAGGTGCGCTCACGCGAAGAGGCGCTGGAGTGGACCCGCCGTTTCCCCAACCCCGTGGGCGAGGGCATGGCCGCCGAGATCGAGGTGCGCCGTCTCTACGAGATGGAAGACTTCGCCAGTGTGAGCCGCTGAAAGGATCCACCATCATGATCAGGAACATCCTCATCGTTCTCGCGCTGGCCATCGCCGGCCTGCTCGTTTTTGCCGCCACGCGGCCCGACACCTTCACCCTGCGGCGCAGCCTGCTGATCCAGGCGCCGCCCGAAAAACTGCACGCGCTCATCAACAACATGCGCGCCTTCAACACCTGGAACCCCTACGACAAGAAGGACCCGGCCATGCAGGGCAGCTACAGCGGCCCTGCCGCCGGCCCCGGGGCGCGTTACGCCTTCAAGGGCAACAAGGACGTGGGCGAGGGCAGCCTGGAGATCACGGACAGCGCACCCGGCCAGGTCGGCATGCGCCTGGACATGAGTGCGCCCATGGAGGCGCACAACCAGATCACCTTCACCCTGGTGCCGCGAGGCCAGGCGACCGAGGTGACCTGGGCCATGGAAGGCGCTAGCCCCTTCATCGCCAAGCTCATGGGCGTCTTCATCAATATGGACGCCATGATCGGCCGCGATTTCGAGACCGGCCTGACCAGCCTGAAAGCCATCGCCGAAAAAACCTGAGGCCAAGGAGAGCGCCATGACCCCACTGGAAACAGAAGCAGCGGCCCTGGCCGCGCGCGAGATCCTCAGCACGCGCCATTTCGCGCAATCGCGCGAGCAGCTCTGGGCCGCGTTTGCCGAGCCGCAGCGCCTGGCGCGCTGGTGGGGGCCAGCCGGCTTTCGCAATACCTTCGACGTGTTCGAGTTCCGGCCCGGCGGCGCCTGGTGCTTCACCATGCACGGCCCGGACGGCAAGGACTACCCCAACCGCAGCGTCTTCCACAGCGTCGAGGCGCCCGCGCGCATCGTGCTGGAGCACGAGAATGCCCCGCACTTCGAATTGCAGGTCACGCTGAGCGAAGAGGCGGGCGGCACCCGGCTGCACTGGCGCATGCGTTTCGACGACGCAATCACGCGCGAGGCCCTGGCGGGGCTGGTCGTGCCCGCCAACGAACAGAATTTCGACCGCCTGCAGGCGGAACTCGACCGCAACACCTGATAGGGAAGCAACATCATGAATCAGCAGATCTACATCAACCTGCCCGTGCGCGACCTGCCGCGCTCCAAGGCCTTCTTCGCCGCGCTAGGCTACAGCTTCAACCCGCAGTTCACCGACGAGAAGGCGGCCTGCATGGTCATCAGCGAGGACATCTACGTCATGCTGCTGACCGAACCCTTCTGCCAGACCTTCACGAACAAGCCCCTTGCCGACGCACGCAAGACCACGGAGGTGCTGATCTGCCTCTCGTGCAAAAGCCGTGACGAAGTGGACACGCAGGTGAAAAAGGCCTGGGCCGCCGGTGGCACGGTGCCGCGCACGGCGGTGGACCACGGCTTCATGTACCAGCACGGCTTCGAGGACCCGGACGGCCATGTCTGGGAACTGGCCTATATGGACATGACAGCCTTCCCGGCCACGACCGCCTGACTCTGCCCGCATGCATTCCGCCACCCACGATGCCATCGCCGCCGTCTGGCGCATCGAGTCCGCGCGCATCGTGGCGGCCGTGGCGCGTTTGCTGCGCGACATCGGCCAGGCCGAAGAGGCTGCGCAGGACGCGCTGGTGGCGGCGCTGGAGCACTGGCCCCGTGACGGCGTGCCGCTCAATCCCGGCGCCTGGCTCATGACCACCGCCAAACACCGCGCGCTCGACCTGCTGCGCCGCCACAAGGTGCAGGGCAGCGCGCTGGAGCAGATCGGCCTGGACCTGGAGGCGCGCGAGGCACTGGTGGTGCCCGACTTCGTCGACGCGCTCGATGCCGCGCGGCAGGACGAGATCGGCGACGACCTGCTGCGCCTGATCTTCACGGCCTGCCACCCCGTACTCAAGCCCGAGATGCGCGCCGCGCTCACGCTCAAGCTCATCGCGGGCCTCAGCACGCACGAGATCGCCCGCGCCTTCCTGGTGAGCGAGGCCACGCTGGCGCAGCGCATCGTGCGCGCCAAGCGCATCCTGCAGGAGGCGCGGGTGCCCTACGAGCTGCCGCGCGGCCCGGCGCTGGGGGAACGCCTGGCCTCGGTACTGGAGGTGGTCTACCTGGTCTTCAACGAGGGCTACACGGCCACCGCCGGCGAGGACTGGATGCGCCCCGCGCTGGTGGACGAAGCCTTGCGCCTGGGCCGCATGCTGGCCGAACTGGCGCAGGCCGAGCCCGAGGTGCAGGGCCTGCTGGCCCTCATGGAGCTGCAGGCTTCGCGCGTTGCCGCGCGTACCGATGCCGAAGGCCGCCCCGTGCTCTTGCTGGAGCAGGACCGCACGCAGTGGGACCACCTGCTGATCAGCCGCGGCCTGGCGGCGCTGGCGCGCGCCGAAGCGCTGAGTGCCCAGCAGGGGCAGGCCCTGGGGCCCTATGCGCTGCAGGCCGCCATTGCCGCCTGCCACGCGCGCGCCGCACTGGCGACCGACACCGACTGGCAGCGCATCGCCGCCCTCTACGACGCACTGGCCCACGCCGCACCTTCGCCCGTGGTCGAGCTCAACCGCGCGGTGGCCGTGGCCATGGCCCAGGGCCCCGAGGCGGGCCTGGCCATCATCGACACCCTGCGCGACGACAAGGCCCTGCAGAATTACCAGTGGCTGCCCAGCGTGCGCGGCGACCTGCTGGCCCGGCTGGGCCGCACCGAAGAGGCGAAAGCCGAATTCGAACGCGCGGCCACGCTCACCCACAACCAGCGTGAGCGTGCTCTGCTGCTGGAGCGCGCGCTGGCCCTGGGTGGCGGCAGCGCCTCCCTGCATTGAGTGGCATCCAGACGGCAACCCTCTTTTTCAAGCGCAAAGGAGTTCATCATGAACAACCCCATCGGCTGGTTCGAAATTTACGTGGAGGACATGCAACGCGCCAAGGCCTTTTATGAAGGCGTGCTGGGTGTGACGCTGACAAGCCTCGCAAGCCCTGACCCTGCTTCGGCCATCGAGATGTGGGCCTTCCCCATGGACTCGAACGTCTACGGCGCCTCCGGCACCCTGGCGCAGATGCCGGGTGTTGCGGCCGGCGGCAACAGCACCCTGGTCTATTTCAGCTGCACGGACTGCGCCGTCGAAGCGGCCCGCGCGGTCAAATACGGCGGCCAGCTGCAGCAGGGGAAAACCTCTCTCGGCCCCTATGGTTTTATGGCCCTGCTGGTCGACACCGAGGGCAACCGGATCGGCCTGCACTCCATGCAGTAGTCGGCCTGCGGCCCCGGCAGGCATCACGCCATACACTTTGTCTTTTCAACGGAGTCACGCGTATGCCCCTGCTCGGTTCAGCCGCCATGCTGCTGTCCTTCGACATCGCCCCGGAGGCGATCGCCGAGCACGACGACTGGCATACCCATGAGCACCTGCCCGAGCGCCTGTCCATTCCGGGCTTCCTGAGGGGCACACGCTGGGTGGCAATTAGCGGACAGCCCAGGTATTGCGTGCTGTATGAAGTGGCGCAACTTGCAACGCTGTCTTCCGATGCCTATCTGCAGCGCCTGAACCACCCAAGCCCCTGGACCTCGAAGATGATGCCGCACTACCGGGGCATGACGCGGGGCCTGTGCTCCGTTGTCAGTTCGCACGGCCTGGGCATGGGCCATGTCGGCCTCTTGCTGCGTTTCGCACCTGCTGCAGACAAACAGGCCGCCCTGCGTGAATGGCTCCTGCGAGACCTGCTGCCGCAACTGCCGGCACGCCCGGGCCTGGGCAGCGTGCACCTGCTGGAGGGCGCGCTTGCAGCGCAGATGACCAACGAGCAACGCATCCGCGGGGCCGACGCCGGTGTCGACTGGGCCCTGCTCGTCACGGGCTATGACCAGGTCAGCCTGGCAACCTTGGCAGAGACCGAACTCGGCAAGACACAGCTGGAGGCGCGGGGTGCCCGGGGCATCGTCAGCGCGCTCTACCGCACGGACTACACCCTCACCGCGCAGGAAGTCGGCGCCTGAGCTTCAGTTCCCGTGCATGTGCACGGTGTTCTTGCCCGCGTGCTTGGCCTGGTACATGGCGTCGTCGGCCTGGCGCATGAGCATGTCCAGGTCGACTTCCGTGGCGTTGAACATGGCGATGCCGATGCTGCCGCTGGACTGGTAGGCCAGGCCCTGCAGGTCATAGGGCTTGGCCATGGCGATCAGGGCCTTGGCGGCGATCTGGCGGGCTTCGGTGCGTGCCAGCGCGGGCTCCTCGTTTAGGTGCTCCAGCACGATCACGAACTCGTCGCCCCCGATGCGCGCCACCGTGTCGGCCTCGCGCACCACCCGGCTCAACCGGCCGGCGATCTCCTGCAGCAGCAGGTCACCCGCATGGTGGCCGTGCTCGTCGTTGATCTGCTTGAAGTTGTCCACGTCGATGAACAGTAGCGCGCCGTGCTGGTTGTTGCGGCGCGTCAGCGTCAGGGCGCGCTGCAGCCGCTCCAGCAGCAGGCGCCGGTTGGGCAGGGCGGTGAGCGGGTCGTAGAAGGCGATGGCGCGCATCTCCTCCTCTTGCAGCTTGCGCTCCGAGATGTCGCTCATGGCCGACACGTAATGTGTCACGCTGCCGTGTTCGTTGCGCACCGCGGTGATCGTCGTCCACAGGGGCACCAGATCGCCGCGCTTGCGCTGGTCCCACATCTCCCCCTCCCACTTGCCGGTCCTGCGGATGCTGTCCCACATGGCCTCGTAGAAGGCCGTATCGTGCCGGCTCGATCGCAGGATGGTGGTCTTGCGGCCGATCAGCTCTTCACGGCTGTAGCCCAGCAGGTCCAGGAAGGCCTGGTTGGCCTGCAGGATGACCGAACTGGCGTCGCTCACCAACATGGCCTGGCGCGATTCGAAGGCCACGGCGGCGACACGTCGGTCCTGCTCGGCCTTGACGCGTTCGGTGATGTCGCGGGCCACGAAGACCACGGCGCGCTTGCCCTCCACCCGCACGTCTAGCGTCTGGGCCCACCCTTCGAACACGTGCCGCCCGCCCTGGGTGTCGAGCTCGTATTCGATCTTCTGCGGCGTGCCGGCGTTCAGCGTCTGGTGCAGGAAGTCGTGGAAGCGCTTGGCCTCGGAGGCGGGCAGCACCTCGTCCATGCGCTTGCCGATGGTCTCCGAAATCGGCGCGAAGAGCAGCCGTTCTTCGGGCGAGATGATTTCTACGTAGCGGCCGTCCTCGTCCAGTACGAAGAGCAGATCGGGTGAGGCCCGGGTGATGGCGCGGCGCAAGGCTTCGCTGCGCGCCAGCGCCTGTTTGGACTGCCGCTGTTCCTGCAGATCGTGCAACAGCAGGGCCAGCAGGGCCGTGCTCGGGGCCAGCACGAAGAGGTAGGGCAGGGCCAGCGTCTCCAGCAGCTTTTGCAGGTGCTGCATCGGCAGCAGCAGGAACCAGCCCAGGCAGACGATGTGCAGCAGCACGCCGAACATCAGGAAGTCCAGCAGCTTGGGATGGGCCCAGCCGCGGCGCAGGGCGTGGCGCATGGCCAGGCCGAAAAGCACCGAGGTGGTGATGACAGCCACGCCCACCATGGCGCCGGCGCCGCCCAGCCACAGGCGGTAGGCTGCGGCGATGAGGCCGGCGATGATGGCCACCAGCGGGCCGCCGAAGATGCCTGCCACGCCCAGGATGGCCGAACGTGCGTCGAAGATCACGCCGGGCGCCAGATTGGCCGGGTGCAGCATGCCGAAGATGCAGATGGCGCCGAAGACCAGGCCGGAACAGATGCGGGCTGCGCCCAAGCGGTCGCCCCAGACGCGGAGATTGAACTCGTACAGCGCCGACAAAGCGAGCAGGAGCGCGGTGCTGTAGATGAGGTCAAGCGTCATGCGGTGGGTGCTTCCCTGATCCGGGGGCTGACCCATCATAGCGAAGCACGGCCTCCAGGGCCAGCGATGTCAGAGCGATATCCGTGCAGAAAGCACGGTCGCGCGCCCTGTGCGCGCAGCCGGGACAGGCCGGAGCCGGCCGCGCTCAGCCTCTCAGGCCTTCTTGACGAATTCGGACTTCAGTTGCATCGCACCGATGCCGTCGATCTTGCAGTCGATGTCGTGGTCACCGTCCACGAGCCGGATGTTCTTGACCTTGGTGCCCACCTTCACCACCGTGGACGAGCCCTTGAGCTTGAGATCCTTGACCAAGGTCACGGTGTCGCCGTCCTGCAGCAGGTTGCCGTGCGCATCCTTCCACACACGCTGCTCCTGCGCCGCCACCGCGGCCACCCGGGGCCATTCATGCGCACATTCGGGGCAGACGTAGTTGTCGCCGTCTTCGTAGGTGTACTCGGAGTGGCACTTGGGGCAGGGGGGGACGGTGGACATGGGAGGTGGGGTGTCGAGTGGGGGCTGGCCTGGGCAGTATCACAGCGCGGCCAGATGTCGTGGTGCTGTTATTGTCTTCGATGATTGCTTGCGGGAAAGAGCAACTCTTTGGCTGCGCACCGGAAACGGTGATTGGAACGTGCAATCTGTTGGCAACCTATGCATAGGTCCCGGAATCATCGAATGACAGAGGGCACCGCATTCACGACAACTTGCAGACCAGAAAAAATGTTGGTATATTGATATCGACGAGTTGAGTTGATCGGCTCTATTTTTTGGGGGATTCCCAAATGAACCGCAAGTTTCAATATGCCGTCCTGATCGGACGCTTCCAGCCGTTTCACTTTGGACATCAGCGCCTTGTCGAGCAGGCACTGAGAAGCGCTGAGCGCGTTATCATCGTCGTCGGCAGCGACAAGCAGCACCGTAGCGTCAAGAATCCGTTCACGTTCGAAGAGCGCGAGCGCATGATCCGTGGATCCCTGCGCAATTCGGAGCAGGGGCGCACCAGCGTCATCGGCGTGCCGGACTCGCCCTACAACGACTCCATCTGGATCGCCGGCGTGCAAGGCGGCGTGGACCGCCTGATCGCGGCCGATGGCGCCTCACCCCAAGATGCCAGCGTCGCGATTGTGGGTCATCTCAAGGACTCGACGAGCTATTACCTCAAGCTCTTCCCCAGGTGGCAGTTTGTTGCCACCGACAACGTCGAGAGCATGAATGCCACGGACATCCGGCATCTGTACTTCGACCCGGAGAACAGGGGGCAGCTTGCTGCCGACGTTCTGCCCGACAGCACGGCCGCCTTCCTTTCGACCTTTGCCGGAACAATCCACTACCAGGCCCTGGCCGAGGAGCAGGCATTCCTGAAGGACTACCAGGCCAAGTACCGGTATGCGGGAAGCGACTTCCCGCCCATCTACACCACGGTCGATGCCGTGGTGGTCGAGGCCGGCTACATCCTGCTGGTGCAGCGCAAGTACAGCCCGGGCAAGGGCACCTGGGCATTGCCGGGCGGATTCGTTGGACATGAGGAGTTCCTTGTGGACGCGGCGATCCGTGAACTGCGCGAAGAGACACGTCTCAAAGTACCCGTGCCCGTGCTCAAGGGAAGCATCCAGGGCCAGCATGTGTTCGATTCGCCCGGAAGGTCGCAACGAGGACGAACCATCACGCATGCCTTCCATTTCGAGTTGGCGCATAACCAGTGGACTGGGCTCTCGGATGTGCGTGGTGCGGACGATGCGGCCGAGGCCCGCTGGGTACCCATCGGTGAATTCCTGCGGATGCAGGAGCAGATTTACGAGGATCACTATTTCATAGCCAACCACTTTTTGGGTGGTCTGGGCGCGCAGTACGCCTAGACTTTTTGTAACGGCCCTGGTTGACGGGGCTTTTAGTGAAGGAGCTTCACTATGAAAACTGCCGACTCTCTGGGAGTCAATCTCCTGCTGCGTACCGATTCGTACAAAGCGTCGCACTGGCTGCAATACCCGCCGGGTGCCAGCCGCGTGCACAGCTACATCGAATCGCGGGGCGGCGCATTTCCCGCCACCGTGTTCTTCGGCTTGCAGGCCTACCTCAAGGAATACCTGAGCCAGCCCGTCAGCCGAGACGATGTCGAGGAGGCCGCGGCGATCTACGCCGCCCACGGTGAACCGTTCAACCGCGAGGGCTGGGACCTGCTGGTGAAGCGTCATGGCGGCCTCCTGCCGGTGGAGATCCGTGCCGTGCCGGAAGGACTGGTGGTGCCCACCGGCAACCCGATGGTGACCATCGAAAACACCGACCCCGACTTCTACTGGCTGCCGAGCTATTTGGAAACCGAGTTGTTGCGCGCCGTCTGGTACCCGACCACCGTTGCCACCCTCTCAGCCGCGGCCAAAGTCACGATCGTTCGCTATTTGCAGGCTACTTCCGACGATGTGGCGGGACAGATCGGCTTCAAGCTGCATGACTTCGGGGCACGGGGTGTGTCCAGCCTGGAGAGTGCCGCCCTGGGCGGCATGGCTCACCTGGTGAACTTCCTGGGAACCGATACGGTGATTGCGCTGCAGGCGGCGCGCCGTTACTACGGTGCCCAGATGGCCGGCTTCTCCATCCCCGCTGCCGAGCACAGCACCATCACCAGCTGGGGCCGCGAGCGCGAGGCCGATGCCTACAGCAACATGCTGCGCCAGTTCGCCAAGCCCGGCTCCATCCTGGCGGTCGTTTCGGACAGCTACGACATCTACAACGCCTGCGACAAGATCTGGGGCGGCGAGCTGCGCCAGGCCGTTATAGATTCCGGGGCCACGGTCGTCATCCGCCCGGACTCGGGTAACCCGACTGAGGTCGTGCTGCGCGTCGCCCAGATCCTTGCTGAACGCTTTGGGACCACGACCAACAGCAAGGGCTACCGCGTTCTCAAGCACGTGCGCATCATCCAGGGCGACGGCATCAACCTCGACTCTCTGCGTAACTGCCTGTCGACCCTGTACCACAACGGTTTCGCAGCGGACAACATCGCCTTCGGCATGGGCGGTGGCCTGTTGCAGCAGCTCAACCGTGATACCCAGCGCTTTGCCATGAAGTGCTCGGCCATGCAGGTCCAGGGGCAATGGCGGGATGTCTACAAGCAACCGGTCGGCGACAGCACCAAGGCTTCGAAGAAGGGACACTTCGCCTTGGTCGAGCGCGACGGCCAGATCAGCACCCTGAGCCGGCAAGCTGACGAGACTGTGGCTGGCGATTTGCTGCAGCCCGTGTTCAGGAACGGCGCGCTGCTGCGCGAGAGCGGCTTCGACGAGATACGGGCGCGCGCTATCGACGGCTTGAACCGTCTGAACGGCTATGCCGCACCGCTGTAAACCAGTCATTCACAAGTAAGTAAACGCATAACAGGAGGTCATCATGTTAGGAATCCAGTTCATCAAGGCCCAGCCCACCAGGCACCTGATCCAGTACCGCAAGGGCCGGATCGTGCGCGAGGGGGCCGGTCTGTCGTTCTTCTATTACGGCCCGACCAGCACCCTGGTTGCGGTTCCAGTGGGAAGCCAGGAGTTCGGTTTCATGCTGGGACTGGTGACCAGCGACTTCCAGGAGGTCACCGTACAGGGGCAGCTCAGCTACCGGGTCAAGCAACCGAAGGTGACCGCTTCCATGCTGGACTACTCATTGCGGGCCGATGGCAAGTCCTACGCTTCTGAAGATCCCAAGCAATTGGGTGAGCGCGTCGCGATGCAGGCCAAGGTCATCATCCAGCAGGCCATCCAGGCGCTCGCACTCAAGGATGCTCTCAAGGCCTCGGCAGCGATCGCCGCCACGGTGCAGCAACAGCTCGCCGGGCGCCCGGAGATCGCGGCCCTCGGGCTGGAAATTCTCGGGGTCTCGATCGTGGCCATCAAGCCTACGCCCGACATCGCGCGGGCCCTGGAGGCCGAGGCGCGCGAGTCCAACCTCAAGGCGGCCGACGACGCCATCTATCTGCGCCGCATGGCCGCGGTGCAGAACGAGCGCTCGATCCGGCAGAACGAACTCGACACCGAGATTGCCGTCGAGGAGAAGCGCCGGCAGATCCAGGATACACAGCTCGAAGCCAAGGGCGCAGCCATGCGGCACGAGAACCAGCTGCGCAAAGAGCAGATGAGCTCGGACATCGAGCTGGAGCGCAACCGGCGTGACCTGGTGGAGAACCAGTCCGACAACACCCGCAAGCTGGCCGAAGCCGAGGCGCATCGCGTCGCAGCGGTCATGGCCGCCCTGGAAAAATCCGATCCGAGAGTGGTGCAGGCGCTCGCGGCGGTAGGCATGCAGCCGGGCCAGCTGATTGCACAGGCCTTTGGCGCGCTGGCCCAAAACGCCGAGCGCATCGGGCAGCTCAATGTCTCTCCCGATCTGCTCAACTCGCTGATGAGCGCACCAGGTGGTACGACTGGCACCCCGCGCCGGGCTGGGATCAAGGAGTCATCGTGAACGGTGCGGCCGATCGCAAAGTCGTCCTCATTACCCGAAAGACCCGGCTGAGCGAACTGATCGCCCGACACAACACCCTGTCTCAGGCCCGTTTCTATGTCGAGCATCTGGGAGCGGATTTTGGGGACTACGTGGCGGAGCACGAGGCTTATGAAGCCAGTTTGAAGCACGTGCTGAAGTCACTGGACGCCTGGGGGCGCTACCAGGCGATAGAGCGCTCCATGCTGCCGAACTATGTGTTCGGCCGTGACGACATCGTGGTGGCCCTGGGCCAGGACGGTCTGGTGGCCAACACGATGAAATACCTCGATGGGCAGCCGCTCATCGGCGTCAACCCGGAGCTGAGCCGCTGGGACGGTGTCCTGCTTGCGTTCGAACCGAAACAGTTGGGCGATGTTCTGCCCGCCGTTGCGGCCGATCGCCTGCCGCTGGCTGCGGTGACCATGGCCGAGGCCTCGTTATCGGATGGCCAGTCCATACGAGCCGTCAACGACTTGTTCATCGGTCCGCGCAGCCATACCTCCGCGCTGTACGAGCTGACCTACCGCGGCCGCACGGAGTTCCACTCATCCTCAGGACTGATCGTTTCCACTGGGCTGGGTTCGACAGCCTGGATGAAGAGCGTGGTCAGCGGCTCGATAGCCATCACCAGCGCGGTGAGTGGGCGGGCCATCAAGTCCAGCTATACGCCTCTGGGCTGGGACACGGATCACCTGGCGTTTGCGGTCCGCGAACCGTTTCCGATGCGCACGACCCAGACCAGCCTGGTCTACGGCACGTTTGGCGAGGACGAGCCGCTACGCATACGGTCGCGCATGCCGGAGACCGGGGTAATTTTTTCCGATGGGGTTGAAGCGGACTTCCTGCGCTTTACCGCCGGCATGGAGGCGGTGATCAAGCTGTCTTCTGTCAAAGGTAGGTTGGTGCGTCAGGTTTGAGCCTGAGGATCCGCTTGTGGGCGTACGGCATTTCGTTTTCATGTTCGATGGCCGCTTTCCGTTTCGCTATCGTCTTTTTCGGGTCGAAAGCGAGCGCAATTTCTCGCACAATCCCATCGGAACTGCACAGCAGGTAAGCTACTGCAGATGGACAGGAGCAAACCATGAAGCGCCGTGAACTGCTGCAGACCCTGGCCTGTGCCCCCGCGCTGACGGTGCCGGTTTTTGGCAGGGCCGCCACGCCCCGCACCCTGAGCGCCGCCCCCGCCACCCTGGCCGCCGCGGGCCAGCCCGCGCTCCCTGTCTGGGCTTACGAAGGCCAGGTGCCTGGCCCGGTGCTGCGTTTCAAGCGCGGTGCGGTGCTGGACCTGACGCTGCACAACCAGCTGCCCGATCCCAGCACCATCCACTGGCACGGCATCCGATTGCCCAACGCCATGGACGGCGTGCCGGGTCTCACGCAGACACCGGTGGCGCCGGGCGAGCGTTTCCCCTACCGTTTCGCGCTGCCCGACGCCGGCACCTACTGGTACCACCCGCACCTGGGCACACCCGAGCAGGTGGACCGCGGCCTGGCCGGTGCGCTGATCGTCGAGGACGATGCGCCGCCGCCGGTGGATCTGGACATCGTCTGGCTGCTCGACGACTGGCGGCTCGACGCGCAGGGCCGCATTGCCGAGAACTTCTACAACTTTCACGATGTGGCGCACGCCGGTCGCCTGGGCCAGCGCCTCACGGTGAACGGGCAGGTGGATCTGGTGCAGGCGTTGCAGAGCGGCCAGCGCATCCGCCTGCGCCTGATCAACGCGGCCAATGCGCGCATCTTTGCGCTCAGCCTCGAAGGCCTGCCGGCCTGGCTGATCGCGCGCGACGGCATGCCCGCTGCGGCGGCCGTGCCCTGGGAGGGCGAGCTGCTGATGGGCCCGGGCATGCGCACGGATTTCATCATCGACGCCACGCGTGCCGGCCGCTTCCAGCTCAAGGACAGTTATGGCCGCGGCGAACGCGTGCTGGCCACGCTGGAGGTGAAGGGTAAGGACAGCGCCGCGCGTGCAGCGCCTTTGCCCGCGCAGCGCGAGCCGCTGCCCGAGCCGGACCTGGCCATCGCGCTGGTGCACACCCTGCAGCTGGGCGGCGGCGCCATGAGTCGCGATGGCTGGCCCCAGGAGTCGACCGCCGACCGCGAGGCGCGGCGCCTGCGCCTGCTGGGGGGCGCGCGCGAAGCGGCCCCGGCCTGGACCATCAACGGCCAGGCCCACATGAGCCACGACAGGGCGCACGCCGAGCATGCGGCCGAGTTCCGCGTGCCGCGGGGCGGCAGCGTGCGCCTGGGTTTCGAGAACAACACCGCCTGGTGGCACCCCATGCACCTGCACGGCCACCACTTCCGTGTGTTGTCACGCAATGGCCAGGCGCTGGCCGAACGTCCCTGGCGCGACACGGTGCTGCTGGCCCCGGGCGACCGGGTGGAAGTGGCTTTCGTGGCCGACAACCCGGGCCACTGGCTGATCCACTGCCATGTGCTGGAACACCACGCTGGCGGCCTGGGCACGCTGTTCGAAGTGCAGGGCTGAGGTCGGCGCGGTGCCTTAACATCGCGGCATGAAAACGACTTACATCTTCGCCGCCATCCTCATCGCCAGCGTCATCGGTGCGCTGGTGCCCACCCGCCTGGTCAAGACCCTGATGCTGGTGCTCACCGGCGTGCTGGCCGCCTACGGCCTGTTCAAGTACCTGGGCTGAGCCCGGCCCGGCGGCCCACCCTCTGCGTTCAACGCGCCGCGCTCTCGCGTAGGCGCTGCACATCCAGCTCGCTCACCGGCGGGGCCTGGTGGCCCCACTGCGTGCGCAGATACGTCAGCAGTGTGGCCACCTCGCTGTCGCTGAGTGTCAGCACAAAAGGCGGCATGCCGAAGGGGCGCGGGTGTGCCGTGGTGGCTGGCGCAAAACCGCCGTTGAGGACCATCTGCACCAGGTTGGCCGGTGAGGCCAGGGTGACGGCGCGGTTGCCCGCCAGCGGCGGGTAGGCCCACTGGCCGTCCCGCCCGCGGATGCCCTGGCCTTGTTCGCCGTGGCATTGGGCGCAATGTTTCTCGTACAGCCTGGCGCCGAGCTGGGCCTGGGGTGCACCGGGGGCGGCGGTTACGGCGCGTGGCGTGTCGGTGCGCGGCAGCTGTTGCAGGTGCCGCGCCACGGCGCGCAGGTCGGCCGCTTGCCAGTGCTGCGTGCTGTGCTGTACCACCTCGGCCATGGGGCCGGTGACCACCGCCGTGCCGGCGCGGCCGTCGCGCAACAGCGCCACGATGTCTTCCACGGACCAGTCCTGCACGCCGGCCTCCAGCGGGTTGGTGAGCGAGGGGGCATACCAGTTCTGTGCCGGGATCAGGCCGCCGGCCGGGTCCAGGCCGCTGGCGCCCAGTGCGTTGCGCGGCGCGTGGCAGGCGCTGCAGTGCCCGAGGCCGCGCACCAGGTAGGCCCCGCGCTGCAGTTCCATGGCGTTGGCCGGCAAGCCGGCAGCCGCGACTTCCGCCTGGCCTTCCTCGAAGTACAGCGTGCGCCAGACCTTGAGCGCGGCTTGCGTGTTGAAGGGCCAGCGCAGCTGGTGCGCGGGCGCGGGGACATCCACCGGTGGGAGCTGGTGCAGGAAGGCGTAGAGCGCGTCGCTGTCGGCGCGCGTGATGTGCGTGGTGTTGTTGTACGGAAAGGCCGGCGACAGCCAGCGTCCGTCGCGCGACTGGCCGTGGTGCAGTGCGCGCCAGAAGTCGTCGCTACGCCAGCCGCCCAGGCCCGCGGGGCTGGGCGTGAGGTTGCTGCTGTAGACCGTGCCGAAGGGTGTGGTGATGGCACGCCCGCCGGCAAAGGGGGCGCCGCCGCGCGCGGTGTGGCAGTGCTGGCAGTTGCCCAGCGTGGCCAGGTAGCGGCCGCGTTCGATGGTGCTGGCATCTGCCGCCGGGGCGGAGGGGCTGGCCACGGCGATCGGCGTGGCCGGCCACAGCAGCCAGGCGAGCAGGGCCGCGAGCAGCAGGCCCAGCGCCAGCACGGGGCGCAGCCAGTCTTGTGGCCTGCGGCGCCCGTCGTGATGAGGGGTGCTCATCGCCGGCCTCCCGGCACCTTGGCGGCGCTGGCGTCGGCGGTGTGGCCATGCGAAGCGCCGCAGTCCAGCGGCAGCGGCTTGGCCAGGGCAGGTGCAGGTCTGGTATTGGCGGGCAGGGCTTGGCTGGCCAGCCAGCCGCTCACGGCCGACACATCGCTCATGCTCAGGCGCTGCGTGATGGTGGCCATGCAGTCAGGTGCCTGGGTGCGGCGCAGGCCGTTGCGCCAGGCGCCGAGCTGGGAGTTCAGGTAGTCACGCGGCAGGCCCAGCAGGCCGGGCGTGGCGGGCAACACGCCGGTGAGCGCGCTGCCGTGGCACTGCACGCAGGCCGGCAGCTGGCGCGTCGGGTCGCCGCGCAGGGCCAGCTGTTCACCGCGCTGGCGGTCCTGCGGCGTGAGGTCCACGGGGCTCGGGGCGGGGTAGGGCAGGTCCAGCGCGGCGAAGTGTTCGGCGATCTCGCGCAGGTAGCGCTCGCTCAGCGGCTCCACCAGCTGCGTCATCAGGCGGTAGTTGCGGTGGCCGTCCCGGAAGTGCAGCAGCTGCTGGTAGAGGTAGCCGGCCGGCTTGCCGGCGATGCGCGGGTAGTAGCCGTCGGGCCCGGCCCGGCCCTGCTCACCGTGGCAGGCCGTGCAGGCCTGCATGCGCTGCGCCATGCTGTCCTCGAACTTGGGCGGGGCTGCCGCAGCAGCAGACAGCGTCAGCCCAAGGGCGGCGCCGAACAGCAGGGTACGCAGGCGCAGAAGCGGGGACAGTAGCAAGGGGTCAGGCATGGTGGGCCGGGTGGTGGTGAAGCGTAGGGGTATCAGGACTTTAGGGCCTGTTCACACTCATTTCTCAAGATGCGTTGCGGATCAAAAAGGTCATGCGGTAGGCGCGTGGACGCAGCCGGGGTAGGCCCCCGGCAAGTCTGCGCAACACCCCGCATGGCCATTTTGGCCGCAACCCGAAGGGAACGGGGTGCCAGCGGCGCCACTCGTTGTTGCACTCCTCACCCAGACGGCCAGTCTGGGCTTCGTCGCGCGCCTAGATTGGCGCTTTTTTCAACCCGTTCGCACTTGAGAAATAAGTGTGAGCAGGCCCTTAAGGGACTATGTTAGTCGAGAAAAACGTCCCGCTCCAGCCATACAACAC
>JAXMMJ010000026.1:0-39486 GCA_034366585.1 Hylemonella sp.
CTCGTGCGCGACGATACGCAGACGAGCCGCCCCCACGTCGTGGTGCACTACATCAACCGACCCGTGAGCCTATTCCGTTTGGAGGGCCCTGCGGTATGGGGTGACCTCCTCGACTGCATGGCCAACCTGTGGGCCGCGGGCTTGACGCACCAGGTTGAGGACATCATCAAGAGCGTTGCTCCGGGAGGAATGTATGAGTGATCCGATCACGCCCCGCGACGTGCTCATTTGCTGACCGCAATGTAGCTGATGCCGCCTGTTCAGGATTCCGTTGTGACCGGCGGCTATCGCTGCACACCAGTCGGTAGTGGTGGCAAAGTCAGTTCAAGGCTGGTTGCAGCCGGTCAGATTTCGCAGCCAGGTGACTGGTTGCACCGATACCGGACAGTGCTCGGTTCTTCTGCTCGATGCCTGTAGTGTCACTGAAAGCAGATGGTGAGCCGCATCACGTCAACCAACGACAGCTGCTGTGCTGCGGGAGTTGGCACCTCCGACCCACTGCAGACATTGCGTCTCACATAAATGTTCTGCGGAACACCTCGCCCCTGACTGCCTTGTCGAGAAAAGGTCTAGTCAGCCTGGTCTGGCGGAGGATTCAAGAGCGACTGAAAAATATCATTCACAGATTTGCTTGGCGGAGTTGACTCTGCCACATCAAATGCGTCTTCATCATCGGCAAGCCTTAGCCTAGGATCTTCTTCAATAATCTCATGAAGAAGTTTCTCAATGGCCTTGGTTGTTTGGGGATCAACCTTTGGCTTCATTGGTCGGTACTTCCATGGGTGTCTCCTCTGCTGCAGTGTCTGGGGCCGGCTGCATGCGATTTCTGAAGTAATGAGAGTTCAGTTCAGGAGTGAAATAGTGCTTCCTAGCAACCCAGACAAATCCATCACACTTTGATATTACCGCAACGTCGATTGGACCTCCAACTGTCTCATCATCGCGAAAATTCATCCGTTTCTGAAACGAGTTTAAGTTCACCAAAGACGAGGCTACATGTGCCAGTTCATTTTTCGGCAGGTAAGTGACAAACTGCGACACCTGCGAATAGTGCTCTTTAATGCTGTGGTCCCGAATATTCTTCTGAATCACTTTCGCGGCCTCAATGCTGCCCGCAAGGATCTGTGCCTTGTATGCATCTTTTCTTCGCTTGCTGACACCTGGAAAGCCATCAATCGCGGCATTGGGTGCGTAAACAACAGCTTCAACGATCTCCCTAACCTGCTTGAGCTCAACTCTCGGACTTATGCCGTAAAGAAATGTCTGCGCCATTTCAGACTGCGCAAATGGTTTAACAACTGAGCGCTCCTCATTACTGATTCTCCAAGTATGAACATGCCGATACTTGAGCTTTCCTTTATATATCTCACCGATTTGAAACTCTTGCATCACCGGAAAAACATTCTCCGTCCCATACCCCGCGATAACGATGCCAGACCGAGCATCTGGTGGAATCTCATCTTTCGTGATGATTAACTTTGACAACTCGGTCAAAGCGTTTACGACTTCATCATTGGTTCCTGGGAAATGCTTTACAACTAGGTCATTCACAGCGCGAGAAGCCAAGCCGGAGTACGCATTTGCGGTTGCCATATCGAAGGTGCCGGAATCGGTCTTTCCTTGCCATATGGCAAGCTCGGCCAATGCAACCTCACGCTGAAAGTGTAAAAGCGGCTTTTTCTTCTCAATGTCCAGATCCTGGGTATGGGCAATGAAGAGCGCCCCTGCCTTGGTTGCCAAGCGGCGAAAGAGAAGGTCTACGAGATGAAGGTAATACCTCTCTTGTTCGGCCTTGGGGAATAGCTGCTTGCTATCGGAGATGAACTCCCAAAGGCGAGTAGCGTAGTCCTCCAGATTTGGGAGCTTTGTGTCACCTAGCTTTGAGCGAAAAAGCTTTAGGATTACTTCCCATGGCACTCCCAAAAGTGCGGCGTTGCTGTAAACCATGGCTCCAACTGGTTGTGTGTTGGAAAGCATGAATAACTTGTCTGCCTGATAGAGCTTGGCCTTGCCCGTCGGAGACCGCACCGTAGCCGCGCTGTCCGTCGCAAGCGCGATGCCAGTGCGGTTCATCACCGCCACTTCAGAAGTCATGTAACCCCCGTTTTATGAGCCTTTAGGCTTTTTCGATTTGGTTTTATTTGGCCCATTATCCTTTTGTAAAAGGATCTTGCCAATATCATCGATCACTTTGTCTATCTCAGCTTCTTCAAGCTCTTGCGAGTTATCAAAAACTGCACGCAAACGCGGCTCAAGTTCAGGCCGGGTCAGGAGCATAGCTGTCAGTTCCCGAATCTGAACTGCAAGAGGAACCGCCCGCTTGGTCTTTGAAATAGAGTTTCCGAGCGTGCCACGTTCACTCGCATCAATAGACAGCTTTGCACGTGCGGCGCTTGCGGCAAAGATGTGGCGCATGGCATTCTTGGTCCGTACCAGTTCCGCAGAATCAAGTTCATCAGGAATAGTTTTCGACTCGATCACGATCCTTTCGAGACCGTCGATCATATTTTGAAGGCGAACGATATCGTTGGCGGGGGACTTCATCTGCTTATTCCTTTCCATATCGTTTAGCCAGTGCGCGCTGAATGCGTCTCTGCGCTGTTGAATACTGGACGGGTGTCATCCCGCTTGCAGACTGAACTTCTGCAGGCGTCGAACCTAGCGCCAGGGCTTCAATTATTTGGAGCGATTCCCGATCACCGGCAAAAATCTGCTCAATCTCCCGAAGGGCACTTCGCGCGGCAGTCAAAGATTCAGGGGTGGTCACTGTGACCGCCAAATTGTCAATATGGTTGGCCGAATCTTCATCAATGCCGAGGTCCGCTTCGGATATCACCTCAACATCCTGAAAACGCCGTCGCTCGTCAGCTGCGATGCTACGCATGGTCTGGGCCAAGAAAGCCAAAAATGGCACCGAGACAGGCCACTGACGTGCACCCGTGAACGCCCTGAACAGCGCTTCTTGCAGCAAATCTTCCCAGGTCGAAGTGGGCAAGCCAAAGCTGCGCAGACGGGCAATCTGCTTCAGTTTCAGCAAATCTTCACCTGAGAGGCCAATAAATGCGGCCTTGACCTCGTCTACGGAAGCGAAATCGGCTTGAGTATGAAGCTTGGACATGGTCACAGCACTATATGCGGGCGAAAACATTGTTTGCGGACAATTTTTTCATGTCCGCAAGTTGATTTCCGACCCGCATACTTACTTGAATGCCCTTGCAGTGAGGGCGACAACGGAAAACCGAAAGGAAAGAATATGGAAGGCGAGCACAAGGATTCCGACAAGCATGGGGAGCATCCGGATGCCAAGAAGGTCACGTACAAGATCGTGATCGACAAGGGTCACCACGAAACCACAAACCCGACTCCAACCGGACGCGACCTCTTGAATTTGGCGGGACGAACGCCCGTTGAGCAGTTCGGCTTGTATTTGAAGGAGAAAGGTCAGCAGCCGAAGCGCATCGGTTTGGACGAGCAAGTCGATCTGCGCGAGCCCGGCACCGAGCGATTCGTCACTTTACCCCTGGACCAAACGGAGGGTTGAAATGCGACGCCAGTTTGCATTGCCGGCTGAGGATATGGAATGGCTCGAAGGTTGCGGCAAACCTTTCGAGCTCGTCAGCGAGGCGGGCGTGCAACGCGTCGTTCTGCATGAATTTCCCGTTCCTCCTGGCTACAACGTTGGGTCAGTAAGCGTGAATGTTCGCATTGAAACCGGCTACCCCGATGCGCAGATTGATATGGCCTATTTTTGTCCTGATCTTTCTCTCACCAGCGGACGAGGAATCGGTGCGATATCTCCTGATCAGTTTGATGGAAAAACCTGGCAACGATGGAGCAGACATCGCACGCCGGCAAATCCTTGGCGACCTGGGGTTGATGGCCTGGCCACCCACTTCGCTTTGGTCGAAGAGTGGCTGAACAGGGAAACTAGAAAGAGCTGAGCATGGAAGTCTCGTTGACGTTATCGGAGCAGCAATGCCATGAGCTTGCACGCCATCTTTTCCCGAGCGATGGCTGCGAGGCTGTTGCGCTCATTCTCTGCGGGCGGGCGGCGCATGGAAATCAGCATCGCTTGTTAGCGCGCCGTATCGAGCTGATTCCATATGCTGAGTGCAGCGTGCGTACGCCAGACCTGGTTACATGGTCAACAGAGCGGCTGATCCCTTTGCTGGCTGAGGCAGAAAAAAAGGAAATGGCTATCGTGAAGATTCACGGGCATAAGGGATTCAACCGCTTTTCCGCAACAGATGACAGCTCAGATCAGGTGCTCTTCCCAAGTATCCATTGCTGGCTCGAGCAAGATCTTCCCCACGGCAGCGCAATCCTTATGGAGGATGGTCGATGCTTTGGAAGAGTTGTCGATGAGCTTGGGTACTTCACGCCCTTTTCTAAGGTGACGATCGTCGGAGATGACATAGAGATCTTTCACGATTCGCCAGATGGCCGAGTTGATGTCCCCAAGTTTGGGCACCGTGTTGCGCAAACCTTCGGTCAGGGTACCTACGATATTTTGGCCAAACTTCGAGTTGGTGTTATAGGCTGCTCTGGCACAGGTAGCCCGGTTGTTGAGCAACTCGCACGAAATTGCGTGGGCTCTCTTGTGTTGGTTGACCCCGACCACATTGAGTTT
Source organism: Hylemonella sp. (assembly GCA_034366585.1). GTDB lineage: Bacteria > Pseudomonadota > Gammaproteobacteria > Burkholderiales > Burkholderiaceae_C > Hylemonella. The sequence continues at coordinate 4,631 of JAXMMJ010000026.1, forward strand.
AAAAACTTGAATCGAATCTACAACTCCACTGCGGCTGACGCGAGTGAGGGTACGGCAAAGGTTGAGGTCTTGAGCCGCGCAATCTCTGCAATGGGCCTTGGAACCCAAGTTGAGGCTCACACCGAGACCCTGTTCAATAGGGGGGTAGTTAAGGCCCTTTCAACCTGTGATGTTGTTATTGGTTGCATGGACTCGGTAGATGGACGATACGCGCTCAACAAGATTGCTTCGTTTTACATGATTCCTTATTTGGATCTTGGGGTTCGAATCGACTCGGACGGAAAGGGCGGTGTCGATCAGGTCTGTGGATCGGTGCATTACGTAAAGCCTGGAGGGTCTAGTCTGTTGAGCCGGAATCTACTTTCAATGGAGCAGGTCAGGGTGGCGGGGCTGCGGCGTACTGATCCTGGAGAGTACAAGAAGCTGTTGGAGGAGGGGTACATTCGTGGTGTACAGGAAGATCGGCCAGCTGTCATCCAGCTCAACACCCTTATCGCGAGTATTGCGATAAATGAACTCCTTGCCAGACTTCATCCATACCGGAGCGATCCAAATGGCGATTTCGCCGTTGTCAGAGTCAGTGTGTCGCACGCAATCTACGACCATGAGCCCGATGGACCACCTTGTGCGGTGATTGGTCGACATATGGGGCGAGGCGATGTTGAACCCTTGCTTGACATGTCCGAGTTGAGCGAAGGAGTCTCCAAATGACTTGGGTCGCACGCATTTCGAATTGGTTTCGAACCCTTCTAGATCCCAAAGTCACCTACGAGCATGTGTGGTGTGAGGACCCGCCGGATGATCCCAAGCCTGGCTTGGTGTACTTGATTGGAGATGGTCCAACCCCGTGGTCCGCCGCTTTTATTTGTCCATGTGGCTGCAAAGAGTTGATCTCTCTCAGTCTTGTTCCGAAAGACGATCCAAGATGGTCCTATCACGTGAGTGAACGTGATCCGATCTCGTTGTCTCCATCAGTTTGGAGGACAAAGGGCTGCAAGAGTCACTTCTTTATAAGAAAAGGACGTGTTCTTTGGGCTGTGTCCGATCCAATATCAAAACCGAGACAGAGTGGCAGACGTGTTTAACGAAGTTCAACAGCACGGGGTTCAGATTTGGCCGAGTTTGAGCACATCTGCTTCAGTTCGACGGACACTTCACTGCAAGTGATTTTCCAAGGCACTCAGGCCTTGATGAGCTAATCTAGTCCCAGCATTTGAGCGACCTCCGCCCTATGCCGCGTATATACCCCGCAACGAATACGCATCAACAGCGTCGTGATCTTGGCCCAGACTTCGGGGTTCCTCAGCAAGCCAACGGTTCGAGAATGCCCGTTCCCAATCGCCGGCAGCGAACGTTCAAGATGTCGTAGAGTTGCGGCGTCTTCCCAATTTCGGCTGTCCGTCTAGAACCGGTCGTCGAGTCGGCCGGGGCTCGGGCATCCGAATGGCTGGAATGGGGAATAAATCGTGAGGTCGCGATCTGGCCACAGTTGGCAGCAATCGCTGCACAACGGTCGTTTCCTCCGTGACATCGACTATCCGCTGTGGGCGGCAGACGTTGCCATGCCCACCGAGACTCTCTGGGGCTGCCCACTCTAAGGAAGCATATCCGTGCCACGTGTCCCCATAACCGTGCCACAAACTGGCTTGTTTTGACCGAACTGTGCGCCTTGTTCGATTTCGACGGACTGGCCTATACGAGGCTATCTCGCTGAATTGATTGGGGAATTCCGGTCGCGAGCCAGCCGTGTGATGGTTGGGCTGACAGGAAAAATCGTGGAAGCAAAAACGAGCCGCGCGAAAAAGAAGCATAAGCGTGCCAAAGCGGCACGGTTATGGTTCCAGCGACACTATCGCCTGGCGACAAAGTATGGGAACTGCGGCAGTGGAGCTAGACCTAGGTATGAACTCACTTGCAATGTAAAATACCCCTGAGGGCAAACTGACCGAAAGGTCGGGACGCAAAGCTTCCGGTCTAAGGCGATGAGCTACGACAGCGGGGCTGCAAGCCAGAGCACATCTGTTCTGTAAGAAATGGGATGCCCTCCGCCAACCTTGGTCGAGGGCTTTTTTGTTTTTGAAATACGCTTCGCCACGTTGCAAATCAAAAAGTCGCTTTAGGCTACACATACTCAGCACTGCGGATCCGAATGCAGAGATTTCATCGGTTTCCTCTTGATGGCCAGCTTTACCGCCTGATCTGGGCCGGAAGAATCAGTCAACCTCGAACCGAGCAAGACACACCGCGCATCCACCTTTGGCTAGCAAAGATTGATGAATCTTCGCCTGAGAACCTTCGGTGCGTTCTACGCCCCTCCGGCCTGCCCGAGGTGATGTGGCTTGAAGAGTCCGCGGGATCCATAGCTATGTTCCCGATTGGCTCATTCTGGAGGGACGGGATACGACAGGAAAGACTGCATGCTCTGCATGAAGATCAGAGGTTTCAGCGTGAAGTAGTCTCTGCGCAATCTTGGAGCGTCGTTTCATCCAACGATCCAATTGGCTACGTCTCCGCCAAGCATGTGAATCGATCTGACTATCCCCTTTCTGGTGAGAATGACAGAGGAGAGAAAGAGTTTTTCTACGATGGATTCTTGGTCCGCTGCACAACAGTCAGTGGACTGACCTTGTTGATTCCTTGCTACGAAATCTTTCGGCGCTTCTTCGCTGTGTCCAGCGAGATTTCTAACGCCTTGCTATCCGGTCACTGGGCGACCGAACTCAATAAGCTTGTACACGCTGATCGCACTGGAGTCTCACCAGACGGCAAAAGCTACACCATCTGGCCTCGGGGCCAGATGTCTGACATCGCTGGCTTAGCTTTAACAAGATTCGCTCTCATCGACGTAGCCAGAACTGCGGCAGCATCTATCTATCTAGAGTTAGAGAATGCAAGGAATCGAGAACGTCGCAACAGTCAACCCTTCAGCCTGAGCCAATAGCTGCCCTATGCTGGAAGTGAGGTCTGACTCAATATCGCACCAATCATCTCCGAGACGCAACTGGTAGCCTTTTGCGTATTCGCGCACATCAGAGATCCGTAACTTCACGATATCTTGCACTGGCCGTGCGTAAAGCAAGGCAAGCATTCGGGCAAAGCATCCACGACGAGCTGGCCAGGACGTCGCGTCAGAGGTGACGAGCCTCAGTAGTTCAGCTATCTCTTTGATCTTCGCTCGCTTGGTGCTTGAAGATTTCTTCCTGGAAATCACCTTGACGCTAACGCCAGTAGCCATCTCTACATAGCGAAAGAATGGGGAAAGCGATGCGCGTGCACCTGGCGTGCGCCGAAGGTACCTGTCTACATCCGCCTGCACTAGCGAACGGGCCGTCGACTTCTTTGTGAATTTCATCAGTGAGCTTGCCGCGCTCAGATAAACGCGCACGCTTCGATCCGAGAGCTTTCTTTCTCTGCCATCCCTCATGTAGGCATGGTATTTCACAACCTCGCCCCCCCAGGATTGACGCCTTGCTTCCTCTAGCTTCTGCTCAATCAACCGGATTTCTGAATTGGTTCTCCGTTGATCCCCATCCGCTGTGAGCAATCCCGTCTCGGCCAGGTGCTGGGCCAACATCCCCATGCGGCGCAACTCCTCTGTAGAGAACGTCTTGATGAGCACACCATTGTCAAGTTCATCGTTTCCCGCCGCCAATGCGGAATCCAGCTTTGCCAGATATGTCACATAGCGGCTTGCACCAGCAGCAAACTTGCTTGCATCTCCACGGGAATCCATCCAACCGTAAAACTCTCTTGTCAGTCGACGTACAGCCTCCGTCTGAAGTAGCTCTTCCGCTGCTTGGACCTTCCGAATATTTGAGCGCTTGATACTGCAGGTGAAGCAAGGCGCCTCACCAAGCCCACCCACCTCGACACCACAATCCGGGCAGTGGTGCCGCGCAGCTGGATCGGCCGCGCATATTCGACAATAAGGTGATCTGTCTATTCCCTGGAAATAGACCGTCCTATGCTTGCCGCAACAAGAGCATGTGGCTGCGACATGATCACGCCGGCATTTCTCACATACACGTCCAATTTCTGGGGCACTGGATAGTGCACTAAGGCGCAGGCTGGGTCGTTCGCAAAAATTGCAGCTCCCTGATGGCTTGAAATACCTTGCGCAACTGCCACAAGCAATCCCATCACCAACTCGCAGCGCTCCTCTTGGGGTGGGCTTATGGCATCGGATGCAGGTTCTGTCTGCCAGCCTGCAGCCTCGGCAAATCGGCACAGTTTCTTCCTTGTGTGCGCGAGCAGTTTTCCCGCAAACTGTGCACTGCCGTACCGGGAAAATCCTTGGGTAGCAGATCGAGCAGTACGATCCGCCCAGATGGATTCGATGTGCTTTGTCCATGTGCCGACCACACTGATCGCACTCATCAGCTCGCGCAACCCTTCCCAGGTAGCGACCGCTCATCGAATCACCTCAGCCTTTGCAGGCTTCTTCCTGAGCGGCTGATAGCGCTTGGCAGCCTGGAGCAGCCGATGGGCTCGGTGGCTTCGGCACTCATCCTTACTCTCTGCCTGGCCACTGACTCGCGCGACCGATAAACGCTTGTTGCCTATCAAAGTAGTTTGATCATTGAGTACTGTCAGTTCGTATATGGCTACCCGGCCGCGTCCAGCGTCGTCGGGTTGCGCCGCATGAATTCCCTAGTTAGGGTTGTTTTGCCATTGTTGCTGTCGGCGATCAAGGCTCGACATGGCGGCCGCGTTGTCAGTGGGTAGTTCGCCAGATCTTGCAACTCTCGAAGAGAGTTCTCGGCCGCGGGATATTCGATGTAATGCAGCTGTCTGACATGATTTAGCCGCTCATCAAGTGGCGCCTGCAACAGTGCCTTTGCTTCATTGTTCAGATGGTCGTATGAGCTCATTTGCTTCGGACTGGGAAGCCAGTCAGAGTCTTCTTGGAAAGTGCAGCAAATGGGTTACCGGTGTCTCCTTTTGCGGGAGATTGCGGCCTCATTCTTGACTCGATTTCGCTAGCATCTATTGCCTGAGGCTTACCCGATTGGCCTGCCCTTTGCTGTGAACGACGGACCTTTTGCGTTGTCTTTACTGCTTGCTGCTCTCGCTCCTTACTGCGGTTCCGATATCCTCGCTTTGCTTCTTTGTCTTCCATTGCAAGGCCGGCTTTATGCCTGAGCTTCTCTGCTTCGAGATACTCTTCGTACCCGATCTCATCGTTGTCAGTCTCGTCAGGCGGGTACTTGGGAATTTCGTAGTACTGTTTGGCTTCCGGATCCAGAAACCAAATTTTGTTACGAACCTGTGGGTGATGACGGATTTCAAACTGGCGTTTTTGCGTCGGATGCTCAGGATCAGTCGCATTGATCCAGCGATTTAAGACTTCGTGATAGAAGTCACTTCGCCCCCAACGGATACCGGTGTTCTGTACGACACGCGTATCGCCTGGTATGAAATCTAGTTTGAATCGCTCAGGATCACTAGGCAGCACAGGCAATCCGATACCTGGCTTGTCATCGCTCCCCATGACACCTTGTTCCCATGCTTTGATCGGAGGGATCCCAAGCGCTGAATGCTTGGTCTGGTGATAATGGTTGACGATCCAATCAGCGATCTCTATCTCCACCTCCCTCAGCGTATAGGCTGATTTCTTCTTGGAGTCGTAGCCCTCCCGCTGCTTGATGTTTGAGAATGTAGTCCCAGGCTTGCGATGCAGCATATGGTTGACGTTACCCACCATACGTTCGATATGCCCGCCATACTCTGGCGTCTTCACCGGCCGCAATTGCAAGTCGATGCGGTACTCACGGCATGCGTTCTCTAACGTCTTCCCCTTGAATTCGCGTGCGTTATCACAGTGAAGTCGACGCGGAATTCCACATACCGGCCAGTTTCCGGATAGACCGAGCGAACCAAGATAGTCCTTTTTCGGCAAGATGCCCATGGCAATTGCCATGCCGGCGGCAACCGACGAAGGTCGGCTCATGCTCAAGTAGAAGCCAACAATCACCCGGGTTTCCACGTCGATGACCAGCGTCAACCAGGGCCGCCCCCAATACTGTCGCGTTTCGGAGAACACGACCAGGATGTCAAGCGGCGTGTGATCCATCTGAACGACTGACAGAGGACCACTTGTCTTCGGGAACTCACCCGGCACCGGCAAGCTCTTGTCGGCCTGTTTCTTGTACCCTCGGCGTCGCAGGGCCACATTCCCGGGGATGGAGGTAATTCGATTTCGAATGGTGTTGTCATGAGGCACGGGTAACCCTTCGACCTCACACCGCTCCCTGATGTCACCAATCACATCTACTTGCTTCTTTTTTTGAGAGTTCAGATAGACATCGTTGATGATTTCCTCAATGATTTCTTCGACCCTGGGGCCTAATCGATATCCCCCTTTAGGACCGCGTTTGCCAGGTATGAACCCGGCCAATCCCGCTCCATCGAAGTTACTGATCAACTTGTAGACAGTTCCCGTACTCTTGCCCAGTTCTTTGGCAGCCTGCGCCACCAACTGTCGCGTCCTTCCGTGCGGCTCCAGAACTGGCGCAAGCACGCTGTAGATTTTCTGAGCGCGCTCTTGTTCTTCTTTGGTGAACGTCTCCAACTCCGGAGCTGCAGATCTTGCCGGGCCTTCTTCGGCTAGCGCTTCAGCCGGGTTGTATGCTGACAACTGATGCACATACGCACTCTCCACTTGATGTGTATCAAGGTTCTCGACCAATACGCGCTCAGGTGTCGAGACTCGTTTCACCAGGTGCGGTGCTCCACGGAAGCTCAGGATCACACCTGGCTTGATGAGAAGGAACCTCCCCGGCTCGTTAGACGTTTGCTGCATAGAGCACCGGCTCCTCGTGCCAGATTTCAGACGACATAGTCAGCTTTGACATCAGATTGGCTCCAATTGATCGATTGGCAATCAGCCGCCAAAGCACGCCAACAGCCTCCATGCGCCGCTGCATGTCCTGAAACGTGGCGGCCAACAGTTCAGCCGGTGTCGCCACCTCCAGCTGCTCGATAACCTCCAGCAGCATCGCGCTGTGCACACCTGTGTCTGGGTAGGTTCGAAAACCTCGCAAAAACTTGACGTTCTCGAGGAACGGAGTACGGATAAATGTTTCCGTGACAACCCGAAACCGCCACCGACGCGACTTGCAAAGTAACTTTGCAGCGGCAAATCCGTAAGACAACTCCCGTTTTTTTTCTTCAAGCTCATCACGGAACTTCACCTCGTACAGGATTGGTTGCCAGGGAGTTTTCTGATGGGAGTTTCTAAACTTGACGAGGAAATCCGGCGTATACCGCCTGACACCTGACTCCCCAGCCACTCTGTATTTGATGGTCATTGGCTGCGCACCAATCGTCCCAACCCGTGAGTTGAAGTCGAGCAATTCAGCGAAGTCATATTCGAGCGAGCTCTCGCACTCGAGCGAGACTCCAGCCAGAGTTACGACCCTGCCAGTCATGCTTATGTAATTCGACAGGACCTTCCGAACGCCTTCGGCAGATTCAGTCACGTTAATTATTGTTATTTCATAATCAGTCACGATAATTGATGTGATTAGTTCGACTAATAAATAGTCTACAAGCGCTTTTCTAGAGCGCAAGTGATGGCGACCAGTTCAAGAATTGACTGTGATTGACAGCGGTTCGCCGCCGCGCCCGGGCGAGGTCTCGCTGGCCCACCATGGCGTGCTTTACCTCGATGAACTACCGGAGTTTCCGCGGGCCGCGCTCGAAGCCTTGCGCGAGCCGCTGGAAACCGGCCGCATCACCATCGCCCGGGCGGCGCGGCGCGCCGAGTTCCCCGCGCGTTTCCAGCTGGTCGCCGCCATGAACCCCTGCCCCTGCGGCCACCTGGGCTCGGCCCAGCGGGCCTGCCGCTGCACGCCCGACCAGGTGGCCCGCTACCAGGGGCGGCTGTCCGGCCCGCTGCTCGACCGCATCGATCTGCACGTGCCGGTGGGTGCCCTGCCGGCGGCCGAACTGCTGCAAGCCAAGGCGGGTGAGGCCAGCGCGGCCGTGCGCGAACGCTGCATCGCCGCGCGGGAACGCGCCCTGGCACGCCAGGGCAAGCCCAACCACTTGCTGAATGGACAGGAAATCGACACGCACACACGGCCCGAGGAAGCCGCCCTGCGTTTTCTGGATGCGGCCGCGGTGCGCCTGGGCTGGTCGGCGCGCGGCCTGCACCGCACGCTCAAGGTGGCACGCACCATTGCCGACCTGGCCGGTGCGCCGCGCATCACGCTGGAGCATGTCGCCGAAGCGCTGCAGTACCGGCAGGCCCGGCACTAGGACCACAGGCCCTACTCCAACAACATCAGCGCCTGACGCCGGCGCAGGGCTTGCGCAAAGACCAGCCCCACGCCAACGAGAACGGCGCTGCCGCCGGCGATCACCGCCGTCGAGCCGTACCGGCCGACCAGATTGGCAGCCAGCAGCACACCAATGGACTGGCCCATGAACAAGGCCGATGCAAACAGCGACACGGCCGTACCGCGCGCGGCCGGCGCCATCTGCGTGGCATTGGCCTGCATGGTGTTGTGGAACATGAAAAAGCCGAAACCCGCCAGCAGGCTGGCCGGCACCGAAGGCCACCAGACCGGTGCATAGGCGATCACCCCGGCGGACAGGCCCAGCAGCGTCACGCCACCGCGTGCCAGGCCATGCTCGCCCAGGCGCGGTATCAGGAAACGCGCCACCGCCATATAGAGCATGCCCCCCAGGCCGAACAGCGCCACGATGGCGCCCGAAGCCGAGAGCGAGAGCCCCAGTTCATGGTGCAGGTGCGAAGCCCAGATGGCCAATACGCCGAAGCCGGAGGCGCCTTCGATCAACGCGACGATGAGCACGACACGCGACCAGCGCCCCGTGACGATCTGCAGCGCCTGCTGCACGAAACCCGGGCGCACCTCGGGCACGGGGTTGTGCGTGGCCGGCGCCGCGCCGCGCTGGCGCCGTTCATCGCGCCACAGCAGCAGCCCGACCACACCGAAGAGCACGGTCATGAAGGCAAAGGCCCAGCGCCAGCCCAGGGTATCGGTGAACAGGCCGCCCAGCAACTGGCCGCCGGTGATGCCCAGCGTGGTGCCCAGGCCCACGCGTGCCAGCGTCTCCTGGCGCTGCTCGTAGGCCACCGCATCGCCGATCCAGGCCAGCGAGAGCGGGATGATGGCCGCCGCCCCCAGGGCCACCAGCACACGCGCCAGCACCAGCATGTCCAGGCTGGCCGCGAAAAGCGCCAGCACGCTGCCCACGCTGCAGCCCAGCGTGGCCCAGGTCACGATGCGGAACTTGCCCAGGCGGTCACCCAGCGGGCCATAAAACAGCTGGCACAGGCCATAGACCACGGCGAACACCGAGATCACCTGCGCCGCCTCGGCCAGGCTGACGGTGAACACGCGCGCGAGCTCGGGCAGCATGGCGTCGCACAGGCGCTGCGCCGCCATGCTGGCAAAGGTGGCGAAGGACAGCAGCAGCACGGAGCGGCGCGTGGAAGCGGAAATCGTGGCGTTGCTGGAACTCATGCAGGAGTGTAGAAATAGGAATCCGCGGGGGAAGACACGCCCGGGTCTGCAGGGCGATGCGCGAGAAGCGTACTGAATCATATAATCGTCGCCATGCAAGCGCGCTCGGCCCCTGCCCTGATCGGCTGGCTCTCTCTGGCCCAGCTCATCAGCTGGGGCAGCGTGTTCTATGGCTATTCCCTGCTGCTCGAACCGGTGGAGCGCGAGCTCGGCCTCAGCCGCGCCGAGACCTCGCTGGCCTTCAGCCTGGCCCTGCTGGCTGAGGGGCTGCTGGCCTGGCCGGTGGGCCGGCTGATCGACCGCGGGCATGAGCGCGCCGTGATGACCGGTGGCTCGCTGGTGCTGGGCGCGTGCCTGCTGCTGCACAGCACCGTCGACAGCCAGGCCGGCTTCTACCTCGCCTGGCTGGGTCTGGGCGTGGGCCTGTCCGGCACGCTCTACCCGCCGGCGTTCGCGGTGGTGATCCGTCGCTACCCGCACAACTTTCGCCGCGCCATCATCGTCATGACTTTCCTGGGCGGGCTGGCCAGCACGGTCTTCATGCCGCTCACCGCCTGGCTGATTGCCAGCCTGGGCTGGCGCCAGGCGCTGTGGCCGCTGGCGGCGCTGCACCTGCTGGTGTGCGCCCCCATCCACGCGCTGACGCTGCATGGTGCGCCGCCACCTTCGGCCCCGCACCCGACCGCGCCCCACGCCCCGCTGCGGCGCCATCTGCTCAGCGCACCCTATCTGCTGGTGGGTGTGTTCATCGTGCTGCTCATGGGCGTGACCGCCGCCTTGCCGGCGCACATGGTCAGCCTGCTGCGCAGTTATGCCCTGCCCGAAGCATGGGTGATCGCCGTCACGGCGGCCATCGGCGTGCTGCAGGTCGCCGGGCGTGCCTTGCTGTATTTCTTCGAGCACCACATGGACCTGCACCGGGTCAACCGGCTCATCCCCTGCCTGATCCCGCTGGGCCTGCTGGCCCTGCTGCTGGCGCCGCTGGCGGGGGGGCTGCAGATGGCCGTGGTGCTGCTCTTCGTCGTGGTCTATGGCATGGGCAACGGCATGCTGACCATCGTCAAGGGCACGGCGGTGGCCGAGTACGTGAGCCGCGAGCAGGCCGCCAGCCTCAATGGTGCGCTGGGCCTGCCCATGGCCCTGGGCCGCGCCGCCGCGCCCTGGCTGCTGGGCCTGATGTGGACCCCCACCGGCGCCTATACATCAGGCCTCGGCCTGATGCTGGGCCTGAGTCTGATCGGCGTGCTGGCCCTGGTACTGGCACAGCGCCTGGCCCGACCTGCCTAGTTGGTCGCAGGCAGCGCAAGCAGCGCGTTGCCGTCGATCCGCACGCGAGCGCCCACGCCGACGGGCGCATCCAGCTCGAGCGTACGCTGGCTGCCGTCGTCCAAACGCAGGTCCACCCGGTAGACCGTCACCTTCTTCATCTTCTTTTCGACCTGGTTGCCGGCAATGCCGCCGCCAATGGCGCCGATGATGGTGGCCAGGTCCTTGCCCTGGCCCTGGCCCACCTGGTTACCGACAATGGCACCCAGCACGCCACCGGCGACCGCACCCGTGCCACTGCCCTGACCCTCGCGTTCGAAGGGCGTCACCGCCGTCACGGTGGCGCAGTCGGTGCAGACCGGCCTGGCAGGCGCGACCTTGGCCTCCACGGGTGCCGTAACAGGCGCCGGCTTGGCCGTCTTCGTGGCAACGGGTCTCGGTGCCGTTGCTGCAGGCTTCGCTTTCTCGGCGACGGGCGGGCGGGCTGCCTCGTCGATCGCAGGTGCCTGGGCAGGCGCCGCAACCGTGGGCGCCTGTGCAACGGCCTCAGGAGACTTCTGCGCCTGCGTGTAATAAAGAGCACCGCCCAGGCCGACGACGGCAACGCTCAACACGCCCACGGCCGCCCAGAGGGTCTTGGCGCCGGTCGCCACGACGGCGCCGGGAGAAATATTGCTCATGTGATGTTTCCTTGTAGGTGATCGACTGAGGACCGGTGGCAGCACCAACCCTGTCCATCTTCAACGTCCTGGTCGTTCGATGGTAGACACGGCCGGCGCCAAACCGGCGCCGGTACGTGTAAAACAGCGTAAAGCCGCGCTCAGAGATTGGGCGCGAGCAGTCGCTGCAGCTGCTGCTCGCTCATGCCGCGGCGGCGCGACAGGTCATGCAGCTGATCCTCGCCGATGCGGCCCACGTTGAAGTAGCTGCTCTGCGGATGTGCCAGATAGAAACCGCTGACACTGGCCGCCGGCGTCATGGCCAGGCTCTCGGTGATGCCCATGCCAATCTCTTCGCACTGCAGCAGCTCGAACATCTCTTTCTTCACGCTGTGGTCCGGACAGGCCGGGTAACCCGGCGCGGGGCGGATGCCCTGGTACTTCTCGGCGATCATGTCCTCGTTGCTGAGCTGCTCACCCGCCGCATAGCCCCAGAGGTCGGTGCGCACGCGGTGGTGCAGGCATTCGGCATAGGCCTCGGCCAGACGATCGGCCAGGGCCTTGAGCATGATGGCGGAGTAGTCGTCATGGTCGTCCATGAAGTACTTCTCCTTCTTCTCCACGCCGATGCCGGCCGTCACCGCAAACACGCCGACGTAGTCCGGCGCCACGCCCTTGGGCGCCACGAAGTCGGCCAGGCAGCGACTGGGCCGCATGACACCGTCCACCACCTGCTTCTCCGTCTGCTGGCGCAGGCCGTACCAGGTCATGGCGACGTTGTGGCGGCTCTCGTCGGTGTAGAGCTCGATGTCATCGTCGTTCACGCTGTTGGCCGGGTAAAGGCCCAGCACAGCGTTGGCCGTGAGCCAGCGGCCTTCGATCAGGCGCTGCAGCATGCGCTTGCCGTCGGAGAAGACCCGCTGCGCTTCCGCGCCCACGATCTCATCCTTGAGGATGGCGGGGAAGGGGCCGGCCAGGTCCCAGGTCTGGAAGAAGGGTCCCCAGTCGATGTATTTGGCCAACTCGGCCAGGTCGAAGTTCTTGAACACACGCCGGCCGATGAACTTCGGCCTCACTGGTGCGTAGCCGTCCCAGACCATGGGTGTCTTGTTGGCACGCACCTTGTCCAGCGACCACAGCGGTGTCTGCTTCTTGTTGGCGTGCTGCAGGCGCACCTTGTCGTAATCGGTGTTGAGTTCAGCGATGTATTGCGCCGCCTGGTCGCTCAGCAGTCCCTGGGCCACGCTGACGCTGCGCGAGGCATCGGGCACATAGACCACCGGGCCTTCGTAGTGCGGCGCGATCTTCACCGCCGTGTGCACGCGGCTGGTGGTGGCGCCACCGATCAGCAGCGGAATCTTCTTGATGCGGAAGTGGTCGTCCTTCTGCATTTCAGCGGCCACGTACTGCATCTCTTCCAGGCTGGGGGTGATCAGCCCGGACAGGCCCACGATGTCCGCACCCTCGACCTTGGCCATGGCCAGGATCTCGTGGCAGGGCACCATGACACCCATGTTGATGACCTCGAAGTTGTTGCACTGCAGGACCACCGTGACGATGTTCTTGCCAATGTCGTGCACGTCGCCCTTGACGGTGGCGATCACGATCTTGCCCTTGGCGCGCACGTCCTGGCCCGCGGCTTCCTGCTGACGCTTTTCTTCCTCGATGTAGGGAATCAGGTGGGCCACGGCCTGCTTCATCACGCGCGCGCTCTTGACCACCTGGTGCAGGAACATCTTGCCGGCGCCGAACAGGTCGCCCACGATGTTCATGCCGTCCATCAGCGGGCCCTCGATCACGTGCAGCGGGCGGCCACCCTTGGCCAGGATGGCCTGATAGGCCTCTTCGGTGTCGGTGGTGATGTGGTCGGTGATGCCATGCACCAGGGCATGGGAGAGGCGTTGCTCCACCGTGCCGCTGCGCCATTCGTTTTTCTTGCTGTCGTCCTTGGCCGCGCCCTTGGCGGTCTCGGCAATTTCCACCAGGCGTTCACCCGCATCCGGTCGGCGATTCAGCACCACGTCCTCCACGCGCTCACGCAGGGCGGGTTCCAGGTCGTCGTAGACGCCCACCATGCCGGCGTTGACGATGCCCATGTCCATGCCAGCCTTGATGGCGTGGTACAGGAACACGGTGTGGATGGCCTCGCGCACCGGGTCGTTGCCGCGGAAGCTGAAAGACACGTTGGACACGCCACCCGAGACCTTGGCGCCCGGCAGGTGATGCTTGATCCAGCTGGTGGCCTCGATGAAGTCCACCGCGTAGTTGTTGTGTTCCTCGATGCCGGTGGCAATGGCAAAGATATTGGGGTCGAAGATGATGTCCTCGGGCGGGAAGTCCACCTCGTCGACCAGGATGCGATAGGCGCGTTCGCAGATCTCGATCTTGCGCTGGTAGGTATCGGCCTGACCCTTCTCGTCGAAGGCCATCACCACGGCCGCCGCGCCGTAGCGCTTGACCAGCCGCGCCTGGCGCTTGAACTCCCCAACACCCTCTTTCATAGAGATGGAGTTGACGATGCCCTTGCCCTGGATGCAACGCAGGCCGGCCTCGATCACGCTCCACTTGGAGCTGTCGATCATGATGGGCACGCGGGCAATGTCGGGCTCGCTGGCGATCAGGTTCAGGAAACGCACCATGGCAGCCTGGCTGTCCAGCATGGCCTCGTCCATATTGATGTCGATCACCTGGGCGCCGTTTTCCACCTGCTGGCGCGCCACCGCCAGCGCCTCCTCGAACTGACCGTTGAGGATCATGCGTGCAAACGCCTTGGAGCCGGTGACGTTGGTGCGCTCGCCGATATTGACGAAGAGGCTGTCAGCACCGATGTGCACCGGCTCCAGGCCGGACAGCTTCATGGGGGGAACGGAAATATCGGACATGCGGCTCACCTGAAAAAATCCATGGCAGGTGAGCGTCGTTGAATCATCCAAGCCTGACAACACGCGGGGTGCTGCTGCAACGCTCCTTGGAAGAAGCGTGATTTTAAAGGGTTTGTCGACCGTCCGCCTGGCGCGTGTACTGAATGCGCTTCAATCCAACGCTGCGCGGACCGGAATCACACGGCGCTCAGGCACACCCCCGGCCTGCACGGCCCGCGCGCGCAACTGGCCACAACCGCCGTCGACGTCCTGCCCCGCCGACTGGCGCAGCTTGGTCAGGATGCCGCGCTGATGCAGCCGGCGCGCCAACGCGACCGCCTGCTCCGGATCCGGCCGTTGGTACGGCAGGCCTTCGACCGTGTTGTAGGGGATCAGGTTGAGGATCGCGTGCTTGCCGTGCAGCAGCCGCACCAGGCCTTCGACTTCTTCCTCGCCGTCGTTGATGCCGGCCAGCAAGGTCCACTGGTACTGGATGGGATAAGCACTTGCGCGTGCATAGGCTTCACCCGCCTCGACCAGGTCTTCCGGAGAGATGCGCGGTGCACGTGGCAGCAGCTGGGCGCGCAGGTCGGCGCGCGTGCTGTGCAGCGAAAGCGCCAGCGCGGGCTTCACGCGGCCCCGCGGCAAGGCCTCGAAGACGCGGGGGTCGCCGACTGTGGAGAAGACCAGGTTCTTGTGCCCGATATTGCCCGCCGTGCCCAGCAGGTCGATGGCCTCCAGCACGTTATCCAGGTTATGGGCCGGCTCGCCCATGCCCATGAACACCACGCGCTTGACCGGCTGGCGGGTGCGCGCCAGCACCACCTGGGCCACGATCTCGGCGCTGCCCAGCTGCCGGATCAGGCCCGTGGTGCCGGTCATGCAGAACACGCAGCCCACGGCACAACCGACCTGGGTGGAAACGCACAGGGCCGGGGTGCGCCCCGGCGGCAGCAGCACGCTCTCGACCAGCTGGCCATCCGCCAGGGCCACCACCAGGCGGTGCGAGCCGTCCTCCCCCGGATGCTCGGAGACCAGCGTGACCAGGCCGGTCAGTTCTCGCTCGAGCGCCGGCAAGGCCGTGCGCAAGGTGGTCGGCAGGAAGTTCTCGATCGGCCGGCTGCCGTGGTCCTGCGGCAGGGCCTGCGACCACAGGCGCAGCACGCGGTGTTCGTGGCGGGGGTTGGCACCGAGCGAGCGCAGCCGTTGGCGCAGCGACTCGACGCGCATCGGACGTTTTAGGCCGCTTCGCGGTAGAACGGCCCGGCACCGCCCAGGACACGCGTGGGCAGCGGCGCCACGGCGGCATGGATGGCCCCGATGTGCTCGGGCGTGGTGCCGCAGCAGCCGCCCACGATGTTGACCAGGCCCTCGGAGGCAAATTCCTTCAGCAGACGTGAGGTCACGTCGGGCGTCTCGTCGAAACCGGTCTCGCTCATGGGATTGGGCAGGCCGGCGTTCGGGTAGCAGCTGATGTAGGTGTCGCCGGCCACCCTGGCCAGCTCCTGGATATAAGGGCGCATCAGCGCCGCACCGAGCGCGCAGTTCAGGCCCACGGCCAGCGGCCGGGCATGGCGCACGCTGTGCCAGAAAGCAGTCACGGTCTGGCCGCTCAGAATCCGGCCCGAGGCATCGGTCACGGTGCCGCTGATGATCAGCGGCAGGCGCTGGCCGGAGGCCTCGAAGAATTCATCGATGGCAAACAGCGCGGCCTTGGCATTGAGCGTGTCGAAGATGGTTTCCACCAGCAGCACGTCGGCGCCGCCTTCGACCAGGGCTTCAACCTGTTCGTAATAGGCCGCGCGCAGTTCTTCAAAAGAGGTGTTGCGTGCACCGGGGTCGTTCACATCCGGGCTGATGCTCGCGGTCTTGGGCGTGGGGCCCAGGGCCCCGGCCACGAAACGCGGATGGTCCGGCGTGCTGTACTTGTCGCAGGCCTCGCGCGCGATGCGGGCCGAGGCCAGGTTCATCTCGCGCGCCAGATGCGCCATGTCGTAGTCGGCCTGGGCCACGGTGGTGGCGCCGAAGGTGTTGGTCTCGACCAGGTCGGCGCCGGCGGCCAAGTAGCCCTCGTGGATGTCGCGAATGATGTCCGGGCGGGTCAGGGACAGCAGCTCGTTGTTGCCCTTGACGTCTTTGTGAAAATCCTTGAAACGCTCGCCGCGGTACTGCGCCTCGCCCAGCTTGAAGCGCTGGATCATGGTCCCCATGGCGCCATCCAGGACGACGATGCGTCGGGCCAGGATACCGGGCAGGGTTTGGGCGCGGGTGTAGTGCAGCGGTTTCATAGCGCCCTATTGTAGAAAGGCCGGCCTGGCGGGCCCAAGGCCGGCCCAAAACCCGGGACAATAGAGCCCCATGAAACATCTTTTGCCCCGGGAAGCCTGGGAGTTCCTGCAGCAGCAGCCGACGGCGCTGTTTCTCGATGTGCGCATGGAGATCGAGTCGCTCTACGTTGGCCGTCCGCCCGGCGTGGTCAACGTCCCCTGGTACGAGTACCCGGATCTGACGCCGGATCCGGCCGCTTTCGTGGCCGCCGTCGAGCGCGAAACCGGCGGCGACAAAAGCCGTCCCCTGGTCCTGCTGTGCCGCAGCGGCAAGCGCACGCTCGATGCGGGCATCGCCCTGCAGCAAGCCGGCTACACCCAGCTCTACAACGTGCTGCACGGTTTTGAGGGCGATCTGGACGACCACTTCAAGCGCTCCACCCTCAACGGCTGGCGGCACGACGGTCTGCCCTGGGAGCAGATGTGAGCGGTCTCCTGCACACGGCCTGACTTGAACACCCCGCTCCTGTCCCCCCGGGACATCCTGCGCCAGGTCTTCGGTTACGAGGCCTTTCGCGGTCCGCAGCAGGCCATCGTCGAGCACGTCGTCGCGGGCGGTGATGCCCTGGTGCTCATGCCCACCGGGGGCGGCAAGTCCCTGTGCTACCAGGTGCCGGCCATTGCGCGCCAGCAGGCGGGCCACGGCACGGCCATCGTCGTCTCGCCCCTGATCGCCCTCATGCACGACCAGGTCGGCGCGCTGCATGAGGCCGGGGTCGAAGCGGCTTTCCTGAACTCCAGCCTCTCGGGGGAAGAAGCCGCGCAGGTCGAGAAACGTCTGCTGCGCGGCGAGTTGACCCTGCTGTACGCGGCACCCGAACGTGTCACCACCCCGCGCTTCCTGGCCCAGCTCGACGCCATGGCCGAACGCGGCCAGGTGGCGCTGTTCGCCATCGACGAGGCGCACTGCGTGAGCCAGTGGGGCCACGACTTCCGGCCCGAATACCGGGCCCTGACGGTGCTGCACGAGCGCTATCCCGGCGTGCCGCGCATCGCGCTGACCGCCACGGCCGATGCACTGACGCGCGCCGACATCCTGGAGCGCCTGCAGCTCGAAGAAGCGCAGCAGTTCGTCAGCAGCTTCGACCGCCCCAACATCCGTTACACCATCGTCGAGAAGAAGGACGCGCTGACACAGCTGCTGCGTTTCATCGAACGCGAGCACCCGGGGGATGCCGGCATCGTCTACTGCCAGTCACGCAAGCGCGTCGAGGACGTGGCCCAGTCCCTGGTCGAAGCCGGCATCGCGGCGCTGCCCTACCACGCCGGCCTGGATCAGGCGGTGCGGCAGCAGAACCAGAACCGTTTCCTGCGCGAGGAAGGTCTGGTCATGGTCGCGACCATCGCCTTCGGCATGGGCATCGACAAACCCGACGTACGTTTCGTCGCCCACCTGGACATGCCCAAGAACATCGAAGGTTATTACCAGGAAACCGGGCGCGCCGGGCGCGACGGCGCCGCCGCCGACGCCTGGATGGCCTATGGCCTGCAGGACGTGGTGAACCAGCGCCGCATGATCGACGAAAGCCCGGCCGGCGAGGACTTCAAACAGGTCATGCGCGGCAAGCTCGACGCCCTGCTGGCCCTGGCCGAGGCGACCGACTGCCGCCGGGTGCGGCTGCTGGGCTACTTTGGCGAGAAAAGCGAGCCCTGCGGCAACTGCGACAACTGCCTGCACCCACCGGCGGTGCAGGACGGCAGCGAGCTGGCGCGCAAGCTGCTCTCCTGCATCTACCGCGTGCAGCAGGCCAGCGGCATCAGCTTCGGCGCCGGCCACATGATGGACATCCTGCGCGGCAAACAGACGGAAAAAGTGGCCCAGTACGGACACGAGCAGCTGAGCACCTTCGGCATCGCCAAGGAAGCTGGCGAGAGCGAGCTGCGGGCCGTGCTGCGCCAGCTGATCGCGATCGGCGCGGTAGCGGTGGACGGGGGCATGTTCAACACCCTGCGGCTGACCGACGGGTCACGGGCCGTGCTCAAGGGGGACGTGAAGGTGCAGCTGCGCGAGTCGGTGGCCACACCGTCAGCGAAACGCAGCCGCCGCAGCGGCGCCCTGGCACCGGCAGCACAGGCGCTGGGAGTGGACGACCAGGTGCGTTACATCAACCTCAAGACCTGGCGGGCCGAAGTGGCACGCGAACACAACCTGCCGGCTTATGTGATCTTTCATGACGCCACGCTGGCGGAGATTGCGCGGCGCCAACCCCAGACCCTGGAAGACCTGCAGGGCATCAGCGGCATCGGCGCCAAGAAGCTGGAAGCCTACGGCGCCGATGTGTTGCGGGTGGTGGCAGACGGAGCGTGAAGGGCGGCCTGCCGGCGCCCTGGTTTTCCGCTCAGTGGCGGCGGAAATTGCTTTCGTAGGACATGGCCGCTGCCGACATGGTGTTCTGCAGGCGTTCGATGGCGCGGCTGTGGCGCTGGACCTTGGAGCTGTCGCACAGCTGCTGGCGGTGGTGCTGCATGAGCTTGTCGAACTTGGTGCGGCAGGGCTCCAGCACGCCAGCCAGGTGCAGGGCAATGTAGGCCACGTGGTCCGCCTGGGTCTGGCGGAACTCGTCAGTCCACTGCTTGAAAAGCTGCCACTTGTAAGTGCCTTTTTCCGGCACTTTGATGATGTCTTTGCGCATGGTCATAACAGTCCTCTGCTTGCGGGTCCCAACGACTTCGGTGATCTGCCGGGACCGTCCCGGCGGCTCATTCCGGCGCCCGCCATGGATCTATGACGCCTGAGCCATGTAAACGGTTGACATAGACCCGCCGGACCCCGCCGGCCGGCTGTATCCAAGCGCAACAAACCCCCTGACAATCAGGGGTTATTGCATGAAGCCGACGCTGCGGCTTTCCCGGACCTCTGGCTTGATGCGGTGCTCGGCCTCGAGCTGTTCCAGGAATTCCAGCGCATCGAAACCGCCCCCCAGGATGCCGGCTTGACGCTGCACCGCAGCAAAATCACCCAGGCAGAGCTGGTCCAGCAAGTCCAGCCGGTGCTGCAAAGCGGGGCTGAGCCGCTCGGCCTGACCGCCCAGGGCCTCGGTCACGAACATGGTGTGGCGCTGTTCGCGCGTCAGGGGCTTGAAGCGGATTTTGAAGGTGAAACGCCGCAGCGCTGCCTGGTCGATGCGGTCGAACAGGTTGGTCGTGCAGATGAAGACCCCCTTGTGGCGCTCCATGCCCTGCAGCATCTCGTTGACCTCGGTCACTTCGTAGGTACGCTGGGCGCCCCGGCGGTCCTGCAAAAAACTGTCGGCCTCGTCCAGCAGCAGCACGGCGTTCTCGGCCTCGGCCTCGGCGAACATGGCCGCCATGTTCTGCTCGGTCTCACCGATGAACTTGCTGACCAGGTCGCTGGCCTGGCGAATCATCAACGGCCGCCCCATCTGCTCGGCCAGATGGGCGGCCAGCGCGGTCTTGCCGCTGCCCGGCGGGCCGTAGAAGCACAGGCTGCCGTGGCCGCGCGTCTGCAAGGCCTGCACCATGCGCGGCAATTCGAAACGGCTCTCCACGTTCAGCAGGGCCAGGTCGTAGTGCGTGTCCGGCGGGCGCGCCGCTGCGTTTTCGCGCCGTTCCCCCAAGGCCAGGTCGGCATTACGCAACTGCCGCTCGATCAGCGCTTCCAGCCCTCCCTGGGCGTTCGCTGCCTCTTGCGCCGGAACGACCAGGCCGGCAAAACGCACGGCCGTATGGATCTGGGCCGGGGTCAGCCCCTTGCGCGCCACCAGGCGGGCGACGAAGGCATCGGACACGACCACCCCCTCCAGGGCCCGATGCACCAGCTGCTCGCGCGCGCCGGGGGGTGGCGACTTCAGTTCGAGGTGGTAAGCGAAACGCCGGCGGAAGGCCGGGTCGATCTGCTCGATGCGGTTGGTCACCCAGACCGTGGGCACGGCATTGGATTCCAGGATCTGGTTGACCCAGGCCTTGCCGCTGACACTGCTGGAGGCCTGCGCCCCGGTCTTCTCGGCGCGCACCAGCAACTGGGCCGCCTCGCTGGAGATGGGTGGGAAGACATCCTCCACCTCGTCGAACAGCAGGGCCGACTGCGCGCTGCCCTTGAGGAACACCTGGGCGATCTGCAGCGAGCGGTAACGCTCGCGCCCGCTGAGCGAATTACCGTCGCGGTCGGCGTATTCCACCTCGAAGAGCTCCAGCCCGGCGGCCTGCGCAGCCACCTTGGCCAGCTCGGTCTTGCCGGTACCCGGAGGCCCGTAGAGCAGCACATTGACGCCGACCTCGCGCCGCGCCACGGCGTTGCGCAGCAGGGTCGTGAGCATCTGGGCCTCCTCGCCGACGAAGGCGAAGTCCTCCAGCGCCAGGCCGCTCTTGCTGGCCGGACGGGTGAAGACGGCCATCAGTTCGGCCTGGTCGCGGTAGGCGCGCATGAGCACCGGTGGCAGCTTCTCGCTGACCTTCATCAGGTCGGCCAGGTCGGTGATGTTGTGCTCCGAGATCAGGTTGTCCACCAGGCCGATGCGCTCCAGCCGCGAGCCGGTGCGCAGCGCCTCGCCCACCTCCTCGGCCTTGACGCCCGCCACTTCGGCGATGACGGCATAGGCCTCGGCCGCATTGTTGACCTTGAACTCCACCAGCAGACTGCGCAACTCCCGCTGGTAGCGCGTCAGCGTCCCGTAGAGCAGCAGCGCGCGCTCGGCCTGGTTGAGCTGCAGCAGGTTGGCCAGGGCATCGATATTCTTCTGCACCAGGGTGGACTGCTTCTTCAGGGTCTGGCGCAGCCAGTCGCTGGTGGCGGCCAACACGGCCAGCAGGTCGCGTGGTTGCTGCTTGGCGTAATCGTCGAGGTAGAAGAACAGCGTGCCTTCCTCGTAGGGGCCACGCCAATCGCCATAACGCGCCAGAAAGGCACTCATGTCCAGCGCTTCATGGCCGGTCCAGTGCTCGTTGCCGGCGCAACGGCGGGCCAGGTAGTCGCGCAGGCGCTGGAGCACGGGCAAAGGCCAGACCAGGTGCCGCCCGGCCAGTTCGATCACGCCATGCAGATCGCGCCGGGCACTGAAGGCGCCACCCATGCGGCTCACCAGGGTCAGCACGAAATGCGAGCACATCAGGTCCAGCACCGGCGCCTCACGCAGGCCGGGCGAGGCCAGCAAAGGCCCGTTCATCTTGTCGATCAACAACCGCTTGACCATGCTACGCCCTCTCCGTCAGGACCGGCTCCCTGGACGTGTTCACGATAGCGCAGACCACGGCGGCTGGGAAGCCCCGCCGGCCATGACCGGCCGGCCGGATGGTGCTTGACTTTCGCAGCGCTGCAGTCCACCCTTGTCGGTTGCCTGTCCCGGGGTGTAGCGGGCGCGCCATGTAAAATGCGCGCAGTCGATTACCCGTCTATTGAGGAAACACCATGTCCCACGAGCCGTCCAAGTCTGCCGATCCGATCGAAAGCATCGTTCATTCCATCCCGGTCGTGATCCCGGTGCTTGGCGCCCTGATGATCTTCCTGCTGGCCTTCATCGCCGTCTTCATGGCCTGAAGCGCCTAGCCCGGCGCACGGCGCTTCAGCCGCCCGTGCGCTGCGGCATGATGTGGATCCCCTGCCGGGGGATCTGCACCAGCAGCTTTCCCCCCACGCCCGATCCCAGTCGCCGCAGTTGAGCGGTCGACAGGTTGAGCGTCAGCTTTTCCGAAGCCAGGCCTTCGGGCACCAGCGTACACAGGCTGGTTTCGCCCAGGGCCAACACCTCTACCAGAGTGCACAACAGCCGGTTGTGCGTGTCGTCAACCGGCGCGGCCGCATCCGGCAAGAGCACGTCCACGTGCTCGCCGGCCAGCACCCAGGTCACGGCCACGCCGTCGTCCAGTCGGTGCTTGTCGATCACCTGCAGGTCCAGCCCCGCGCCGTCCTGCCCCTCCCAGCGCAACACACCCCGGTCGTCCGGCAGACGCCGGAAGCGGCCGCGGAAGTGGTTCTGGATGCCCACCAGATCGGCCACGCGGGCGTTGCGCGGGCTCGAAAAAACGCGCTCCGGTGGCCCGCTTTGCAGCGTGGCCCCGGCATCGACAATCACGACGCGATCGGCCAGTCGGCGCGCTTCCGACAGATCGTGCGTCACCAGCACCATGGGCGTGGAGACCTGCTGGCGCAAGGCAGCAAGCTCGCGGTAAAGCGTCTGGCGCGTGGGCGCGTCCACGGCGGAGAAGGGCTCGTCGAGCAGCAACACACCACCCGGCTCGACACGGCCGTCCTGCGGCCGCAGGATGCGACGCAGGGCCCGGGCCAGCGCCACGCGTTGCTGCTGGCCACCCGAGAGCTGGGCCGGCCGTCGCTGCTCCAGCCCGGCCAGGCCCAGCCGCTCGAACAGGGCACGCAGCGAGGCGTCCTGCCGGATGTCCAGGCTGGACGGGCAGGCCACGGCCACGTTTTCCAGCGCGGTGAGATGCGGAAACAGGGCGTAGTGCTGGAACACCAACCCCACACGGCGTTGCTGCGGTGTCAGGCAGATGCCCCCCGCGCTGTCGAACCACGGTTGATCCCCGACCTGGACCGTGCCCTGCAGCTGCGGCGCGCGCAGCAAGCCGGCCACCGCGCGCAGCAAGGACGTCTTGCCGCTGCCCGAAGGACCGACCAGCGCAATCAATTCCCCCGCGGCACACTCGAACTCGGCCGCCAGCGGAATGGGCGCCTGGTTCTGCAGACGGACCTGGAGCCTGCCCATCAACGCTCCTGCAAACTGCGCGCCGCGGCCTGCCGGCGATCGGCGGCAAACACCAGCGCCAGCGCCAGCAGCGAGAACAGCACCAGCGCCAGCGCCATGCCATGCGCGCCGCCCAGGTCGAAAGCCTGGACCCGGTCGTAGATGGCCACGCTCAGGGTGCGCGTCTCGCCCGGAATGCTGCCACCTACCATCAGCACCACGCCGAATTCGCCCAGGGTATGCGCCACCGTCAGCGCCACACCGGCCAGCAGGCCGGGCCAGGCCAGCGGCAGCTCGATACGCCAGAAGGTCTGCCACACACTCAGCCCCGAAACCCAGGCCGCCTCGCGCAGGCTGTGCGGCAGGGCGGCAAAGGAACGCTGGATGGGCTGCACCATGAAGGGCAGGTTGACCAGCAGGCTGGCCAGCAGCAAGCCTTCAAAGCTGAAAACCAGGCGCAGGTTCAGCGCCGAGGCCAGCCAGGCGCCGAGCGCCGAGCCCTGGCCGAAGGCCAGCAAGAGGTAGAAACCGATCACCGTGGGCGGGAGCAGCAGCGGCAGCATGAGCAGCGCCTCCACCAGCGGCTTGCCGCGCCAGGCACTCAGGGCCAACCAGCGCGCCAGCCACAGGCCCGGCGGCAGCAGCAGCAGCGCGGTGGCTGCGGCGAGCAGCAGGGAGACGCGGGCGGCCTGGTAATCCATGCGCCGATTATGTCCGGGGGCTCCGCGCCATCAGACCGCGAAACCGTAGCGCCGGAACACCGCCTGGGCCGCCGGCGTCTGCAGGTAGGCGTAGAGGCGTTGGGCGGTGTCGGGCGCGTCTTTCAGCAGCACCATGCGCTGGCGCATGGGCTGGTGCAGGTTTTCCGGAAGCAGGATGTGACGGATCTGGCGCGCCACTTCCGGAGCCAGGGCCAGGGCCTGGGCGGTGATGCCGGCCTGGGCGGCGCCGGTCGTGACGAACTGAGTGGCCTGGGCGATGTTCTCGCCCAGCACCAGTCTGGTTTTTGCCAGACTCCAAAAGCCCAGCTTTTCCAGCGCTTGCTGGGCGGCTCGCCCATAGGGTGCATGCTCGGGATTGGCGATGGCGAACTTGCCGACCCGCGACCATTCCGCCTGCAGGCCCTTGAGTTCCGGGTCCAGTTGTAGCGTCGAGGCCGCCGGCACGATCAGCGCGATCCGTCCCAGGCCATAGACAACACCGCGATCTGCCATTCCGTCCGACAGACGCCGCGTCAGACCTGCCTCGGCCAGCTGCAGGACCCAGCTCTCGTCGGCCGACATGAAAAGATGTACCGGCAGCCCCTGCCGGATCTGGCGCGCAAAATTGCCGGACGAGCCGTAGCTGGCCTCGACCCTGAGGCCCGTTTCCTTCTGGAAGGTCTCCAGCAGCTGAGCCAGCACAAACTTCAGATCGCTGGCCGCGGCCACGCGTAGCACGGGCTGGCTCGCCCAACTCGGCCGCACCGCCAGGCCCAGAGCCAGCAGTCCCAGGCAGTGCCGCCGCCGCAGGCCCGGGCTTGCTTCGGAGGTCTGGTTTTGATGACGCATAAAGTTATGCATGTTTTGCATGGGTTTTGGTCGTAACCCGGATGTAACCCCGGATCCAGTTCATACAATGGCCCGCACACCGGTGCCAGCCGCCCCTTGAGGCCCCTGGTGCCAGGCATTTTCCGGAACCCGCGGGCATCCCTCGTGGACCGGTTTCGAACAGATCACCATAACCAGGAGCCTAATCCATGAATTCCCCCGTGATGCAGGGCCTACACCTCAATGCCCCGAGCCATGTGAAACACGCCCGGCTGCTGGCCTGGGTCGCCGACATGGCCGCCCTGTGCAAACCCGACGCCATCTACTGGTGCGACGGCAGCGACGAAGAGTACCAGCGCCTGTGCGAGCAGCTGGTCCAGGCCGGCACCTTCACCCGGCTCAATGATGCCAAGCGCCCCAACAGCTTCCTGTGCCGCTCCGACGCCAGCGACGTAGCGCGCGTGGAAGACCGCACCTTCATCTGCTCGGCCCGCAAGGACGATGCCGGACCGACCAACAACTGGGTCGAGCCGACCGAGATGCGTGCGCTGCTGCAGTACGGCAAGGCCGACGGCACGCCTGCCCTGTTCAACGGCTGCATGAAGGGCCGCACCATGTACGTGGTGCCCTTCTCCATGGGCCCGCTGGGCAGCGACATCGCCCACATCGGCGTCGAACTCTCCGACAGCGCCTATGTCGCCGTCAACATGAAGCTCATGACCCGCATGGGCAAGCCCGTCTTCGAGGTGCTGGGCACCGACGGCGATTTCGTTCCGGCCATGCACACGGTCGGCGCGCCCCTGGAGGCCAGCCAGAAGGACAGCAAGTGGCCCTGCAACCAGACCAAGTACATCGTGCACTACCCCGAGACCCGCGAGATCTGGTCCTACGGCTCCGGCTACGGCGGCAATGCGCTGCTGGGCAAGAAGTGCTTCGCGCTGCGCATCGCTTCCAACATGGGCCGCGACGAAGGCTGGCTGGCTGAGCACATGCTGATCCTCGGTGTGACCAGCCCCAAGGGCAAGAAGTACCACGTGGCAGCCGCCTTCCCCAGCGCCTGCGGCAAGACCAACTTCTCGATGCTGGTGCCGCCCAAGGGCTTCGAGGGCTGGAAGGTCACCACCATCGGCGACGACATTGCCTGGATCAAGCCGGGCAAGGACGGCCGCATGTACGCCATCAACCCGGAGGCCGGCTACTTCGGCGTGGCCCCGGGCACCAACTACAAGACCAACCCGAACTGCATGGAGTCGCTCAAGAGCGATGTGATCTACACCAATGTCGCGCTGACCGACGACGGTGATGTCTGGTGGGACGGCATGGACGGCGACGCGCCGGCCCACGCCATCGACTGGCAAGGCAAGGACTGGACGCCTCAGATCGCCAAGGAAACCGGTGCCAAGGCCGCCCACCCGAACTCGCGCTTCACCGTGGCCGCCACCAACAACCCGGCCCTGGACCCCGAGTGGGACAACCCCAAGGGCGTGACCATCGACGCCTTCATCTTCGGCGGCCGCCGCTCCAACACCGTGCCGCTGGTGACCGAGGCCCGCAACTGGGTGGAAGGTGTCTACATGGCCGCCACCATGGGCTCGGAGACCACGGCCGCCATCATCGGCCAGCAGGGCGTGGTGCGCCGCGACCCGTTTGCCATGCTGCCCTTCACCGGCTACCACATGGGCGACTACTTCCAGCACTGGCTCAACCTGGGCGAGAAGGTTGCCGCGCAGGGTGGCCGCCTGCCGTCCATCTTCACGACCAATTGGTTCCGCAAGGGTGAGGATGGCAAGTTCGTCTGGCCCGGCTACGGCGAAAACATGCGCGTGCTCAAGTGGATGATCGACCGCATCGAAGACGAGGTCCAGGGCAAGGAGCATTTCTACGGCCTGACCCCGAGCTACGACGAAGTCAACTGGAAGGGCCTGGACTTCACGCCCGAGCAGTTCCACGCCGTGACCAGCATCGACAAGGAGCTCTGGCTCAGCGAGCTCAAGCTGCACGACACGCTGTTCGAGCAGATCGATGCCCGCCTGCCCAAGGCCCTGCGCGATACACGCCAACGCATCGAAAAGCTGCTGACCGCCAGCTGATCCGGCCGCTGCCGGCAAGAAAAAAGCCACCGCATGCGGTGGCTTTTTTTACGGGCTGCGTCAGCCAGATGCTGGCCGGCCTTCAGTTCTGGTCCGGAGCCGCTACCTTGACGCCGCGGCTGGCGCGGATGCTGCCGGAAGGCTCACGCAGCCTGAGCGCGACCGCCTCGGGCACCAGGCCTGGCGGCAGCTGGATCTTGCCTTCGGTCTTGATGTAGCGCCCGACCCGCATCTGGGCATTGCCGCCCGCTCGCTGCCCCGACGGGGGGTATTCCCATACCGTTGGACGCCCCTCCAGGGTTCCCGCGACCAGGAACTCCAGCGTGCCCTCATACAGGCGCCCCTCGTTGGAAATGGTGAACTCATAACGCAGCTGGCCCGGGACGGCGTTGTCACGTACGACCTGCAGAGCCTGGATGTCCAGGCCTTCGAGTTTGCGCAACTCCATCACATCCGGCGCCGCTGCGGCCTGGGTGCTGCTCTCTGGCTGCGCCGCCTTCTGCTCGTCCCCGGGCTGGGATGCAGACACGGCAACCGGGGTTGACGCGGCCGTCCGCTGCCGGTGTCGCTCGAAAAGCATCCCCGCGTAGAACAGCGCCGCACAGACCAGCACCAGGCCGGCCACCCTGAACCCGCTCAGCACCATGGCTTTCCAGCGTGGCAGGGGTTCGTTGATCACGATACTCGGCGGCATTTGCGCAAACAAGGTCCGGCCGATAGAAAAGGGCATGCCCATGTGTTTAAGAATCTCTAGATGGCTGATGACGCATTCGCTTCCCATTTTGGCTATGCCGCCCGATTATCACCGGGAGCTTGCCCCTGCACATGAGAAAAAAGCCACCGCATGCGGTGGCTTTTTCTTGCGGCCCGTGGCCGCGCGCTGCGACCGTGCCGGCCCAGGCTTACTCGTTCCAGATGCGATTGGTCAGGCGTGCAACGCGGCCTGCAGCGGCGTAGTTCACCACCGGGCCCGCCGTCTCGCTGACCACGGCAACTTCAGCGTCGTCCTGGGCGCGGCTGGCTGCCGCCTGGATATCAGCCATCACGCGGGGGTCCTTGCGGGCCAGATCCCACAGACGCTCGTCGGCGCGGCGACGGGCCAGGCCTTGCGACCAGCCGTCCAGGCCGGCCATGACACGGGCCGCCAGACCGCGCGCCGTCGGGGCCAGCACGGCCAGGGCCGCAAAACCGATCACCCACATCAGCACCCAGGCGGCCAGCAGGTGACCGTCGGCCCAGGTTTCCATGAGCTGGTCAGCGACCACCACCAAGGTCGCCACCATGGCGGCCAACAGCACGCCGGCCAGGCCGCGTGTCGCGTCCAAGCCCTTGCGCAGGACGCTGGCGCTGTGCATCACACGCTCCATGCGCTCCACGCCCGGGTGACGGGTGGGGTACTCAAGGTGGACGAAACTGTTGTTCATGATGGACCTCTTGTTTGAAATCTTTGCTGCAATGCCGCAATCTTAGGGTTTCTACTACTGTCGTTCAACTTTATATTAATGATGAGTATCATTCACAACGGTGATATATTATCTCCTCATGGCCGAACTCAACTTCCGCACCCTGGATCTGAACTTGCTGCGTGTGTTCAACGAGG
This sequence comes from Hylemonella sp., assembly GCA_034366585.1. Classification (GTDB taxonomy): domain Bacteria; phylum Pseudomonadota; class Gammaproteobacteria; order Burkholderiales; family Burkholderiaceae_C; genus Hylemonella. The sequence goes on from JAXMMJ010000026.1 coordinate 33,113, forward strand.
TGATGACCGAGCGCAGTTTGACTAAGGCCGCCAGCAAGCTGGCGCTCACTCAACCGGCCATCAGCAATGCGCTGCGCCGTCTGCGTACCGTGCTGGGCGACGACCTCTTGCGCCGCAGCGGCCAGGGCCTGGAGCCCACGCCGCGTGCCCTGGCCTTGTGGCCGACGGTGCAACAGGCCCTGCAAGCTTTGCAGGAGACACTGGCGCCGAGCCGTTTCGTGCCCGCTCAGGCCAATACCACCTTCGTGCTGGCCATGGCCGATGCCACCGCTGCCGAGCTGATCCCCGGCCTGATCGCCGTCATCGACCGCGAAGCCCCGGGCGTGACCATCCGTGTGGTGCCGCTGACCACGCGCGACCCGCGCCGTCTGCTCGACGAGGAAGCGGCCGACCTGGCCATCGGCTACTTTCCGGCCGTGCTGGCCTCTCTGACCGCTCAGGCCCAGGCTGGCGAGACGGTGGCCTACGAGCATCAGCGCCTCTACCTCAGCAACTATGTCTGCGTGATGCGACGCGACCATCCCCTGGCCCGTGAAGAGCTGACGCTGGACCGTTATTGCGCAGCGCGCCACCTGCTGGTCAGCTTCTCGGGCCGGCCCTACGGCTTCATCGACGAGGCGCTGGCCGGACTGGGCCGGCAACGCCACATCGTGCTCACCGTCAACCAGTTCTTCACCGCCGGGCGCGTGGTGGCCACGTCCGACCTGCTGACCGTGCTGCCGCGGCATTTCGTGAGCGTGACCGGCATCGCCGACCAGCTGGTGCTGCGCGAACTGCCCTTCAAGGTCCCCGCCGTGCACGTCGACGAGGTCTGGCACCGGCGCCTGCAACACAGCGGCGCGCACGCGTGGCTGCGCGAAGTGCTGGCGCATCTGCCCCAACAGCGTCGGCCGGTCGAATAAGTATTACCCCTTCTTTTTGACCGGGGTCAATCGGTCGTACGATCGGCCCGATAAACTCCGGTACACCGAAAAGAAAGGAAACCCTCCATGAAAATTCTTCTGGCCGTTGATGGCAGCGAGTACACCAAGAAGATGCTGGCCTACCTGACCACGCATGACAGCCTGTTCAGCGCAGACAACAGCTACACCATTTTCACGGCCCAGCCCCAGCTGCCCCCCCGTGCGCGCGCGGCTGTCGGCAAGGAAATCGTCGACAAGTACCACACCGAAGAAGCCGAGAAGATCGTGAGCCCGGTGTCCAAGTTCCTCGCCCGCCACGGCATCGAGGCCAAGAGCCAGTGGAAGGTCGGCCATGCCGGCGAAACCATCGCCAAGGCTGCCGAGTCCGGCAAGTTCGATCTGGTCGTCATGGGCTCACACGGCCACAGCGCCCTGGGCAATCTGGTGCTGGGTTCCGTCGCCACGCAGGTGCTGGCGCACTGCTCGGTGCCCGTGCTGCTGGTGCGCTGAGCCGCACCCGCCCGCCGTCACCGGCCAAACACGGCAGGTGACGGCAACTTCGCCAGGGACCGGAACGCCGGCCTGGCGAAGTAATACCCCTGGAAGAGCTCCACGCCGAGGTCCTGCAAGGCCAGGTACTCCTCGCGCGTCTCGATGCCCTCGGCGATCACCTGGATGGAAAGCTCGCGGCAGACCGCCATCATGCCCCTGACGATGGCCTGTCGCCGCCGGTCGTGGTCGATCCCGCGGATCAACGCCATGTCCAGCTTGATCAGATCGGTCTGGATCTCCGCCAGCAGGTTCAGGCCCGCATGGCCTGCGCCGAAATCGTCCAGCGCCGTCAGGAAGCCTCGCTCCTTGTAGTGGCGCACGATGTTGCGCACATGGCCCAGGTCGGTGATGTACTCGTTCTCCGTGAACTCGAAAATGATCTGTCGGATCGGAAAGTTGTACGTTTCAGCCGCCTCGATCGTGGTGCGTATGCACAACTCCGGCCGGTAGACCGCGTTGGGCATGAAGTTGATGCTGATCAGCGAGGGCACCTGCAGTTCGGCCGCCAGCTGGATGGCCTTGACGCGGCAAGCCTGGTCGAAGGCATAACGGTTGTCTTCGTTGACATGCTGGAAGACCTGGGCGGCCGGTTCTCCCTGCAGGCCGCGCACCAGCGCCTCCTGCGCGTAGACGCTTTGCGTGCTGGCCTGCACGATGGGCTGGAAGGCCATGGCGAAATCAAAGCCCAGGCCGGCCCCGGCAGCACATTCGGCACAGCCGATCTTGCGGAAATTCTTCTGTTCATGCATGACGACAGGGCACCAGGGTATAGCTCACTCAACGTTGCAGGGTGCCCTGGGCGCCATCCGCCATCGCGCCCGCCCAGGTCACGCCCATCCATTGCCTCAAATCTTGCCACATGCGCTGGATCTCCACGTTGCGCGGGGTCAGCAAGGCGCTGGGCAGCTCGATCGTCACCACCGGCATGCCCTTGTGCACGCCACCATAGTGCCCCAGCGAGCCGGGAAAGATGCCCACCTGGTCCAGGTAGAGCCGCCCCAGGCGACGCGGTGGCTCGATCGGGCCGTCGAAGTCCAGCACGCCATACGGCGCGTGGATGCTGACGATCAGGTTGGGCTTGAAGCGCTGCATCTCGTCATGGAGATAGCGGCTCTCGGGCTCGCTCAGCGGCGTCTTGCCCGGCCAGCGGCGCGGGTCCTTGCGTGTGCGTTTTTCCCAGTAGAAGGCCGCGTCACGCTCCCAGTTGGGCGTGGGAAAGTTGCGGTTGAGGTCTACCCCGTTGGCATTGACGCGGCGCGCCGGCTTGTCAAACAGCCCGTCGGGATTGAGCGCGGGGATGAAACGCCAGTGGATGGGCTCGTTCGCGTCCTGGGCCAGCCGGATCCAGTGCAGCGCCACCGAAGCCGATGACAGCTCGTCGCCATGCATACCGCCGATCACCAGCACGCGCAGGCGCGCCGTGGCCGGTTCCACGTCGCGCGTGTAAATCTTCCGGCCCTTGACGCTGCGGCCCTCGCTGCCCTGCAGGCCAGCGGCCTGGCACAGGGCCCAGCTCACATTCGGCAGGCGAGCGTAAAACTCGTCGCACGCCCGGTCAGCGGCGCGCACGCCGTCGACCCATAGCAGCGGCACGATCGCAGCCGCCATCCATTTCCAGAAACGCATGTCGGCATTCTATGGCGCCCCCGATTTCAGGTAAATTGCATGCATGTCCGTTTCTTCCCCGGGACCGCGCGCCCGTCCGCCGAGCTTCACCCAAGCCGAGTTCCGCGCCGCCTTGGGCATGTTTGCCACCGGCGTCACCATCGTGACCGCACGTGCGGCCAACGGCAAGCTGGTGGGCCTGACGGCCAACTCCTTCAACTCGGTCTCCCTGAACCCGCCTCTGGTGCTCTGGAGCCTGGCGCACGCCGCCGCCTCCATGGCCGCTTTCAGCGCCGGTTCGCATTACGCCATCAATGTGCTGGCCGCCGACCAGCAGGCCCTGGCCCAGCGCTTCGCCACCAAGGGCGTGGACCGCTGGGCCGATGTGGCCTGGACCGAGGGCGTGGCGGGCGCTCCCCTGCTTGAGGGCGCTGCCGCCACCTTCGAATGCTTCAACCGCAGCCGTTATGACGAGGGTGACCACGTGATCTTCGTCGGCGAGGTCGAACGCTGCACCCACCGGACCGACGCCTCCCCGCTGCTCTTCCACGGCGGGCGCTTCTACGCCGAACACCCCCTCTGATGCCTGATGAGTCAACGCAAGGACCACCTTGACGGCGTGGCAGCCGGCATCCTGCTGGCCTGCTGCATGTTCTGGGGCTTCCAGCAGGTGCTGGTGAAAGCCACCCTGCCGGAGCTGCCGCCCATCTTCCAGGCCGCGCTGCGCTTCGTCGGCGCCACCGCCTTGCTGGTGCTTTGGTGCCGCTGGCGCGGCGTATCGCTGCTCGTGCGCGACGGCACGCTGTGGCCGGGCCTGCTGGCCGGTTTGCTGTTTGCCGGCGAGTTCGCCTGCCTCTACATCGGCCTGCAATACACCACGGCCTCGCGCCTCACAGTCTTCCTCTACACCTCTCCCTTCTGGGTGGCCCTGGTGCTGCCCCTGCTGGTGCGCGCCGAACGCCTGCGCGTCGTGCAGTGGCTGGGCCTGCTGCTGGCCTTCATCGCGCTGGTGTTCGCCGTGCGGGAAAGTTTTGTGGCTCCGACGACCGAGGGGCAGCTGCTCGGCGATCTGCTGGCCCTGGCCGCCGGCCTGTCCTGGGGGCTGACCACCGTGACCATCCGCGCCAGCGCCCTGACCCGGGCCTCGGCCGAGAAGCTGCTGTTCTACCAGGTGGCCGTGAGCGCGGTCGTGCTGCCGCTGCTCTCGCTGGTGCTGGGCGAAACCTGGACTTGGCAGTTCAGCCCCTTTGCCATCACTTCGCTGCTGCTGCAGACGGTGGTAGGCGCCTTTGCCAGCTACCTGGTGTGGATGTGGATGTTGGGGCGCTACCCGGCCACGAAGATTTCCGCCTTCGCCTTTCTCACGCCCCTGTTCGCGCTGCTGTTTGGCGCGCTCTGGCTCGGCGAGCCGCTCACGCCCAGCCTGCTGGCCGCCATGGCCCTGGTGGCCGTGGGCATCGTGCTGGTCAACCGCAGGGCGGCGTGATGCCGCCCTGTGGGCAGGCTCAGATCTTGCCGGCCGCCTTGAGGCGATCGATCGTGGCCTTCTCGGCCAGGAAGGTGCGCTCCGCATAGGCCGTGTACTCGGCCGTGCTCATGTAGATCGCGGGCATGTAGAACTTGTCCAGGGTGTCGATCACGCGCTGGTCGTCGAGCGTCTTCTTGAAGGCGTCGTGCAGGATCTTCACCAGGGCAGGGTCCATGTTCTTCGGGCCGCCGATGCCGAAGGGCGACTCGGTCACTGTGTCCCAGCCGCTTTCCTTGACCGTGGGCACATCGGGAAACGCCTTGTTGCGCTTGCTGCCCAGGGTGGCGAGCAGATTCAGCTTGCCGGCCACGACGTGGGGCGCGAACTCGGTGGTGCCGCTCATGAGCGGGATGTGCCCCCCCAGGATGGCCTGCAGGATCTCGGCCGAGCCCTTGTAGGGGATGTCCTGCAGCACGATGCCGGCCTTGGATGCAAACTCCTCGATGGCCAGGTGCGGTGTGGTGCCGGTACCGGTGTGGCCGTAATTGACCTTGCCGGGGTTGGCCTTGGCGTAGGCCACCATTTCCTTGAGCGTCTTGTAGGGTGCGTCGGGGCGCGCGGCCAGGCCGAAGGTGTAGCCCGTGAGGCAGACGATGTGCGTGATGTCCTTGACCGGGTCGAAGCTGGTCTTCTGCATGTGCGGAATGCGGTAGATGCCCAGCGGCAGCTGCGTGAGCGTGTAGCCGTCGGGCCTGGCGTTCACCATGGCCGCCGCCCCCAGCGTGCCGCCGGCACCCGGCTTGTTCTCGATGATCACGGTGCCCCCTAAAGCACGGCCCGCGCTCTCGGCAAAGGCACGCATCGTTGCATCGCTGCTGCCGCCCGTCGGCCAGGGTGCGATCAAGGTGATGGGGCGGTTGGGAAACTTGTCCTGCGCCAGCGCCCAGGGGCTGACCAGGGCCGGCGCGGCGACCAGGGCAGCGCTGCGTGTCATGAGCTGGCGGCGGGTCAGGGAGCGCTTGAGGGGTGCTGTCATGTCTGTCTCCTGTTTGTTGGAATGGCCTTCGGATTGTCATCCGGCTGGCGCGGGAAAACTGTCGCCTAGGTGCGGGCCGGGGCACTCGCCGTTATAGTGCAGCGCATGCCACGTCGCAACGAGTTTCTGACCCTGGTTCTGGACCTGATGGCGTCCCTGGGCGTCATCTCCTCACGCGCCATGTTCGGCGGCCACGGCCTGTACTGCAATGGCCTGTTCATCGCCATTGTCACGGGCGACAAGCTCTACTTCAAGGCCGATGCCCAGAGCCAGCCCCGCTTCGAATCCGCCGGCCTGCAGCGCTTCCAGTACACGGCGCGCGGCAAGACGGTGCAGCTGATGTATTACGCCGCGCCCGCCGAGGTCTACGAGGACCCCCAGGCCATGGCCGATTGGGGCCAGCTCGCCCTGGCCGCTGCGGTGCGGGCACGCCGACCGACACGGAAAAACCTTAACTAGACGACACCGGCGGCGCGCAAAGCGGCGATGCGCGTTGCATCCAGCCCCAGTTCAGCCAGCACTTCATCCGTGTGCTCACCCAGCGCCGGCGGCGCACGGTGCAGCACTGGCGGCGTGGCGCTCAGGCGCAGGGGGCTGGCCACGCTGCGGATCGTCGGCACGCCCTCGGCGGCCACGGCTTGCGACGAGCGGGGCTGCTCGATGGCCAGGCCGCGGGCCTGGACCTGCGCATCCGCAAACGCCTGGCCGATGTCATTGATCGGGCCACAGGGCACGGCCTTGTGCTCCAGCGCAGCGATCCACTCGGCCGTGCTGCGCGTGCGCGTGATGGCCTCCAGTTGCGGCACCAGTT
>JAXMMJ010000027.1:0-88272 GCA_034366585.1 Hylemonella sp.
CGCGTCTGGCGCGAGATCGAGGCCGAGATGCAGGCCGCCGCGCAGTCGCTGCCCGCGGCCGCCCGCAGTACGCGTGTCTACTTCGAAGTCAACAGCGGTCCCTATGCCGCCAGCGAAACCTCCTTCATCGGCGAGACCTTGATGCGCCTGGGCGCGCGCAACATCGTGTCGGGTGAGCTGGGGCCTTTTCCCAGGCTCAATCCCGAATTCGTGGTGCGCGCCGATCCCGACCTCATCATGGTCGGCGACAGCAATGCGACGGCCATGGTCCGCCGCCCGGGCTGGGCCGGCCTGCGTGCCATCCGCGCACAGCGCGTCTGCGCTTTCACGCCGCAGCAGTCCGACGTGCTGGTGCGTGCCGGCCCGCGCATGGCCGAGGGCGCGCGCCTCATGGCCCAGTGCCTTGCCGGCCAGGGGGTGGCGCGATGAGGGAGATCACCCGCCAGCAACGCCGTGCCCTGCTGCTGGGCGCCGTCCTGCTGCTGCTCACGGTGGCCTTGTTGCTGCTGGGCGCCAGCGTGGGCAGCACCGGGCTGGAGAGCCTGCGCAGCATGCACCGCGATGCACTGGCCTGGCAGATCGTCTGGGACATCCGCGTGCCGCGCACGCTCGGCGCCTGGCTGGCCGGGGCGCTGCTGGGCCTGGCCGGCGCCATTGCCCAGGGCCTGTTCCGCAACCCGCTGGCCGATCCCTACCTGCTGGGCAGCGCCTCGGGCGCCTCGCTGGGCATGGCGCTGGCGCTGGTCCTGCTGGGCGGCGGTGTCGCCGCGCCGATGCTCGCGCCCTGGCTGCGTCAGCTGGGCCTGACCGGCGCCGCCTTCATCGGGGCCATGGCCGCCGTGCTGCTCACGCTGGCGCTGGCGCGCGGCGTGCAGCACACCCTGCGCCTGCTGCTGGCCGGCGTGGTGGTGGGCGTGGTGCTGGGCGCCATGAGCTCGCTCACCATGCTGCTGGTGCCTGAGGTCATGCAGACCCTGCAGGCCTACATCCTGGGCTCGACCGCCTTTGTCGACTGGGACGCCTGCGCCCTGATGGCCGCGGTGTTGCTCCCGGGCCTGCTGCTGGCCTGGGCCGGCAGCCATGTGCTGGACGGCCTCACGCTGGGCGAGGCCACCGCTGCCAGCCTGGGCCTGCCCGTGGCCGCGCTGCGTGCGGTACTGGTCGTGGTGCTGGCGCTGGCCACGGGCACGGCGGTGGCGCAGACCGGGCTGATCGGTTTCGTCGGCCTGGCCGCGCCGCACCTGGTGCGCTCCGTCACCAAGACCACGCATGGCCGTCTCATCCTCCTGTCCAGTCTGATGGGCGGCGTGCTGCTGATGGCGGCCGACACCCTGGCGCGCGGCCTGCTGGCGCCGCAGGAGCTGCCCGTGGGCGTGCTCACCGCCGTGCTCGGCGGTAGCTACCTGCTGTGGCTCATGCATCGCCAGGGCGGCTTGGGGCGGAGCCCATGACGGCGCCCGCACTCAGCGCCCGCGCCCTGCGCGCCCGCCTGGGCGAGGCCGAGGTGCTGCACGGCATCGACCTCGACCTGCCGGCCGGCCGCTGGACCAGCATCGTCGGCCCCAATGGCGCCGGCAAGTCCACCCTGCTGAAAGTTCTGGCGCAACTGCTGCCCGCGCAGGGCAGCGTGAGCCTGCTGGGCCAGCCGTTGGACACCCTGGAGCGTCGCGCCCGCGCGCGCCAGCTGGCCTGGCTGGGCCAGAACGGCAGCGCGGGTGACGACCTGACCGTTTTCGATGTGGCCCTGCTGGGCCGCCTGCCGCACCAGGCCTGGTTGGCGCCGCCCGGTGCGGCCGACCTGGCCGCGGTGGAGCAGGCCCTGCGCGCCACCCAGGCCTGGGATTGGCGCGGCCGCCCGCTGGGCCAGCTCTCGGGCGGCGAGCGCCAGCGTGTGCTGCTGGCCCGCGCGCTGGCCGTGCAGGCCGATGTGCTGCTGCTGGACGAACCGCTGGCCAACCTCGACCCGCCGCACCAGGTCGACTGGATGCTGCTGATGCGCGACCTGGTGGCCAGTGGCAAGACGGTGGTCAGCGTGCTGCACGAACTCTCGCTGGCCCTGCAGGCCGACGAGATGGTCATCATGGCCGCCGGTCAGGTGCGCCACCAGGGCGCCTGCGCGGACGCCGCCACGCACCGCGCGCTGGAGCAGGTGTTCGAGCAGCGCATCCGTATCGCCGCGGTCGACGGGTTGTGGGTCTCGCTGCCGCGTTTGTAAGGACGGATCATGCAGATCGAAACCCCGCCCACCGAAAAGCCCTACGCGCCGCGCGAGGGTGAACGCCGCGGCCTGCTCATCGTCAACACCGGCGACGGCAAGGGCAAGAGCACGGCCGCCTTTGGCCTGGCCTTGCGTGCGCATGGCCGTGGCAAGTCCGTCAAGGTCTACCAGTTCATCAAACCCGACGGCGCACGCTTCGGCGAACACCGCGTGTTCGAGCAGCTGGGCATTCCGGTCGTTGGCCTCGGTGACGGCTTCAGTTGGAAGAGCAAAGACCTCGACCATTCCGCCGAACTGGCACGCGCCGGCTGGCTGCGCGCACGGGCCGACATCCTGGGTGGCCAATACTTCATGGTCGCGCTCGACGAGATCACCTACCCGCTGATCTACGGCTGGCTGCCGCTGGACGAGGTCTTGCAGACCCTGCGTGATCGCCCCAAGGACGTGCACGTGGTGCTGACCGGCCGGCGCTGCCCGAGCGAACTCATCGAACTGGCCGACACCGTGACCGAGATGGCCCTGGTCAAACACGCCTTCCGCGCCGGCATTCCCGCCCAGCGCGGCATCGAAGACTGACGATGCAACACCCCCAAGGAATCCACCGATGAGCGCACGTGCCGTCATGGTGCTGGGCACCACCAGCGGCGCCGGCAAGAGCTGGCTGGCCACGGCCCTGTGCCGGTATTACGCGCGCCAGGGCCTGAAGGTCGCGCCCTACAAGGCGCAGAACATGAGCAACAACGCGCGCGTGGTCGCCGGTGGCGAGATCGGCAGCGCGCAATACTTTCAGGCCCTGGCGGCGAAGGCCGAACCCGAGGTGCGCATGAACCCGCTGCTGCTCAAGCCCGAGCGCGACACGCACAGCCAGGTCGTGCTGCTGGGCCAGGTGAACGATGAACTCACGCGCATGGACTGGCGCGGCCGCAGCGAGAAGGTCTGGCCCGCGGTGGCGCAAGCGCTCGACGAGCTGATGGCCGAGAACGATGTGGTGGTGATCGAAGGCGCCGGCTCGCCCGCCGAGATCAACCTGGCGGCCAGCGACATCGTCAACCTGCGCATCGCGCGCCACACCCGGGCCGCCTGCCTGCTGGTCACCGACATCGACCGCGGCGGCGCCTTCGCCCATCTCTACGGCACCTGGGCTTTGATACCCGAGGCCGACCGCGCGCTGATCCGCGGTTTCGTGCTCAACCGCTTCCGTGGTGACGCCGCGCTGCTGGCGCCCGGCCCGCAGATGCTGCAGGACCTCACCGGCGTGCCCACCGTGGCCACCTTGCCGATGTGGCGCGCGCACGGCCTGCCCGAAGAGGACGGCATGTTTGATGACAGACACACAGCCACGGGCGAGATCCATACGCGCATCGCCGTCGTGGCTTACCCGCGCATCAGCAACCTCGACGAGTTCCAGTCGCTCAAGAACGTGCCCGGCGTGCATCTGCGCTGGGCGCGCACACCGGCCGAACTGCAGGGTGTGGACTGGATCATCCTCCCCGGTTCCAAGCACACGAGCGGCGACCTGGCCTGGCTGCGCGCCCAGGGCCTGGACCGCGCCATCGCCGCGCATGCAGGGCAGGGCGGTGCGGTGCTGGGCATCTGCGGCGGTTTGCAGATGCTGGGCGAGGCCCTGATCGATATGCACGGCATCGACGGCAATGCCCCCGGCCTGGGCCTGCTGCCCCTGGTCACCAGCTTCGAGCCGGCCAAGACGGTGCGGCACACGCAGGCCGGCTTCGCCACGCTGCAGGGGCCTTGGGCCGCACTGTCGGGGACGCGCGTGAGTGGCTACGAAATCCACCACGGCCAGACCGCCCAGCACCCGGCCATGGCGGCCAAGGGCGACGTGGCACGTGAAGTCTTGCCCGGCCTGGGCTGGCAGAACGCCGCCGGCAACGTGCTGGGCCTCTACCTGCACGGCCTGTTCGAAGATGCGGCCGTGCTGCAGGCCCTGTTCGGGCGTCAGGGTGCGGCGCGTGTGCCCACGCTGGAATCGGTGTTCGAAGGTCTGGCTGATTACATCGAGCAGCACTTCGAGCCCGGTGCGCTGGCTGCGCTCATGGCGCCCTGAGCGCGGCCAGGCAGGCTGCGACGGCTTAGTCTGCGATCTTCAGTCCATTCAATCCGGCGTCGTCAAACGCACGCCTGAGCAGGCCGCTGGCCTTGGCCGACTCGATGAACGTCGTGATGCAGGCGAGTGCCTCAGGCTGCTGCTTGCGCACCGCCATCGCCACCCCGGTCACCTGGAAGGCGCCGTCCAGGATGCGGGAGCCCGGCAACTCCTGTTGTAGGGGCGGCAAGGCGTCATGCGTCAGGGCGAAGGCCTGGGCCTGGCCTGATGTCATCATGGCCATGGCCTCGGCGATCGATGGTGCCGCCACGACCGTCGCGGTCCCGAGACTGCGTTCTGCAGCGCGGATCGTGGTCGAGCCGGCGATGCCCACGACCGTGATGCCGGCCCGGTCGACATCGGCCAGGCTGGCGATGCCGGTCTGTCCGGCCGCGAGGTAGGTGCTTTCTATGACGAAGTAGGGCGGGCTGAAATCGAGCTGCTGGCGGCGGGCTTCATCCGCGGGCATGAAACCCAGGTCGATGGCGCCGGACAGACAGGCTTGTGTCAATTCCGCAGTCGTTGCCGCTGCAAAGACCTCCATCGGAACCCCCAGTTCCTGCGCCAGCGCACGGCCCAGGTCCAGGGGCACGCCCCGGTAGCCGCCATCGGCGTTCCGCGCGACAAAGATCGGCGTGGCCTTGGGGGCGTAGGCCACACCGACCCTTAGTTTTCCCGTCGGCGTGAGTTGCTGTGCCAGCTTGCCCTCGGTCGTCATGGTGAGTTCTCTTTTTTCAAATGCGGTCATCGTATCGCGCTGGCCATGCAGCGTGGGCTACCAATCGTTCAATGAACCCTTGCCGGCCGCTCGCTTCGACTCGAAATGCCTGAGCAGCCAGTCCACCAGGACGCGCACCTTGGCCGGCATCTGCTTGCTGGTCTGGAAGACCAGGTAGATGTCCGCCGGGGGCGGGACCCAGTCGGGCAGCAGGGGGACCAGTTCCCCGGTCTGCAGGTGCCTGGCCACGTCCCACTGCGACCGGATCAGGATGCCTTGCCCATCCAGCGCCCACGACAAGGCCGAGTTGCCGTCGTTCGTGCTGAGGTTGGAGCGCACCTTGACCGTCTCCGATTCGGCGCCGTTGCTGAAGTGCCAGGTCCCGAAGGTTTCATCCGCCTCGCGGATGAAGATGCAGTTGTGGCGACCCAGGTCCCTCGGATGCGTGGGCACGCCCCTGGCGGCCAGGTAGCCCGGTGCCGCGCACAGGATGCGGCGGTTCCTGGCCAGCAGCCTGGCCGTCAGCCGGCTGTCGGCGAGTTCGCCAAACCGGACCATCAGGTCGAAACCCTCTTCCACGAGGTTGACGGACTTCTCGCTCAGGTGCAGCTGGATATCCATCTGCGGGAACTCGCGCACAAAGCTGGAGAGCGCTGGCGTCACATAGGTCCGGCCGAAACCGAAGGTCGCCGCAATCTTCACCGTCCCCTGGGGCTGCAGGCGCCCGCCCGCGATGCGCCCCTCCAGCGCATCCATCTCTTCCTGGATGCGCACGCCTTCCATCAGATAGGTTTCGCCTTCCGGGGTCAGGCTGATCTTGCGGGTGGTGCGGTTCATCAGCCGCACACCGAGCCGTTTCTCCAGCAGCGCCAGGCGGCGGCTGATGACGGGCGGGGTCACCCCCAGTTCCTGGGCCGCCGCGGCCATGTTCCCGAGCTTGACGATCAGCGCGAACAGCTTGATGTCGGAGTAGGCGTCCATTATTGTTTTGGGAACACTAAAGAATGAATTTTATTTGAATTGTTCCGCTAATGTTCATGGTTAGCATGGGGCACCTACCAAGGAGACACGCATGAAAAAATGGATTGCAGCGGCCAGCAGCCTGCTACTCGCTTGCGGCGCGGCTTACAGCCAGACCAGCAACTACCCGGACAAGCCCATCAAGCTGGTGGTGCCCTACGCACCCGGCGGCAGCGCCGACATCACCGCGCGGCTGATCAGCGACGCCCTGGCCAAGGCCGTGGGCGGCACGATCTTCATCGAGAACAAGGGCGGCGCCGGCGGCAACCTGGGCGTGGACTTCGTCGCCAAGTCCGCGGGCGACGGCTACACCATCGGGCTGCAGACCGTCTCCCTGGCGATCAATCCCGGGCTGACCGCCAAGATGCCTTATGACACCCTGAAGGACCTGGCCCCCATCGGCATGATCGCCAGCTCGCAGCACGTGCTGGTGACCGGCGCGAACTTCCCGGCCAAGGATCTGGCTGAACTGGTCAAGATGGCCAAGGCCAAACCCGGTTCGCTGAGTTATGGCTCCGCGGGCCCCGGCAGCACCTTCCACATGTCCGCCGAACTGCTCAAGGCCGTCGCGGGCATCTCGGTGCTGCACATTCCCTACCGCGGCGGTGGCCCGGCCCTGATCGACACGATCTCGGGCCAGGTGGACATGAGCTTCCCCGTGTTGGCGGCCGCCGTGCCCCACATCCAGGCCGGCAAGCTCAAGGCGCTGGGGGTGACCGGCACCAAGCGTTCGCCCCTGCTGCCCAACGTTCCGACCATTGCGGAAGCGGGCGTCCCCAAGTATTCGTTTGAAACCTGGTTCATGCTCTTTGCGCCGGCCAGCACCCCCAAGCCCATCATCGACAAGCTCAACGCGGGCCTGCGGCAGGTCCTGGAATCGCCCGCAGTGAAGGAGCGCATGGCCAAGGACGGTTTCGAGGCCACGCCGTCCACCGCGGCCGAAGCCCGGGCGCGCCTGGAGAAAGAACTCCAGATGTGGGCCAAGCTGACCAAAGAGCGTGGGATCACCGCAGAATGAGCACGCCGTCGAAGCCGGGCGCCGCCAGGACGCTCTACCAGAAGCTGGTCGAATCGCACACGGTGCGGGTGCTCGATGCGCAGAACGTCCTGCTGTTCTGCGATCTGCACCTGATGAACGAGTACACCAGCCCGCAGGCTTTCGCCGGCCTGGACGCACGAAACGTCAAGGTGCTGATGCCCGGGCAGAACGTGTCCGTCGTCAGCCACATCATCCCCACGCATCCCGTGAAGATCCGCGTGATCGATGACCAGGCCTCGGCCTTGCAGGCCAGCAACCTGGCACGGAACTGCGCCAGACACGGCATACCCCTGTTCGACACCAATGACGCCATGCAGGGCATCGAGCACGTCGTCGCCCCCGAGCACGGCATGATCCGCCCGGGCATGGTCGTGATCTGCGGCGACAGCCACACCACCACCTATGGCGCCCTGGGCGCCCTGGGTTTTGGCATCGGCACCTCCGAGGTGGAGCACGTGCTGGCGACGCAGACCCTGGTCTACCGCCTCGCCAAAAACATGCGCATCCGCATCGACGGCCAGCTGCCCGCCGGCACCACCAGCAAGGACCTGATCCTGATGATCATCGGGGCCATCGGGGCCCAGGGTGCGCGCGGTTACGTCGTCGAGTTCTGCGGCAGTGCTGTCGAGGCCCTCTCGGTCGAAGCGCGCTTCACCCTCTGCAATATGGCGGTCGAAGCGGGCGCCCGTGGCGCCCTGATCGCGCCGGACCCCACCGCCATCGACTACGTGCTTGCAAAGTGCCCCGACATCAGGGGCCCCTACCAGAGCCAGGCCCTGGCGCAGTGGAAGCTGCTCAGGAGCGACGAGGGCGCACAGTTCGAGGCCGAGCACCGCTTCGATGCCAGCCACGTCGAGCCCTACGTCACCTGGGGCACCAGCCCCGACCAGGTCGTTTCGATCTCGGGCAAGGTTCCCAGCGCCGCCCAGGTGGGTGCGGAGCACCAACGCAGCACCGAACAGGCGCTGGCCTACACCCGGCTGCAGGGGGGCCAGCCGATAGCAGGCACGCCCATCCAGCACGTGTTCATCGGCTCCTGCACCAACGCGCGCATCGAGGACCTGCGCAACGCAGCCCAAGTCGTCGCGGGCCGCAAGGTCGCTGCCGGTGTGCGCGCCATGGTGGTGCCCGGCTCAGGCGCGGTGAAACAGCAGGCCGAGAGGGAAGGGCTGGACCAGATCTTCATCACGGCCGGCTTCGAATGGCGCAAGCCTGGCTGCTCCATGTGCCTGGCCATGAACGACGACGTGTTGAGCGAGGGGACGCGCTGCGCCTCGACCACCAACCGCAACTTCGAAGGCCGCCAGGGGCGCGGCGCCATCACCCACCTCATGAGTCCTGCGATGGCCGCCGCGGCGGCCGTGACGGGCAAGATCACCGACGTCCGCACACTGGGGAACTGACATGTCGAACACCATCAAGACCATCCAGGGCAAGGCGGCGGCCATCCGCATCGACAACCTCGACACGGACCAGATCATGCCCAAGCAGTTCCTGCGCAGGATCGACAAGTCCGGCCTGGCCGAGGGCCTGCTTTACGACTTGCGGTTTGACACGCGGGGCGCGGTCAAGCCGGACTTCGTGCTCAATCGCCCCCAGTACGCCCGGTCGACCTTGCTGCTCGGCGGGTCCAACTTCGGCTGCGGCTCCAGCCGCGAGCACGCGGTCTGGGGCCTGCTGGACTACGGCATCAAGGCCATCATCGCGCCCAGCTTCGCCGAGATCTTCTATTCCAACGCCATGGGCAACCAGCTGCTGCTGGTCGCGCTGCCCGTCGAGCAGGTGGAGCAGCTCATGGCCCTGTGCGAGCGTGCCGATGCGCCGGAGATCTCCATCGACGTGGAGAAGCTGGAAGTGCATTGCGCAGGCCTGCCCGCGATGAAGTTCGAAATCTCCCCGCGGCACCAGGAGATGTTCCTCAAGGGGGTGGACGTCGTCGGCATGTCCCTGAGCTATATGGACGAGATCAAGGCCTTTGCCCAGGCCCATTGGCAACAGCAGCCCTGGACCCAGGACGTCGCGGCGCGCATGAAACGTGAAATCCCGGTGAGCAACGGGCCCGCGAACTGATCAGGGGCAAGCCACATGCTGTTCCCCGGATTTCAGCCATCGGTGATCACCACGGCCGGCACCACCATCGACACCCTGGTGGGCGGCCAGGGCCCGGCCCTGCTCTTGCTGCATGGCCATCCCCAGACCAAGGCGTGCTGGCACAAGGTGGCGCCGGCCCTGGCGCAGCATTTCACGGTGGTGCTGACGGACTTGCGGGGCTATGGCGATTCCGGCAAGCCGGACGGTGGCGAAAACCACATCGGCTACTCCAAGCGCCTAATGGCGCAAGACCAGGTGGAGGTCATGCGCCAGCTGGGCTTTCCCCGCTTCCAGGTCGCGGGGCACGATCGGGGCGGGCGGGTCGTCCACCGCATGCTGCTGGACCATCCGGATGCGGTGGAGCGGGCGGCCGTCCTGGACATTGCGCCGACGGCGACCATGTACGCCTCCGCCGATATGGAATTTGCGATGCGTTACGTCTGGTGGTTCTTCCTGGCACAAGCGGCGCCGCTGCCGGAGAAACTGATCGGCGCGAATCTGGATTTTTACCTGCAACACCACATCGACAAGCAGAACAAGACGCCCGGTGCCATCACGGCGCAAGCCTATGCCGAGTACCGTCGCTGCTACACGGAAGCCACCTTGCATGCGGTCTGCGAAGACTACCGGGCGGCTGCGTCCATCGACCTGGTGCACGACGCCGCCGACAGCGAGCGCAGGATTCAAGCGCCCTTGCTCGCGCTCTGGGGCCAGCAGGGTGTGGTCGGGAAGACCTACGACGTACTGGCGACCTGGCGGGACAAGGCGATGCCGGGTGGGGTGCAGGGCCGCGCCCTGTCATGCGGCCACTACCTGCCGGAAGAAGCCCCGGACGAAGTGCTGCAGGAGTTTTTGCAGTTCTTTCGCTCAGCCTAGGGCCGGCGTCGCCGTTCAGGGCGCCGGCGTCTTGTCCTTGAAGTCGCAATAAGCCGAGACGCTGCACACCCAGCACTGCGGCTTGCGTGCCTTGCAGACGTAGCGCCCGTGCAGGATCAGCCAGTGGTGCGCGTCCACCAGATACTCGGGCGGCACGCGCTTCAGGAGCTGCATCTCCACCTCGTACGGGTTCTTGCCCGGCGCCAGGCCGGTGCGGTTGCCTACTCGGAAGATGTGGGTGTCGACCGCCATGGTCGGCTCGCCGAAGGCGGAATTCAGCACCACATTGGCGGTCTTGCGGCCCACGCCGGGCAGGGCTTCCAGCGCCTCGCGGCTGCGCGGCACCTGGCCGCCGTGGCG
The DNA here is from genome assembly GCA_034366585.1 of Hylemonella sp. GTDB lineage: Bacteria > Pseudomonadota > Gammaproteobacteria > Burkholderiales > Burkholderiaceae_C > Hylemonella. The sequence goes on from JAXMMJ010000027.1 coordinate 10,427, forward strand.
TTCCACCAGGATGCGGCAGGTCTCCATCAGGTGTTTCGCCTTGCTGCGGTACAGGCCGATGGTCTTGATGTAGCTCTCCAGCCCTTCGAGCCCCAGGTCCAGGATCTTCTGCGGCGTGTTGGCCACGGGGAAGAGCCTGCGCGTGGCCTTGTTCACGCCCACGTCGGTGGCCTGGGCCGACAGCAGCACCGCGGCCAGCAGTTCGAAGACCGAGGTGTATTCGAGCTCGGTGACGGGTTGGGGGTTGGCGGCCTGGAGGGTGGCGAAGAAGGAGCGTATGGCGGCGGGCGTCATGCAGCGGGAAAAAATGTCAGAGGTTGGAGATGTCGAAGAAGCCGTCGCGCGACGGCAGCTTGCTGCGCATCCAGTCCAGGTTCAGGTCCAGCGCGGACACCACCTCCTGCGGCAGCGCGTCCACGATCTCCGGGTCGCTGAAGGCCATGTCGGCCAGGCGGCTGGCCAGGTGCACCACGCCGCCGAGCTGCGACAGCGGCGGCGAGGCCAGCGGGGCCGAGGCGGTGTTGAGCCCGCGCACGATGTCGGCCGGGAAATGCCAGCGGTGCGCCAGCTCGGCCGTGACCTGGGCCTCGGTGAAACCCAGCAATTGCTGTTCACGCGCCCAGCGGTCGCCGGGGATCTGCGGCTGGCGTTCCAGCACGGCCAGGCTGTCGGGTTTGGCCTGCACGATCAGCAGCTCGCCCAGGCGCAGCATCATGCCGGTCAGCCAGGCCTGTTGGGCGTCCAGGCCGATGCCGCCGGCCAGCCACTGCGCGTAGCCGGCGCAGGCCATGCTGTTGCGCCAGAACTCGGTGCGGTCCAGGCCGGGCACCACGGGGAAGGCCACGTTCATGCAGGCCGTCAGCGCCAGCGTGCGCACCTGCGACAGGCCCACCATGGAGATGGCCGCGTCCAGCGTGCCGATCTCGCGGCGCATGCCCATGGCTGCGCTGTTGGCCGTGCGCAGCAGCTTGGCGGTGAGCACCGGGTCCTTGGCCACCAGGTCGCGCACCTGGGTGATGGACACGTCTTCGTCGTGCAGGGTGCGGATCAGGGCGTGTGCCACTTCCGGCATCACCGGCAGCTTGACGGACTGGAAAAAGGCAGAAAGGTCGGACATGCAACATCCTCGTATGACTGTCCCGCCAGTGTGGCGGTAGCGCAAGCGCGCGGCAAGGGTGGAAATCTCCCGTTACAGCATTGTCCATCAGGTCCATGCGTCCACCTGGCGGGGGGCGCAAATTTCATGGGATGATCCTTCTCCCCGTTGTCCACCCTCACGCCCGACCATGAAGCCACGTGTCCTCTCGCGCGTCTTGCGCCTGTGCCTCGCCGGCGGGCTGGCGGCCGTGCTGGCCGCTTGCCAGACCGTTGCCCCCTCTGATCCGCCCGTCGTCGCAGCACCTGCGGCGTCCGCGCCCGCCGTGGCCGCACCGGCTGCCGCGCCGGCTGCCCTGCCGGTGGCACCACCGGTCACGGCCACGAACCGCCCGCGCCTGCTGGTCTTCCTGGTGGTGGACGGCCTGCCGCAGCGCCAGATGCTGGCCTACCGCGACCAGCTGGCCCCGGACGGCCTGGCCCGTTTCCTGGAGCGTGGCGCCTGGTACGCCGACGCGCACTACGGCCACGCCTTCACCGTCACCGGCGCCGGCCACGCCACCGTGCTCAGTGGCACCTACCCGCACCGCCACGGCATCATCGCCAACGAATGGCGCGACGCCATCACCGGCGCGCCCGAGTACTGCACCGGCGACACCGGCGCCACCTACATCGGCCACAAGACCCAGCCGCTGGACGGCACCAGCCCGAAGAACCTGAAGGTGGAGACCGTGGGCGACGTGCTCAGGCGCGCCGATCCGCGCGCCAAGGTCATCGGCATCTCGGGCAAGGACCGCGGCGCCATCCTGCCCGCGGGCCAGACCGGCACCGCCTACATGTACATGACGCAGACCGGCCAGTTCGCCAGCAGCACCTTCTACATGCCGCAGCACCCGGCCTGGGTCAGCGCCTTCAACGCCGCCAGGCCCGCCGACCGCTGGTTCAAGAAGGAGTGGAAAGCCCTGCTGCCCGACGAGGCCTACGCCCGTTCGCTGCCCGACCGCCAGGCCTGGTACGGCCAGAAGGCCGCCGCGCTGCCCATGCTGATGGGCGCACCGAGTGACGAAGTCCCGGGCCCGGCCTATTACAGCCAGCTGCTGCGCAGCCCCTACGCCGACCAGCTCACCCTGGACTTCGCGCGCGCCGCCATCGCCGGCGAGGGCCTGGGCAAGGACAACGTGCCCGACATCCTGAGCATCAGCCTCTCGGGCCACGACTACATCAACCACCGCTTCAGCGCCGAGTCGCGTTTCTCGCACGACCACCTGCTGCAGCTCGACCGCATGCTGCAGGACTTCTTCAAGCATCTGGACGCCACCGTGGGCCGCGACAACTACATCGCCACGCTCACCGCCGACCACGGTTTCATGCCCGCGCCCGAGTTCACCGCCCAGCAGGGCCTGCGCTCGGGCCGCATCGTCGGCAGCCAGCTGCTCACGCGTGTCAACAGCGGCCTGGAAGAAGAGTTCGGCGCCGGCAAGTGGGTGAGCTTCTCGGGCTCGTCCCTGCTGCTCAACAAGCAGCTCATCACGCAGCAGCGTGTGGACCCGGACGAAGTGGCCGAGGAAGCGCGCGCCCTGCTGATGGAAGAGCCCGGCATTGCCGCCGCCTACACCCGGCGCGAACTGGCTGCCGGCAGCCGCATCGACGGCCCCTTCTTCGGCGCCATGCAGCGGGCCTGGCACGTCGACGTGTCGGGCGACGTGCAGTACATCCTCAAGCCCTACTGGATGTTCCAGTCCAGCACCAACATCGCCACGCACGGCTCGCCTTACCCCTACGACACCAACGTGCCCATCCTGGCCTGGGGCCCGCGCTGGGTGAAACCCGGCCGCGTGGACGAACGCGTGGAGGTGGTGGACATCGCCCCCACCGTGGCCAACTGGCTGGGCGTGGCGCCGCCCGCCACCTCCGAAGGCAAGCCGCTGCCGCTGCCGACGAAGTAGGGCGCCCGGCGAGGGCGGGGCGGTTTGACGGAGAATCGGGGGAGTCGTTTCTTACCCCCGAGAACTCCATGCAATTTGCCGACCGCCTCAACAACGTCGAAACCTCCGCCATCCGCGAACTCTTCAAGCTGCTGGGCAAGCCCGGCATCATTTCCTTTGCGGGCGGGTTCCCCGACAGCGCCATGTTCGACGTGGATGGCATCCGTGAAGCGGCCAACAAGGCCCTGGCCGAAGAGCCCGGCGCCGCCCTGCAGTACGGCGCCACCGAAGGCTACAACCCCCTGCGCGAACAGCTGGCCGCCTTCATGGGCAGCAAGGGCGTGCAGGTCGCCCCGGACGGCCTAATCGTCACCACCGGCAGCCAGCAGGCGCTGGACCTGATCGGCAAGACCCTGGTGGACCCCGGCGCCAAGGTCATCGTCGAGGCGCCCACCTTCCTCGCCACCATCCAGTGCTTCCGCCTCTACGGCGCCCAGGTCATCGGTGCGCCCATCGATGCCGACGGCGTGCAGGTCGACAAGCTGGAACAGCTGATCGCCGAGCACAAACCCCGTTTCGTCTACCTCATCCCCACCTTCGGCAACCCCAGCGGCGCCACCCTGAGCCTGGAGCGCCGCAAACGCATCCTGGAACTGGCCGTAAAGACGAAGACCGTGGTGATAGAGGACGATCCTTATGGCGACCTCTATTTCGGCAAGGCCCCGCCGGCCAGCCTGCTGGCCCTCACCGCCCAGGTGCCCGGCAGCCGCGACTGGCTGGTGCACTGTGGCAGCCTGAGCAAGGTGCTCTCTCCGGGCCTGCGCGTGGGCTGGATGATCGCCCCGCCCGAACTGCTGGCCAAGGCCACCATGTGCAAGCAGTTCAGCGACGCCCACACCAGCACCTTTGCCCAAGCCACCGCCGCGCAATACCTCAAGGCCGGCCGCATGCCCGCCACCCTGGCCCATGTGCGCGAGGTCTATGCCGGCCGCGCCAGGACCATGGGCGAATGCCTGAAGAAGGAACTGGGCGACGCGATTGAGTTCACCCAGCCCGGCGGCGGCCTGTTCTTCTGGGCCCGGCTCACGGGGGCGGGCGGCAAGCTCAAGGACGCGGGTGAACTGGCCAAACGCGCCATCGAGAAGGGCGTGGCCTTTGTGCCGGGCGCGCCGTTTTATGCGACGAATCCCGATGCCTCGACCCTGCGCCTGAGTTTTGCGACGGTGGGGGAGGACAAGATCCGTGAGGGGGTGGAGAGGTTGGGGAAGGCAATCTGATCGCTCAGTGTTCGCACTCATGTGAAGGCGCATTTCGATGCGCCTTTTCTTTAAACCAGTGCAGCTTAAAGTACGGAGGATTCATGGCACGGACAATTAACGATAAACCCAGGATGCCTCTATTTGCCCGTAGTCTTCTGCTCTTGACTTTTGTTTTGCTGTTGACGGCTTGTTCCGAACGGGCAGATCAGCCGGTGCAGCTTGCACCCAGTCAGGATGCATCGCGCGCTGCACCAGAGGCAGTGATACCGAAGACGACTCAAACAGCACAGCAGATTCTTGCGTCCTTTAAAAACGACTTAAAGGCTTGCAAGGCGGTGGTGCGTTATCGGATAGAACCGCCAACAAAATATGAAGTCGATAGCAAGAAGCCTGAGAGCATTCTGAATATTGCGCCCTACGCGGGGACACCGGAGGCCGCGTACATCAAAGCAAACAGCGACTACGTTGCGATTGGGATTTCCTACCATCCTGACCCATTTTCTGTGGCCAGCTTCAAGGAGCTTGAGCCGGTTTATTGTGCTGTTTACACACAGCGTCTTACTGAAATCGAGACCTTGGGCGCCTCTGAGGAAGGCTGGGAGATTCGCGAGTATTTCTTGACCATCGGGATCGACCACCTCGAATCCGCGCTCGATTCGGGGCCTGGTAGCGACTCCATTCGCTGGGACTGGCTGCAAGGAGAGTTGGGACAGGCTGAACGGCTCTATGCGAAAAACCATCGCGAAAAGGTGTTGGCGATCAGCCAGAGAGCGGCAGACACGATTGAGGCATCTCGCGCGGAGGCCGACAAATACTGGAGAGAAATGAACAAGGCCGAACGAGAAACCCCGTCGGCGTTGATGCATAAATCGGAAACCGATAAAGCGCTCAAGGAACGTGCCGATTTCATCAAAGGGCTGATCGGCCGCTTGTAATGCTCCGACGAACGAGTCGGATCATTGAGACAGCGCACGCAACCCTGGCAAATCCTGTATCTCGATCCCCCCACGCCGCACCCGCAAGATTCCCTGCGCCTCCAACTCCTTGAGGATCTGGTTCGTCGTCTGGCGTGACACGCCGATCATCAGTGCCAGTTCCTGTTGCGTCACGGCCAGCACGCGCCGTGTGCCCCCCTTGCCACTCTGCACCCCATAACCCTCGGCCATGCCCACCAGGCGCCGCGCCAGGCGCAGCGGGGCGCTGAGCACGGTCTGTTCCTCCATCGTCAAAAACGCCAGGCGCAGCTTGTCGGCCATGAGCACGGCCAGGTCGCGCCAGTGCTGCGGGTGCTCGTGCAGCCAGGCCAGCAGCTCGGCCTGCGGCACCTGCAGCAGGGTGCTGGGTTCGGCCGCATGCGCGTGGTGGGTGCGGGTGGCGCCGTCGAAGACGGTGATCTCGCCGAACCACTGGGGCGGCGGCAGCACCACCAGCAGGGCTTCGCGTGCGTCGTCACCGCGGCCGCTCTGGCCCGAGATGCGGATGGCGCCTGCCACCACGGCATACAGGCCGCAGGGCGGGCTGTCGCGCAGGAACAGGGCTTCGCCGGCCTGCAACTGGCGCACCTTGGCCATCTTGAGCAGGGCCTGGGCGAACTCGGGCGGTAGCTGGGCGTACCAGCGGCCGGCCTGGAGCACGGGTAGGTAGTGTTGCGCGTCGTTCATGGGGTTTGTACGGGGGCGAAGGCTTGTGTCGGGTACCTGACAGACTGGTGTCGAGGGTAGGTCGATCATTGACGTCTGTCAATTATTAGAAAGAGACGTCGTCCATGAAAACACTCACCGACCATCTCACCCAGTACGCGGCCTACCACCAGGACGCGCGCAACGTGGCCACGCATTTCGTGGGCATCCCCATGATCGTGCTGGCCGTGACCATCCTGCTCTCGCGCCCGGCCTGGGACGTGGGTGGCCTGCCGCTGACGCCGGCGCTGGTGGTGTCCGTCCTGTCCTCGCTGTTCTATCTGCGGCTGGATCTGCGCTTCGGCCTGGCCATGGCGCTGCAGCTGGCCCTGAGCCTGTGGGCCAGCCAGTGGTTTGCCGCGCAGCCCACTGCAGAGTGGCTGGGCTGGGGTATCGGCCTCTTTGTGGTGGGCTGGGCCATCCAGTTTCTGGGGCATTACTGGGAGGGCCGCAAGCCGGCTTTCGTGGACGACCTGGTGGGCCTGCTGGTGGGCCCGCTGTTCCTGACGGCCGAGGTGGCCTTTGCGCTGCACCTGCGCACCGATGTGCAGACCGAGATGGAGCGCCGCCTGGGTGAGGGCGCGCACGGCGCCCGCCGGGTGGCCGCGGCATGAACGCCGCCCGGCCGCCCGAAGGCGTTCGCGCCGCAGTGCGCAGCACGGAGGTTCGTCCATGACCTTTACTGCTGCTTTGCCCGCCCTGTTGCTCGGGGCCCTGGCCCTGGTGATGTTCGGCCTGGGCCTGTCGCTCTCGCTGGGTGATTTCGTGCGCCTGCGGCAGCACCCCAGGGCTGTGCTGCTGGCACTGGCCATTCAGATGCTGTTGCTGCCGGCCGTGGCCTGGGGGCTCATCGTGGGCCTGGGCGTGGCGCCGGTGTATGCCGTGGGGCTCATGCTGCTGGCGGCGTCACCCGGCGGGGTGTCGGCCAATCTGTTCAGCCACCTGTTCGGCGGCAACGTGGCGATGAACATTTCGCTCACGGCCATCAACACGGTGCTGTCCATCGTGAGCCTGCCGCTGATCACCAACTGGGCCATCGCCACCTTCGCACAGACGGGCCAGGTGGTGCCGCTGCAGTTCGGCAAGGTGTTCGAGGTGGTGGGAGTGATCCTGGTGCCGGTGCTGATCGGCATGGCGGTGAGCAGCAAGCAGCCCGGTTTTGCCGCGCGCATGGAAAAGCCCATGAAGGCCTTCAGCGCCCTGGTGCTGGCGGCCTTTGCGGTGATTGCGTTTGCCAAGGAATGGACGGCGCTGACGCAGTCCTTCAGCAGCCTGGGGCCGGTGGTGCTGGCCTTCAACCTGCTGAGCCTGCTCTCGGGTTATTACCTGTCGCGCTGGGCCGGGCTGGACAAGCCCATGGCCACGGCGGTGAGCTTCGAGATCGGCATCCACAACTCCACGCTGGCCATCTTCGTGGCGCTGTCGGTGCTGCAGAACTTCCAGCTGGCGCTGCCGGCGGCGATCTACTCGGTCAGCATGTACCTCACGGCCTCGCTGTTCGGCATGTTGGTGCTGCGCCGGGCGCCGCAGCAGGTCGGCGCGTACTGAACACCGTCCCTGACTCTGAAAAAAAGGGGTACCCGGCGGTGCCCTTTTTTGTGGGCCTCCCCATCGAATGTGCGCTGGCAGACACACGATAAAGCGCCTAGGATGCAAACTGTACTTGCGCCCCAGGGTTGACATCTCTGGCGCGGCGCGAGGACCGCATCAGCGGAGGGCCTGCTTATGGGATCGAACGACGCGGACGAACAGGACCGGCAAGAGGCTGTGATCGAGCTGGCTGAACTGGTCCATCTCGCCCAGGAGACGGGGCGACGACTGGCCAACAAATCGCATGGCGAGCTCTACGATCTGGCGCATGACGTGAATGAACTGCTGCATCAGGTCAGGCTGCAGATCGAACTGATCCAGGAGCGGTCTGCCCAGCCCTAAAGCGCAGGGCCGGGCCGGGGCTTGCGCGTGACGCTCTGCACGCTGGCGCCATAACGTGTACAACGCAAGCGGGCGGCGCGGGTCTTTCCAGCCGGCCCCCACGAGCCTCAGGAAGCGGCGGCGTCGATCGCCGGGCCTTGATTCAGGCTGGTGGTGTGAGTTTCAAACCAAGAACGAGGAGCAGACGCATGAGCAAGAAACCGATGATCCGGATGGCCGCAGCAGGATGCCTGGCCGCCATCACCCTGCTGGCGCAGCCGGCCCTGGCCCAGAACCTGAAGGTGACACCGCTGGGCGGCCACGACGGCGAGTTGTGCCCGCAGGACCGCGCGATGATCTTCGAAGACCCCAACGGCACCCGCATCCTCTACGACGTGGGCCGCACGGTGGCCGGCGCCACCGACCCGCGCCTGGGCAAAATCGACATCATCCTGGTCAGCCACATGCACGGCGACCACGTGGGCAATGCGCACAACAAGGCGCCCAACTCGGGCAGCTGCGACAAGCCGGACGTGTCGGTCTCGGCGCTGCCGAATTCGAGCACGGTGAACATCGCGCTGGCCAAGAAGGCCAAGATCGTGACGGGCAGCGAGATGCCGCCTTTCTTCGCGGGCAAGCTCAAGGCCAATGGCGGCAACCCGGCCGATTCCATCCTGGCGCGCTTCGGCGGCAGCGTGACGATCGGCGGCGTGAAGATCGCCACGGTGCCGGCCGTGCACAGCAACGGCCTGGACCCGGACTACATCGGCGGCGACCTGGGCAAGCACATGAAGGACGCCGGCATTGCCGGTTACGTGGGCGAGGCCACCGGCTACGTGCTGAGCTTCAGCAACGGCCTGGTGGTCTACCTCTCGGGTGACACGGGCATCACGGCGGCACAGGACAAGGTGGTGCGCGGCTATTACAAGGCCCGCCTGGCCGTGATGAACATCGGCGACGGTTTCTCCACCGGCCCCTCGGAAGCGGCCTATGTGATCAACGACCTGGTCCAGCCCGCGGCCGTGATCGCCTCGCACGTGAACGAGGTCGCCACCAAGGGCGGCCAGGTGGTGCCGGGCAGCAAGACCGACCGTTTCATGAAAGCCAGCAAGGTGCCGGTGCACATTCCGCTCAGCGGCAAGCTCATGGAGTTCGACAGCACAGGCAAGTGCGCTGCCGGCTGCTGACAGTTTCCCCATGCTGAACAACAAAGGCCCTCGTCGAGGGCCTTTTGTTTTGGGGTGGGCGCTGGTTTAGCGGTTTCTGCGCCAGGTCTTGGGGAAGAAACCGCGCTCGGCCAGCGTGAAGGCCGCTTCGATCAGCAGGGCCAGCAGCGCCACGGGGATGGCACCGGCCAGCAGGGTGGCGTTGTCGTTCAGGGCCAGGCCGGTGACGATGCGTTCGCCGAAACCGCCGGCGCCGATGAAGGCCGCAATGGTGGCGGTGCCCACATTGATGACGGCCGAGGTCTTGATGCCGGCCAGGATGGTGGTGCGTGCCAGCGGCAGTTCGATCAGGCGCAGCGTCGCGCCCGGGCTCAGGCCCAGGGCCATGGCCGCCTGTTTCATGCCGACGGGCACCTGGCTGAGCCCGGCGTGCGTGTTGCGCACGATGGGCAGCAGGGCGTACACGGTGAGGGCGATGAAGGCCGGCAGCAGGCCGATGCTGCCCGTGAGGGGAATCAGGATGGCGAGCAGGGCCAGCGAGGGGATGGTCTGCAGCACATTGGTGCTGTTGATGATGAGGGCACGTGCCAGCGCGTGACGCGCCGCCAGCATGCCCAGCGGGATGCCTACCACGATGCTCGCACCCAGCGAGAGGAAGACCAGGGCCAGGTGTTCCAGCGTGAGGCGCAGCAGGTCGGGGGCGAAGAGCTTGGCCAGCCAGCCCGGGGCCGCGGGGCGCGCATCGGACGTCCTGGCCGGCGCGGCCAGCTCGCCCGCCAGAAAGGCCTGGGCCACGCGCTCGAAGCTCTGGCCTTGCAGTTCCGCGCCGGCGTTCATCTGGCGCATGGCCGCTTCGTCGATGCGGCCTTCCAGACGGGCCAGTGCCGCCCAGCTGCGCGGCAGGCGCGCGGGCAGGCCGGCCCGGTGCAGCAGCACGGCGTCGTAGCGGGGGAAGTAGGCTGCGTCGTCCACCAGCACCTGCAGCTGGTAGGGGTCGATCTTGGCGTCGGTGGTGTAGATGTCGATGGCGTCGACCTGGCCCTGGGCCAGGGCTTCATAGGCTAGACCGTGGTCCAGGCCGCGTGGGCGGGCCTGCGGCAGTGCGTAGGCTGACTGCAGGCCCGGCCAGCCGTCGGCACGGCCTATGAATTCCTGCGACAGGCCCAGGCGCAGCGTGGGGTGGTTTTTCAGGTCGGACAGGCGGCTGATCTTGAGTGCGCTGGCCTGTGAGGCGCGCATGGCCAGGGCGTAGCTGTTGTTGAAACCCAGCGGCACCGAGGCTTGCAGGCCGAGCCTGGCGAGCCGCGCATTGAGTTCGGGCAGGGGCGGCACATGGTCCAGCCGCAGGATTTCGCGCGCGATGGTGCCGGTGTATTCCGGGTACAGGTCGATGCTGCCGGCCTGCAGGGCGCTGAGCAGGATGGCCGTGTTGCCCAGGCCCTGCCGGTGCGTCACCTCGGCTTCGCCGGCCGTCTGGGCCGTCTGCCTGACGATCTCGGCCAGGATGTAGGCCTCGGTGAAACGCTTGGAGCCGACCGTGAGGGTTTCGCCCGCGGCGGGCAGCACGCTGGCCAGCGCGAGCAGGCCGGCGGTCAGGGCTTGGAGCAGGGTCATGCGGCGGGTGGGATGGTGCACCGGTGCATTGTCACCCGGGCAAAACAAAAGGCCCTCGATGAGGGCCTTTGTTCGGGACCGACGCTGGCCTAGGCCAGCGCGGGATCAGCCGCCCTTGGAAGGACGCTTGCCCGGGTTCTTCTTGCTGCGGGTGGAGACACCACGCTCCAAGCTCACCTTCTGGCCGCGGCCGCCGGTGGGCAGGGTCACGCCATTGAGCGGCTGCGGACGGGGGGAGGCCTTGCGGTCTGCTTCGGTAACGATCTTATTGCCCATCTGGGGCTCCTTCTGACGAACGATAAAACCGTAATGTTAGCCCATCTGGCCTGCCGGCTCCGGCAGCCTATGATCAAACCCACATCGCCACCCTTACGAAGAGCCGCCATGCCCACACCCGCCAGCGCCACGCTTCCCGGCCAGACCCTCTACCCCCATCTGCTGGCCCCGCTGGACCTGGGGCACACGCAGCTCAAGAACCGCGTGCTCATGGGCTCCATGCACACCGGCCTGGAAGACGGGCGCGACCTCAGCAAGCTGGCGGCCTATTTCCGCGAACGCGCCGAGGGCGACGTGGGCCTGATGGTCACGGGCGGTTTTGCGCCCAATATCGCGGGCTGGGCCAAGCCGTTTGCCGGCACGCTCTCTACGTCGGGCGCGGCGCGCCGGCACCAGATGGTGACCCGTGCGGTGCACGAGGCCGGCGGCAAGATTGCGCTGCAGATCCTGCACACCGGGCGTTACGCCTACCACCCGCTGGCGGTGGCGCCCTCGGCCATCAAGTCGCCGATTTCCCCGTTCAAGCCCTTCGAGTTGTCGGCACGCGGGGTGGAGCGGCAGATCCGTGCCTTCGTGAACTGCGCCGTGAAGGCCCGCGAGGCCGGCTACGACGGTGTCGAGATCATGGGCAGCGAGGGTTATTTCATCAACCAGTTCCTGGCCAAGCACACCAACCACCGCGACGACCAGTGGGGCGGCGACTACAGCCAGCGCATGCGATTGCCGCTGGAGATCGTGGCGCGCACGCGCGAGGCCGTGGGGCAGGATTTCATCATCATCTACCGCCTCTCGATGATCGACCTGGTGCCGGGCGGCAGCAGCTGGGACGAGGTGGTGACGTTGGGCAAGGCCGTGGCGCAGGGTGGTGCCAGCATCATCAACACCGGCATCGGCTGGCACGAAGCCCGTGTGCCCACCATCGCCACCAGTGTGCCGCGCGCGGCCTTTGCCTGGGTGACGAAGAAGATGAAGGCCGAGTTCGCCGCCGCGGGCCTGAGCACACCGCTGGTGACCTCCAACCGCATCAACACGCCCGAGGTGGCTGAAGCCTTGCTGGCCGAGGGCAACGCCGACATGGTGTCCATGGCCCGCCCGCTGCTGGCCGATGCCGACTTCGTGAAGAAGGCGGCGCAGGGCCGCGCCGCGGACATCAACACCTGCATCGCCTGCAACCAGGCCTGCCTGGACCACATCTTCAAGAACAAACTCACCAGCTGCCTGGTGAACCCGCGGGCCTGCCACGAGACCGAGCTGGTCTACCGCCCCACCGTGCAGCGCAAGCGCATTGCCGTGGTGGGCGCCGGCCCGGCCGGGCTGACGGCGGCCACCCTCGCCGCCGAGCGCGGGCACGAGGTGCACCTGTTCGACGCGGCGGCCGAGATCGGGGGCCAGCTGAACATGGCCAAGGTGGTGCCGGGCAAGGAAGAGTTTCACGAAATGCTGCGTTACCTGGCGCGGCGCGTGGAGACCACGGGCGTGCAGCTGCATCTGAACCGCGCCGTGCTGGCGGCTGATCTGCAGGGTTACGACGAGGTGATCGTGGCCACGGGTGTGACACCGCGCGACCCGAAGATCGAAGGGCAGGACCATGCCAAGGTGCTGAGTTACATCGACGTGCTGCGCCATAAAAAGCCGGTGGGCCGGAAGGTGGCCATCGTGGGCGCGGGCGGCATCGGTTTCGACGTGGCCGAGTTCCTGGTGAGCGAGGGCCACTCCACCACGGTGGACCTGCCGGCCTGGCTGGCCGAGTGGGGCGTGACGGACCCGGCGCAGCAGCGTGGCGGCCTGAGTGCCGCAGGGCCGCAGGTGAGCCCGCCCGAGCGGCAGGTGACGCTGCTGCAGCGCAAGGCCGGCAAGCTCGGTGATGGCCTGGGCAAGACCACGGGCTGGATCCATCGCGCGGCGCTCAAGATGAAGCAGGTGAAGATGATCGGTGGCGTGAACTACGAGCGCATCTCCGACGAAGGGCTGCTGGTGAGCTATGGCGAACAGCGCGAGAACCCCACCTGGATAGCATGCGACACGGTGGTGCTCTGCGCGGGCCAGTTGCCGCTGCGCACGCTGGCGGATGAACTGCAGGCGGGCGGCAAGAAGGTGCACCTGATCGGCGGTGCGCTCGAAGCGGGCGAGCTGGACGCCAAGCGCGCCATCGACCAGGCCGCGCGGCTGGCAGCACGGCTGTAAGCCGGTTCAGCCGGTGCGGATCACCGAGATGAACTCGTTGCCGCTTTCGGGCAACCAGACTTCGCCGGGCCGGCCCAGGATCTGGCGGATGGAGGCACCGGCGCGCGGCATGGCCAGCACGTCGAACTTCTCCGTGCGCGGGTCGAAACGCAGCATGGCGTTGTGGTTCCACTCGGCGGCCCAGACGATGTCCTTGTCGTCCACGTAGACGGCGTACACGCGCGGGCTGTCGCCGGGCGCCTTCCAGGTGCGCCAGCTGTTTGCGGCGGGGTCGTGCATGGACAGGTTTCCGCTGCGCCATTCGGCCACCCAGATGCGGCCGCGGCTGTCGGACCAGACGCGGCGCGCGCCTTGTTCGGGCGTGGGCGGCTCCACGATGCGCGAGGCGCCGGTCTCCAGGTCGATCTGCGCGATGTAGGAACCGGCCAGCGAGCACCACCAGATGTCGCCCTTGGGTGTGGCGCAGATGCCGTAAGGGCCGCGCCCGCGTGGCGAGGCCTGCACGCTGACCGCGCCGCTGCGCACGGCCACCTTGCCCACGTGGCCGCTTTGCCCGGTGAACCAGAGGTCGCCGTTGCCATCGAAGGCGCAGGTGTTGAGGTTGGCATAGGGCGAGTCCGCCGGCAGCGGATAGGCACGCACCTCGCGCGCGGGCCAGCTCACGCGCACGATGGCGTTGAGCCCGCTGTCGGTAAGCCAGGCGGCGCCGTCGGGGCCGGCAATGACACCGTGCGGCGAGGAGCCGCTGCCCAGGGTGATGAGTTCCGTCTTGCCCGTGCGCGGGTCGAACCAGCCCAGGTGGCCGCTGCGCTGCGCGGAGAACCAGACGCCGCCATCGGGTGCGGGGGCCAGGTCGTGGATGCCGGTGGCGCGCGGTGTGTTCAGCGGCCAGGATTGCAGGCGGCTGCCCAGGGATTGCGCGGCTGCCGTGGCGGGCAGGCCGAGTGCGAGGCCGGGCAAGGCCAGCAGGGCGGTGCGGCGCTGGAGCCCGCGCGGGCTGGGCGATGGCTTGGGTTGCGCGAACGAATGCTGCGTCATGGCCAGGTCTCCTCGCGTTGGATCTCGCTCCCGCGTGGGCGGGAGCGAACCATTCTGGCAGCAAGACGGGCCGGCAGGCAAGTGCTGCGCCCGGCGGGCCAGAGACCCGGCGGCGCGCTTGTGAAGAGCGCAGGGCGCAAAATGGGGCGATGAAAGTACCCGAAAGACTCCAGTCCCTGGTCGAGGAAGGCCTGATCGATACGGTGGTGCGCCAGCTCATGAGCGGCAAGGAGGCGCTGGTCTACGTGGTGCGCAGCGGCGAGGACACGCGCTGCGCCAAGGTCTACAAGGAGGCCACGCAGCGCAGCTTTCGCCAGGCGGTGGACTACACCGAGAACCGCAAGGTCAAGAACACGCGCCAGGCCCGTGCCATGGCCAAGGGCTCGCGTTATGGTCGCCAGGCCATCGAGGCGGCCTGGCAGAGCGCCGAGGTCGACGCGCTCTACCGCCTGGCGGCGGCCGGCGTGCGCGTACCCAAGCCCTACAACTTCCACGAGGGTGTGCTGCTGATGGAACTGGTGACCGACGAACACGGTGATGCCGCGCCGCGCCTGAACGACGTGGCCTTCACGCCCGAGGAAGCGCGCCAGCACCACGCCACCTTGCTGACCGAGGTGGTGCGCATGCTGTGCGCGGGCATCGTGCACGGCGACCTGTCGGAGTTCAACATCCTGCTGGCAGCGGACGGCCCGGTGATCATCGACCTGCCGCAGGCGGTGGACGCTGCGGGCAACAACCACGCCGGGCGCATGCTGCTGCGCGACGTGGCCAATCTGCGCGGCTTTTTCGGGCAGTTCGCACCGGATCTGCTGGCCACCGATTACGGGCCGGAGATCTGGGATCTGTACCAGCGCGGCATGCTGGACGCAGAAACACCGTTGAGCGGGCACTTCGAGAAGCCGGTGGGTGCGGTGGATGTCGCTGACCTGACCCGCGTGATCGATGATGCGCGGGCCGAGGAAGCCGCGCGGCTGCTGCGCATGCAGACAGCGCGCGGATAGGCCCTAGTCAGTCGGCCGAAGGCCAGTCGCTGAAGGGGAAGGGCGCTTCTTCGCTGGCGAAGCTCAGGAAGTCGGTGAGCTGGCGGAAATAACGCCCCAGGCCGCGGCCCAGTTGCTGCAGACGCTCGTTGGGGCCGCCGGCGACGATGGCCAGCACGAACTGGACGAGGGCCAGCACCCCGAGCAGCGTGGCGGCCAGGTGGAAGGCCATGGCCATCAGGATCATGAGCAGCAGGCGCACCCAGAGGCTGCGTTTTTCGGGCGTGCCGGGAATGTTGCTCATGGGGTCCTCCTGTCAGCGGTGTTCAGGGCGAGCGGTGCAGGCGCGGTGCGGCCAGCAGGGCCAGGTTTTCCTCGATGGCGAGGTCCACGTTGCGCCAGCGACCCTTGAGCTGGGCCTTGTCCATGGCAGCCTGCAGCTGCTGCAGGTCTTTCACGGTGGGTGCCACCTTGATCTGGGCAATCGCCGCGGCCGCGTTGCCACCCTTGATCAGCGCAAGCACCTTGCCCGGCCATTCACTTTGTTTTGCCATCATCCACCTGTCAGTTCTTCAGGCCCCACTGTACACACTCGCAACAGGTATGCTCGCCTGCTCATGAACTACACCGTGAAACTGTACGACGCCGACGGCGTGTCCGAGGCCCAGCACCGCGAGGCCGTGCTGCGGTTTCGCCGCGCGCTGGAAGACACCCTGGGTGACGCCAGCCTGGTGCTGCCCGTGTACCTCGCCTACCAGCGCATCGCCGCCGCCTACGGCGAACAGCCCGACACCGCGGCCCTGACGGATGCCGAGCGCGAGATCGTCGAACAATGGCAGGCGGCCGAGACGGCGGCCATAACCGCCGTCTTCGGCCCGCTGCGCAATATGGGCGACGGCATGTACGAGCTCAAGCCCGCTTAAGGCGCCTTGGCTGAGCTGCTGCCCAGCCCCAGCGCGTGGAACACGCGGATGGCAGCCCAGGCGTCGTTGGCCGCATAGACCAGTTGCGCTTCCGTCAGGCGCGGATTGGCCCAATTGGAGGTGGCCGCCTTCTTGGACTTGAGGTAACGACGGTTGAAGAGGATGGCCACGGCGGCCTTCACACCCATGTCCTTGCGGTATCCGCGCTCGCGGAACACGGTGTTGAGCTCCAGCACGCCGGCCGGCTCCACACCCAGCTTGGCCGTGATGCGCTTGCGGTCGTCGCCCAGGCCGAAACCGGCCTTGGTGACGCCGTGCAGGGCCAGCAGCTCGGCCACCGGCGCACGGCTGGCGGGCTCATGCAGCTGGAACACCCAGGCCTGTTCGGGCGTGGCGAGTTGCACGATATGAGGCCCGTCGGACAGCTCGCCCACGCGGAAGGTGGGTTTGGACTCGGTGTCGAAGCCCAGCCAGGGCACGGCGGCCAGCTCGGCGCAGGCTTTCTCAGCTTCCTTGACAGTGCTGACGAGCCGGATGCGGTCCGGCCCCAGGCGTTCGAAGGGATCGAGCAGGTTGATCTCATCCTTGCTGGGGGTGGGCTGGTGGGTGTGGGTAGGCATGTTTATTTCACAATGTGATATAGATGTGTGACAAAGAGTTACGAATTCGGTATGCTCGCGCAAACTGCCACACAAGAGGGCAGAAGGCCAGAGGGCTAAGTACGTTCAAGGCAAACAGGGGGTGGAACATGCATTTGGAATTCGACGAACGACAGGATCGCATCGACCAGTTGTCCAAGCTGTTGTCGGTGATGCAGGACGTGGCACGCAAGCTTGCCAACGAATCGCATGGCCGATCCTACGACAAGGCGCGTGAGCTCAACGAAATCCTGCACCGGGCCCGCCTGCAGATGGATGCCATCGAGACCGCGGAACGCTGGCAGGTCCAGATGGAACGCCGCCGCGCGCCGCGCACCAACTTCGAAAGCTGAGCGCCGGGGATAATCGGGCGTTCCAAGCAACGCCTCCCATGTCCATCAGCAAGTCCTTCACGAGCGGTGACTACCAGCTCTACCCCTCGCCGCGCAACGCGCACCGCATCCTGTTCGAGCACCAGGTCTTCGTGCCCTTTCCCTATGCGCTGATCGACCTGCCGGCCATGGGTCTCAAGGGCCGCTACAGCCTGTTTGCGGCCAGCCGGGAGTCCGATCGCAAACAGGGCCAGCTCGTGAGCTTCGAAAACGAGGCCGACATGGCCACCTTCAACGCCAGGTTCGAGCCGTGAAGAACAGCGGCGGTCTGGTCTATTCCACCGAGGGCGGGCGCATGTGCCCGGTCTGCCGTCGGCCGCAGGCGCAGTGCGTCTGCAAGTCGCAGCAGGCGGCCCAGCCGCTGGGCGACGGCAAGGTGCGGGTCTCGCGCGAAACCAGCGGGCGCGGCGGCAAGGCCGTGACGGTGGTGCGCGGCCTGCCTCTCGACGCGACGGCGCTGACCCAGCTGGGCAAGCAGCTCAAGGCGGCCTGCGGCACGGGCGGCACCGTGAAGGACGGCATGATCGAGGTGCAGGGCGACCACGCCGACAAGGTGCTGGCCCTGCTGCAGGCGCAGGGTTACGCGGCCAAGAGGGCGGGCGGATGATTCCGGATGCCGAGCAATTGCAGCGCTTGCTGACGGTGGAAATGCCCTATGGCAAACACAAGGGCTGCCTGATCGCCGACCTGCCGGGCAACTACCTCAACTGGTTTGCGCGCGAGGGTTTTCCCAACGGTGACCTGGGCCGCCTGCTCGCGTTGATGCACGAGATCGACCACAACGGCCTCTCTGGCCTGCTGACGCCGCTGCGTCGCAGCGCCAAACGCTAGGTCTTTTTCTTCGCCACCGGCGCCTTGCCGGGGAAACGCGTCTGCTTGTGCTCGCGCGGTCGGTAGAGCTGCACTTCCTGCTCGTAGCCCAGCTTGCTCTTGAGCACGCTGTTGCACTGCGTCACCACGTCTTCCAGCGTCTTGCGCCCGGCGGTCGCGCGCAGCTGCTGGATCAGCATGAAGGTCATGGCGCCGTAGGGCACCGAGCCGTGCGTGTACTCGTAGGCGTACTGGTCTTCGCGGCAGGCGGCCAGCAGCACCGGGTTGTAGGGGCCGTGGTGGCCCAGGCGCCGGGTGGCGGCCTTGAAGGCGGTCGGGTCGTCGCTCCAGCGGCTGACGGCGCGGCCCATCTTCTGGGTGGCGCCATCCATCCCCAGGTAACGGCGCACCACCTCGGCGGGGGCCTTGTTCATGCGGCCGCGCAGATCCAGCTTCTTGCGCGGGAACCACATCTGCTTGTCCACATCCCATTCGATACCGCGGTGGCGTACGTCGTCCGGCGGGTTGATGCCGCGCACCGCCACGCCGCCAGCGCGCGCGATGCCGCCCGAGTGGCAGCAGTCCAGGATGATGGAGAGGCGCGCTTCATAGGGCAGGTTGGCGTAGTACCGGGCCAGCGTGTCGTCGGTGATGCCGGTGTTGCCGCTCCAGTCGAAGTCGTAGGTGACCAGGGCCTCGTCCTTGTGGTCGGGCTCGCCGTCGGCATCCAGCGCAGCCACCTGGGCGCCGTGGCCGGAATAGAAGAGCACGCGTTCGTCACCGGCGCGCACGTCTTCGAGCAGCCACTTCAGGCGCTCGTTGACACCGCGGGTGGTGGCCCGCGCGTCGAGCACCACGCGGATTTCCTCGGGCTGGTAGCCGCGCTCCTGCAGCATGGCGCTCATCTGGAACACGTCGTTGACGCAGCCGCTCAGGCGGTTTTCCGGTTGCGGGTACTCGTTGATGCCGATCAGCAGCGCGCGGCGTTTACGCGGGCTGCGGCGCTGGACGATGGGCGCCTTGAACCAGGGGCCGCCCACGGCCGGTGCCGTCCGGGGCTTGACCGGCTCGACGCTGCGCGGCAGCGCCTTGGCCAGGCCGGCCCAGACGTTGCTGGCTGTGACTTCGTGCGCCAGGTACTGCTCGGCGCTGTGGTCCAGCGGGCCCCATTCGTCGAAATAGGTGTCGAGCTGGGTGTAGGGGGCTTCGGGGAAGTCCAGCTCGCAGGTCAGCACCGCGTCCTCTGCATTGAAGAGGTGGTACCAGTGGCGCACGGTGCTCAGGGGCTTGAGGTAACCGCCGAAACTTTCGGCCAGGGCCGGGTGGCCGATCTGCGAACCCAGGGTGACCAGCAGACGGTCCTGGGCCAGGTCCTGCTGGGCGGCCAGGGTGTCGTAGGTGATGAGCGAACCCAGGCTGTGCGCGCAGATGACGTGCGGATTGACGCGCTTGATGCTCTGCGCCAGATCGCTGGTGAGCTGCTGGCGCAGCTGGGGCAGGGCGGTCCACTTGGCGACCATGCCGATGGTGTTGTCGATCAGCGTGCCCAGGCCTTTTTCCGCAGCGCGGCCCAGCGCGCGACGGTGTGCCCAGTAGCTGTTCCACAGGCGCTTGACGGCCTCGGCGTAGACGGCGCCGTCGGCGTGGGCGGCCTCGAAGTGCGCGTTGTAGCGCAGTTCATGGAATTCGAAGGCGTCGGCGGCCACGCCGGCACTGGCGGCCGCGCTGCGGATGGACTGCTGCCACTTGGCCAGCCAGTCGCCGTTCTCGTTGGTGTTGACGCCGTGGACGCACAGGATGCGGATGCTCATGGAACCCCCTGACAGCTGCTTGTGGATGTGCGTCTTTATAGGCATAAATGCGGCGCCTGTCTTCCCCCGTTTGTGGGAGGATAATCGGCGCCCGTATCCCCCACACGAGTTCGCGCATGGCCCTTTTCGTCGATTCCGGCACCGTGACCCACGGCATCCAGCTGGCCGTGGCCCCCGTTTTCCTGCTGACCGCCGTCTCCGGCATGATCGGCGCGGTGGCCGGGCGCCTCTCGCGCATCATCGACCGCGGCCGTGTGCTGGAGGAAAAGCTGCGCTTGAATGTCGAGCCGCTGCTGGTGCCGCAGTGGGGCGCCGAGCTCACCATGCTGCGCAAGCGCGGCCTGCTGGCCAACAGCACCATCGGCCTGCTGACCCTGTGCGCTTTCATGATCGGCCTGACCATCGTGGTGCTCTTCCTGGGCGAGACCACGGTCTTCCAGATCGAGCGGCTGGCGATCTACGCCTTCCTGGCCGGCGTGAGCTGCTTCATGGCCGCGCTGTGCTGCTTCTTTGCCGAGACCCTGCTGGCCACGCGCGTGCTGAAGTTCAGGCAGCCCGGCGATGGCGCCAGCGACTAGCGCCGCAGCAGGTTCTTGAGCCGGTCCTCGGCCTGCTCCTTGAGGCGCTGCCCGGCCTTGGCCTTTTCCTCGTCCAGCCGCTGCTGTGCTTCCTGCTGCAGCTGCGCCTTGCGCTGGTCGACCATTTCCCTGGCGCGGTTGCCAGCCGCATTGCCGAAGTCGATCTTCCAGCTGATGGCCTTGTAGGGGCCGGTGAGGCGCACCGGCACGGTCAGGCCCTTGAGCTGTTCCATCTCCGGGCCGCCCTGGCCCTGCAGGGTGGGCACCACGGTGGCCTTGAGCGTGTAGTCCAGCCGGTCTTCGGCGATGAAGATGTCGCCAGCGCCGCCCAGGCGCAGTAGCGGGGTCTTGGCGGACAGGTCGTCGTTGTGTGCCACGCCCTTGCTGATCTTGAAGCTGGCGCCGAATTCGGTGAAGTCGGTTTTCTCCTGGGCGCCGGCCTTGCCTTCCTGGGCGCCGCCGCCGAGTTTGGCCTTGACGTTGCGCAGGGCGCCGGCGATGTCCACGCCGTTGATGGCGCCATCGGTCAGCTGCACACCGGCCGTTCCGTTGAGGTTCTTCTTGAACAGGCTCACGGTGTTGCCGCTGGTGCTGACATCGAGCGCCACATTGCCGCGCCCGTCGATGGGCTGCTGGTCCAGCGCGTCCTTCATCAGCGGGCCGATGTTGATGCCGCGCAGGTCCAGCCTGGCCGCCAGGGTTTGAGCGCCCTGGGCATTGGCCGTGAGCGCGCCGTTCACGCCGCCGCCATAGAGCGTGGCCGTCAAGGGGTTGAGTTCGGCCTTGCCGCCCTGGGCCTTGAGCTGCAGGCGGATGCTGGCGGTGCGCAGGTTCATGATCTTGAGGGTGGCGACCTTCAGGGTGCCGCGTGCATCCAGCGTACGCAGCGGGGCGAGGTCGATGACCGCTTCAGGGCCCGCCGGGCCGCTGCTGGCGGCGGCTGCCGACTTTTCACTTTTGGGCAGGTAGCGGTCGGCATCGAGTTCGCCTACGGCGATGTCGAAGTCGATGGCCGGCTGGGCAAAGCGTTTCACGCCGGCCTTGATGGCCAGGCTGGTGCTGTCGAGTTGGCCGTCGAGTGCCAGCTGAACCGCTTCGCGCGCGAGGTCGACCGAGGCCTGGCCCTGCAGCTTGAGCGCGAGCGTGCCGCCGGCCGGGTTGGGGGCCGCCACCTCCAGTGTGAGCGCCGTCAGCTTGAGCGCCTGGGGCGATGCTTCGACGTTGGCCAGGCCCAGCTTGACCTGCAGGTCGCGTTGGCCGGCGGCGGTGCCGCCCAGGCTGGCCTTGAAATTGTCGAGTTGGAGCTTTTGCTGCGCGAGCTGGGGCGTGAAGTCGCTCTTGACGCCCAGTTGCAGGGCCAGTTGCGGGTTCGTGCCCTGCACGTCGGCACTGAAGTCCAGCGTGCTCTTCTTGCCATCGGCGATGGGGCCGGTGCTGAAGTTCAGTTTGGAGACGCTCAGGTGCTGGCCGCTGGCCGCGTCGCGGTAGTCCAGGCTGGCGTTGGTGATGGCGATGCCGCCGACCTGGAGCTGGGGCATGGCGCCGGAGGTTTCAGGCTTGCCGGTGTCGGGCGGGGCCGCCTTGTCGCCCTGCGACAGCAGGTCGTCGAAGTTGAATCGGCCCTGGCGGTCGCGTTGCAGCTTGACGTTCAGGCCGTCGACCAGCACGCGGTCCACCTCCACCTTTTTGGAGAACAGTGGCAGCAGGGCCACCGACACCTTGACCTGCTGGGCGGCCGCGAAGACCTGATCGCTGCGCGCTTCGGACAGGGATATCTGGCCCAGGTCGGCGCCGATGCGCGGAAACAGGGTGAGCCGGATCTCGCCGGGGATGGAGAGGGTGCGGCCGGTCTGCTCCTTGACCAACTTGATGAGCTCGGGTTTGTGGTCGTTGGGGTTGAAGGTGGCGACGATGAAGGCCACCACCGCCACCAGCAGCACGACGATGGCGGCAAGGGCGATGAGGATGATTTTGAGGGGCTTGTTCATGGCGGGGTCTCGGAGCTAGAACTGTGCGTTACAGGATAACGCAGCAAGTCCCGGGTGTCTGTACTCAAAGCTTGCCGTCGCGCGCCAGCCGGGAGGCCAGTTCGCTGAGCGCGACGTAGGCGGCGCCGGCCTGCGCATCCCACTGGGCGATGGATGCCCCCTGGCGTTGCACCAGGGCCGTGTCGCCGCGCGCGGCCGGGCCGGTGAGCGCGCCGGCCGGCCCCAGGGCCAGCAGGTTGTCCACGGCGTTGCGCAGCAGTGTGGCGCGCAGCTGCGGCAGCAGCTCGGGCGGAACACCGCTGTCCAGCCACAGTGCTTCGGCCGTGGCCTGCAGCACGGGCAGGAAGTTGGTGGCGAAAACGGCGGCTGCGTGGTAACGCAGCTTGTCGGCCGAGGGCAGGATGAAACAGCGCGCCCCGATGCGCTGGAACAGCGGCTCCAGAACGGCGAGGGTGGCGGCCTGGCCTTCGAGCGCGCAGGGCGTGCCGGCAAACTGCTGTACGGCCGTGGCCGGCGTGGCAAAGCTCAGGATGCAGTGCGCGCTGGCGACCTGCCAGCCCGCGGCCTGCAGCGGCGCGAGTTCAGCGGCGGCCAGCGCACCGCTGGCGTGGAAGGCGATCGCCGGCGGCAGGCCCGCAGCGGCCAGGGCCTGCGCGCTGGCAGCGATCTGCCGGTCTGGCACGGCGATCAGCCAGACATCGGCAGGGCGCATGTTGTTCAGGATGGTGAGCGGGCGGCCGGCACCGATGAAGTCCACCGCGGCCTGCGCGCTGGCCGGCGAGGTGGTCAGCACGTCTTGCACCTGCAAGACGCCCAGGCTGTGCCACAGGTGGCCCAAGGTCTTGCCTACGCGTCCGGCACCGAGCAGGTTGAGCGTGGGCAGAGGCATGACGACTTCAGACCAGGCCGAACCAGCCCAGCACGCCACCGATACCCAGCAGCCACAGCAGGTGCAGGCGGGTGCGCCAGACGATCAGGGCGCTCAGCGCGGTGACCAGCCACAGGGGCCAGTCGCGGGCCGGGTCGCCATGCGCCCGGGCCAGGATCCAGCCGGTGGCGATCAGCAGGGCGATCACGATGGGCGCCATGCCCAGCTTGAAGGCGCGCACGGCGCGCAGGTCGCGGTTCTCATGGCTCCAGCGCGAGGTGACGTAGACCAGGATGGTGCTGGGCATGATGATGCCCAGCATGCAGACCAGCACGCCGAACAGCGCCCAGCCCAGCCCCCCGGCATTGAGCCCGACATGCCAGCCCAGCAGGGCCACGAACAGGATGTTCGGCCCGGGCGCGGCCTGGGCGATGGCGATGGACGAGGTGTACTGGGGATCGGTAATCCAGCCCTGCTGGTCCACCAGGAAGCGGTGCATGTCGGGCGCCGTCGTGATGCCGCCGCCCACGGACAGCAGGGAGAGGGTGAGGAAGTGCGTGAAGAGGTAGAGCCAGTCAGCCCAGCCCAGGTCCAGCATCGGGTTCATGCGCGTGCCTCCCGGCCCAGCAGGCGGTAGGCGAGTACGCAGGCCACGCTGCCCAGGCCCAGCAGCACGTAGATCAGCGGCCAGCGCAACAGGGCCACGGCGATGAAGCCGAGCACGCCCAGCACGCTGTTGAGCGCAATGCCCATGACGCTGTTTTTGAGGGAGGACGCCAGCCGCAAGCCGGTGGCCACGACCAGGCCCGCCGCCACCGCGCCCATGCCCCGCAGCGCACCGATCACACCCGGATGGCTGGCGAACTGGGCGTACAGCAGGGCCAGTGACAGCACCACGACCAGGGGTGCCGTGAAGATACCGGCCAGCGCCGCCAGCACGCCGGGCACACCAAAGTAGCGCCCGCCGATCATGACGGCCAGGTTCACCACGTTGGGGCCGGGCATGATCTGCGCCACGGCCCATTCCTCGACGAACTCCTCGTTTGTGAACCAGCGTTTGCGCTCGACCAGTTCGCGCTGGGCCACGGCCAGCACGCCGCCGAAGCCCTGCAGGGCCAGCACGGTGAAGGAAACGAAGAGATCTGCCAGGGACTTGGGTTGCGTGCGTTCGACGCTGCGGGAGGTGTCAGCCATGCGTCGATTATCGGGCCTCTTGTCCTGCAAACGCTTGACGGGCGGCTTGGCTTTACCCAAGATCGGTCGCATGTCCCAAGCCGTTCCCCAGTTGATTGTCGGCCAGCTGGCCTTTCCCGAATCGCCGCGCTGGCATGACGGCGCGCTGTGGTTCTCCGACTTCTATACGCACCAGGTGCAGCGCCTGGGACCGGACGGGCGTTGCTCGACGGTGACCACCGTGCCAGGCCAGCCCTCGGGCCTGGGCTGGCTGCCCGACGGTCGCTTGCTGGTGGTGTCCATGCGCGACCGGCGCCTGCTCAGGCTGGACGGCGAGACGCTGGTCGAGGTGGCGGACCTGTCGGGCCTGGCGCCCTTTCACTGCAACGACATGGTGGCGGATGCCCGGGGGCGCGCCTATATCGGCAACTTCGGCTTCGACTTCCTGGCGCGGGCCGAACCGCGGGCGACGACGCTGATTCTGGTGACGCCCGATGGACGCCCCCGCGTGGTCGCCGATGAGCTGATGTTTCCCAACGGCTGCATCATCACCCCGGATGGGGGCACGCTGATCGTGGCCGAAAGCTACGCGGCGCGATTGACCTCCTTTGACATCGCCGACGACGGTTCCCTGAGCGGGCGTCGCACCTGGGCCGCACTGCCCGGCAGCAGCCCCGACGGCATCTGTCTGGATGCCGAGGACGCCGTCTGGCTGGCCTCGCCGGCCAGCCGTGAGGTGCTGCGCGTGCGCGAGGGTGGGGAGATCACGCACCGCGTGCCCATGCCAGGGCAGCCCGTGGCCTGCATGCTGGGGGGAGCGCAGCGGCGCACGCTGTACATCCTCTCGGGCAAGGTGAATGTGACGCCGGAGCAGTCGCGCGAGATGCGCACCGGCACCATCCATGCGATGCCGGTCGAGGTGGCGGGCGCAGGGCGGCCCTAGGACGGGTATCTAGTTGCGGGCGTAATTGAGCTGGAAGCCGGTGACGCCGTCGAAGCGTGTCATCTCGTGCGAGAGCTCGGAGATGGGCATCATTCGCTGACGGTTGCGGGCCACGGCCACGAAGGACCACTGGAGGACATCGTCTTCGAGCTCGATGGCGATGGTGCCCGAGGCGATGTCGTAGCCGCGGGCTTCGGCCATCTGGCGCAGGGCGGGTTCGCTGGGCTGGAAGCCGGGGCGAAAGCGCAAGGTGATGGCCACGGCCTGGCGCGAAGGCAGCCAGGTCTCCAGCCGGGAGATCCACATCATGGAGAAGGCCGACAGCGCGGCCAGGGCAATGGCCGCGGCATAAAAGCCGACGCCGACCAGGATGCCGATCACCGAAGCCGACCAGAGCGAGGCCGCCGTGGTCAGGCCGCTGATGTTGAAGCCCTCGCGCATGATGACGCCGGCGCACAGGAAGCCGATGCCGGTGACGATGCCCTGGATCACGCGGCTGGTGTCGGTGGCCGTGCCCAGCAGGAAGTTGCCGCCAAACCAGGCGGAAGAGTAGCCGCCGATGACAGTGAGCGCGGCCGACGCCATGCAGACCAGGCCGTAGGTGCGCATGCCAGCCGCGCGGCCGTGGTAAGCGCGCTCGTAGCCGACCAGCAGGCCCAGCAGCAGGGCGCCGAAGAGGTTGAAGAAGACCAGCACATTGGTCTTGATCATGGGGATGGACCAGAAGCTGGCGAGGGTGTCGATGGTGGGCATGGGGCGGTGGTCGATTCGAATGGCGTGAACCATTCTGCGCCCGCCTGTCGGAGCTGCCAAGCGGCCGATCCCCCCGGCCCCCCGCTGGTATTGCCAAAAACGTACACTTCAGGGCCCCATGAACGCTCCTGCCGACGTCTCCCTCTTTCCGCGTGCCGCCAAACCGCTGACCAGCTACCGCAAGTACTGGGCCGCGCGCTTCGGCACGGCCCCCTTCCTGCCCATGAGCCGCACCGAGATGGACAAGCTGGGCTGGGACAGCTGCGACATCATCCTGGTCACGGGCGACGCCTATGTGGACCACCCGAGCTTCGGCATGGCGGTGATCGGCCGGGTGCTGGAGGCGCAGGGTTTCCGCGTGGGCATCATTGCCCAGCCCGACTGGCAGAGTGCCGACCCCTTCAAGGTGCTGGGCAAGCCCAACCTGTTCTGGGGCGTGACCGCGGGCAACATGGATTCCATGATCAACCGCTACACGGCGGACCGCAAGATCCGCAGCGACGACGCCTACACCCCGGGCGACGTGGGCGGCAAGCGGCCGGACCGTGCGGCCATCGTCTACAGCCAGCGCTGCCGCGAGGCCTATCCCGAGGTGCCCATCGTGCTGGGCGGTATCGAAGGCTCGCTGCGTCGTATCGCCCACTACGACTACTGGAGCGACAAGGTGCGCCGCTCCATCGTGGTGGACAGCAAGTGCGACCTGCTGCTCTATGGCAATGCCGAGCGCGCCCTGGTCGAGGTGGCGCACCGCATCGCGGCGCGCGAGCCGGTGCAGAGCATCACCGACGTGCGCGGCACGGCTTTCGTCCAGCGCCACAGCCCCGAAGGCTGGTTCGAGATCGACTCGACCGAGGTCGACACCCCGGGCCACGTCGAAGAGCACATCAACCCCTACCAGACCACCTCCGAGCAGGCCGCGGCGCAGGGCCAGTCCTGCAGCAAGGAAGAGGGCGGTGCCGCGCCGGTGCTGCCGGCCATCCAGCCGTTGACCTTCATGGCCAACCCGGCGCTCAGCGGCAAGGGCAACATCAAGCGCCTGCCGCGCGAGCGCACCGTGATCCGCCTGCCCAGCTACGAGCAGGTCAAGTCAGACGCTGTGCTGTATGCCCACGCCAACCGCGTGCTGCACCTGGAGACCAACCCCGGCAATGCGCGCGCCCTGGTGCAGGCGCACGGGGAGGGCACGACCGCACGCGACGTCTGGATCAACCCGCCGCCCATCCCGCTGACCACGGCCGAGATGGATATCGTGTTCGGCCTGCCCTACGCGCGCAGCCCGCACCCCGCCTATGCCGATGAAAACGGCAGCCATGACGGCGCCACCAAGATCCCGGCCTGGGAGATGATCCGCTTCAGCGTGAACATCATGCGCGGCTGCTTCGGTGGCTGCACCTTCTGTTCCATCACCGAGCACGAGGGGCGCATCATCCAGAGCCGCTCCGAGGATTCCGTGATCCAGGAGATCGAGGACATCCGCGACAAGGTCACGGGCTTCACCGGTGTCATCTCCGACCTGGGTGGGCCGACTGCGAACATGTACCGCATCGGCTGCAAATCGCCCGAAATCGAGGCCGCCTGCCGCAAGCCCAGCTGCGTCTACCCCGGCATCTGCCAGAACCTCAATACCGACCACAGCGCGCTGATCCACATGTACCGGCGCGCGCGTGCGCTCAAGGGTGTGAAGAAGATCCTGATCGGCTCCGGCCTGCGCTACGACCTGGCCGTGAAGTCGCCCGAGTACGTGAAGGAGCTGGTGCAGCACCACGTGGGCGGTTACCTGAAGATCGCGCCCGAGCACACCGAAGGCGGCCCGCTCTCGAAGATGATGAAACCGGGCATCGGCAGCTACGACAAGTTCAAGCAGATGTTCGAGAAGTTCAGCGCGGAAGCGGGCAAGAAGCAATACCTGATTCCCTACTTCATCGCGGCCCACCCGGGCACCAGCGACGAGGACATGATGAACCTGGCGCTGTGGCTGAAGAAGAACGGTTTCCGCGCCGACCAGGTGCAGACCTTCTACCCCAGCCCCATGGCCACGGCCACGACCATGTACCACAGCGGCCTGAATCCGCTCAAGGGCATCCACCGTGATGAGCGGGGTGAAAAGGTGGACATTGTGCGTGGCGAGAAACGTCGCCGCCTGCACAAGGCCTTCCTGCGCTACCACGATCCGAACAACTGGCCGTTGCTGCGCGAGGCACTCAAGACCATGGGGCGCGCCGACCTGATCGGCAACGGCAAGCAGCACTTGATCCCGACCTTCCAGCCGCTGACCGACGGCGGCTACCAGAGCGCGCGGCGCAAGAACTCGACACCGTCCGCGGCCAAGCCCGCGGCGAAAACGCCGGTCAAGGGCCGCCTGCTGACGCAGCACACCGGCCTGCCGCCGCGTGAGACCGGCGGCGCCAAGGCCAGGCCGGCGCGCAAGCCGCGCTGAGTTTCAGGATTTGGCGAGGGTGTGCAGCGGCAGGTCCAGCCGCTGCGCCAGGGCTTCCAGCGTGCGGCGTGTCTGCTGCGCGAACCAGCTTTCCAGTGTCTTGCGGGTGGCCGGTGCGAGCATGTTGGACATCTTCATTCCGGCCGCTGCGCACAGGGCCTGGGCGAAGTGCGGCTCCAGGGCCGCCACCGCCACGCGGCCATCCTTGCAGGCATAGACGCGGTAGCCCGCATGCGCGCCGCCCACCGCGCCCCGGGCAGCGGTGAGCCCCCAGCGGCGCGGCTGCGCCAGCCAGGCCGCGGCCTGCGCCAGGGCGACCTCATGCCGTATGCCCTGGCCTTGTGCGTGGCGTTGCAGCAGGGCTTGCAGCACCGCCTCGCTCGCCAGCAGGGCGCCGGCCATGTCGGCGAAGAGGGTAGGGGGCAGTTCCAGCCCGTTGAGCAGGTCGTTTTCGGCCATGTAGGTCAGGTCATGGCCCGGGATGTCGGCCCGGGCGCCCGGCCAGCCGACGATGCTGACCATGTTGAGCGCGGGATACTGTTGATGCAGGCTCTTCCAGTCCAGGCCGAGTTTTTTCAGGGCGGCCGGCCGGAAGGAGGTGAGCAGTACATCGGTACGCGCCAGTTCCTGCGCCAGCTTGCGCCGCCCCTTGTCCGTCTTCAAGTCCGCCATGACGATCCGGACGCCCTCATGCAGCGCCTCATAGGCCGCAGGCGCATAGCTTTTCATGGGGTCGGCCGAGCCCGCTGGGGTGGCGGGCGGCGGTTCGACCTTGACGCAATGGGCCCCCATATTTCGCAAGCGGCTCAAGGCGGCCGGCCCCGGCAGATTGAGCGCCAGGCTCAGGACTTTGACCCCTTTGAGCATTTTCATTTTTTGAAACCCTTGTTTAATGCAAAATATGATAAATATAGATAAAATACTAACCTAAGCCTGCCGGGTAGCCCCATCAGCTCAGGCGCGGCCTGAAGCTGGCCAGGTGTGGTGGAGCGCAAGACGAACCGAGGCGTACGAATGTCAGTGACGGATTCTGTGGCAGGTACATCGATGGAGCAATACGCCAGGGCCTATGGCAGCCTGGCTTTTGCCGATTCGAATGCCGCGCTCGCGCAGCTGGGGCGCTACACGGCGGACCTCAAGAAGCTGGTGCGCGACAGGGACGACGTGCTCAAGCAGATCGAGCAGGCGCACCTCAATGCGCTGACGCTGCTGAGTCGCGCCGCTGAATACCGGGACGACGATACCGGCGTGCACATGGACCGTGTCGGGGTCCTGTCCCAGTTGCTGGCACAGCTGATCGGCCGCGCCGAGAGCGAGGCGCACATGATCCGTGTGGCCGCGCCCATGCATGACATCGGCAAGATTGCCATCCCGGACGCCGTGCTCAAGAAGCCCGGCGGCTACACCCCCGAAGAGCGGGGCATCATGAACGGACATACCGTTGCCGGTGCGGAGATCCTGGGGCAATCGGATATTCCGCTGTTCCAGATGGCGGCCGATGTCGCGTTGACGCACCATGAGTGCTGGGACGGCAGCGGCTACCCGAATCAGTTGCGCGGTACACAGATTCCGTGGTCCGGGCGGGTGGTGGCCCTGATCGACTTCTTCGATGCCCTGACCATGGACCGTGTTTACCGCAAGGCCTTCAGTGACGAACAGGCACTGAATATGATGAGCGCCCAGCGGGCGAAAAAATTCGACCCCGAAATGCTGGATATCTTCATGAACAACGTCGACAAGTTCATCCACCTGCGGGACGACATCAACGCGGCTGATCGGGAGCACGGCGCCTTGTTGCGCGAGGATGCCAGCCTGCTGGCGTCGGACATGGGCCTGTGATGCACGAACGCGCTGTACCGGCTCGTAGCCTGACGCTGGACGCGAACCAGCTGGATCGGACTTTTCCGTTTCACCTTCAGCTTGACCGGGACCTGCTGGTGCAGGCCATGGGGCCCAGCCTGCGAAAACTGGTGCCTGACCTGCTCGTCGGCGATCCATACACCCAGCATTTTCTGGTCAATCAGCCGACCGGCATCGGGACCCTGCAGGACTGGATCGCCAGCGCCGGCGAGCTGGTGATCTTCAGGAGTCGCTCGAATCCCGCCGTGGTGTTGCGCGGGACGGTGGAACCGCTGGGCGACAGCGGGCTGATGTTCCTTGTGACGGCGGCTGCGGCGAGTTTCGACAAGATGCGCCAGCTGGGCCTGGGACTCAAGGACTATGCGCTGTACGACTCCGTGGCCGAAGTGCTGCGCAGCAGCAGCGGCCAGCACCTGGACATGATGGAGTTGCGCGTGCGGATCGAGCAGCTGCGCGCGATTGTCGAGCTGGGCGACAGCGGGGTGCTCCATGCGGGCCCGAGCGGCAGCGTCGAGCATGTCAACCGCACGCTGTGCGAGATGTTCGGCATCGACGAGAGCCGGGTGGCCGGCCTGACGCTGGATGCTTTCGAAAAGCACCTGGGCGAGTTGCTGGCACCCGAGGAGTCGCGGCGCCAGCCCATCTCGGCGCTGCTCGATGCCGTGCTGGAGAGCCAGGGGCAGGCCACCGCGGTCAAGCACACGCGGACCATCCGTCTGATCTCCCCGCGCCGCGTGACCCTGCTGATGAGCCTGACGCTGACCAGCAGGCGCGACATCGTGCTCTATTTCCGCGACATCACCAGCGAGGCCGAGGTCGATCGCATGAAGAGCGAATTCCTCTCCACGGCCGCTCACGAACTGCGTACCCCGCTGGCCAGCATCTTCGGTTTTGCCGAGCTGATGATGACGCGCAAGATGGCGCCCGAGCAGTTGCAGGAACTGCTGGGCACCATCCATCGCCAGTCCCAGTTGCTGATCAACCTCATCAACGAGCTGCTCGATCTTTCGCGCATCGAATCGCGCCAGGGCAAGGATTTCCACCGGCAGTACTGCCGGGTCGGCACCATCATCGACCAGACCATCAAGGGCCTGCTGATCAAGCATGACAAGCGTCAGGTCAAGCTGCACATGCCGCATGGGGCCGAGGCCATCATGGTCGATCCCGAAAAGACGCAACAGGCCTTGCTCAACGTGCTTTCCAACGCCTTCAAGTATTCGCCCCAAGGCGGCGATATCACGCTGGAAACCGTGCTCAAGGAAGAGGGAAGCGATCGTTTTGTCGGGATCCGCGTGACGGACCAGGGCATGGGCATGACGACCGAACAGCTCGCCCGGGTCTTCGAGCGTTTCTGGCGCGCCGACCCTTCTGGTGCCATACCCGGCACCGGCCTGGGTATGAGCCTGGTGAAGGAGATCACCGAGCTGCAGGAGGGGCGCGTGCAGATCGAAAGCATGCCCCAGCAAGGGACCGCGGTGACGCTGTGGTTCCCGCTCACCGCAGATTTCGTGCTGTCGCGTCCCTCCGACCTTCAGGATCCGGGGATGGCCGCCTGAGTGGTTTTTTCGGCGCCGGTGGCTAGAATGCCGTTAATGCCGGAAAACTTAAAAATGCCATAAATGAGAAAAATCTCCAGCAACGACGAGCTGATGACGACACGCGAAGCCGGCGAGGTGCTGGGTGTGGCCGTGCGCACCGTGCAGTTGTGGGTGGAGTCCGGTGTGCTGCCTGCGTGGCGAACTGCCGGCGGGCATCGGCGCATCGCACGCAGTGCCGTGGACCGGCTCCTGGCTGAACGCGCGCAGGTGATCGCGCAGCCGCCGTCGCTGAAGAACGACGGCAACCGTGATGCCGGCCGGGCGCTCAGGCTGCTGCTGGTGGAGGATGATCCCGATCTCCTGCGCCTGTTTTCCCTGATGGTCCAGGGCTGGGATTTCCCGGTCGAGCTGACGACGGCGGTTAACGGTTTCGAAGGGCTGGTGCGCATCGGCCAGATTCGCCCCGACATGGTGGTGACCGACCTCAACATGCCGGGCATGGATGGTTTCCAGATGGTGCGCTCGCTCAAGAAGCCGGGCTCCGGTTTTGACGATCTGAACGTCATCGTGGTGACGGCCCTGAGCAAGGGCGATATCAAGGATCGCGGCGGCCTGCCCGAGGGCGTGACCGTGTTTCAGAAACCCGTGCCCTTCCAGGAGATCCAGGCGATGGCCCGGGACTTCCGCAAGCAGGCCGCACCGGCCTGAGTCCGGCGTCCGCAGTCCCGTCTTCCGGCCGCGTGCCGCGCCACGGCTGCATGCAAGGGCCGCAGAGCAGTCGCCCCTTCAACTGACGGTCGTGCCCGACGTCATCGGGATGTACAGGCGCGCCTGGGTGCCGCGGCCGGCTTCACTTTCGAGTTCAACGTGGCCGTGGTGCAGTTCGGCCACCTCCCTGACCAGACTCAGCCCCAGGCCGGTGCCCGGGATGTTGCCCGTGGTGTCGGCACGGTAGAAGCGTTCGAAGGCGCGCGCCAGCTGCTCGGGCGTCATGCCGATGCCCCGGTCACTCACTTCCAGCACGGCGTACTCCCTATCGTTCTGCACCGTGACCCGCGCCGACAGGGTCACGTCGCCGCCCTGGGGGGAGTATTTGAAGGCGTTGCTCAGCAGATTGCTGAGGGCCAGCTGCATCTTCTCCGGGTCGATCAAGACCGGTACGTCAGGAATGTGGTGCACGCTGACCTGGCGCTCGTTGTCCTTGCGCATCAGGCCCTTGACGCTGTTGAGCACGAGTTCGCCCAGCGGATGCTGGCCGATGTGCAGATCCAGCCCGCGGCGCGATTCGATGCGCGCCAGATCCAGCAGCTCGTTGATCATCTTGACCAGCAGGCCCGACTGGCGATGGATGGTCGCCAGCATGTCGGCGCGTCGTTCGTCGGTGAACTGGCGCTTGAGCAGCAGCTCGGTAAAACCGAAGATGCTGACCATGGGCGTGCGCAGCTCGTGCGCCGCCGAGGCCAGGAACTCGCTCTTCATGCGGTCGACCTCGTCCTCGTGGGTGACGTCGCGGAAATAGAGGATGGTCTCCCCGCGACCCGAGAGGTTGCGGCGTGACTGCGCCTGCATCACCCGGTGTTGCGGCCGCGACAGGATCAGGCGGGCTTCCCATGGGGCCGCGTCGTCATGTAGCAGCCCCTGGGCCGGCAGGCTGTGGTCCGGGTGGCACAGCGAGGCCAGATCGGATTGAAACTCCTCCAGCGTCACGGGAAGTCCCGGCTGTTCCCAGCTCCGCCCGGTCATGCGCTCGAACGCCGGGTTGGCGAAGATCATGTGACCGTCCTCGTTGAAGAGGACAAAGCCGTCCGGGCTCAGGCTGAAGATGGCGTCGAGCTGGCCGCTGCGTTCGGCGATGGCCTGCTCCGCATGCACGCGGGCCGTGACATCGGAGACGATGCCGACAAAGTTGCTCAGCGTCCCGTCGACCGTTCGCACCGGCGAGAGCGAGACTTCCGCGATGATCTGGCGCCCGCTGTCCATCGTATGCTGCAGGGTCACGCTGGTGCTGTCTGCTTGCGCGATGGCGCGCTTGAGTTCCCCGGCGCTTGCCGTATCGTCGGTCCCCTGCAGGAGTACATCGATGCTGCGCCCAAGCACCTGATGGGGTGGCAGGGCGGTGATTTTCTGGAAGGCTTCGTTGATGAAGATGATGGGCTGGCTCTGCATCGCGGCGTTGGTGATGAACACACCGTTGTGACTGCTGGCCAGGGCCCGCTCGTACAGCTCCGAGGTTTCCTGCGCGGCGCGTTCGTCGGTCACATCCCGCGCGATGCACACGAAGCGCAGGACACCACCGGCCGGCGCCTGCCCCAGCGTGATCTCGATCGGGAACGGGGTGCCGTCCCGGCGGGTCCCGTGGAAGTCGGTGCGGACGATGCGGTAGACCCGGCCCGGTGTTTCGCTGAAATCCCCAAACAGCTTGCGCAGGGATGTCGCGTCCAGGCCCGGAATGCATTGCTCCAGCGGCTGGCCCAGCAGTTCGCTTTCCTCGCGTCCGAAGAGGCTGGTGGTGGCAGGATTGACAGAGATCACCCGGCCCTCCAGGTCCAGGCTGATGATGCCCACGGCCGCCGTGTTCACGATGACCTGGGTGCGTGCCATCTGCTCGGCGACGTCGTGGCTGGCCTGGTTCAGTGCCGCGGCCAGGGCGCTGGCCTCCGTGCTGCTGGCGTTGATGGCGATAGGGCTGCCGAGCTGCGTCGAAAGGTTGCGTGCAATCTCGGACAACCCGCGTATGGGGCTCAGTGCCCAGTCCAGGATGAAAGGCAGCACCAGCATGATCACCGCGATGGTCACCAGCAGGGTGTTCACCGAGCGGCGCCAGAGCTGCTCCAGCCGCAGGCTGCGCTGCTCCATGCTGTAGTCGACCCGCACCCAGCCGGGCTTGCCCTCGCTGCCGGCGTTCAAGGGCGACCAGGTCTCGAAGAACTGCGCGGTGATGCGGCCATCCACCGCCGAGACGCCGGCGGGCAGTTCCGGAAGCGGCACCTGCTCGCCGATGCCCGAACTCGTCGCCGAGCGCGCCTTGCGTGTTTCAGCCAGTAGGGCGCCGCCGGGCCGGTAGACCGCGATGGCGTCGACTCCGGGCAGTTGCACGACCTGCGCCAGGTTGAACCGGATGGTCTCCACGTCATTGAAGACATAGGCCGCCGTGTTGTTGCTGGCCACCAGGGAGGCCACCGATTCCGCGGTTTCCCGGGCGTTGGCCATCGTCTCGCGGCTGATACGTTCGTAGGAGATGGCCCCGTTGAGAACGACCACGCACACGGCCAGCGCGGACAACGCCAGCAGCAGCACCGTCTTGATGCTGTAGGGGGGGCGCAGCCACCGGTGCAGGCGACGGGCGACGGACATGAAACAGGCTGCTTGGGCATGCCGCGCGGCAGGACGCGGCTACACGGAAGGTGTGATCAGCGTGCCACGAGGCGGTCGACGGTGTCGAGCAGCTCGATCGGACTGAAGGGCTTGACCAGGTAGGCGTCGCAGCCGGCGGCCTGGCCTCGCTCGATGTCCGTACGCTGCCCGCGAGCGGTCAGCAGGATCACCTTGGTGGCGTGCTTGAGCACTTCATCGGACTTGATCTTTTCGCAGACCTGGTAGCCATCGAGCCCGCCGGGCATCATCACGTCCAGCAGGACCACGGCCGGGCGCAGGTTCTGGGCCAGTCGCAAGGCGTCCACACCGTTGTCTGCTTCGTGCAGCTGGAAGTCCTCCGATTCCATGGTCATGAGGATGAGTTTGCGGATGTCCGGCTGGTCATCCACGATCAGGGCGTTGCGCTTCATGCTTTCTCCTTCTTGCGACGCGACATCAATTCGGCCAGATCCTTGGCATATCGCTGGGCCTGGGTGATGTCGAGGTTGGACTGGCCGCGCATGGGCGCGCCGGTCGGAAATTCCATCAGGACCTGTACCGTGTCATCGTCTACGCTGCCCAAGCGCAACTGCCCGCCGTGCAGGCTGACGATACGCTGAAGCAGCGGCAGCCCGAGCCGGGGGACGGCTTCAGCGCTGCCGGGGGCCACGAAGGGCCGCAGCTCATCCTGGCCGCCAACCTTGAGCTGGCTGACCCCGCGGTTGCGCACGCTCACCAGGACATGTTCGCCCGACAGCGTGAACCTGATTTCCACGGCCAGCTGCTGCCCGGTGCTGATTTCCTTGCGCGAGTGGATCAGGGCGTTTTCCAGGCACTCGTGGAAAGCGCGTGTCAGCAGCTTGCGGTTCCCGTAAATGGGCGGCAGGGTCTGCTTGGGTTCGATGATCTCGAGCCGTACCCCCATCTTGCCAGCGCGGTCGCTCAGTTCCTTGCAGAGTTCGCGCATCAGCCCCACCGGTTCGATGCGGTCGTTGAGATCGAGGACCTCGTTGCCGAAGACCTCGATCAGGTCGGCCAGACGCATAAGACGCTGTCCCATCGCCTGGACCGCCAGTTCGACACCGGTGGTGCCGCTGCCCGATGGCAGGGTCAGCAGCTGGCGCTGCAGCAGGTTCATGGGGGGCGTCAGTTCATCACGCAGCAGTTCCATGATGTGCTGCAGCTTCATGTGGCCGGGGGCGGGACCGATGCTCGTCGCGCCAATGGTGTCGGACATGCCCACGAAGGCGATGTCCAGACCCGCGGGCCCCGACATGAAACTGCCCTCGATCCTGTGCCCATCGGCCAGCTCGATCTTGGCGGTGTAGGGCAGCTTGACCTTGCCCAGGGTGGCAGCAGCGACCAGGGATTTGATGACGGGGTTGCCGCTCATGGTGTCCACCGGCCGCCCCGGATGCTGTTTCGCCGCCGGGTTGGCGTAGGTCACCAGTCCGCTGACCGCGAAGGTCAGCAGGGGTGCCGGCATGGCATCGAAGAGGGCGTAGACCGAGGGTTGGTGGAAGTTGACGGCCATGGTAGTGAGGGAAGTGACTCCTGCTGATGTTTTATCAAATATATCAAATTTATTGTATTAAGCAAAATAGAAAATAAAACAAGAGTGGAATGAGGGGGGATAGGGCCCCAGGCAAAAAAAAAGCCCCGACTAAGCGGGGCTGCAGGGGGTAGCAGGGGTTAGCGGCCGAAATCGAGAGGCAGGCCCACGTAGTTCTCGGCGATGCTGCGCGAACCCGCTTCGCTGTGGATCAGGTAGTCGAGCTCCGCTTCCTGGAACTTCTGGGCGATCTCACCTTCGTTCGGGAAACGGTGCATCAGGCTGGTGAACCACCAGGAAAAGCGTTCGGCACGCCAGATGCGCTTGAGGGCGAGTTCGGAGTAGCGGTCGATACCGGCCTCGGACTTGTCCTGGTAGTACTCGATCAGGCCGTTGAAGAGGTATTTCACGTCCGTGGCCGCCAGGTTCAGGCCCTTGGCGCCCGTGGGCGGCACGATGTGGCCGGCGTCGCCGGCCAGGAACATGCGGCCGAAGCGCAGCGGGTCGGTCACGAAGCTGCGCAGCGGGGCGATGCTTTTTTCGATGCTGGGGCCGGTGACCAGCTGCTCGCGTGCTTCGGGGTCCAGGCGCAGGCGCAATTCCTGCCAGAAGGCTTCATCAGACCATTCCTCGACCTTGTCGGTCAGCGGCACCTGCAGGTAATAGCGGCTACGGGTCTCGCTGCGCATGGAGCACAGGGCGAAACCGCGCGGGCTGTTCGCATAGATCAGTTCCTCGTGCACGGGCGGGGTGTCCGACAGCAGGCCCAGCCAGCCGAAGGGGTAGACCTTTTCGTACTCGCGGATGGCGCTGCGCGGTGCGCTGGCCCGGCACACGCCGTGGAAGCCGTCGCAGCCGGCGATGAAGTCGCACTGGATCTCGTGCGTCTTGCCGTCCTTTTCGTAGGTGACGCGCGGGTTCTTGCTGTCGAAGTCGTGCACCTGCACGTTGGCGGCCTCGTAGACCGTGGTCAGGCCGGCGGCGGCGCGTGCGTCCATCAGGTCCTTGGTCAATTCGGTCTGGCCGTAGACCATGACGTTCTTGCCGCCGGTCAGCTTGTTCATGTCGATGCGGTGGCGCTCGCCCTTGAACAGCATGTCGAAGCCGCCGTGCACCAGGCCTTCCTTGTGCATGCGCGCGCCGACACCGGCCTCGTCCATCAGGTCGATGCAGACCTGCTCCAGGATGCCGGCGCGGATGCGCGTGAGCACGTAGTCGCCGGTCTGGCGCTCGAGAACGATGGCGGCGATGCCGGCCTTGTGCAGCAACTGGCCAAGCAGCAGGCCCGAGGGGCCGGCGCCGATGATGGCAACCTGGGTACGCATGATGAGGTGCTCCTGTGCGAAAAGACGATATCCAAGAATAGGCAGGAGCGCTCCGGAATGCACCCCTTGATGTCCGTCAATGCGCGATGATCGCCATAAATGTGCGATCATCGCGCAAACGATGGAATTCCCATGATTGCCAAATCCGACCTGATCGAAGGCATGGCCAAGGGCATGGCGGTGTTGGAGAGCTTCGATACCGAGCGCCAGCGCCTCAACGCCACACTGGCCGCGCAGCGCGCCGGCATCACACGGGCCGCGGCGCGCCGGCATTTGCTGACCCTGGCCCATCTGGGCTATCTGGAGACCGACGGCAGCTATTTCTGGCTCTCCAGCAAGGTGCTGCGTTTTTCCGGCAGCTACCTGGCGTCTTCGCGCCTGCCGCGCGTGTTCCAGCCTGCGCTGGAGCGGCTGGCGGCGCAGACCGGCCAGGCCTATTCGGCCGTGGTATCCAACGGCGACGAGGTGGTGATCGTGGCGCGCAGCAGCGATGTGCGGCGCAGCGCCGCCGATGGCCTGCCGCAGCTCATGGCCTATGGCCTGCATCTGGGCGCGCGCCTGCCCGCCCATGCCACCTCGACCGGACGCGTGCTGCTGGCGGCCTTGCCCCGTGCGGAGTTCCAGGCCTGGATGAAAGGGCGCCTGCTGGAACGCCTGACCCTGCACACCGTGACCGAGGCGCGACAGTTCCGTGCCCTGATCGAGCAGGTGCGGCGCGACGATTTCTGCCTGAGCAGCGAAGAGCATGAGCTGGGCGTGCATGCCCTGGCCGTGCCGCTGCGCAACCTGCAGGGCCGCACCGTGGCGGCCCTCAATGTGGTGGCCTCGACGGCACGAATGTCCGGGGCCACCATGCAGCGCGAACTGCTGCCCATGCTCTGGGAAGCGGCGCGGGAAGTACGCCCCTTGCTCTGATTTCTGTATGCAATTGCAACAATCCGCATACGGGCCGCCGGCGCGCGGGGCTTGCGGTATATATTGGAAAAGGTATTCTGCTGGCCTGATTCAAATCACACACAAGGAGTCCCCATGAAACGTCTGTCCCTCGTCATCGCCCTGGCCTTTGTCTTGCCCAGTGCCTGGGCCCAGCTCAAGCCCTGCGACGAACTGAAGGCTGAAATTGCGGCCAAGATGGACGCCAACGGCGTCAAGAACTACACGCTGGAGATCGTGGCCACCGATCAGGTCGGCGACCGCAAGGTGGTGGGCAGCTGCGAGGGTGGCAGCAAGAAGATCGTCTACGTGCGCAACTGAGCTGCCGTCGCTTCGACAACCGATCGCCGCCAGGCTCTGGCGGCGATTTTTTTTGCCGGACGGATTTGCTGTGCTTACAAATCCACACCAAGTCGACACCGGCGCTGCGCATGGCACTGCAGAATGGCGCGGACCATGTTTTCCCTCTTTCGCAAGCACAGGGGCGCCAGCCCGGAGACCATCAGCCACCATGCCATGCTGCCGCATCGCATGGATCTGGAGGAGCGCAAGGCTTTCCGCCGTGAACTGCTGGACCGGGTGATACGGGAGAGCCTGCTGGCGCTGGAGGTGACGGCTGGCATGTACCGCCTGCGCACCATGCCGCTGGATGCGCGCCATCACCGCTTCGTCGCCATGATCGATGTGGGCCGGCATTTCCAGCCTCGACGTGCCGGGCGCGCCTGGGATGATCCCGAGACCGAACGCTGGATCCGCAAGTGTGCCTACGAACGCTTCGGCCTGCAGCTTGAGGCCATCTACTGGCGTACCGGTGACGCACTGGCACCCTCCCGGTCGACCGCTGTGGCCGCTGCCGCGCCGAAGCATCGGTATTACCAGCTGGTGTCGGAAGAGGAAAAACAGGCCCTGATGGAGGCCATCCGGCAGGGCAGCGAATTGCCCGTGCTGCATGTCGGCGACTGGGAGTATCAGACCGATATGGCGCCGCTCGACGGCCCCGGGGCGCAGCGCGAGCCCTGAGATGAGGCCGAGGTGCGGCCGGCCTCAGTCCTTCGCCATCGCCGGACGCGTGCGGTAGAACTTCAGGGGCACGACCTCGGCCTCGCGTGCAGCCTGGTTCAATACCGATTTTTTCATCTTGCCCACCACGTGCATCTCGCAGGGTTTGCAGTCGAAGCGCAGCGTGAGCTTTTCCTTGCCGTTGATCAGGGTCAGCGGTTCGGCGCGTACCGTACCCTGCACGCCGGTGACGCCCTTGGCCTGCTTGGGGCACAGGCTGAGCGAGAAGCGCACGCAGTGCTTGGTGATCATCAGGCTGACTTCACCTTCTTCTTCATGGCTTTCGTAGGCGGCGGCAATGACCTTCACGCCGTGTTTCGCATAGAAGTCGCGGGCTTTCTCGTTGAATACATTGGCCAGGTAGCTGAGCGTGTCTTCCGGGTAGGGCGCGGGCGGCTCCACCGGCCGGGCACGCGGCGGGCGCAGGTAGGCGGCGGCGCGGGCGGCCTCCAGCGCGACCACCGCGTCGCGGCGCAGGGCGTTGAGCGTGGAGGCGGGGATGAACCAGGCCTGCGTCAGGTCCAGGGTGATGGCGATCGGTTCGAAGATCGTGGCGCCAAAGCGCCCCAGCTGTTCGCGCAGCGTGGCCTCGGCCTGCGCGGGATTTTTGGCCGGCTCCCTGGCCGCAGCGACGCTGGCGTGGCCCGCATGGCCGTCCTCGTCCATCAGCTCCAGGGCAAAGCCCGTCGCGGTTTCCTGCAGCTTGGCCCAGACACCGATGCGCCGCTCGCTGGACTTCTTTTCCATCAGCCGCACCCAGTTCATGTCGCGGTTGCGGTTCAGCTCGGTGCCCTTGCGCAGGTCCTTGAAGCCGGCCATCGGGTCCTTGGGGTAGACGCGCCACTGGTCGACCGCCAGCGGGCCGGCCGGCTCGGCGCGGTTGATGGCCAGGCCCACCAGTTCCTTCTGCAGGTCGTAGTAGCACAGGCCGTCACCGTTGTGCAGCACGGTGCCGGGTTCGCTCACCGTGAGCTCGACGAAATCGGGGCCGACCTTGCTGACGTAGCCCAGGTGGCGGCCCGGGTTCTTGGGCGTGTCGAAGGCGCCGATGTCCTCCTTGCGACCCTGCACGAAGTAGTCGGTGAACTCGCGGTTGAAGTTCTGGTCCGGGTCGGGCGTGAAGCTGAAGGTGGTGCGGCCGCTGGAGGCGCGGGCCAGCTCGGGGCGCTGTTCCAGCAGCTCGTCGAAGAGCTTGCGGTAGTGGGCGGTGATGTTCTTGACGTAGGCCAGGTCCTTGTAGCGGCCTTCGATCTTGAAGCTGCGGATGCCGGCGTCCACCAGGGCGGCCAGGTTGGCGCTCTGGTTGTTGTCCTTCATCGACAGCACGTGCTTGTCGTGGGCGACAAAACGGCCCTGGCTGTCCTGCACCTGGTAGGGCAGGCGACAGGCCTGCGAGCAGTCGCCGCGGTTGGCGCTGCGCCCCGTATGGGCGTGGCTGATGTAGCACTGGCCGCTGTAGGCCACGCACAGCGCGCCGTGCACGAAAAACTCCAGCGTGCAGCGCGCCGGGTCGATCTGGGCTCGGATGGCCTGGATCTGCTGCAGTGTCAGTTCGCGCGCCAGCACGATCTGGCTCAGGCCGGCGTCCTGCAGGAAACGGGCTTTCTCAGGGGTGCGGATGTCGGTCTGGGTGCTGGCGTGCAGCTGGATGGGCGGCAGGTCGATCTCCAGCAGGCCCATGTCCTGGATGATCAGGGCGTCGACGCCCGCATCAAAAAACTGCCAGGCCAGCTTGCGCGCCAGCTCCAGTTCGTCGTCGCGCAGGATGGTGTTGAGCGTGACGAAGATGCGGCTGTTGTAGCGGTGCGCGTGCTGCACCAGGCGGGCAATGTCCTGCACGGAGTTGTCGGCCGAACTGCGCGCACCGAATGAGGGACCGCCGATGTAGATGGCGTCGGCGCCATGGTTGATGGCCACGATGCCGATGTCGGCGGTGCGGGCAGGGGACAGGAGTTCGAGCTGGTGTTCGGGCAGGGACATGCCCCCGATTATCCCAGCCCGAGCCCGTTTTTAGAAGGCAGGGGGACGTGCCCCCTGCGGGTTCAGGGTGCGGCCGGGGCGACGGCCGCGCCTTCGATCTTGTGACGCTGCAGGGCCTGGGCGACGAAGCCGCTGACCTTCATCTCCTCGACGAAGTCGCGCAGATAGGCCACACCGGCTTCGCCGCGCACGCGTGGCGTACCCATGGCCTGGTTGATGACCATGAAACGCCCGGGCAGCAGGCGCAGGCCGGGTACGCGCTTGGCATCGGCCTCCAGCTGCTGCTTGACGCCGGCGGCGACTTCGAGCTTGTTGGCCACGAAGTAGTCGACGACGGCGGGTGAGGTGGGCGCGCGTTCCAGCGTGGCCTGCTTGATTTCGCGGGTCAAGTAGAGGTCGTAGGCGCTGCCCTTGCCCACGGCGATGCGGTGGCCCGGTCGGTCCACTTCTTCGTTCTGGCGCAGCGGCGAGTCCTGGCGCACGAGGTAGGCGCCCTCGATGACCACATAGGCTGCGCTGTACAGCACGTCCTGGCCACGCAGGGGATCGATGGCCACGAAAGCGAGGTCGACCTTGTTGGCCTTGAGCGCGTCCACGACCGCGCCAGCAGAGGTGAAGGTGACCAGTTCCAGCTTCACGTCCAGGCGCTTGGCCAATTCACGCGCCAGGTCGACGGAGACCCCGGTGGGCTGGCCGGCGGCGTCCTTGTTGGCCAGGATGGGGTTGCCGAAGTTGATGGCGGCACGCAGGGTGCCCTGGGGGGCCAGCGCCTCGCGGGCGGCCGGCGGGGTGGTGGAACAGGCGGTCATGAAAACGGATGAAATGAGAAAAAGCGCCAGGGCCAGGCCGCGGCGCAGAGTCGGGGAAAGAGGGGGCATCAGAAGTCCACCTTCTCACCGGGATTGACCGCCAGCATCTTGTTGGACTCGTTGCCCAGTGCGGCAGAGAACTCGGCCGTGGTGCCCTTGAGCTGCGGGATGGTGCCGTAGTGGATGGGCAGGGCGTACTTGGGCTTGAGGTAGTTCTTCACCGCATAGGCGGCGTCAGCCGGGCTCATGACGAAGTGGCCGCCGATGGGGATGAGCAGCAGGTCGGGTTTGTAGTACTCGCCGATGAACTTCATGTCGCCGAACAGGCCGGTGTCCCCCATGTGGTAGATCTTGAAGCCGTTTTCCATCTCGATGATGAAACCGACCGGCTCGCCGCCCACCTGCACTTCTTCCTTGGTGGTGGCCGGGTTTTTCCAGGCGTACTCGGAGGAGTGTTCGGCGTGGGTGGCGGTGATCTTCACGCCGTTGGGGCCGAAGGGCATGATGGTGCCGCCCTTGCCAAAGCGCGGGGACAGTTCCGCTGGCAGCACGCCCAGGGTGGTCAGGGTCTGGTTCAGGCCAGCCGGGCCGTACATCGGGACCTTGTGCATCTTGGCCAGATCGGGCGCGTCGGCCACATGGTCGAAGTGGCCGTGCGTGACCAGCACCAAGTCGACCTTGCCCAGGGCTTCCAGGTTCTTGAAGCTGGCAGGGGTCTTGGGGTTGGTGCGCAGCCAGGGGTCGACCACGATGACCTTGCCGCCGGGCGTGGTGATGCGCACGCTGGCCTGGCCCAGCCATAGCACCTCGGTCTTGCCGCTCTGGGCACTGGCGCTGATGGCGCCCAGCAGTACGCTGGTGGCGAGGGCGGCTTTCAATAGTTGCTTGAACAAGGGCTGCATGGAGGATCTCCTGGTCTGTGGTCGTTGGGGAAGGGGACTTGCTGCACCGATTGAATACAGGCCCCGGGCCGGCGTCAAGCGAGCAAACCCCGCGAGTGTCATCCGGACCATGAAAAAACGCGGCCTTGGCCGCGTTTTTCCGGGATGCTGTCAGGGTTTATTCGATCTTGGCCTTGGCCTTGAGCTCGTCCTGGAACTTCACCAGCTTTTGCTGGCCCAGTTGCTGGGCGATCTGCGGCTTGATGTCCTCGATCTTGGGCAGCTGGGCTTCGCGCACGTCGTCCAGGCGGATCACGTGGTAGCCGAACTGGGTCTTGACCGGGGTCTCGGTGATCTTGCCCTTGGGCAGCGCGACCATGGCGTCGGAGAATTCCTTGACGTAGTTGCCGGCTGCAGCCCAGTCCAGGTCGCCGCCGTTGGCGCCGGAGCCCGGGTCCTTGGACTGCTTCTTGGCGATGGCGTCGAACTTGGCGCCCTTCTTGAGCTGGGCGATGATGGCCTTGGCTTCGGCTTCCTTCTCGACCAGGATGTGGCGGGCACGGTATTCCTTGCCGGCATTGGCGGCGACGAACTTGTCGTACTCGGCCTGGATCTCGGCGTCGGTGATCGGGTTGTTCTTCTGGAAGGTGGTCACCAGGTCACGGATCAGCAGGGAGTCGCGCGTGA
Source organism: Hylemonella sp. (assembly GCA_034366585.1). Classification (GTDB taxonomy): domain Bacteria; phylum Pseudomonadota; class Gammaproteobacteria; order Burkholderiales; family Burkholderiaceae_C; genus Hylemonella. The sequence continues at coordinate 54,846 of JAXMMJ010000027.1, forward strand.
ACTCCATCTGCGCCTTGAACTCGGGGCTGGCGTCCAGGCCCTGCTTCTGCGCTTCCTGCACCAGCAGTTCGCGGTCGACCACGGCCTTCTTGAGCTCGTCCATCATCTCGGGCGTGATCTGGCGGCCCGAGCGGGCGAACTGCTGGGCCAGCGCATCGACGCGTGCCAGCGGGACGGGCTTGCCATTGACGATGGCCAGGTTTTGCGCCTGGGCCGGAGCAGCCAGGGCGCCCATCAGCGTGGCGAGGGCCAGGGCCGGGAGTATCAGCTTGTTCATCATGAATCCTAGGAAATCGACGGAGATGTCAGGGGGAGGGGAAAATAGGCCCGAGTGCGTTCAGAGCGTTTCGATGGCGATCGCATGCACGCCTTGGGCGATGAAATCTTGCAGCGCATCATACACAAGGCGATGCCGCGCCACGCGCGGGATATCTGTAAAAAAGGGTGAAGCGATGCGCACCCGGAAATGGGTGCCATAGGGCGTGCCGTTGGAGCCGGTGTGGCCAGCGTGCGCCGCGCTTTCGTCGATGACGTCGAGCACGCTGGGCTGCAGCTTCTGCTGCAGGCGTTCGGCCATGCGGCCGGCCAGTCCGGACAGGTCTTGTGTCACGGGTGTACCTCCGTGCTGCGCACTGCGGTGCGAGCTTGCTTGAAGCGGTTCTGCGCGGCGCTCATGGAGCTCAGGCCTGGTCGGTCTTCAGGTAGCGGGCGATGTACAGGCCCTGGCCGACGATGAAGATCAGGGGGAAGGCATAACCCCAGAGCTTGAAGTTGACCCAGGCCTCGGTGCTGTAGAAGGCTGCCACATAGCCGTTGAGCGCGGCCATGAAGGTGCAGTAGACGATCCAGGCTACGTTCAGGCGCATCCACACGGCATCGGGCAGCTCCAGCTGGCTGCCCAGCAGCAGCTTGAGGTAGTTCTTTTTCATGGCCCACAGGGCGACGGCCAGCGCCACGGCCATGGCGGCGTAGAGCACGGTGGGTTTCCACTTGATGAAGCGGTCGTCGTGCAGGGCCAGGGTCAGCGTGCCGAAGACCAGGATCAGCGCCAGGGTGATCTTCTGCATGGTCTGCAGCTTGCGGTCGATGGCATACATCAGGCCGGTCTGCAGCACGGTGGCGGCCATCAGCACCGCGGTGGCGACGTAGATGTCGTAGAACTTGTAGGCACCGAAGAACAGCAGGATGGGGAAGAAATCGATCAGTATTTTCATGGGGTAAAGACTCGTCTGCCCGGATTATCGGTGCAGGGAAGGCCGCTCAGGGCTTGTGTTCAAGCGCCGCCGAGTTCATACAGTAGCGCAGCCCGGTGGGCGTGGGGCCATCCTCAAAGACGTGGCCCAGGTGGGCGCCGCACTGGGCGCAGACCGTTTCCACGCGCACCATGCCGTGGCTGGTGTCGCGCCGCTCCTCGATGGCGTGCGGTTCGGCGGGTTCGGAAAAGCTGGGCCAACCGCAACCGGCGTCGAACTTGCTGTCGGACTCGAACAGGCGCGCGCCGCAGCAGACACAGCTGTAGTGCCCGGGTTTCCAGAAGTCGGCGTATTTGCCCGTGAACGGCCGTTCGGTGGCCGCATAGCGCGTGACCTGGTAGGCACCGGGCTCGGCGTGCTTTTCGGCCAGCAGGGCTTTCCACTCTTCTGCGGTTTTCTGGATGGCGTAACTCATAACGGGACACTCTCGCTCAGGAGGAACAACTGATTTCGATGTCGCTGGCCCATTCGGGCGGGAAACCGGCCTCGGCATCAAAGCCGGGATGCTCGGCATAGGGATTTTCCAGCAGGGCGAGCAGGCGCGCAACGCCGGAAAAATCCTTTTCTCGCGCCTGGCGGATGGCCAGTTCGCCCAGGTGGTTGCGCAGGATGAACTTGGGGTTGGTCCCCAGCATGGAGGCTGCAGCTTGGGCACTGTCTTCCTGCGCCAGACGTGCGTCGTATTGCTTGAGCCAATGGTCCAGGGCCGTGCGGTCCAGGAACAGGTCGCGCACCGGCGCGGTCTGGGCATCGCCCGCGTAATGGCTGAGTCGCCGCCAGAAGATGGTGTGGTCCACGCGGTCCTGGGCCAGCAGCTTGAGGATGCCCTCGACCAGGGCCCGGTCTTCGGGCCGCGACGCTTGCAGACCGAGCTTGGCGCGCAGGCGCGCCTCGAGTTCGGCCGGGAACACGGTTTTGTAGGACTCCAGCGCGGCCAGCGCCAGTTCCTGCTCGCCGATCAGCGGCAGCAAGGCCTGGCCCAGGCAGAAGAGGTTCCAGTAGGCAATGTTGGGCTGACGGCCATAGGCGTAACGCCCCTGGGTGTCGGAGTGGTTGCAGATGTGAGCCGGGTCGTAGCCGTCCAGGAACTGGAAGGGACCGAAGTCCAGGGTCAGGCCCAGGATGCTCATGTTGTCGGTGTTCATGACACCGTGGCAAAAACCCACGGCCTGCCACTGCGCCAGGAGCGCGGCGGTGCGTTCGCTGACGGCTTCGAGCAGGGCGGCGTAGGCGTTGCCAGCGAACTTCTCCGTGCCGCGGCAGGCCGGGTAGTAATGGTCGATGGCAAAGTCCGCCAACCGGCGCAGATGTTCGGGCTGGTCATTGGCTGCAAAGTGCTCGAAATGGCCGAAGCGGATGAAACTGGGCGCCACGCGCGTGACCACGGCAGCGGTCTCGATTTCTTCGCGCCGTATCGGCGCGTCCGAGCCCGTGACACACAGCGCGCGCGTGGTGGGAATGCCCAAGGCATGCATGGCTTCGCTGCACAAAAACTCCCGGATGCTCGATCGCAGCACGGCCCGGCCATCGCCCATGCGCGAGTAGGGTGTGCGGCCCGCGCCCTTGAGCTGGATCTCCAGCCCGGTATCGGTCTCGCCCAGTAGCAGGGCGCGCCCGTCGCCCAGCTGACCGGCCCAGACGCCGAACTGGTGGCCGCTGTAGACCGTGGCCACGCTTTGGCTGCCCGCCAGTGGACGGTTGCCGCTGAACGCCTGCAGCAAGTCCTCGGATTCGGTCCAGCCTTCGGGCAGGCCGAGTTCCCGGCCCACGGCGCGGCTCTGGCCGACCCAGTAGGGCGCGGGCAGGGGCTGCGGGGGCAGGGCGGTGTGGAAGGCCGGGCCAAGGGCAGCGTAACGGTTGACCCAGCCCAGGCCGGACTCGACGGCCGCCTCTGCATCCACGAGAGCTTCGCTTGCAACATACATCCGTGCATTGTCACGCAGCGGACTATCTCCGGTCCCGATCAGGGACTTACCCTCAGTGGTCGGGCCGTTTGCTTGCGCCATACTGGTGAAGAGAGAGCACAGAACACAAAAGGAGACCTGTCCATGCTCGGATTGATGCAAAACCAGCCGCTGCTGATTTCTTCCCTGATTGACTTTGCCGAACGTCACCATGGCGATGGCGAAATCGTCTCGCGCCGGGTCGAAGGTGACCTGCACCGCTATCACTGGCGAGACGTGGCGCTGCGTTCGCGCCGGGTGGCCAATGCCCTGGATGCGCTGAAGCTGCAGTTCAGCGACCGCGTGGCCACGCTGGCCTGGAACGGCTACCGCCATCTGGAACTCTATTTCGGCGTGAGCGGTTCGGGCCGTGTGCTGCACACCCTGAACCCGCGCCTGCACCCCGAGCAGATCGCCTGGATCGCCAACCACGCCGAAGACCAGGTGCTCTGCTTCGACCTGTCCTTCCTGCCCATCATCCAGGCCGTGCACGCCAAGTGCACCACAGTGAAGCACTGGATCGCTCTTTGTGATGCCGACAAATTGCCCAAGGACAGCGGCATTCCCGGCCTGCAAAGCTACGAGGCCTGGATCGGGGCCCAGCCTGACACATACCGCTGGCCCGAGTTCGACGAGAACTCGGCGTCGAGCATGTGCTACACCAGCGGCACCACGGGCAACCCCAAGGCCGCGCTGTACAGCCATCGCTCCACCATCCTGCACGCCTATGCGGCGGCGCTGCCCGACGTGATGTGCCTCAGCGCACGCGATTCGGTGCTGCCGGTGGTGCCCATGTTCCACGTCAATGCCTGGGGCATTCCTTACTCGGCCGCGCTGACCGGCGCCAAGCTGGTGTTCCCGGGGCCGGCGCTGGACGGCAAGTCCATCTACGAGCTGATCGAGGCCGAGCGCGTCACCTATGCCGCGGGCGTGCCCACCATCTGGCAGATGCTGCTGGGCCACATGAAACCCGGTGGCCTGAAGTTCTCCACGCTCAAGCGCACGGTGATCGGCGGCTCGGCCTGCCCGCCGGCCATGATCACCGCCTTCCGCGAAGAGTACGGCGTGGAGGTGCTGCACGCCTGGGGCATGACCGAGATGTCGCCCCTGGGCACGCTGTGCACGCTCAAGAACAAGCACCTGACGATGCCCGAGTCCGAGCAGATGAAGATCCGCCTCAAGCAGGGGCGCGCCATCTACGGCATGGACATGAAGATCGTGGGGGGTGATGGCCAGGAGCAACCCTGGGACGGCAAGGCCTACGGCGACCTGCTGGTGCGCGGGCCCTGGATCCTGCGCGAGTACTTCAAGGGCGAGGGCGGCAATCCGCTGGTCCAGGACGGCTGGTTCCCCACCGGCGACGTCGCCACCATCGACCCCGATGGTTATATGCAGATCACCGACCGCAGCAAGGACGTGATCAAGTCCGGCGGTGAGTGGATCAGCTCGATCGAGGTGGAAAACATCGCCGTGGCCCACCCGGCCGTGGCCATGGCGGCCTGCATCGGCATGAAACACCCGAAATGGGACGAGCGGCCTGTGGTCGTGGTCGTGAAAAAGCCAGGTGCGGAAGTGAGCAAGCAAGAGTTGCTCCAGTTCTACGAAGGCAAGACGGCCAAGTGGCAGATCCCGGACGACGTGATCTTTGTCGATGCCATCCCCCTGGGCGCCACGGGCAAGATGCTCAAGACGCGGCTGCGCGAGACGCTCAAGGACTACAAGCTGCCCGGCACCTGAGCGCCTGCCAGCATGCTGAATGAGCTGCCCGGGTGCGAGGCTCCGGCCGGTTTTGTGCCGGAGTCGCAAAGGCGATAGTTCTAGGGCAATCCCTAGCGCTGTCCCCGTCGAATTTGGTTACGCTGCAATGGTTTTGTCAACGAGGAGATTTCAAATGAAGTTCACCACGAAACTTGTGACCGCCGCCGCCATGCTGGCTTTTGCCGGTGCGGCCCTGGCCCAGAAGGGCGAGACCGTCAAGATCGCCTGGATCGATCCGCTGTCCGGCCTGATGGCCCCGGTGGGTAACAACCAGGTCCGCAGCTTCCAGTTCTTCGGCGAGAAGTTCAGCGGCGCAGGAAACCCGGCCGGCGTGAAGTTCGAGATCATCGCCCTCGACAACAAGCTCAGCCCGGCTGAGAGCCTGAACCAGCTCAAGGCCGCCATCGACCAGGGCGTGCGCTACATCACCCAGGGCAATGGCTCCTCGGTGGCCGGTGCGCTGATCGATGCCGTGGCCAAGCACAACGAGCGCAACCCCGGCAAGGAAGTCATCTTCCTCAACCACTCGGCCGTGGACCCCGACTTCACCAACAGCAAGTGCAGCTACTGGCACTTCCGTTTCGACGCTGACACCTCCATGAAGATGGAAGCCATCACCACCTTCATGAAGGACCAGAAGGACATCAAGAGCGTCTACCTGCTCAACCAGAACTACTCGCACGGCCACCAGGTCGCCAAGTTCGCCAAGGAGCTGATCGCGCTCAAGCGCCCCGACGTGAAGATCGCCGGTGAAGACCTGCATCCGCTGGCCCAGGTGCGTGATTTCGCCCCCTACATCGCCAAGATCAAGGCTTCGGGCGCCGACACCGTGATCACCGGCAACTGGGGTTCCGACCTGGCCCTGCTGGTCAAGGCGGCCAACGAAGGCGGCTACAACGGCAAGTTCTACACCTACTACACCGGCGTGAGCGGCACGCCGACCGCCCTGGGCCAGACCAGTGCCGGCCGCGTCTTCCAGGTGTCCTACAACCACTACAACATGGGTGGTGACATGGGCAAGTGGCAGGCCGAATACAAGGCCAAGTTCAAGGACGACTTCTATACCGGCTCGGTGATCCACATCTACAAGGCCCTGGGTGAAGCCATGGCCAAGGCCAAGTCGACCGACCCCGTCAAGGTGGCCGCCGCCATGGAAGGCCTGAAGTTCAAGAGCTACAACGGCGATGTCGAGATGCGCAAGACTGACCACCAGATGCAGCAACCGCTGTACCTGACGGTCTGGCAGAAGGCGGACAAGAAATTCCCCTACAGCCCGGAAAACACCGGCATGACGCTGGCCCTGGTCAAGGAATTCCCGTCCTACGTGTCCAGCACGCCCACCAGCTGCCAGATGAAGCGTCCCTGAGTTTTCCTGACCGCAGCCAGGCATGGGGCCCGATTGCTCTGAAAAGGTCGGGCCCTTTTCATGTCTGAAGAGTTTGTATTGAGGTCTGCCACGCAGACACGGAAGGTTGTTCCCTGATGGAGTTCTTCATCATCTCCATGCTCAACGGCCTGAGCTATGGGCTCTTGCTGTTCATGCTCAGCTCCGGGCTGACGCTGATCTTCAGCATGATGGGCGTGCTCAATTTCGCCCATGCCAGCTTCTACATGCTGGGCGCCTACATCGGCTACAGCGTGGCCTCCCTGGTCGGCTTCTGGCCCGGCCTCATCATGGCGCCGTTGCTGGTCGGCGTGCTGGGTGCGGTGTTCGAGCGCCTGGCCCTGCGCAAGGTGCACAAATACGGCCACGTGCCGGAACTGCTGATCACCTTCGGCCTGTCCTACATCATCCTCGAGCTGGTGCAGCTGATCTGGGGCCGTACGGCGGTGGAATTCCGCCCGCCCGAGCTGCTGCAGGGCCCGATGTTCACGCTGGTCAACCATGCGGTCGAGGGCATCAGCCTGGTCTGGGGCGTGGCGCCGGCCTCGATTTGCGAGGCCGCTGCCTGCTCGCCGTTCCCGGCCACGCGCGGTTTCATGATGCTGGTGGCGCTGTTCATGCTGGTGTCCCTGTGGCTCATGCTCACGCGCACCCGCATTGGCCTGGTGATCCAGGCCGCGCTGACACACCCCGAGATGGTTGAATCCCTGGGGCACAACGTGCCACGCGTTTTCATGCTGGTGTTCGGCGCCGGTGCCGCGCTGGCCGGCCTGGGCGGTGTGATCGGCGGCAGCACCTTCGTGACCGAGCCAGCCATGGCCGGTACCGTGGGCTCCGTCATCTTCGTGGTGGTGGTGGTGGGCGGGCTGGGCTCGCTCTCGGGCGCCTTTCTGGCCTCGGTGCTGATCGGCGTGATCCAGACCTTTGCGGTGGCCTTTGACTATTCCATGGTCACGCTGGCGCAGCAGCTGGGCCTGGAGCTCAGCGCGGCAGCACGCAACAACTCGGTGCTCAAGCTCACGCTCTCGCAGGTCGCGCCCATCCTGCCCTATCTCTTCCTGGTCCTGATCCTGATCTTCCGGCCCAAGGGCCTGCTCGGTACACGGGACGAATGAACATGAGACACCCCCGAAGCGCCTTCGGCGCCTCCCCCTCAAGGGGGCGCTACCAGCGGCCCGGCAAAGCCGGTTCCGCGGTAGCCCACGGTTTGCATCTTGGTATGCATCCATCTTTGCTGAAACGTAGTGCCATGGGAACCGCGAAGTGAAGCAGTATTACGAGTTCAAGCCTTACAACGTTGGTCGCTGGATCATCTGGGGTCTCTTTGCCCTGCTGCTGCTCTTTGTGCCCAAGCTGTTCACGAGCAGCCTGTCGGTGACCATGCTGTCGCAGATGGGTATTGCCATCATCGCCTGCCTGTCCTACAACATGCTGCTGGGGCAGGGCGGCATGCTCAGCTTCGGCCACGCCGTCTACTCAGGCCTGGGCTCCTACATGGCCATCCATGCCTTGAACATGGTCAGCAAGGGAACCCTGCCCATTCCCGTGAGCCTGCTGCCCATCATCGGTGGCTTCGCCGGCATGGGCTTTGCTGTGCTCTTTGGCTACGTGACCACACGCAAGTCCGGGACACCCTTTGCCATGATCACGCTGGGTCTGGCCGAACTGGTGTTCGCCATGTCGCTGATGTTCTCCGAATTCTTCGGCGGCGAGGCCGGTGTCTCGGGCAACCGGGTCGTGGGCCAGCCCTTCTTGGGCATCAGCTTCGGGCCGGGCACCCAGGTCTATTACCTGATCGCGGTCTACACCTTTGTCTGTGTGGCGCTCATGTTCGCCTTCACGCGCACACCCTTGGGCCGCATCCTGAACGCTGTGCGTGACAATCCGGAGCGCGTGGAGTTCATCGGTTACAGCACCCAGCGTGTGCGTTACCTGGCCTTCATCCTCTCGGGTTTCTTCGCCGGCATCGCGGGTGGCCTCGGGGTCATCCTGTTCGAGATCGTCACGGCCGAGGTGGTGAGCGGCATCCGCTCCGGCGCCTACCTGCTGTTCACCTTCCTCGGCGGCGCCACCTTTTTCTTCGGCCCCATCATCGGTGGCGTGCTGATGGTGCTGGCATCGGTGCTGCTGTCGGAGATCACCAAGGCCTGGCTGCTGTACCTGGGCTTGATCTTCGTGTTCATGGTGATGTACGCGCCGGGCGGCATCGCCAGCCTGATCATGATGAACCTGCGTGTGGCCAGTTTCGGTTTCCTGCGCAAGCTCTGGGTCAGTTACCTGGGCCTGGCGATCTCGGCGCTGGTGTTGCTGCTGGGTGCGGCGGTGTTGATCGAGATGGTCTACCACCTGCAGCTCAACCTTTCCATGGGGCCGGAGTTGCGTTTCATCGGTATTCCGCTCAATGCGCACAGCCCGGACCACTGGTTTGGGGGCGCCTTCGTGATGCTGACGGGCCTGGGCCTGTTCGAGCTCTGCCGCCGCCACTATGTGCATGAATGGGGCTTGGTCCAGGAAGACATCGAAAAAGAAATCAAGCGGAGGGAAGCGCTATGAGCGGGGCCACGAACATGACCCAGCCTGCACTGGAGCTCAAGGATTTGCGCAAGAGTTTCGGCAAGACGGAGATCATCCGTGGCGTCGATCTGGTCGTGCAGCCCGGTGAACGTGTGGCCGTGATCGGCCCCAACGGCGCCGGCAAGTCCACGCTGTTCAATCTGATCAGCGGGCGTTTCGGCCCCACCAGTGGCGAAGTGCTGCTGCACGGCAAGCGCATCGACGGTATGCGGCCCTACGAGATCAACCGCATGGGCCTGGCGCGCAGCTTCCAGATCACCAACATCTTCCCCAAGCTCAGCGTGTTCGAGAACCTGCGTTGTGCCGTGCTCTGGAGCCTGGGTTACCGCTACACCTTCTTCAAGTTCCTGGCGGACCTGGAAGACGCCAACGACCGCACCGAAGAACTGCTGGAGATGATCCGCCTGGACAAGAAGCGCGACATCCTGGCCGTGAACCTGACCTATGCCGAGCAGCGCGCGCTGGAGATCGGCGTGACCATCGCCGGCGGCGCCAGCGTGATCCTGCTGGACGAGCCCACCGCCGGCATGAGCAAGAGCGAGACCACGCGCTTCATCAAGCTGATCCGCGAAGTGACAGAGGGCAAGACCCTGCTGACCGTGGAGCACGACATGGGCGTGGTCTTCGGCCTGGCCGACAAGATTGCCGTGGTCGTCTACGGCGAACTGCTGGCCTTTGACACGCCCGAAGCGGTGCGCGCGAACGCGCGTGTGCAGGAAGCCTATCTGGGCTCGACCGTGGCCGACTCGCAGGCAGGGGGACATTGAGATGACGGCTTTGCTGAAAGTTGAGAGCCTGCACGCCTTTTATGGCAAGAGCCATGTGCTGCATGGCGTGCATTTCGAGGTGCAGCCCGGCGAGATCGTGGCCCTGCTGGGCCGCAACGGCTCGGGGCGCTCCACCACGGCCAAGGCCGTCATGGGCCTGGTGGACTGCGCCGGCAGCGTGAAGTGGAAGGGCCAGGAGATCCAGGGCAAGAAGGCCTTCGAGATCGCCCACCTGGGCGTGGGCTACGTGCCCGAGAACCGCGACATCTTCCCCGACCTGACCGTGCACCAGAACCTGATGCTGGGTGAGAAGGGCAAGGGCCGCAAGAGCCGCTGGACCTTCGACGACATGTACACCATGTTCCCGCGCCTCAAGGAGCGCCAGCACACTGAAGCCGGCGTGCTCTCGGGCGGCGAGCAGCAGATGCTGACCCTGTGCCGCACCCTCATGGGCGACCCGGACCTGATCATCATCGACGAGCCGACCGAGGGCCTGGCGCCCAAGATCGTGGAACTGGTGGGCCAGTACCTGAAGACGCTCAAGGACCGCGGCATCTCGGTGCTGCTGATCGAGCAGAAACTGACCATCGCCATGGCCATCTCCGACCGCGCCCTGGTCATGGGGCACGGCAGCATCGTCTTCGAGGGCACCCCCGAAGCGCTGCGCAACGACAGCTATACCCGCAAGGAGTGGCTGGAAGTCTGAAAACTTGTGAATAAATCTACTGCGCGACCCGATTGCCGCGTTGGGCGGTGCTCGCCATCCTCACGTACAGGAAGTACGTTCCGGTGGCTGCGCTCCGTCCGCCTTGCCCTCGGGCCGCTCGCTACGATTTCTTCACAAGTTTGGAGCGCTGTGCGCCGACACAGTGGAGAGCTTGTCCCAGCCGTGACAAACCCTCGTTGCATCGCAACATAAACCTTTTACAATCAAAAATCGAACGATCGTTCTATTTTCTGAACCACCCGAGGAACGCAAGCATGAGCGCTGAATACAAGGTGCATGGCGACGTCGCCGTGATCACGCTGAACAACCCGCCCGTCAACGGCCTGGGCTACGAAACCCGCAAGGGCATCACCGAGGCGCTGGCCAAGGCCAATGCCGACGGCAAGGTCAAGGCCATCGTCATCACGGGCGCCGGCAAGGCTTTCTCGGGCGGTGCTGACATCAAGGAATTCGGCACCCCCAAGGCCCTGCAGGAACCCAATCTGCTGAGCGTCATCCTGGCGATCGAGAATTCGGCCAAGCCCGTGGTCGCCGCCATGCACACCATCGCCATGGGCGGCGGCCTGGAACTGCCCCTGGGCTGCCACTACCGCATCGCTGCGCCGGGCTGCAAGGTCGCGCTGCCCGAAGTCAAGCTGGGTCTGATCCCCGGCGCCGGCGGCACGCAGCGCCTGCCGCGTGCGCTGGGTGTGGAACCCGCGCTGAACATGATCGTCAGCGGCGAGCCCGTGCCCAGCGAGATGCTGGCCCAGGTGCCCGGCCAGAAGCTGTTCGACAAGCTGGCCAAGTCCAACGAGACCCTGCTCGACGAAGCCATCGCGCTGGCGCAGGAGAAGGCCGATGTGCGCCCGCTGCCCCTGGTGCGCAACCTCAAGGCCCAGCATCCGCAGGGCGACGCCTACTTCCAGTTTGCCCGCAATATGGTGGGCGGCATGAGCAAGAATTTCCCGGCCCCGCTGAAATGCATCGACGCCGTGGAAGCCGCCACCAAGAAGAAGTTTGACGACGGCCTGGTTTTCGAGCGCGATATCTTCATCAACCTGATGTGGACGCCCGAGTGCCGCGCACTGCGCCACATCTTCGCGGCCGAACGTGCCGCCTCCAAGATTCCGGACGTGCCGGAAGACACGCCCAAGCGCGAGATCAAGTCTGTGGCCGTCATCGGCGCCGGCACCATGGGCGGCGGCATCACCATGAACTTCCTGAACGCCGGCATTCCGGTGAAGATGCTGGAGATGAAGCAGGAGGCCCTGGACCGCGGCCTCGCCACCATCCGCAAGAACTACGAAGCCCAGGTCACCAAGGGCAAGCTCAAGCAGGACAAGTACGAGCAGCGCATGGCCCTGCTGTCGACCACGCTGGACTACGCGGACCTGAAGGACACCGACCTCGTGATCGAGGCCGTGTTCGAGGAGATGGGCGTCAAGGAAACCGTGTTCAAGAAGCTCGACGAGGTGATGAAACCCGGTGCCATCCTGGCCTCCAACACCTCCACGCTGGACGTCAACAAGATCGCCTCCTTCACCAAGCGCCCGCAGGACGTGGTGGGCCTGCATTTCTTCAGCCCGGCCAACGTCATGAAGCTGCTGGAAGTGATCCGTGGCGCCAAGACCGGCAAGGACGTGCTGGCCACCGTGATGGCCGTGGCCAAGACCATCAAGAAGACCGCGGTGGTCTCGGGCGTCTGCGACGGTTTCATCGGCAATCGCATGATCGAGCAGTACAGCCGCCAGGCCGGTTTCCTGATCGAGGAGGGAGCCACGCCCGAGCAGGTCGACAAGGCGGTCGAGAAATTCGGCTTCGCCATGGGCCCCTTCCGCATGGGCGACCTGGCGGGCAACGACATCGGCTGGGCCATTCGCAAGCGTCGTTATGTGGAAAAGCCGAACATGAAGTACAGCAAGACGGCTGACCTGCTGTGCGAGCTGGGCCGTTACGGCCAGAAGACCGGCGCCGGCTGGTACGACTACAAGCCGGGCAAGCGCGACGCCATCCCCAGCCAGCTGGTGGTGGACATGATCGAGAAGCACCGCAAGGACATGGGCATCACCCCGCGCAAGATCTCCGACGAGGAAATCGTGCAGCGCCTGGTCTACGCCCTGGTCAATGAGGGCGCGCATATTCTGGAAGAAGGCATCGCCTCGCGCGCCAGCGACATCGACATGGTCTACCTGACCGGCTACGGCTTCCCCATCCACCGTGGCGGCCCCATGCAATACGCCGACACGGTCGGCCTGTTCAACGTGGCGCAAAGCATGCAGCGCTTTGCCCAGAACCCGCTGGACGACGCCAAGTTCTGGCAGCCGGCCCCCCTCTTGGCCCGCCTGGTGGCCGAAGGCAAGAGCTTCAACGGCTAAGCATTAGGAGATTCAGACATGACCAACGCCGTTATCGTTTCCACCGCACGCACCCCCCTGGCCAAGAGCTGGAAGGGCGCTTTCAACATGACCCACGGCGCCACCCTCGGTGGCCATGCCGTTCAGCACGCCATCCAGCGCGCCGGCATCGACGCCGCCGAAGTGGACGACGTGCTCATGGGCTGTGCCACGCCTGAGGGCGCCACGGGTTCCAACATCGCGCGCCAGATCGCCCTGGCCGCCGGTTGCCCGGTCACCGTCTCCGGTGTCACCATCAACCGTTTCTGTTCCTCGGGCCTGCAGACCATCGCCATGGCCGCGCAACGCATCATCGCCGGTGAGGGTGATGTCTACGTGGCAGGCGGCGTGGAGAGCATCTCCTGCGTGCAGAACGAAGCCAACCGCCACATGATCACGGACCCGGCCCTGCTGAAGGCCAAGCCCGAGATCTACTGGAACATGCTGCAGACCGCCGAGCAGGTGGCCAAGCGTTACAACATCGGCCGTGACGTCATGGACGAATACGGTGCGGCCAGCCAGCAGAAGGCCTGCGCGGCCCAGGCCGCCGGCCTGTTCAACGCCGAGATCGCCCCCATCACGGTGACGGCCGGCGTGGCCGACAAGACCCTGGGTCTGATCACCAAGAAGGTCACGATCAGCGCGGACGAAGGCCTGCGCGAAGGCACCACGAAAGAAGGCATCAGCGGCATCAAGCCGGCCATGCCGGGCGGTGTGATTTCGGCCGGCAATGCCAGCCAGTTCTCCGACGGCGCCGGCGCCTGCGTGCTCATGAGCGAAGAACTCGCCAGCAAACGCGGTTTCAAGCCCCTGGGCCGTTTCCTGGGTTTTGCTGTGGCCGGTTGCGAGCCCGACGAGATGGGCATCGGCCCGGTCTTCGCGGTCCCGAAGGTGCTCAAGCGCCTGGGCCTGAAGGTCTCGGACATCGATCTCTGGGAACTCAACGAAGCCTTTGCCGTGCAGGTGCTCTACTGCCGCGACAAGCTGGGCATTCCGGCGGATCGTCTGAACGTCAATGGCGGTGCCATCGCCGTGGGCCATCCCTATGGCGTGAGCGGCCAGCGCCTGACGGGCCACGCCCTCATCGAAGGCAAGCGCCGCGGCGCCAAGCGTGTGGTCGTCACCATGTGCATCGGCGGCGGCATGGGCGCAGCCGGAGTCTTCGAAGTCCTGTAAAACCCGACGCATTAAGCCATGAGCTACCGGCAGACCCTGGATTTCCTTCTTTACCAGTGGCTCGCGGCCGATGCGCTGAATGAGCGTGAGCGTTTCGCGGACCACAACCGCGAAACCTTTGACGCCGTGCTCGACACCTGCGAACGCATCGCACGCGAGAAGTACGCACCGTTCAACCGCACGGTCGATATCGAAGAGCCGCGTTTCGACGGCGAGCGGGTCATACTGCCGCAGGCGACCCACGATGCCCAGAAGGCCTACGCGGCCTCGGGCATGCTCAGCGCCGCGCAGGATTACGACATCGGCGGAATGCAGCTGCCCTACACGGTGGAGGCTGCGGCAAATTCCTTTTTTGCGATGGCCTCGGTCAGCATCGGCTCCGGCCTGCTGACTTCGGGCAATGCCAACCTGCTGATGGCACACGGCACGGATCTGCAGAAAGAGGTCTTTGCACAGAACGAATTCGCGGGGCGTTTCTCCGGCACCATGTGCCTGAGCGAGCCGCAGGCGGGCTCGTCCCTGAGCGATATCGCCACGCGCGCCTTGCCTGACGGTGCGGATTACCAGAACGATCCCCTGGGCCCGCGTTACCGCCTCAAGGGCAACAAGATGTGGATCTCGGCCGGCGAACACGAGCTGACCGAAAACATCATTCATCTGGTGCTCGCCAAGATCCCCGGCCCGGACGGCAAGACCATCCCTGGCACCCGCGGCATCTCGCTGTTCATCGTGCCCAAGAAACTGGTCGACACGCAGGGGCAACTGACCGGTGAGCGCAACGACGTGGCGCTGGCCGGCTTGAACCATAAATGCGGCTGGCGCGGCACGACCAACACCCTGCTGAACTTCGGCGAAGGCAAGTACCCGGTGCGCGGGGACAGTGGGGCGATCGGCTACCTGGTCGGCCAGCCCGGCCAGGGCTTGCGCTGCATGTTCCACATGATGAACGAGGCGCGCATCGGCATCGGCATGGCGGCCACCATGCTGGGCATGGCGGGTTACCAGGCCTCGCTGGACTATGCCAAGAACCGCCCGCAAGGCCGACCGATCGGACCCGACGGAAAAGATGCCGCGAAACCACAGATCCGCATCATCGAGCATGCCGACATCAAACGCATGCTGCTGGCGCAGAAGGCGTATTGCGAAGGCTCGCTGGCCCTGCAGCTTTATTGCGCGCGCCTGGTTGACGAACAGCACACGGGCACGCCTGCTGCTGCCGACGAAGCCCGCCTGCTGCTGGAGGTGTTGACGCCCATTGCCAAGAGCTGGCCCAGCGAATGGTGCCTGGAGGCGAATTCCCTGGCCATCCAGATCCACGGCGGCTACGGCTACACACGTGACTTCCCGGTGGAACAGTACTGGCGCGACAACCGCCTCAACATGATCCACGAGGGCACGCACGGCATCCAGGCCCTGGACCTGCTGGGCCGCAAGGTGCTGATGGAGGAGGGCCGGGGCCTGCAACTGCTGGCCGGTCGCATGACGGCCACGATCCAGCGGGCCCAGGCGCAGGCCGGACTGGCACCGTACGCCGCCCAACTGGCCCAGGCCCTGCAGCAGGTTGGCGCGACAACCGAGGCTGCGTGGTCCACCGGTCAGCCCGGTGAGGCCCTGGCCAATGCCGTGCCCTATCTGCAGGCTTTCGGCCACACGGTGCTGGCCTGGATCTGGCTCGAAGTGGCCTTGGCGGCCAAGCCGGACAGCCAGGACATGGCCCAGCGTGGCCGCCTGCTGGCCACGCAATTTTTCTTCCGATATGAATTGCCGAAAATCGGCGCCTGGCTTAAGGTGGTGGAATCCCGTGACATGACGTGTGCGGAATTTCCCGAAGAGGCGTTCTGATGGCAACCGAACTCAACAAACTCCGCGTCGAGCGGCTGGTCTGGATACTTGTCTATGGCGGGCTGATCGCGCTGGTCCTGGGCATGTTCGTGCAGCGCTACGACAGGCTGCTCGCCGACATCCTCCAGATCGGCGGCACCATCGTCGCGGGCACCGGGGCCCTGCTGATCTGGGTCCGCTCCCGCATGAAATAAGCAAGGAACCAAGGCAGAAGACCATGACACGCAGCATCCAGCAACTCTTTGACCTCAAGGGCAAGACCGCCCTCATCACCGGCGGCTCACGCGGCCTGGGCCTGCAGCTGGCCCAGGCGCTGGGCGAGGCCGGAGCACGCATCATGATCAGCGCCCGCAAGGCCGACGAACTGGAGGTGGCGGTGGCCGACCTGCAGGCCGCCGGCATCGATGCGCGCTGGATCGCCGCCGACTGCGCCAAGGAGGAAGATATCCACCGCCTGGCCGATGAAACCATGCAGCGCATGGGCGAGGTGGACATCCTGGTCAACAACGCCGGTGCCGCCTGGGGCGCACCCGCCGAAGACCACCCGATTCCGGCCTGGGACAAGGTGATGAACCTCAACATCCGCGGTTATTTCATCCTGAGCCAGGTGATCGGCAAGAAGAGCATGATCCCGCGCAAATCGGGCCGCATCATCAACGTCGCGTCGATCGCCGGCCTGGGCGGCAACCCGCCCGAAATGACCACCATCGCCTACAACACCTCAAAGGGCGCGGTGATCAACTTCACGCGCGCACTGGCCGCCGAATGGGGCAAGTACAGCATCAATGTCAACGCCATCTGCCCCGGGTTCTTCCCGAGCAAGATGACGGCCGGCACCCTGGCCGCTTGGGGTGAAGAAAACCTGAAGAAACACGCGCCGCTGCAGCGCCTGGGTGACGACGAGGACCTCAAGGGCCTGTGCGTGCTCTACGCCTCGGATGCCGGCAAGCACATCACCGGCCAGTGGCTGGCGGTGGATGGCGGCGTCAGCTGCGTGACCGGCGGTTGAGGGCCCGTGGCATGAGTATTCCCTTTGGCGTTCGGGTTCCTTTCGTCGATCATCTGGGCTTCACCCTGGAGCGCTTCGAGGACGGCCAGTCCGAACTGCATTACGAGGCCCGGCCCGAGCATCTGAACTCCTTTGCCGTCACACACGGCGGCGCCACCATGACGCTGATGGACGTGGCCATGGCCACGGCGGCCCGCAGCGTGCAGCCCGAGATGGGCGTGGTCACGATCGAGATGAAAACCAGCTTCATGCAGGCCGCGCGCGGCAAGCTCACGGCCAAGGGCAGGCTGATCCACCGTACCGCTACCCTGGCCTTCACCGAGGCCACCATTTACGACGCCGAGGGCAAACCTTGCTCGCACGCCACCGGCACCTTCAAGTACGTCAGGCGCCTGCCGACCGGTCCCAAGGACAGCCAGGCGCTCAACGTGATTTCCACCGACTGACCTAGACATACCGAGAGACACCATGCCCGCAAACCGCCAGATCCTGCTCGACAACCGCCCCGAGGGCGAAGCCACCACGAGCAACTTCAAGCTCGTCACCACCCAGACGCCTGCACTGCAGGATGGCCAGGTGCTGGTGCGCCACCATTTCCTGAGCCTGGACCCGTACATGCGCGGGCGCATGAACGACAGCAAGAGCTACGCGCAGCCGCAGCCCCTGGGCGAGGTCATGATCGGCGGCACCGTGGGTGAAGTGGTGGAGAGCCGTCACCCCAAGTTCGCCGCCGGAGACAAGGTGGTGGGCATGGGCGGCTGGCAGGAGTACAGCGTGGTCGACGCCAACCAGCCCGGCGCCGTGCGCAAGGTCGACACCACGCATGTGCCGCTGAGTCACTACCTGGGCGCGGTTGGCATGCCCGGTGTGACGGCCTGGTATGGCCTGGTCAAGATCATCGAGCCCAAGGCCGGCGAGACCATGGTGGTCAGCGCCGCCGCGGGCGCCGTGGGCAGCGCCTACGGCGCGCTCGCCAAGGCGCGCGGCTGCCGTGTGGTGGGCATTGCCGGTGGCAAGGACAAGTGCGACTACGTTGTCAACGAACTGGGCTTCGACGCCTGCGTCGACTACAAACAGCACAAGGATGCGGGCTCGCTGTCCAAGGCGCTCAAGCAGGCCTGTCCCAATGGCATCGACGGTTATTTCGAGAACGTGGGTGGTTTGGTGCTGGATGCGGTGCTTTCGCGCATGAACGCGCACGGCCGCATCGCCGTCTGCGGCATGATCGCCGGCTACGATGGTCAGCCCGTTCCCATGACCTATCCGCAGCTCATCCTGACCAACCGGCTCAAGGTGCAGGGCTTCATCGTCAGCGAGCACATGGAAGTCTGGCCCGAGGCCCTCAAGGAACTCGGCACCCTGGTGGGCACCGGCAAGCTGCGCCCGCGCGAGAGCGTGGCCCCGAACCTGGAAGCTGCACCCGAGGCCTTCCTGGGCCTGCTCAAGGGCAGGAACTTCGGCAAGCAGCTGGTCAAGCTGATCTAGGGCCTGTTCACACCATGCAGCCCGCCCCGCACCCGCAGCAAGGCGATGGAGCAGGGCGGGGCCTTGCCAAGGCGGGTGAGGAGTTCCGCGACGACCTGCGCGCGCCGGGCAGCCGCAACGCCCAGGCCCGGCGCCTGCTGTCGGCCGAGGAACTGGCGCCGCTCACCACCTTGTCGGACGGCCGCTCGATGCTGGCTGTCCTGCAGACGGTGCTGCTGGCCGCCGCCGGCATGGCCCTGGCCTGGTTTGCCTGGTCAACGTCGTGGTGGTGGTTGGGTGGCCTGGCCGGCCTGGTGCTGATTGGCGTGGCCCAGCATGGCCTGTTCATCCTGGCCCACGAAGCGGCCCATTACCGCCTCCTCACCAACCGCACGCTCAATGATGGGCTGGGTCGCCTGATCGGCATGAGCGGCGGGGTCTCCATGTGTACCTATCGTGTCACGCACCGCCTGCACCACAACAACCTCTATGGCCCCGAGGACCCGGACACGGCCATCCACGGTGGTTATCCGCGTGGCAAGGCCTACCTGTGGAAGAAGCTGGGGCAGGACCTGATCGGCTGGAACGCCTGGAAAACCTATGCCTACTTCTTCGGCTCACCCGCCATCAACGAAGACACGAAGCGCCGCATTTCGCCGCTGGACGATACCTCGCCGCAGCTGCGCGCCGCAGCCCGGCGTGATCGCTGGGGCGTGGTGGCCTTCCATCTGCTGGTGCCGGTGTGCGCCGCGCTGATCGGCGGTCTCGACGGCCTGCTGATCTATCTGTTCCTGTGGACCTTGCCCTTGCTCACGACCTTGCAACCCATCCTGCGTCTGCGCGCCATCTGCGAACACGGCGCGGTGAGCGACCTCACGTCGCCGCTGACCGCAGCCCGTACCAACCGGACCTGGGGCAGCGCAGGCAACTGGATCGGGCGCTTTTTCCTGTTCCCGCACCACGTGAACTACCACCTGGAACACCACCTGTACCCGGCGGTGCCCCACTACAACCTGCCGCGCCTGCATCGGCTGCTGGATGAGAAGAGCGCTTTGGGCGAGGCCGAGGTGCGTGACCTCGGTGAAACCTGGTCCCAGATATTTGCACCAAGGAAAGTCCGTGGCTGAATTGCTCCTGCATCACTATCCGACGTCACCGTTTTCGGAAAAGATCCGCCTGATCCTGGGCTACAAGCAACTCGCATGGCGATCCGTGCGGGTGCCACGGGTCATGCCCAAGCCGGATGTGGTCGCACTGACCGGTGGCTACCGCAAGACGCCGTTCCTGCAGATCGGTTCGCACATCTATTGCGACACAGCCCTGATCTGTGATGTGCTGGAACACCTGCAGCCCGAACCCACGCTCTACCCCGCCCACCAGAAAGGCCTGGCACGCATCCTGGCGCAGTGGGCCGACGACAAGCTCTTCTGGGCCGCCATGGCCTGGAACTTCAGCCCGGCGGGTGCGGCCCAGATGTTTGGCGGCGGCGCCCCCGAACAATGGGGGCCTGTGGCCAAGGCCTTCGGCGAGGACCGCAGCAAGATGCGGGTGGCCGTTCCCCGCAACCCGCCGGCCGACGCCGCGGCCGCCTACAAGAGCTACCTGCGCCGCCTCGCCTCGATGCTGGAGACCCAACCCTACCTGCTGGGTAACGCGCCCTGCATTGCCGACTTCGCCGCCTACCATCCGCTGTGGTTCACGCGAACGCAGACCAGCGTGATGGCCGGCATCCTGGCGGCGACACCGGCCGTGCTGGCCTGGATGGACCGCATGGCGGCCATCGGCCATGGTGGACCCGGCGCTGACATCGACGCCGAGGCGGCGATTGCGCTGTGCGCGGCCTCACCGGATCGGGGCGCCGTGCTCGCTGACCACCCCTTCCAGGACGAGCACGGCATCCCCCTGGGCAGCCGCGTGAGCATCTTCAGCGACAGTTTCGGCCCGGAGCCCAGCACCGGCGAGCTGGTGGCTGCCACCCGCATGCATTACACGATCCGCCGCTTTGATGAGCGTGCGGGTGTGGTCCACGTCCATTTCCCCCGCATCGGCTATGTATTGAAAAAGGAAGAGACAACATGATCAAGGATTTCGCCGGCAAGACCGCTGTGCTGACCGGTGCCGGTTCCGGCTTCGGGCTGGAGTGCGCGCGCATCGGTGCCCGCCTGGGCATGAAACTGGTGCTGGCCGACGTGCAGCAGGATGCGCTGGACCGTGCGGCTGCGGAGATGAAGGCCGCTGGCGCCGAGGTGCTGGCCCAGCAGGTCGACGTCTCTGATGCTGCGCAGATGGAGCATCTCGCGCGTCGCGTCCAGGAGCGCTTCGGTGCACCGCACCTCGTCTTCAACAACGCCGGCGTGGGCGCCGGCGGCCTGGTCTGGGAAAACACGGTGCAGGACTGGCAGTGGGTGCTGGGCGTCAACCTCTGGGGCGTGATCCACGGCGTGCGCCTGTTCACGCCCATGATGCTGGAGGCCGCACAGAAGGATTCGTCCTACCGCGGCCACATCGTGAACACCGCCAGCATGGCCGGCCTGCTGAATCCGCCGAACATGGGCGTCTACAACGTCAGCAAGCATGCGGTGGTCTCGCTCAGCGAGACCCTGTACCAGGACCTGGCCCTGGTGACGCAGCAGGTTCATGCGTCGGTGCTATGCCCGTTCTTTGTGCCCACGGGCATCCACCAGAGCGAACGCAACCGGCCCGGCGAACTGGCCATGGGCAAGCCCACACGCAGCCAGCTCATCGGCCAGGCCATGAGCGACAAGGCGGTGAGTTCAGGCAAGGTGACGGCAGCCGAGGTGGCGCAGAAGGTCTTCGACGCGGCAGCAGCAGGGCAGTTCTATATCTACAGCCATCCCAAGGCCATCGCCTCGGTGCAGACGCGGCTGGAGGACATCATGCAGGCGCGCAATCCGACCGATCCTTTTGCCCACAAGCCCGAGTTGGGCGAGGAGTTGCGCCAGGCGCTGCGCGCTGCGGCGGCCTGAGCGCGCAGGGCCGAGGCTCCGAACTTGTGAAGAAATCGTAGCGAGCGGCCCGAGCGCAAGGCGGACGGAGCGCAGGAACCGGAACGTACTTCCTGTACGTGAGAATTCCGAGCACCGCCCAACGCGGCGATCGGGCCGCGCAGTAGATTTATTTGCAAGTTCTCAGTGGATCTTGGGGGGCGACTGCTTATCGTTGTCGATCAGCAGGTCAAGCTGGGCCAGCGGGTTGTTCTGCCGGTCCTGGGCTTCGACAAAGTGCAGCAGCTCGACGTTCTTGATGAAGCTGGCGGCCGAGCTGACCTCCAGGATCTTCTCTGGCGCCATGGGGCGCGCCACGGCATAACCCTGCACATAGTCGACACCGATTTCCGCCAGAGCCTGCACCGTGGCGGCATCCTCGGCCCATTCGGCGATGGTTTTCATGCCCAGGTTGCGCGCCAGGTTGACGATGGCCTCGACAATGGACACATTGGCCGGGTGCTGGTTCATGTTGACCACGAAGCTGCCATCGATCTTGAGCAGGTCGGCGGGCAACTCCTTGAGGTAGGAGAAGGACGTGTAGCCGGCCCCGAAATCATCCAGCGCCACCCGCGCGCCGTAGCTGCGCACCTTGTCGATGAAACGACGCGTGTTCTTGAGGTCGTGCAGGGCGATGCTCTCGGTGATCTCGATGCACAGGAAGCTGGAGACGTGGCTGTTGCGGCGCAGGATGTCGAACACCTCCTGCATGAACTCCTCGTCATTGAGCGAGGCGCCGCTGAGGTTGATGCAGACGAACTGGGTGCGTAGCAGCTTGGCCCGATGCTGGTCCAGCCAGGCCAGGGTGGTGGACAACACCCAGTGGTCGATCTTGCTCATGCGTCCGCTGTCCTCGGCCGCGGCAATCACGCGGCTGACCGGCACCAGATTCCCTGCGGTATCCCGCATGCGAAGCAGCACCTCGAAGTTGAGCGCATCGTTCGGTCGGGTCAGCGACATGATGGGCTGCATTTCAAGGAAGAGGCCGGCAATGGTCTCGCTTGCCGAGAGTTCACCGATCAGCCGGAGTTCAGCCTGGTGTTCCCGGAAGGCCGGGGAATCCTGTTCGTACACGACCAGCCCGCGGTACTGCCCGGTCTTGGCTTCGCGGCAGGCGCGGTCGGAGGTGGAGAGCACCTCCTTGAACTGCGTGCCGGGACTGACCTCGATCAGGCCGATGGAGCCGCGCACATAAAAAGCCTTCTCGCCGACGCGGAAGGGTTTCTCGTCGATGCTGTCGATGATGCCGCGGCTGATGACTGTGGCCAGCGGCATGCGCGTGTCTGACAGCAGGATGACGAACTCGTCGCCGCCGACGCGCCCCAGACGCATCTGGCCTGCCAGCAGGCTGTTGACGCGATGGCAGACCTGTCGCAGCACCTCGTCGCCGGCGTTGTGACCGTAGAGGTCGTTGATGAGCTTGAAGCGGTCCAGGTCCAGGTAGGCCAGGGCCAGGGGGTGTGCATCGTCGATGGCCGCCGCCGCTTCGTTGTAGGCCTTCTCGACACCGCGGCGGTTCAGCACCTTGGTCAACGCGTCGTTGTCGGCCAGGAAATTCAGCTCCTCGGCAGCGATGGACTTGTCGGTCACGTCCTGGAGCGAGCCTTCGATCTTGTCGCCGGCCAACGCCGCCTTGACCAGATAACGGCGCGGGGCCTCAAACCCGGTCACGTCCATCTGGCTGCGGATTTCGATGTCACCGTCGGGCTGGTTCTGCGCCAGGTCTAGCAGCGCGTTCCAGATGTCAGCGCCGAAATACTGTTGCCACGTGTTGTGCGTGGTCTTGAAGGCCCGCGCCCCCAGCATCTTGCGCAAGGCCGGATTGATGCTGGTGAAACGACCCTGCAGATCCAGCGTGAACATGCCGATGGGGATGGCGTCGTAGGTGTGCTGCAACTGAGCCTGGGCCGCGAGGCGTGCGCCGTGTTCCTGACGCATCTGGGCTGCAATCGCGAGCGAAGCCAGCAGGCTTGCTGCCAGGGCCGAGGTAACGCTATTGAAGACCTGGATCAGGCCGGTCACGCCATAGGCCGCCAACAAGATCTCAGATATGCCGGAGAGAAAGGTGACCGTCAAGGAGGTCGCATACCAGATAGCGACATGCGAGCGCGTTTTGATGATGATTGAAATCAGGCTCAGGGTCATCAGCACGAGACCTGGACCTGCCAGGAACCAAACCGTAGGAATGAACTGGCTTCTCGGCAGGATGAAGGCCAGCGCAAGAAGCGGCAAACAGAGCCAGTGCGTGACCTTGATAGGGAGTTCTAGCTTGGTCCGGGCCAGTTCTTCACGAAACAAAGCACGGTACAAGCTGAGGGTGAACAAGGCATAGCAAGCCATCGTCAGAGAACGGCCCAACGACAGCCAATCTGCCGGCACGGTGTACCCCAGCCATTGCGTATCCCATCCGCCCGAGGTCGAGCCGACCCTGAGGCCCAGAATCAGCCAGATACCGAAGATGAGATAGATCTTTTCGCGATTGACCAGCGCCGTGAAAAGCACAAACAAGGACAGAACCACGATCCCGCCATCCAGTAGCCCGGACTTTCTATGAAACTCAAGGGCTGACGCCGCGAGTTGGTCCTCAGACCACAAAAACGCAGTCAGACGGGCCGGCCCTACAAAATGGGCGCGGCAGATGATCTCGTTGGTCGTTCCGCCAAGCTTGAGCTGATATCCAGCCTTGATGGCGCTGATCTGACCATGAAGCGATTTGCCCGTAAGTCCACCCAGAACTTGCAAGGTGGCGGCATCCCAGCAGGTCATGTCTGTCACATGGCGCGAGGGAAGCTCTATGGTTTTGTCGAGAGGATGTCGATCCTTCAGGCTGAGGCCAAACCAGACGGGCTTTTCCGAAAGCTTGGACTCAAATTGACTTGAATCGGGCGTGTCGATCAGCTTGTCCCGTGCCTTGGTCAGGGACAAGGTGGCATCCGATTCCATGAATGCGCGCAAGCTGAGCTTCTGCTCGGGGTCGGCTGAGTAGTGCTCATCCCAAACAATCAAGGCCAGCAGGGACACCAGGCCAATGGCGATGGGCACCACATAGATGGCGATTCCAGAAAGTAACCTCTCTGGAATCGCCTCGATTGTCCCTCGAAGGAATGCTCCGGATTGCTTCAAGTCTCGTCCCTCATCTGCGCAGTCGAATTTACTGCGCTGGACGTTGGAGTCTATCCTGAAGCGGGTGTAACCGGCATGAAAAACCAAAAACAAGCTTGCGCATGTTGTCAGTTTCCTGCAAGGAGGCCGCCAGTCCCACTGCTGGTACTTGAAGGCGCAGGACAGCGCCGCACGGCTATTGGACGCGTACCGCCTGTTGGGTCCGACTCTGATCGAAACTCAGCGATACGAGCTGGCCCTGGTCGTCAAAGACATCGATGTCCGGATGATAGGTATTGCAGAAAAAGTCCAACAGGGGATGTTGTGCGGCAGCCCAGCGTGACTTGCCAGATGCAATCTCAAAGCCCATCACGCGGTGCGGAACATTGTTCATATGGGGCAGCGGTGTGTACCCGGCGCCGGGGAAGATGTCCTCGAACATGAGTGCGGCGTACTGCCTGTCCAACGGAGATCTGGCAGCGACAATGGCCCAGTCGATCCCGTTGTTTTCGCAATACTGAAAGCTGGCCTTGATAAGCATGGTCTTGACCAAGCGCCCTGAAAGCCCTTGCGCAACGCCCAGACGGCTAACGTGGGCCATGGTCTTTCCTTTGAGCCAGTCAGGAACTTCAATCGCTTGCTCCAGAGCGAGGGGGCGAAACCGATTGGACTGGATACGGATGGTGCCGATAGGCGAACCATCGAGTTTCGACTCCGCCAGAAGCACTGCCGCAGCAACATCCAGATCCAGCGCTTCAGGTTCTTTCAGGGTCTCCGCGACCGAAGGCATATGTCGTGCATAGGCTGCATGACGAATATCAACCGCCTTCTTCAGGTCTTGCTCATTGCGCACAAGTCGTACCGTGAAGGGCAACCGTTCCTCGGCTCCACCTGCGGCAAGGGCACTCGTTGGTATAGTGGTCGAGTATCCGATGCGGTCCAGGGCATGGGGGTGCAGCGAGGTGGAAATGTTCATGATGTGACCTTGATGTGATGACGTGAGCACTGCAGACGAATGCCTGCTTCCTCCTGGTGACGGCGTCAAGTTCATTATTTGCAAAAGGCAAAAATACTTGAGTCGGAATTTGCCTGATCCTCGTGTAGGAATTTCCCTGACAAATGCTGTTGCAGCTGTGGCACACTCGCTCACTTTGTTTCCCTTGACCGGCCGCCCTGGCCGGTGGTCTACCCAAGAGTCATGCAGAAAATCATCGCGCAGATCGCGCAGGAAATCCGGGTTCGAGTACAGCAGGTCGAGGCCGCCGTGGCCTTGCTGGACGGGGGGGCCACGGTGCCCTTCATCGCCCGTTACCGCAAGGAAGCCACCGGCGGGCTGGACGACATCCAGCTGCGGGAACTGGAAGCCAGGCTGGCCTACCTGCGGGAACTGGAAGACCGGCGTGAGGCCGTACTCAAGAGCATCGAAGAGCAGGGCAAGCTCACGCCTGAGCTGCGCGCTGCCGTCCTGGCCGCGCCGACCAAGCAGGAACTCGAAGATCTCGACCTGCCCTACAAGCCCAAACGCCGCACCAAAGGCCAGATTGCTCGCGAAGCGGGTCTGGAGCCGCTGGCGGACAAGTTGTTTGCCGATCCGGGCCTGAACCCGGCCACCGAGGCCGAAGCCTTTGTCTTGAAGGACAAAACCGAGGCCGGCGACGATTTCACGACCGTGGCCGCCGTCCTGGACGGTGTGCGCGACCTGCTCTCGGAGCGCTGGGCCGAGGACGCGGCCCTGGTGCAGTCGCTGAGACTGTGGCTGTGGCAGGAGGGCCTGTTCCAGAGCAAGCTGGCCAGCGGCAAGGACGAGAACCACCCCGACGTGGCCAAGTTCCGCGACTATTTTGATTACGACGAACCCATCGGCCGGGTACCTTCGCACCGGGCCCTGGCCGTCTTTCGCGGCCGTGGGCTGGAAATCCTCGACGCCAAGCTCGTGCTGCCAGTCGAACCGGAACCGGGCAAGCCCTCGATCGCCGAGGGCAAGATCGCCCTGCACCTGGGCTGGAGCCACAAGGCCCGCCCGGGCGACGACCTGATCCGCAAGTGCGTGGCCTGGACCTGGCGCGTCAAGCTCAGCCTCTCGACCGAGCGCGACCTCTTTGCCCGCCTGCGCGAAGAGGCCGAGAAAGTGGCCATCAAGGTCTTTGCCGACAACCTGCGCGACCTGCTGCTGGCCGCTCCGGCCGGGCCGCGTGTGGTCATGGGCCTGGACCCGGGCATCCGCACCGGTGTCAAGGTGGCCGTGGTCGACGCCACGGGCAAGTTGGTGGACACGGCCACGGTCTACCCGCACGAGCCGCGCAACGACTGGGACGGCTCGCTGCTCACCCTGGCCCGGCTGGTCGAAAAGCACGGCGTGAACCTGATCGCCATCGGCAACGGCACGGCCAGCCGCGAAACCGACAAACTGGCGGCCGACCTGATCAAGCTCGCCGCCAAGGTCGACAAGGCCATCGAAAAGGTGGTGGTCAGCGAGGCTGGCGCCTCGGTCTATTCGGCCAGCGAGTTCGCTTCACAGGAAATGCCCGATGTGGACGTGAGCCTGCGCGGCGCGGCCAGCATTGCGCGGCGCCTGCAGGACCCGCTGGCCGAACTGGTGAAGATCGACCCCAAGTCCATCGGCGTGGGCCAGTACCAGCACGACGTGAACCAGAGCGAACTCGCGCGCAGCCTGGACACCGTGGTGGAAGACTGCGTGAACTCGGTGGGCGTCGACCTGAACACCGCCAGCGTGCCGCTGCTGTCGCGTGTCTCCGGCCTGTCGGGCAGTGTGGCCAAGGCCGTGGTGCGCTGGCGCGAGGCCAACGGCGCCTTCGGCAGCCGGCAGGACCTGCTCAAGGTCACCGGCCTGGGTGCCAAGACCTTCGAGCAGAGCGCCGGTTTCCTGCGCATCCGCGGCGGCGACAACCCGCTGGACATGACGGGGGTGCACCCCGAGACCTACCCCGTGGTGGAAAAGATCATGGCGCAGACCGGCAAGCCGGTGGCCGAGCTCATGGGCCGCGCCGAGATGCTCAAGACCCTCAAGCCCGAGCTGTTCGCCAACGAACAGTTCGGTGTCATCACCGTCAAGGACATCCTGGGCGAGCTGGAAAAGCCGGGCCGCGACCCGCGGCCGGACTTCAAGGTGGCGCGCTTCAACGAGGGTGTGGACGACATCAAGGACCTGACCGAGGGCATGGTGCTCGAAGGCACGGTCAGCAACGTGGCCCAGTTCGGCGCCTTCGTCGATCTGGGCGTGCACCAGGACGGCCTGGTGCACGTGAGCCAGCTGGCCAACAAGTTCGTGAGCGACGCGCGCGAGGTCGTCAAGACCGGCGACATCGTCAAGGTCAAGGTGCTGGAAGTGGACGTGGCGCGCAAGCGCATCAGCCTGACCATGAAACTCGACGCCGCCCCGGCCCGCCGCGACGCTCCGCGCGAGAACCGTTATGAAGGGGCAGGGCGGGGCCAGCAGCAGCCGCGCCGCGACAGCGGCCCGGCGCCGCAATCGGCCATGGCTTCGGCCTTTGCGAAGCTCAAGCGCTGAGCCTTGGGGCGGGAGGGCCGCGGGTGGCGTGGACCGGCTCACGCCCCTGTCGCCTGGGGGCCTCGTCACTCGACGTGGCGGGTGAGGGCAGGACATAATGGCGCCATGAGCCATAACGATGCCCGGAGACTGCAAGCATGGAGTTGAATGCCCTGCTGGCGTCACCCATCGTGCTGCCCAGCATCCCCAAGGTCGTTGCGCTGCTGCTCAGCGAACTGGACCGTGAGGTCGCCGACCTGAAGAACATCACCCAGCTGATCAGTACCGACCCGGCCCTGACCACGCGTGTGCTGCAGACGGCCAACACCCCGCCGTTCCGGCTCTCGGGCAAGGTCAACAGCGCCGCCGAGGCCCTGGCCATCCTGGAGCTTTCCCACATCCGCCACATGGCGTCCGAGGCCGCCTCGGCAGCCTCGCTCAAGGGCATCCCCGGCATCAACCTGCCGCAGTTCTGGGTCTACAGCCTCAACGTGGCCAAGCTGGCGCGTTCGCTGGCCGGCGTGACGCGGCAGAACCAGGGCGCCGCCTTCACCTGCGGCCTGATCCATGCGATCGGCGAACTGGTCATGCACGCCGGCATGCCCGCCGAAATGGCCCTGCTGAACAAGGAGATCGGGCCGCTGGACCTCAAGCGCGCCAAGGCCGAGTTCCTGCGCTTTGGCTACAACTATGCCCATGTCGGGGCGGCTTATGCACGCCAGTGGCACTTTCCGCAGCCCATCATCGATGCCCTGGAGCACCAGTACGCACCGTTCTCCAACAACGTCTATGAGCCGCTGGCTGGGGTCATCCACCTCGCCACCTGGCGCGCCCGGGCCCGGGAGGCCAAGCTCAACGAGCGTGCCCTGGCCGTGACCTTTCCCGGCGAAGTCGGCGAGGTGCTGGACCTGGACATCGACATGGTGCTGCAGCAGGACCCCTTTGACTGGTCCGCCCATACCTGAGTACCGGTTTCCCTGATTCTTCCCGCATGAAAGCTTTGAGTCTGTACGCCGGGCCGGCGGCCCGCGAGCACATCCGCCAGCATGGCTTGTTGCCTGCTCATATCCACACCATCCCGGCCGCCGCCGGCGGCCCCAAGGGGCTGATCCTGGGGGCGCTGGACCGCTACCTCTTCGGCCAGTGGCTGCCGCAATCGGCCCAGCCGGTCGACTTGGTCGGCGCCTCGATCGGGGCCTGGCGCATGGCCACCGCCTGCCTGGACGATCCGGTGGCCGCCTTCGAACGCCTGGAGCACGACTACATACGCCAGCATTACGAGTTCCGGCCCGGCAACAAGCTGCCCAGCGCCCGCCATGTGAGCGAGATGTTCGGACAGAACCTGCGCTCTTTCTACGGCGGCCGTGAAGCGCAGGTGCTGCAGCATCCGCGTTACCACCTGCATGTTGTGACCTCGCGCGGCCGCCATATCTTGCGGCGCGAACACGGTCTGCGCACGCCACTGGGTTACATGGGGGCCTTCCTCACCAATACGGTACGGCGCAAGGCCATGGGCGCCTGGCTGGAGCGCGTGGTGTTTTCCACTCGCCATGCCGCGCTGCCCTTTGACAGCCACGACTACCGCACCCGTCAGCTGCCACTGGATGCGGCCAACTTTTACCCGGCGCTGCAGGCCAGCTGCTCGATTCCCTTCGCATTGCAGGCCGTGCACGACATCCCTGGCGCGCCGCCCGGCGCCTACTGGGACGGTGGCATCACCGACTACCACCTGCACCTGAACTACGCCGCGGCCCCCGATGCCGCACAGCGGCCCGGCCTGGTGCTCTACCTGCATTTCCAGCGCGCCGTGGTGCCGGGCTGGCTGGACAAGGGATTGCCGTGGCGGCATCGGGCTACGCACCATCTGGACAATATGCTCTTGTTGGCACCGAACCCCGAATGGATCAGGACCTTGCCCAACGGCAAGCTGCCCGACCGCAAGGACTTCACCCACTACGGCAACGACCTGGCCGCGCGTGTGCAGGCCTGGAGCCAGGCCGTGCAGATGAGCCGCCAGCTGGCCGACGAGTTCCAGGCCTGGCTGGACCAGCCTGACCCGGCGCAACTGCAGCCGCTGTGAAGGCCGCGCCTATTCCCTTCCCAGGAGCTTCCCATGCACAAGCTGATTGCCACACTCGCCATTTTCATGATGCTGACGGCCTGCTCGCCTGAAGTCGGCAGCAAGGCCTGGTGTGAGCAGCTGCAGGCCAAGCCCAAGGGCGACTGGACGGCCAACGAGGCGGCCGACTACGCCAAGAACTGCCTGTTCAAGTAAGCAGAACCCAGCCTTCAGGCTTACATCGCCTGCTGCAGCATGGTCCGGTAGTCGTCCGCGCTGGCGATGCGCGGGTTGGTCTTGTGGCAGTGGTCGGCCAGTGCGCCGCTGATGATCGGGTCGAACTGGCTTTCGCTCACACCCATCTCACGCAGGCCGCTGGCCAGGCCCAGGCGGGCGTTCATGTCCTTGATGGCCAAGGCGATGTCGCCGGCCGAGTCCAGGTTCATGGCCTGGGCCAGACGCAGCAGGCGCGACTCCTTCTGGATCGATTCGGCACCGGCGTTGAAGTTGATGACCGCCGGCAGGAACATGGCGTTGAGTGTGCCGTGGTGCAGGCGCGGGTCCACGCCGCCCAGGCTGTGGCTCAGGGAATGCACGCAGCCCAGGCCCTTCTGGAAGGCCATGGCGCCCTGCATGGATGCGCTCATCAGGTTCAGGCGCGCTTCGCGGTCACTGCCATCCCTGGTGGCACGCTCGATATGCGCCCAGGCGCGCTGCAGACCGTCCAGTGCAATGCCGTCGGCCGGCGGATTGAAGGCCGGGGCCATGAAGGTCTCCATGCAGTGGGCGATGGCGTCCATGCCGGTGGCGGCCGTCAGCTTCGCGGGCAGGCCCAGCGTGAGCTCGGGGTCGCAGATGGCGGTCTTGGGCACCAGGTGCCAGGAATGGAAACCCAGCTTGCGGCCGTCGTCGACGATGATGAGGGAACCACGCGCAACTTCGCTGCCGGTGCCCGCCGTGGTGGGCACGGCGATCAGCGGCGCCACGCGCTCGGTGATCTTCGGTGAGCCGCCTTCGATGGTGGCGTAGGTCTTCAAAGGGCCTGCGTGCGTGGCGGCGATCGCCACGCCCTTGGCACAGTCGATGGCGCTGCCACCCCCCAGCCCGATCAGGCCGTCGCACTGCTGCGCCTGGTAGATCGCGGTGGCAGCCCGCACGGCGGCCTCGGTCGGGTTGGACGGGGTCTGGTCGAACACAGCCGCACGCATGCCGGGCAGGGCGTCCAGCGCCTTCTGCAGCAGGCCGGCGGCCTTGACGCCGGCATCGGTCACGATCAGCGGGCGGCTGATGCCGTTACGTTCGCACTCCTGCTTCAGCAGCCTGATGGCGCCGAAATCGAACTGGACCTGGGTGATGTAGTAGATAAGCGCCATGGTGGTTTGTCTCCGCGGTGTACGATCAAAAACTCCGAGTCGAGCCACTTTAGCAAGCAAATCCCCACCCATGAGTCACCAACGCAACCCGCGGGCCCTGCTGACCCCCGCCATGCACCAGGTGCTGGACCGCATGGCGCGCACTCGCCAGCTGCCCCTGCATGCACTGAGCCCGCAGCAGGCACGCCAGGTCTACGAGGTGGGCTCCAGCATGCTGGACATCCCGGGGCACAAACTGGCGCGTGTGCAGGACCTGAGCATCCCGGCACGCGATGGCCAGGCGCTGGCGGCCCGGCTTTATGCGCCGGCGCAGGACCATCTGCCGGTGCTGCTCTACTTCCACGGCGGCGGCTTCACCATCGGCAGCGTGGCCACGCACGATGCGCTGTGCCGCCACCTGAGCCATCTGGCGCACTGCGCCGTGATCTCGGTGGATTACCGGCTGGCGCCCGAGCACAAGTTCCCCACCGCCTCCAACGACGCCTGGGATGCCCTGCAGTGGCTGGCCGCGCAGGCCGGGGCCCTGGGCCTGGATGGCAGCCGCCTGGCCGTGGGCGGCGACAGCGCGGGCGGCACGCTGGCCATCGTCACCGCCCTGGAGGCGCGCGACGCCGGCCTGCCGCTGGCGCTGCAACTGCTGTTCTATCCGGGGTGCGCCGCCCACCAGGACACCCCCTCGCACAAGACCTTTGCCCATGGCTTCGTGATCGAGGAGCCGCACATCACTTATTTCTTCAACCAGTACGTCAACACCCCGGCCGACCGCGATGACTGGCGCTTTGCGCCGCTGCACGCGCCGGATGTGGATGGTGTGGCGCCGGCCTGGATCGGCCTGGCCGAATGCGACCCGCTGGTGGACGAGGGCGTGCTGTACGCCGACAAGCTGCGCGCTGCCGGCGTGGCCGTCGACCTGGAGATCTACCGCGGCGTGGTGCACGAGTTCATCAAGATGGGCCGCGCCATTCCCGAAGCCCTGCAGGCCCACGCCGATGCCGCACGGGCCCTGAAAAACGCCTTTCAGACCGCATGAGCAAGCACACCGTCACCCGCGCCGACTTCCGCTTTTTCCACCTCCTGCGTGTACGCTGGGCCGAGGTGGACATGCAGAAGATTGTCTTCAACGCGCACTACCTGATGTACTTCGACACGGCCATCAGCGATTACTGGCGCGCCCTGGCCCTGCCTTACGAGGCGGCCATGGAGCATCTGGGCGGCGACCTGTACGTGAAAAAAGCCGGCCTGGAGTACCACGCCTCGGCCCGCTACGACGACCAGCTGCACATCGGCATGAAGTGCGAGCGCATTGGCAACTCGTCGATCCAGTTTCGCGGCGGCGTGTTCCGCGGCGACATGCTGCTGGTCGAGGGTGAGCTCATCTACGTCTACGCCGACCCGGCGACGCAGAAGTCCAAGCCGGTGCCGCAGGCCCTGCGCGACACGCTGACGGGTTTTGAGGCCGGCGAGGCCATGGTGGAGATCCGCCGCGGCACCTGGGCCCAGCTGGGCGAGGCGGCGCGCCAGGTGCGCACCGAGGTTTTCGTGCAGGAGCAGCAGATCCCGCTGGAACTGGAGTGGGATGAGGACGATGCCACGGCCCTGCACGCCGTGGCCTACAACCGCCTGGGCATGCCGGTGGCCACGGGGCGTCTGCTGCAGCACGGGCCGGACGTGGCCAGGATCGGGCGCATGGCGGTCACGCGCGTGCTGCGCGGGAGCGGGCTGGGGCGCGACCTCCTGCAATCACTGCTGCAAGCCGCAGTACAACGCGGTGACCGTGCCGTCCTGCTGCATGCCCAGCGCAGTGCAGAAGCCTTCTATCTGCAGCTCGGCTTCCAGCCGCAGGGGGAACCGTTCGAGGAGGCCGGCATCCCCCACATCGAGATGGTCCGAGCCCTGCCTTAGGGCAATGCTGAACAAGCCCCTGACGCGTGCTGCATCCTCGCATCGGGCGGTCTGCGGCGTTGCAAATCCTCGCCATAGCGGGGGCTATGGCTGTGGTTTGCGCCTTGCATCCCATCCCGATGCGAGGCGCAGCCCATCGCCAGGGCTTATTCAGCACTGCCTTAGATATCTTCAAGCAGCGGATAGGGCAGGGGCAGCAGCTGCAA
>JAXMMJ010000028.1:0-8615 GCA_034366585.1 Hylemonella sp.
CTTCCATGCGCGCGAAGCCGACGACGATGTTCTTCGCATAGTCGGGCTGGATCTCGAAGAAGTCGCCGTCAACTACGATCTTGAGTATCAGCTCCTTCATGTCGTAGGGCTGGTTCGCGTTGGCCGGCACCAGCGTGTCGAGGCTGGGGTCGAGGCGGTCGGTCGGGTCGGTGCTCGGACGCACCGGCGGCTTCTCGCGGTTGGACAGCGGCAGGTAGTTGAACAGGCGGCGGGTGTACATCAGCGCATCGACGTCGTTCTCGAAGGCCAGATCGGCCACGCCAGACTTGGTGGTGTGCGTGGTCGCACCGCCGAGGTCCTCTGCGGTGACTTCCTCGTGCGTCACCGTCTTCACCACTTCCGGGCCGGTCACGAACATATAGCTCGAATCGCGCACCATGAAGATGAAGTCGGTCATCGACGGCGAATACACCGCGCCGCCGGCGCAGGGGCCCATCACCAGCGAAATCTGCGGAATGACGCCGGAGGCCATCACATTGCGCTGGAACACTTCGGCGTAGCCGCCGAGCGACGCCACGCCTTCCTGGATGCGCGCACCGCCCGAATCGTTGAGGCCGATCACCGGCGCTCCGACCTTCATGGCCTGGTCCATCACCTTGCAGATCTTCTCGGCATGGGTTTCAGACAGCGCCCCGCCGAACACCGTGAAGTCCTGGCTGAAGACAAACACCAGTCGGCCGTTGATCATGCCGTAGCCCGTGACCACGCCGTCACCCGGCACCTTCTGCTCCTCCATGCCGAAGTCCACGCAGCGGTGTTCCACGAACATGTCCCACTCTTCGAAGGTTCCTTCATCGAGCAGCACCTCGATGCGCTCACGCGCCGTGAGCTTGCCCTTGGCATGCTGTGCGGCGATGCGCTTATCACCCCCGCCCAGCCGGGCTGCGGCGCGTTTTTGCTCCAGTTGTTCCAGGATGTCGTGCATGGTTCGTCCTCTGTTGATTCGTTCAGGTTTTGTGTTCGTAGGCCTGCAGCAGCTGGCGTGCGGCGGTTGAGGCGGCCAGACGGCCGGCGATGACTTCCGTGCTCAACACAGGCAGCAATTTGCGCACTTGCGGATGCGCGCGAAAGGCCAGTCGCAGACCCGCCTCGATGCGCTCCCACATCCAGGCCTGGGCCTGGCCCTCGCGCCGCGCCGCCAGTTTGCCGCTGGCGACCTGCAGCGCACGGAACTGCGTGACTGCAGCCCAGAAGCTGTCCACACCCTGGCCCAGCAAGGCACTGAGCTGGACCACCTTCGGGTGCCAGATCTTCTCGTCATGGTGCGCGTGCTCGGGGTTGCCGTGCTGGCCCAGCAAGCGCAAGGACGAGGTGATCTGCGCCTGCGCACGCGTGGCGGCCGCGGCGTCGATGTCGGCCTTGTTGATCACCACCAGGTCGGCCAGCTCCATCACACCCTTCTTGATGGCCTGCAGGTCGTCGCCGGCATTGGGCAACTGCATCAGGCAGAACATGTCGGTCATGCTGGCCACGGCGGTTTCGCTCTGGCCCACGCCCACGGTCTCGACGATGACGATGTCGTAACCCGCGGCCTCGCAGACCAGCATGGCCTCGCGCGTCTTCTCGGCCACGCCACCCAGGGTGCCGCTGCTGGGGCTGGGGCGGATATAGGCCTGTTCATGCACGGAGAGTTTCTCCATGCGGGTCTTGTCGCCCAGGATGGAGCCACCGGACACGCTGGAAGACGGATCCACCGCCAGAACCGCCACGCGATGCCCATGGCCGATGAGGTAGAGGCCCAGCGCCTCGATGAAGGTGGACTTGCCCACACCAGGCACGCCGCTGATGCCCAAGCGGAACGCGCCGCCGGTGTGCGGCAGCAGCGCTGTCAGCAGCTCGTCGCCCTGCGCCCGATGATCGGCCCGCGTCGATTCGAGCAGCGTGATGGCCTTGGCCATGGCACGGCGCTGCTGGGCGGGGGTGCCCTGCAGGATGCCGTCCAGTAGTGGAGGATGGCTCACCGCCGCCTCTTTCAAGCGTTCGCTTTCTTGATCTGTTCCAGCACGTCCTTGGCGCTGGCCGGGATCGGGGTGCCGGGGCCGTAGATGCCCTTGACGCCCGCTTCATAGAGAAAGTCGTAGTCCTGACGCGGAATGACACCGCCGACGAAAACGATGATGTCGTCCGCACCCTGCTTCTTCAGCTCGGCGATGATGGCCGGCACCAGGGTCTTGTGGCCTGCCGCCAGCGTGGACACACCCACGGCATGCACATCGTTCTCGATGGCCTGGCGGGCGCACTCTTCGGGCGTCTGGAACAGCGGGCCCATGTCCACGTCAAAGCCCAGGTCGGCAAAGGCCGTGGCCACCACCTTGGCGCCGCGGTCATGGCCGTCCTGGCCCAGCTT
This sequence comes from Hylemonella sp., assembly GCA_034366585.1. GTDB lineage: Bacteria > Pseudomonadota > Gammaproteobacteria > Burkholderiales > Burkholderiaceae_C > Hylemonella. Next base: position 2,369 of record JAXMMJ010000028.1, read on the forward strand.
GGAGATCATCACGCGCGGACGGCGACCCTGCGCCGTCGCGAAGTCGGCGATTTCCTTCTTCAGGGTTTCCCAGCCCTCGGCCGAGTCGTAGGCAGCTGCGTACACACCGGTCACCTTTTGCGTATCGGCGCGATGGCGCCCAAAGACCTTCTCCAGCGCATCGCTGACCTCGCCCACCGTGGCGCGCAGGCGGATGGCCCGGATGCTCAGGTCGAGCAGGTTACCACTGCCCTGCTCGGCGGCCAGGGTGAGCGCATCCAGTGCCGCCTGAACGGCCTGGGCGTCCCGGCTGGCACGGATGGCCTTGAGGCGCGCGATCTGGCCATCGCGCACCTTGACGTTGTCGACCTCGAGGATGTCGATCGGGTCTTCTTTCTTGAGCTTGTACTTGTTGACACCGACGATCACGTCCTTGCCGCTGTCGATGCGGGCCTGCTTTTCGGCCGCCGCAGCCTCGATCTTGAGCTTGGCCCAGCCGCTGTCCACCGCCTTGGTCATGCCGCCCATGGCATCGACCTCTTCGATGATGGTCCAGGCCGCATCGGCCATGTCCTGCGTGAGCTTTTCCATCATGTAGCTGCCGGCCCAGGGATCGATCACGTTGGTGATATGCGTCTCTTCCTGGATGATGAGCTGCGTGTTGCGCGCAATGCGCGAGCTGAACTCGGTCGGCAGGGCAATGGCTTCGTCGAAGCTGTTGGTGTGCAGGCTCTGCGTGCCGCCGAAAACCGCGGCCATGGCCTCGATGGTGGTGCGCACCACGTTGTTGTAGGGGTCCTGCTCGGTCAGGCTCCAACCCGAGGTCTGGCTGTGCGTGCGCAGCATCAGGCTCTTGGGATTCTTGGCGTTGAAACCCTTCATGATGCGGCACCACAGCAGGCGCGCCGCGCGCATCTTGGCGATCTCAAGATAGAAGTTCATGCCGACCGCCCAGAAGAAGCTCAGGCGACCCGCGAAGTCGTCCACGTCCATGCCCTTCGCAATCGCCGTCTTCACATACTCCTTGCCGTCGGCCAGGGTGAAGGCCAGTTCCAGTGCCTGGTTGGCGCCGGCTTCCTGCATGTGATAACCCGAGATCGAGATCGAGTTGAACTTCGGCATGTGCTTCGCCGTGTACTCGATGATGTCGCCGATGATGCGCATGCTCGGCTCGGGCGGGTAGATATAGGTGTTGCGGACCATGAACTCCTTGAGGATGTCGTTCTGGATGGTCCCGCTCAACTGGTCCTGGCTGACGCCCTGCTCTTCCGCCGCCACCACATAACCCGCCAGCACGGGCAGCACGGCGCCGTTCATGGTCATGGACACCGAGACCTTGTCCAGCGGGATCTCGCTGAACAGGATCTTCATATCCTCCACCGAATCGATGGCCACGCCGGCCTTGCCCACGTCGCCCGTCACGCGCGGGTGGTCGCTGTCGTAGCCGCGGTGGGTCGCCAGATCGAAGGCCACGCTCACGCCCTGGCCGCCGGCCGCCAGGGCCTTGCGGTAGAAGGCGTTGGATTCCTCGGCCGTGGAAAAACCTGCGTACTGGCGGATGGTCCAGGGCCGCACCGCGTACATGGTGGCCTGCGGGCCGCGCAGATAGGGCTCGAAACCGGGCAGCGTGTCGGCGTGCGGCAGGCCCTGCAGGTCGGCCGCGGTGTACAGCGGCTTGACCGAAATGCCATCGGGCGTGAGCCAGTTCAGGGCGTTCACGTCGCCGCCCGGCGCAGACTTGGCGGCAGCCTTGTGCCAGGCCTCGAGGCTGGCTTGTTGGAACTCGGTCTTTTTCTGGTTCATGGCAAAGCGGCGGCCCCGGGGAGGCCCTTTAAATTGTTGCGCGGAGTTTACATCATTCATAATTATTGATGCAAAATATTCTTTGAGCTTACAATCCCGGCCATGTCCGCCGTCTCCCTCTCTCCCCGGGCCCTGTATGAAGAAGTGGCCGAACTGCTGCGCCAGCGCATCTTCAACCGCGAACTGGAGCCCGGCAGTTGGATCGACGAACTGAAGATCGCCGAGGACTACGGCATCAGCCGCACCCCCCTGCGCGAGGCGCTCAAGGTCCTGGCCGCCGAAGGCCTGGTGACCATGAAGGTGCGCCGCGGCGCCTACGTCACCGAGGTCAATGAAAAAGACCTGGTGGACATCTACCATCTGCTGGGTCTGCTGGAATCCGACGCGACCGGCATGGTGGCCCGGCACGCCACGGACGAGCAGTTGCGCGAACTGCAAAGCCTGCACGAGGCACTGGAAGCCAGCACCCAGAACCGGGATCGTTTCTTCGAACTCAACGAACGCTTCCACATGCGCCTGCTGGAGATCGCCGACAACCGCTGGCGCAACCAGATGGTGGCCGACTTGCGCAAGGTCATGAAGCTCAACCGGCACCACTCGCTGCTCAAGTCCGGTCGCATCGAGGAGTCACTGACCGAACACCGCGCCGTCATGACCGCGCTGCAGGCACGCGACGCCAACGCCGCCACGCAAAGGATGCTGGAACACTTCCGCAACGGACTCGAAGCGGCAACCTGAGACTTTTGCACTGGCCGCCCAGCCTGAATTGCCCTATCCTGAGTTCATGGCCCTACCGACCGGCGACAGCTTGAAACCCGGCATCCAGCAAACCTTGCTGGAATATCAGGCCATTCTGGAAAACGCCTCGGTCGGGATCGTGTTCACGCGCGACCGCAAGGTCCTGCACTGCAACCCGCGTTCCTCCGAAATCTACGGCTGGCCGCACGGTGAACTGGTGGGCCAGCCGGGCTCCGTCTTTTATCCCAGCCAGGAAGCCTACGAGGCCATGGGCCAAGCGGCCGGCCCGCTGCTGGCGCGTGGCGAGCTGCTGGACGTTGAACAGCCCATGCGCCGCAAGGACGGCAGTGAGGTCCACTGCCATCTGCGGGCCAAGGCCATCAACCCGGCCAACACCGCCGAGGGCACGATCTGGATCATCGAGGACGTCAGCGACCGTCTACGTGAGCGGGCCAGCCTGGACGAACTGCTGCAACGCCAGCAGGCCATCCTGGAAAACGCGTCGGTGGGCATCCTCTTCACGCGCAACGGCCAGATCGTGCATTGCAACCCGCGCATGGAAGCCATCTATGGCTGGGCACCTGGCACCCTGATCGGCGAGTACGCACGGGCCTTTTTTGCCGACGATGCAGACTACCAGGCCTTCGGCGCGGCCGTCGGCCCGATGCTGGCCCGCGGCGAGCTCGTGGATATCGAATGGCGTCATGCGCGCAGGAACGACGGTGTCGTGATCTGGAGCCGGCACCTGGCCAAGGCCATCCCCAACCTGGACGGCAGCCAGGGCGCGATCTGGATCAGCGAAGACATCAGCGCCCAGAAGGCCGCGCAGGGTGCCCTGGCCGAAGCGCGCCATGAACTCGAACGGCGGGTCGAGGCGCGCACCCAGGAACTGGCGACGATCAACGAACAGCTGCAGCATGAAATCGCCGAACGCGTCGCCGCCGAGCAGCACCTGAGAAACGAGGAAGCACGCTTTCGCGATCTTTCGGAAATGTCCTCGGACTGGTTCTGGGAAATGGATGCAAGCCTGCGCTTCACCGAGATCTCCGGCGGTCTGCTCGCTGCCCCGCCCAGCAAGGACGACAGCGGATTGGGCAAACACCGCTGGGAGCTGCCCATCGAGGGGCTGACGCCGGAGCAGTGGGCCGAGCACCGCCGCGTGCTCGACGCACGCCTGCCCTTCAAGGATTTTGTCTACCAGCTGAGGGGCCGGGATGGTGAACTGCGCTGGTGCGTGATCAATGGCAAGCCGGTGTTCGAGGACGGTGTTTTCAAGGGCTACCGCGGCACCGGCTCGGACATCACGCAGCGCAAGCTGGCTGAGCAGAAGGTCGAGTTCCTGGCTTACCACGATCCGCTGACCGGCCTGCCCAATCGACTGCTGCTCGAAGACCGGCTGCAGCAGGCCATCACCCAGGCCGAGCGTGGCCGCAGCGGCCTGGCCCTGGTCTTCCTGTACCTGTACAACTTCACGAAGATCAACGACTCGCTGGGCCACGCCACCGGCGACGCCCTGCTCAAGGAAGTCGCGACACGGCTCAAGCATTGCGTGCGCGACAGCGACACCATCAGCCGCCAGGGGGGCGACGAGTTCGTGCTCATCCTGCGCGAGCAGCACGGCACCGAGAGCTGCCTGCCGGTGCTCTCCAAGATCATGGAGCTGCTGCAGGAACCCTTCTTTTCCGACGGCAACGAGCTCTCGACCTCGGCCTCGATCGGCGTGGCGCTCTACCCGCAGGACGGCAGCGACTTCGACATCCTGCGCAAGAAGGCCGACATGGCCATGTACCGCGCCAAGGAGGCGGGCCGCAACACCTATCGTTTCTTCGACGAAGCCATGGACGAGGAAGCGGTGGAACACCTGCTGATGCGCAGCGGCCTGCGCCGCGCGCTCGAGCGCGGCGAGTTCGTGCTGCACTACCAGCCGCAGATCGAGCTCGGCAGCGGCCGCGTCATCGGCGTCGAAGCCCTGCTGCGCTGGCAGCACCCGGAATTCGGCCTGGTCCATCCCGCTCGTTTCGTGCCGGTGGCCGAGGACAGCGGGCTGATCGTGCCCATCGGCGACTGGGTGATCAGGGAAGCCTGCCGCCAGGCCCAGGCCTGGCAGAGCGCCGGCTTGCCCGCCATGATGATGGCGGTCAACCTCTCGGCCGTGCAGTTCCAGCGGGGCAGCGTCGAGGACACCGTGGTGCAGGCGCTGGCCGGCACGGGCCTGGAACCGTCAAGGCTGGAACTGGAACTGACCGAATCCATCCTGATCCAGGACGTCGAGCAGGTCATGGCCACGGTCCGTCGCCTCAAGCAGCTGGGCGTGAGGCTGGCCATCGACGACTTCGGCACAGGCTACTCCAGCCTGTCCTATCTGAAGCGCTTCGACATCGACAAGCTCAAGATCGACCAGAGTTTCATCCGCGATCTTGCCAGCGACCCGGACGACGCGGCCATCGTGCGCGCCATCATCCAGATGGCGCACAGCCTGGACCTGCTCACCATCGCCGAGGGCGTGGAAACCCCGGACCTGCTGCAACAGTTGCAGAGCTTCGGCTGCGACGAAGCCCAGGGTTACCACTTCGCCCGTCCCATGCCGGCGGCGGAATTTGAAAGTTATATGGGCAGCCGCAAGAACGGCCTGCACTGAGCCCGCCGCGCCACGGCCGGCAAGCGCGCGAGACGAATCACGCCGAGGGTCCCTGGTGCGCCAGCGCCATCACTTCGCGCGGATCGAGCGGCTTGAGCTTGTGGTCGCTCCAGACCTGGCGCCAGCGCCGCGCCCCGGGCAGGCCGTGGCGCAAACCCAGCATGTGGCGTGCAATCGCGTACCAGGGGCAGCCATCCTCGGCGGCGGCGCGTTGCATGTAGTCCACCATCTGCTGCTCCACCGTCTCGCGCGTCAAGGTCGAGGGTGATGCACCGAAATACCGCTCGTCCCAGGAGGCCAGCCACCAGGGGTTGTGGTAGGCCTCGCGCCCGATCATCACGCCGTCGAGCAGGCGCAATTCCCGCGACACCTGATCGTCGGCGTTGAGGCCGCCGTTGATGACGATGGTCAGCTGCGGAAAGTCGTGCTTGAGCCGGTGCACCAGCTCGTAGCGCAGCGGCGGGATCTCGCGGTTTTCCTTCGGCGACAGGCCCTGCAGCCAGGCGTTGCGTGCATGCACGATGAAAGTGGAACAACCCGCCTCGGCCACCGTGCCGACGAAGTCGCGCACGAACTCATAACTCTCGGTCCGGTCGATGCCGATGCGGTGTTTCACCGTGACGGGCACGGACACGGCGTCGACCATGGCCTTCACCCCCTCGGCCACCAGCTTCGGCTCGGCCATCAGGCAGGCCCCAAAGGCGCCGCGCTGCACGCGCTCACTGGGACAGCCGCAGTTCAGGTTGATCTCGTCGTAACCCCACTGTTCACCCAGCTTCGCACAGCGGGCCAGGTCGGTCGGTTCGCTGCCGCCGAGCTGCAAGGCCACTGGGTGCTCCTCGGCATTGAAGCGCAGATGGCGCGTCACATCGCCATGCAGCAGGGCACCGGTGGTGATCATCTCGGTGTAGAGCCGGGCGTGACGGCTCAGCAAGCGGTGGAAATAGCGGCAATGGCGGTCCGTCCAGTCGATCATGGGCGCAACCGACAGGCGCCAGCGCCCGGGGGCGGCAGACAGGGGGTCGGACATGGCCTGATTATCCTAGGGAAGCTCCGCATCACTCCCGCCATGCGCGTTCGAGTCAAAAA
>JAXMMJ010000029.1:0-113658 GCA_034366585.1 Hylemonella sp.
CGCCGGTGGCGCCGGGTTCGGCTTCGGCGAAAGGCAGCATCTTGGCGTCCTCGTCCACCGGCGTGTGGTCGGAGACCAGGGCGTCGATGCTGCCGTCGGCCAGGCCTTCGCGCAGGGCTTCGCGGTCGGCCTGCTGGCGCAACGGCGGGTTGAGGCGCATGCGGCTATCGAAGTAGCCGATGTCGTTGTCGGTCAGGTGCAGGGAGTTGATGCTCACGTCACAGGTGACCGGCAGGCCCGCGTCCTTGGCCTGGCGCACCAGGGCCAGGCCGGCGGCGCTGCTGATGCGACACAGGTGCGCGCGGGCACCGCTGGCGCGCATGAGTTCGAAGATGGTGTGCAGGGCGACGGTCTCGGCTGCCACCGGCACGCCAGACAGGCCCAGGCGCGTGGCCAGCGCACCGCTGGCTGCCACACCCTGGCCCAGGTAGTGGTCGTTCGGACGCAGCCAGACCGCGTAACCGAAGGTGCTCGCGTACTGGAACGCGCGCTGCAGGATCTGGGTGTTGACCAGGGGCACGTCGGCCTGGCTGAAGGCGACACAGCCGGACTCGGTGAGCTCGGCCATCTCGGTCAGGATCTCGCCCTGCAGGTTGCGCGTGAGCGCGCCGATGGGGAAAACACGCGCCTGATGCAGCTTCTCGGCGCGGAACTTGAGCATCTCGACCAGACCCGGCTCGTCGAGCACGGGGTCGGTGTCGGGCGGGCAGGCCAGGCCGGTGACACCACCGGCCACAGCGGCGGCCATCTCGGATTCGAGCATGCCTTCGTGCTCATGCCCGGGCTCGCGCAGGCGCACGGCCAGGTCCAGCAGACCCGGAGCGACAACGCAACCTGCAGCCTCGACCACGCGGTTGGGCGCGAAGTCGGCCGGCACCTTGCCGATGGCCACGATGCGTCCGGCGGCGATGGCCACGTCGGCGATCTCGTCGCGATTGCTGGCGGGGTCGATGACGCGGCCGCCCTTGATCAACAGTTTCATCTTATGCCTCGTTCCCTGCAACGATGCTCATGACCGCCATGCGCACCGCGATACCGAAGGTGACCTGCGGCAGGATCACGCTCTGCTTGCCGTCCACCACGTTGGAATCGATCTCGACGCCGCGATTGATCGGGCCCGGGTGCATGACGATGGCGTCAGGCTTGGCCAGCTGCAGCTTCTCGGGCGTCAGGCCAAAGCTCTTGAAGTATTCCTGGCTGGAGGGCAGCAGCGCGCCGCTCATGCGCTCGTTCTGCAGGCGCAGCATGATGATGACGTCGGCGCCCTTGATGCCTTCTTCCAGCGTGTGGCAGACGCGCACGCCCATGGGCGCCATGGTGGATGGCACCAGGGTCTTGGGGCCGACCACGCGCACTTCGGCGCAGCCCAGGGTGGTGAGCGCATGGATGTCGGAGCGCGCCACGCGCGAGTGCAGCACGTCACCGACGATGGCCACGGTGAGGTTGCTGAAATCCTTCTTGTAATGCCGGATGGTGTACATGTCCAGCAGGCCCTGGGTGGGGTGTGCGTGGCGGCCGTCGCCGGCGTTGATCACATGCACGTGCGGCGCCACGTGCTGGGCGATCAGGTAGGGCGCGCCGGACTCGCTGTGGCGCACCACAAAGAGGTCGGCCGCCATGGCGCTCAGGTTGGCGATGGTGTCGAGCAGGCTCTCGCCCTTGGAGGCCGAGGAGCGCGCGATGTCCAGGTTGATGACGTCGGCACTCAGGCGCGTGGCGGCGATCTCGAAGGTGGTGCGCGTGCGCGTGGAGTTCTCGAAGAACAGGTTGAACACGCTTTTGCCGCGCAGCAGCGGCACCTTCTTCACTTCGCGGTCGCTGACGCTGACGAAGTTGGCTGCCGTGTCGAGGATGTGGGTGAGGATCTCGCGCGGCAGCCCTTCGGTGGACAGCAGGTGGATCAGCTCGCCGTGCTTGTTGAGTTGGGGGTTGCGTTTGTAGAGCATGGTGTGGGCCTTGTGTTCGGTCGCCGCGCTCAGGCGGCCTCCACCCGGAAGTGGAAGCGGTCGTCCGCATCGCGCGCCAGTTCCAGCAGCTGGTTGGGCGGCAGGGCAACACGCGCGGCGGCAAAGTCAGCCTGGATGGGCAGCTCGCGGCCACCGCGGTCGACCAGCACCGCCAACTGGATCGAGGCCGGGCGGCCATAGTCGAACAGCTCGTTGATGACGGCGCGGATGGTGCGCCCGGTGTAGAGCACATCGTCAAGGATGATGATCTGCGCCGCGTTGACATCGAAAGGCAGCACCGTCTGACCGCCGCTGGCCAGGCCGCGCTGCGCGAAATCATCGCGGTGCATGGCGGAGGAGATCGTGCCGTGCTCGCCCTCGAGCTTGAGTTCACGCTGCAGGCGCTCGGCCAGCCAGGCCCCGCCCGAGGTCACACCGACCAGGCGGGTTTCTGCGGTGCAAAGGCCACGCACGCCGCGCAGCAGTTCGCCGTAGAGGGCTTCGGCATCCAGGGTGAGTACGCTCATTCCAGGTTCCTCAAGAATTGTTCCAGGATCACGCAGGCCGCACCCGCATCGGCATCGGCCGCGCCATCGGCCAGGGCCTCGGTGGTGCTGTAGCGTTCGTCGACCTCGTAGACCGGCAGGCCGAAACGCCCGCGCAGCTGGCGCGCAAACTTCTGCGCCCGCGCCGTATTCTCATGCGGCGCGCCATCCGGGTGGAAAGGCACGCCGACGACCAGGGCGTCAGGCTGCCATTCCTTGATGCGTTCGGCCACACGCTCGAAACGCGCGTCTCCCTCGGCCCGGATGGTGGGTTGGGGCTGGGCCTGGCGCAGCAGGCGGTTGCCCACGGCCACGCCGGTGCGCTTGAGACCGAAGTCCAGAGCGAGAAAGCTTTGCTGTGCAACGGGTACGGACGTCACGGCAGGCGCATGCAGGGCGCTCATGCGTGCCCCGCATCGGGTGAGAGCATCCAGGACTGCAGGCCCAGCAGTGCGAGGGCCTTGTCGTAGCGCTGTGCCACCGGCGTCTCGAAGATCACGATCGGGTCGGCATGCACTGTGAGCCAGCTGTTTTCGCCGATCTCCGATTCGAGCTGGCCCTGGCCCCAGGCCGAATAGCCCAGGGAGACCAGCACGCGGCTCGGACCGGCACCGGTGGACAGCGCTTCGAGTACGTCGCGCGAAGTGGTCATCTCCAGTCCGCCGGGGATCATCATGGTGGAGGCGTAGACCGGCTCGGGCTTCTCGGGGGCCGGCTCCTGCAGGGCCTCGTGCAGCACAAAACCGCGCTCGGTCTGTACCGGACCGCCGTGAAAGACCGGGGCATCCTTGAGGTCGGCGCGCCCCAGCGGCAGCTCGACCTTGTCGAACAGCCCCTGCAGCTTGATGTCGGTCGGCTTGTTGATCATGAGGCCAAGCGCACCCCGCTCGCTGTGCTCGCACAGGTAGACCACGCTTTTGGCGAAAGTCTCGTCGGCCAGACCGGGCATGGCGATCAGGAAATGATTCGTGAGGTTGATGGGTGCAGAATCATTGGCCATTACTCAATTTTAGCGTTTCATGAGCAAAGCTTTCGATTCCGGCCTGGTCTGGTTCCGCCGCGATCTGCGGGTGGACGACCACGCCGCCCTCCACCTGGCGCTGCAACAGTGCCGGCGGGTCTATTGCGCCTTCATTTTCGACCGCGACATCCTCGACCCGTTGCCGCGCACCGACCGCCGGGTGGAGTTCATCCGCAACAGCTTGGTCGAGCTGGATGCAGACCTGCGCGCCCTGGCCGGCCAGCAAGAAGCCGGCCTGATCGTCCAGCACGGCCACGCGCCCGACACGCTACCCGCCCTGGCCCAGGCCCTGGGCGTGCAGGCCGTCTACGCTGCGCACGATTACGAGCCGCAAGCCCAGGCGCGCGATGCACGCGTGCGCGGCACCCTGGCCAGCCTGGGCATCGCGCTGCACACCTGCAAGGACCATGTGATCTTCGAGGGCCGCGAAATCCTCACGGGCGGCGGCACACCCTACACCGTGTTCACGCCCTACAAGCGGACCTGGCTGGCGCGGCTGCAGGCCACACAGTTGCCGGTGTTCGACTGCGCACCGCTGGCCGGCGGGCTGGCCCCGCGGCCCGAATCGCTGCGCCGCACCGTGCCCACCCTGGCCGAACTCGGCTTCGAGCCCAGCAACCTGAGCCAGCTCAAGATCCCCACGGGCAGCAGCGGCGCGCGCCAGCTGTTCGAGGAGTTCTTCAGTCGCATGGACCAGTACCATGCCACGCGCGATTTCCCTGCCCTCAAAGGTCCGAGTTATCTGGGGGTGCACCTGCGCTTTGGCACGGTCTCGCTGCGCCGCCTGGTCACCACGGCGCAGCAACGCAGCGGGGAAGGCAGCCCGGGGGCGACCACCTGGCTCAGCGAGCTGGTCTGGCGCGAGTTCTACTTCCAGATCCTGGCGAATTTCCCGCATGTGGCGGCACAGGCCTTCAAGCCGGCCTACGACGCGATCGCCTGGGAGCAGGGTGCCCACGCCCAAGCGCTCTACGCCGCCTGGTGCGAGGGCCGCACGGGCTACCCCATCGTGGATGCCGCCATGGCCCAGCTCAACCAGAGCGGCTACATGCACAACCGCCTGCGCATGGTGGCGGGTAGCTTCCTGGTGAAGGATCTGGGCATCGACTGGCGCTGGGGTGAACGTTACTTCGCCGAACAGCTCAATGATTTTGACCTGTCAGCCAACAACGGTGGCTGGCAGTGGGTGGCCTCCAGCGGCTGTGATGCCCAGCCCTGGTTCCGCATCTTCAACCCGATCAGCCAGAGCAAGAAATTCGACCCGCAGGGCCGTTTCATCCGCCGTTACCTGCCGCAGCTGGCCGCCCTGCCCGATGCGGCCCTGTATGCCCCCTGGCTGGCCAGCCCGGTCGAGCTGGTCGCCGCCGGTGTGACGCTGGGCAGTGGCTACCCGCTGCCGCTGGTGGCACACGATGAAGCGCGCGCACGCACTCTGGCGCGTTACGCAGTGGTCAAGAAGCCGGGAGAAAAAGAGGACTGAACCCTGCAGGCCGGGCCTGCAGGGTGGTCTGAACTCAGGCCGGGACGGCCTGGGTGCAATAGTGCTTCACGAGGGCGAGCAGCTCGTCTTCGCCGTAAGGCTTGCCCAGGTAGTGGTCGACGCCCAGTTCCCTGGCATGCTCGCGATGCTTTTCGGCGATGCGCGAGGTGATCATGATGATGGGCAGGTCGCGCAGCTTGGCGTCGGCGCGGATGTTGCGCGCCAGATCGAAGCCGTCCATGCGCGGCATCTCGATGTCGGACAGCACCACGGCCGGACGTTCCTCGGCCAGGCGTTCGAGCGCCTGCAGGCCGTCGGCGGCCATGGCCACACGATAACCTTCGCGGCGTAGCAGGCGCTGCGTGACCCGACGCACGGTGATGGAGTCGTCCACCACCAGCACGAGCGGCAGTTCTCCACCGGTGCTCGGGAGCACCTGCTCGGTCACAGGGATGAGCGGCTTGCCGGATGCCGGCTCGCTGCTAGCCTGCTGCAATTCATAGGCCTTGTCGCCGAACACGGTCGCCAGAGCCACCGGGTTGTAGATCAGCACCACGGCACCGGAGGCCAACACCGACATGCCTGCCAGACCCGGCATGCGAGCCAGCTGCGGGCCGAGGTTCTTCACCACGACTTCCTGGTTGCCCAGCACTTCATCGACGTGGATGGCCAGGCGCTGGCCAGCGCTGCGCAGCAGCACGACCGGCTGGGTCTTGCCCACATGCTCGCGGCTGCGCGTCGAGGCTTGCAGGAGTGCGCCGGACCAGAAAAACGGCACGGCCTCTCCGCCAAAGTCGATGCTGCCCTTGGCATAAGCCTGTTCGAGTTCGGCGTAGGTGAGACGGCGCACGATCTCGACCAGGTTGGCAGGCACGCCCACGCTCAGCTCACCCATGCGCAGCATGATCACCTGCGTCACAGCGGTGGTCAGGGGCAGCACCAGCTTGAAGCTGGTGCCGGCGCCGGCCGTGGTCGCGGTTTCGATGCGGCCACCCAGGGCCTGCACTTCGGAACGCACCACGTCCATGCCGATACCGCGTCCGGCCAGCTCGGTCACGCTGGCTGCGGTGGAGAAGCCCGGCATGAAGATCATGTTCGCGGCGTCGGCATCACTGAGCGGCTGGCCCGGTGCCACCAGGCCCTGGGCCAGAGCCTTCTCGCGGATGCGCGGCAGGTTGAGGCCGGCGCCGTTGTCGCTGAACACGACCGAGACGTCATTGCCCTCCTGGTGCAGGACGATGGTGATGGTGCCGGCCGCGGGCTTGCCGGCGGCTTCGCGCTGCTGCGGGCTTTCGATGCCGTGTGCGACGGAATTGCGCAGCATGTGCTCGAAGGCTGGCGTCATGCGGTCCAGCACGCCACGGTCGATTTCCATGGTACCGCCGGTGATGTCGAGCTTGACCTGCTTGCCGGCGTCCTTGGCCGCCTGGCGCACCACGCCATAGAGGCGCTCGGAGATACCTTCGAATTCCATCATGCGCGTGCGCAGCAGGTCGCGCTGCAATTCGCGCGTCTGGCGCGCCTGGGCGATCAGGTCGTCCTCGGTGCCACTGATGGTCTGCTGCAGGTTGCGCTGCACGGTGGCCACGTCGTTGACCGACTCGGCCATCATGCGGGTGAGCTCCTGCACGCGGGTGAAACGGTCGAACTCCAGCGGGTCGAAGCCTTGCGCCGTGTCCTTGGCCTGGGCCAGACGCGACTGCATCTGCGACTCGGCCTGGAGTTCGACGTCGCGCAGGTGGGTGCGCAGACGGTCCAGGTTGGCCGTCAACTCACCGAGCGAGCCGTTGAGCTGGCCCAGCCGCTGGTCCAGTCGGCTACGGGTGATCATGACCTCGCCGGCCTGGTTGACCAGACGGTCGAGCAGTTGCGAGCGGACCCGCACAGTCTGGCCCGAGGTAGACCGGGCCGAGGCCGACGGCGCTCTGGCGGGCACAGGTGCCGCCACGGCCGGGCGCGCCGCCACCACGGGACGCTGGGCTGTCTTGGCAACGGGTTCGGGGGCAGGTACGGGGGCCGGGGCGACAGAAGCCGCTGCGGGGGCCGGAGCAGCCACGGCGGGGTGGGCCGGTTCCTCGGGCACGTAGACCTCTTCCACCGGTGCCCGGCAGAGTTCGTCAAACACCTGCTGCAGACGGTCGTAGCGCGTGAGCATGGGCTCGATCTGCGCGGCCTGGATGAACTCGCTGCCCATCTGCTCGATGGCCGATTCCATGCGGTGCGTCATCTCGCCCAGGCGCATGGCACCCGCCAGGCGGGCGCTGCCCTTGAGGGTGTGCAGCACACGCAGCACGTCCAGGCGGGCGCCAGCGTGATCGGGCCGTTCCGACCACTGGCGCAGTGCCGCCGCCATCTGGGGCATCAGTTCGGCAGCCTCTTCTTCGAAGATCGGGAACAGATCGGGATCGATCACGTCGACGGCGTCGATCTCCTCGTCGCTGTCGTCCACCACGATCTTGGCCGCGCCAGGCAAGGCCGCTGCAGGCGGCCTGGGTGTGACGGCCGGCACCACCGGGGCTGCAACCGCCGCCGGCATGGGCTTGGGCGCCGGGGCCGCGACAGGTGCTGCCGGCTTGACCGGTTCGAAGTCGAAGGTCAGATCGCCCAGATCAAACTCGGGTTCCTCGTTGACCGTGAGCGCTTCGTGGCCGCGCCGGCCGTCTGATTCGAGGGCGTCGAGCTGGGCAAATTCGGTGCTGTGGATCGCATTCAGCGCTTCGACCAGGCCCGGTTCCGGAGCCTTCAGGAAACCGGCGGCGAACTGATGCAACAGGTGACGGATATTGTCGGCAGCGGCCACGAAGACCTGGGCGTGCTCGGACTGCCCCTGGCCGTGGAGCTGCACGTGCTGCATGGCCTGCTCCAGCGCGCGGGCAATCTCGGACAGCGCGGAAAAACCGACCGTCGCGGAACTGCCGCCCAGCGAATGGGCCAGCGCAATGGCAGTGTCAGGGACTGGGTTGTGCAACTCCAGCGACCACTCGTTGAGTTCGGTGAGCAGACGACGCGACCACTCGTCGGCCTCGTTGAGGAAGACGTTGTACAGCGGGATGCCGATGCGCAGCGTACCGATCACCTTGACCTGCTCATCCGCCGTTTCGACCGGCGTTGTCACCTCCGGCAGGTCGAGTTCGAAGCCCTCGATCGCACCCGGACGGGTGTCGGGAGCCTCGGGCAGTTCGTGGATGGCGCCGGTCGCCGTGTCAGCCCAGTTGTTCTGCAATTCCGGCAGCTCGAGGGCGGGCAGTTCGTCCGGCCCGGCCATGCGGGTCGCTGCCCAATCCTGGGCCGCGCCCTTTTTGGGCGGTGGCAGGTCCTCAGGGCCCGCCAGGCTGGTGGGAGCCCAGTCCTGGCTTGCGCCCTTGCCCGTCAGGGAGAGCATGTCCTCGGGGCCCGCCATACTGGTAGGCGCCCAGTCAATGGACAGATCACTGCTCTTGTCAGCCACTGCCTCGGCAGCAGGCACGGGCGGAGGAGCCGCCGGAGGCACGCTGGCCAGGCTGCTGAAGTCGATGTCGCCGACATCGCCAAAGTCGGGGGCAGCTGGCGCCGCCGGCTGACCCGGGGCCTTGGCATCGCTCAGATCGAAATCGAACATCTGGGTCGATTCGAAGTCGATGGGCGGTGGTTCTACGGACAACGCAGGCAGTTCGGGAGCGGCGACGGGCGCTGCCGCAGGGGCCTGCGCGGCCACGCCGGGCAAGGCCAATGCGACGAACTTGCCGTCCAGGCGCATGGCATCGGCCGACTGACGGAAAGGCACGGCACTCCAGCCGGCATCGCTGCCGGCGGCGATGTCCTCGACCCACCGCCCCAGGCCTTGCAAGGCGGCATTGGAGATCTGCAGCAGTTCGGGACGGGCCGGCTTCTGCTCGGCCAGCCAGCTGTTCATCATCTGCTCCATGGCCCAGGCCGCTTCGCCGAACTCATTGAAGCCGACCATGCGCGAACTGCCCTTGAGGGTGTGGAAGGCACGGCGCAGCGTGGTCTGCTGGGACAGGTCCGCCGGATCCCCGAGCAGGGCTGACACGGCATCCAAGCCGTTGCGCGCCACTTCGCGCGCTTCATCCAGGAAGATGTCCCGCAGCTCGGCACCATCGTCCTCGGCGGAGGCCGGTGCAGCTGCAGGCGGCGGTGCGGCGACGGTCGGGCGGGGGGCCACGGCCACAGGAGGAGGAGCCACCGGCGCCGGCATCGGAGGCGGTTCGGGCGCCACCGCGGCAACCTCGCGTTCGCGGCCCATCAGGGGCTTGAACTCGCCCAGTTCCTCGTCATAGACGAACAGCTTCTTGGCCAGGGCGCGCTGATAGCTCAGCATGTCGATCAGGAATCCCAGGGCGCCCAGGCTGTTGCCGAATTTCTCGAACACGCCGGTCCGCGCAGCGTCCTCATCGATGTTGTCGACCAGGAATTTCTCGACGGTATCGCGCATGCGCACGGTCGCAAGCGACGCCTGGTCCAGGCCCAGCACCGAGAACACACCGCGCATCTGTGCCAGCTGGTTGGGCACGTCGTTGAGCGGCGCCTTGTCCTTCGGATTGCGGAAGAAGGTATCGAGCGACTTCTCGATCTCGGTGAGGCTGGTGCGCAGCTCCTCGACCACACTGCCCATGGTCTGGCGGTCGCTGACGCGGCGGTACAGCTCCTCCATCCAGGGTTCTAGCGCCTCGGGCTGGCCGCCGGCCACGACGTGATCCAGCCGGCGCGCCAGGCGATCGCTGCGCTGGCTCATGCTGGACTCGGTCGGGTCCATGTCCTCGTAGGCCGCGTCCAGATAAAGAATGGAGGTGGCCACTTCCATGGCCACCGGCGTGGTCGGGGGCTCGCCCGAGCGCACCGTGCCGTCCACAGCCTTGAGCAGGGCGCGTGCCAGCTCCTTGTTCTCGGGATGCAGCTTCAGCAGCGACTCGCCCACCAGGCTGAACTGTTCGGACACGACCTTGAGCCGGTTGGTATCGCCACCGGAGAGGGCCGACCAGGTTTCGGTGGCGGTGGCAATGCGCTTGCGCGCCTGCACCAGCACCGCCGGATCGAAACGGCCATACTGCGGCGTGTCGTAATTGACGGGCTTGGTCTGCACCAGACCGTAGGCCTGCCTGACCGCGGTCAGGACCGGAGCCGCCTGAGCATCGGCCGGCGCCGCCTGGGCACAGAAGAACAGCAGGTCCTGCGCCAGACGGTCCGACACCTCATTCTTGCCGCGTGCCAGCGTGGTGAACTGCATCAGCACGCGCGAAGCCGCGCGCTTGACGTAGACATCCGAGGGGCACAACTTCAGCGACAGGGCCTCGAAATAGGCCGCGCAGATCTTCCAGAAGGAGCGCTCCTCCAGCGTCTGCTGGCCGGCCGCCAGCCCCAGGCAGATGTCGCGCAGGGCCTTGGCCGAGGAGACACTGCCCGTCTTGACCACTTTGAGCACGGACGAATCCAGCTGCGCACGCACGGCCGGGTCATAGCCCAGGGCTTGCGCCGGCGCCGGCGTGTCGGCATCAATCCAGCGCCAGGCGTGAGCCCACAGTTCGGCGGGGTGCACGCGCTCCTCGCCGACCAGTTCCAGCACATCGCGGTACTGCGGAAACAGGGCCACCGCCGAAGCCGACTTGCCGCGCAGCACGCTCTCCAGGTACTCGATCAGGGCAAAACTGGCGCGCTCGACCTTGGTGGCAGCGTCCTCGCTGCAGGACTCGGGGCGTTCGACAAATTTCTGCGCCAGCGCCTCCATGCCGCGCAGCACCTTGGCCGGCTCGGGCAGGCCCACCATCTCGAGGGCGCCGACGGCCTGGTGCAGTTGCTGGCGCGCGATGCGCAGCTGGCTGGCATCGAGCGACTCCAGATCGGAGCCGCGCGCCAGTTCGGCATCGCGCACGAAACGGCGGATGGCCTTGCTGGCGCCATCGAGCGACTTGCGCAGCTCGTCCAGCACCCAAGCCAAAGGGCCCAGGTCGTTGACTGGCTGATCGTCGTTGCCGCTAGCGGCTGCGAGGGCTTGCATGGATACGTCGCTCCTGCGGATGGCGGGCGGTGATCAGGAAATCTTGAATCGCGCGACCGACTGGCGCAGCTCTTCAGCCATGCGCGAGAGTTCACGCACCTGGGCCGCGGTGGCCCGCGTACCTTCACCAGTCTGCTCGGTCACCGCGAAGATGTGCTGGATGTTGTCGGCCACCACGCTGGCCATGGCGGCTTCCTTCGAGGTGGAGTCGGAAATCTGCTCGATCAGCTCGGCCAGTCGGCGCGACACGCGGTCAATTTCGGACAGCGCGGTACCGGCGTTGTCGGACAGTCGCGCCCCCTCGACCACACCCTGCGTGGAGCGCTCCATGGCGGCCACGGCGTCCTGGGTGTCGGTCTGAATCGCCTTCACCAGCGCCGAGATCTGGCGCGTGGCGTCTGCGGAACGTTCAGCCAGTCGCTGCACTTCTTCCGCCACCACCGAGAAGCCGCGGCCGGCTTCACCGGCAGATGCGGCCTGGATGGCAGCGTTCAGGGCCAGCACGTTGGTCTGTTCGGTAATGTCCGAGATCAGTTCGGTGATTTCACCAATCTCCTGCGAGGATTCGCCCAGGCGCTTGATCCGCTTGGAGGTGTCCTGGATCTGGTCGCGGATGGAGTTCATCCCGCCGATGGCGTCCTGCACGGCCTTGAGGCCGGACTCGGCAGCCTGCAGGGACTGGCGCGCCACCGCGGCCGATTCCTGCGCCTGATGCGACACCTGGTTGATGCGGGTCGACATGTCCACCACGGAGCGACCGGTTTCGCGAATCTCGTGCAGCTGTTCGTTCGAGGCGGCCAGCAGTTCGGTGGACGTCTGGTCCACCTCGGCCGTCGTCTGGGCCACCTGGGCCGCCGTGTTCTGCACGTTACCCACCAGCAAGCGCAACTCTTCCACCGTGTAGTTCACCGAGTCGGCAATGGCACCCGTGATGTCCTCGGTCACCGTGGCTTCTTGCGTCAGATCGCCCTCGGCCACCGTCTGCAGTTCGTTCATCAGTCGCAAAATGGCGGCCTGGTTGGCGTCGTTGACGCGCTTGGCCTCCTGCTCCTGACGTTCGGCTTCCAGTCGCTGCGCTTCGGCCATCACCTGGCGGCGACGGCTGTCCATCAGCTGCACGCGCGCCAGACCGGCGGCGCAGATCAGCGCGAAGATGGCGGCGCCGACCAGGGCCAGCAGGGACGTCGGGCCCAGGCCGGTGCGGGTGGCCAGTTGGCCCTGCAACTCTTCCAGGTCGCGGCGCAACGGCTCGGAGTCGTTGATGATGGTGATCTGGGCGCTACGCGCGGAGACCAGACCCTGCAGATTGCCCAGAATGGCGCCCGCCTGCGTGCGGGTCAACTCGTAGAGCTTGATCAGCGCCTCGATCTGCTCACGGGTCTGCGCATCCTTGGAGGCATTCAGGCGCAGTTCGGGGCTGCCGTCGAGCAAACCCTGGGCGATTTCCTTGAAGGAGTTCAAGTCCTTGCCCAGCAGGAACACGGCCTCCGGGCTCACGCCTTCAGCGGTCAGGAATTCGTTGGACGACTTGCCGATACGCTGGGTCAACATCACCAGCTGGCCGGCTGCGGAAATTTCCGCAGCGCTGGCGTTCTGCTGCAGCTTGAGCGAGGACACCGTCTCGGCGATTTCCAGCAGGTCGGAGGACTGGCGGTTGATGGTGCGCAGGGCGGCGCCCACCTGGGTCAGGATTTTCTCCTGCGCCACGATGGCACCGGCACTCTTTTCGGCACGCTCCATCAGCGGGATGATCTTTTCGAGCTGCGGCAGCAGGTCGGCGTCGATCGGCTCCAGGCGCAGGGCGTAGTCGCTGTCACGCAGGCCTTTGACGGAACGCACCAGGTAGCTGGAACTTTCCTTGACCTCGGCGAAGGCCTGGGGCACACCCACCAGGGCCTGCGACACCGATTTGGCCAGGCGTTGCGACTGCATCAGGGACTGGCCGGTGGCATTCAGCTGCTGCGCCACGCGGTCGGCAGCGGTCAGCGCCACGAAGGCGATCGCACCCAGCACGACCAGGGCCAGACCCAGCAACCACCACAGCAGACGCTGCTGCTCGGCAATCGGCCGGCGCCCCAGCAGGGGCACGTTGACCATCTCGTCCTGATCCAGCGCCACCGGTGCGGGCAGGTCCTGCAGCTGGGTGTCGGCCGACTTCCCGGGGGCCGACGCGCGTTGCGGCTGCAGGCCGGACAGGTCGTCAGGCATGGCCAGGCTCAGACCGACGCTCTGCTCCGAGTCGGGCGTCTTTTTGGCAAAGAGATGGGTCAGTTTGTTGAGGACGGACATGATGCAACCTTCAGGATTGTTGGGGCGGCCTCGCTAGGCACTGATGCTCAAAAACTCGCTCATCTGCGACAGCTGCTGGAGATTGATCTCCTGCCAGCGGCTGCCGTCAGCGTCGACATAGCGGTTACCGAAATAGGGTGGCGCGCCTTCCGGCGGCGGCTCGGAGCCCGAGAACGCCCCGACATGGCGCAAACCCGCCAGTGAATCGATCAGCAAGGAGCAATTGAGCTCCAGAGCGGCGTTGAGCGTGACGACACTGGCCTCGGACCAGTACTGCTCGGTCCGCACCGGCGCCTTGCCGGCAATGAAGGCCGCCAGATCCACCACACCATACAGGCCGCCACGCAGATTCACGACCCCCAGAAACCAGGACTGCGAGTAAGGCACCGTCTGCACCGCCGGCAGCGGGAAAATTTCACCCGACTGGGCCAGGGGCAGCAGGTAATCGAGCCCCCCCGCGCGCACCGCCAGCCACGAAATGGAGAGACCTTCGGCCTTGGCCGCTTGCAATCGGCTAGCAAGTCGTGACTGCAGGTCCCTGAGAGCTTCGCGATTGGCCATGGGATGCGAATCAGCCCAGCGCCTTGATCTTGCCCAACAATTCGGCCTCGTCCACCGGCTTGGTCACGTAGTCACGCGCGCCCTGGCGCATGCCCCAGACGCGGTCGGTTTCCAGGTTCTTGCTGGTGCAGATGATGATCGGAATCTCGGCGTACTCGGGCGTGCGATTGATGGCGCGCGTGAGCTGAAAGCCGTTCTGACCCGGCATCACGACGTCCATCAGGATCAGGTCCGGCTTGTCCTCGGCCAGACGGCGGAACGCATCGTCAGCATCCTCGGCGGTCTTCACGGCCATGCCGTTTTTCTGGAGCAGATCCGTCAGAAACATCAATTCCGTCTTGGAATCGTCCACGATCAAAACTTTGCGTATCGGCATCAATTCACTCCTTGCGAGACTATGCCAAACTGCTGCACGGCCTGCAACAGCTGGTCTTTGGTAAACGGTTTGGTCAGGTAGTCCTGCGCACCCACCATGCGGCCACGCGCCTTGTCGAACACCCCGTCCTTGGACGACAACATGACCACCGGCACCGAGGCGAACTTGGCGTTGCGCTTGATGATGGCGCAGGTCTGATAGCCATCGAGGCGCGGCATCAGGATGTCGCAGAAAATCAGATGCGGCTGGTAGTCGTTGACCTTGGCCAGGGCATCGAAGCCGTCTTCAGCCAGCATCACCTCATGCCCGCCCTGCTTGAGAAATATCTCAGCGCTGCGGCGGATCGTATTGCTGTCATCGATCACGAGGACCTTGAGGGGCGATTCTTGCGTGCTCACTGAACGCTACTCCTGATTACGGCCGGATGAAACGATGACAGACACCATCATTCAGACCGGGCCTCAGATCTGGACCATTTCGAAATCTTCCTTGCGCGCACCGCACTCAGGACAGGTCCAGTTCATGGGCACATCGGCCCATGCTGTCCCCGGCGCTATGCCGTGCTCCGGATCGCCGGCCGCCTCATCATAGATCCAGCCACAAATCAGACACATCCAGGTTTTCTTATCGCTCACAGCTTACGGGACCTTCGAATAGAATGCAACATTGTACAAAGCGAAAACCGCTCTCGAACGGCTTTCGCGCAACGACTTGTCGTATTCTGCCTGATGACCACAACAGGCCAGCCCATGCAAACCCCAGCCCCCGAGGAAACAGCGCACGATCCGAGCCAGCCGCCGTGCGTGCTGGTGTTCAACGCCAACGACCCCAGCGGCGCGGGTGGCCTGTCCGGCGACGTGTCCGCCATCGCCTCGGCTGGTGCCCACGCACTGCCCGTCATCACCGGCACCTACGCCCGCGATACCGCAGAGACTTTCGACCATTTCCCCTTCGATGAGGAGGTGGTGGCAGAGCAGGCGCGCGGCCTGCTGGAAGACGTGACCGTGCAAGCCATCAAGGTCGGATTTGCCGGCACGCCCGAGAACCTCAGCACCATCGCCGGGATCGCCACCGACTACCCGGACATCCCGCTGATCGCCTACATGCCCAACCTGTCCTGGTGGAGCGAAGTGCAGATCGACCTCTACCTGGACGCCTTCCAGGAGCTGGTTTTGCCCCAGACCACAGTGTTGGTCGGAAACCACAGCACCCTGTGGCGCTGGCTGCTGCCGGACTGGAACGGCGAGCGCAGCCCCAGCGCGCGGGACATCGCCCGCGCTGCCGGCGAATATGGCGTGCCCTATACCCTGGTCACCGGCATCCCGGCGCCCGATCAGCACATCGACAACGTGCTGACTTCGCCGCAAGCTGTGCTCGCCAGCGAAAAATTCGAGCGTTTCGAAGCGGTCTTCTCCGGCGCTGGCGATACCTTGGCGGCCACGCTGACCGCCCTGATCGCCAGTGGCTGCGACCTGAGCGAAGCCTTCACCGAGGCCCTGGACTACCTGGACCACTGCCTGGACGGCGGCTTTCGCCCCGGCATGGGCAACGTGATCCCCGACCGCCTGTTCTGGGCCCAGGCCGACCTCGACGACAGCGATGACTCCGACGACGGGCCGCAGGGCCCGGCCTCTCAATTGGAACTTCCCCCGCATGACACCCAGCACTGACCGTAACGAGACCTTGTTCGAGCGCGCCAAGCGCGTCATCCCAGGCGGCGTGAATTCGCCCGTGCGCGCCTTTCGCGCCGTTGGCGGCACGCCGCGTTTCGTGCAACGGGCCCAGGGCGCCTACTTCTGGGACGCCAACGACCGTCGCTACATCGACTACATCGGCTCCTGGGGCCCCATGATCCTGGGCCACGGTCACCCGACCGTGGTTGCCGCCGTACAGAAGGCCGTGACCGAGGGCTTCTCCTTCGGCGCACCGACCGAGCGCGAGATCGAGCTGGCCGAGGAAATCCTGAAGCACGTGCCGTCCATGGAGATGGTGCGCCTGGTCAGCTCGGGTACCGAGGCCGGCATGAGTGCCATCCGCCTGGCGCGCGGCGCCACCGGCCGCAGCAAGATCATGAAGTTCGAGGGCTGCTACCACGGACACGCCGACGCCCTGCTGGTCAAGGCCGGTTCGGGCCTGGCCACCTTCGGCAACCCCACCAGCGCCGGGGTTCCGGCCGAGGTGGTGCAACACACCCTGGTGCTCGAGTACAACAACATCCCGCAGCTGGAAGAAGCCTTCGCCTTGCACGGCAAGGAACTCGCCTGCCTGATGATCGAGCCCATCGCCGGCAACATGAACTTCGTGCGCGCCTCGGTGCCCTTCATGCAGCGCTGCCGCGAGCTCTGCACGCAGTACGGCGCCCTGCTGGTATTCGACGAAGTCATGACAGGTTTTCGTGTGGCCCTGGGCAGCGCACAAAGCGTCTACGCCCAGGCCATCCCCGGTTTCAAGCCCGACATCACGGTGCTGGGCAAGGTCATCGGCGGCGGCATGCCGCTGGCGGCCTTCGGCGGGCCGCGCGCCCTCATGGAACAGATGGCACCGCTGGGCCCGGTCTACCAGGCCGGCACGCTTTCAGGCAACCCCGTCGCCACGGCCTGTGGCCTGGCCACCCTGCGCGAGATTAGCAAGCCCGGTTTCTTCGATGCGCTGTCGCGCAAGACGCGTAGCCTGGTCGACGGGCTCAAGGCCGCCGCGGCAGCCGAAGGCGTGCCCTTCAGCGCCGACTGCCAGGGCGGCATGTTCGGCTTCTTCCTGATGTCCGAGCTGCCGCAGAACTACGCCACGGTCATGAAGACCGACAGCCCGCGCTTCAACACCCTGTTCCACGGCCTGCTGGAGCGCGGCGTCTACATCGCACCGGCCCTCTATGAAGCCGGTTTTGTCAGCGCCGCACACAGCGAGGAAGACATCGCGCAGACCGTGGCTGTGGCGCGCGAAGTATTCAGGCTGCTGGCGAAGTAGCTTGCGATGCCCCAAAGAAAAAGCGGCTTGGGGCCGCTTTTTTCATGCCTGTCGCGCGGGACTCAATGGCGAAAATGACGCACGCCCGAGAACACCATGGCCACGCCGCGCTCGTCGGCCGCATCGATGACTTCCTGATCGCGCATGGAGCCGCCGGGCTGGATCACGCAGGTCGCGCCGGCATCCACCACCACGTCCAGGCCGTCGCGGAAGGGGAAGAAGGCATCGCTGGCCACCGCGGTTCCTTGCAGTGACAGATTGGCGTGCTGGGCCTTGATGCTGGCGATGCGCGCCGAGTCCAGGCGGCTCATCTGGCCCGCGCCCACGCCCATGGTCATGCCATCCTTGCAGAAGACGATGGCATTGCTCTTGACGAACTTGGCCACCTTCCAGGCGAACATCAGGTCTTCGAGCTGCTGTGCCGTCGGCGCCTTCTTGGTCACTACCTTCAGGTCGCTGCGTTGCAGCTCGTGGTTGTCGGCGGTCTGGATCAACAGACCGGAGCCGACGCGCTTGACGTCGTGCGAGTTCTGACCCCGCTCCCAGGCGTTCTTGCCATCGCGCTGAATGCCGTCGAGCGAAATCTCGAGCACACGCACATTGGCCTTGGCCTTGAACACGGCCAGTGCCTCAGGCGTGTAGCCGGGCGCCATCAGCACCTCGACAAACTGCTTGCTCACGGCCTGGGCGGCTACGCCATCCACCACACGATTGAAGGCGATGATGCCGCCGAAGGCCGAGGTCGGATCGGTCTGGAAGGCCTTGCTGTAGGCCTCCAGCGCATCCTTGCCCATCGCCACGCCGCAGGGATTGGCGTGCTTGACGATGACGCAGGCCGGCACTTCGAAACTCTTGACGCATTCCCAGGCGGCATCCCCATCGGCAATGTTGTTGTAGCTCAGCTCCTTGCCCTGCAACTGCCTGGCCGTCACCAGCGAACCAGGTGCCGGATACAGGTCGCGGTAGAAGGCCGCGGACTGGTGCGGGTTCTCGCCGTAACGCAGATCCTGCAGCTTGACCATATTGCTGTTGGCCTGGGCCGAGAAAGGCGCGTGGGTACCGTCCTCGTTGATCGCCGAAAGGTAGTTGCTGATGGCCGCGTCGTAATTGGCAATGCGGTTGAAGGCCGCCACCGACAGGGCAAAGCGCAGCTTGTCCGACAGCTTGCCGTTCGCCTTGAGTTCGTCCAGCACCGCCGGGTACTGCGAGGCGTCGGTCAGCACGCCCACATCTTTCCAGTTCTTGGCCGCGCTGCGCACCATGGCCGGGCCGCCGATGTCGATGTTCTCGATGGCATCTTCCAGCGTGCAGCCTGGTTTGGCCACCGTGGCCTCGAAGGGATAGAGGTTGACCACCAGCAGGTCGATGGTGTCGATGTTGTGCGCCTTGAGCGCGGCCATGTGCTCGGGCACATCGCGTCGGGCCAGCAGGCCACCGTGCACCTTGGGGTGCAGGGTCTTGACGCGGCCGTCCAGCATCTCGGGGAAGGCGGTGACTTCGGCCACCTCGGTCACGGGCAGCTTGGCGTCGGCCAGCAGCTTGGCGGTGCCGCCGGTGGAGATCAGCTTGATGCCCAGCGCATGCAGGGCCTGGGCGAATTCGACGATGCCGGTCTTGTCGGAAACGGAGAGGAGTGCGTTCATTTTTTTCAGTTGGGGCCAGCGCTGACGAAGCGACCCGCCAGGTTTATTTGAGAAGTTTGTGTTCGACCAGCTTCTTGCGCAGGGTGTTGCGGTTCAGACCCAGCCACAGCGCGGCGCGCGACTGGTTGTGCTCGGCCTGTTGCATCACCACTTCCAGCAAGGGCTTCTCGACGATGCGCACCAGCATGTCGTACATGCCGTCAGGTTCGGTACCGCGCAAATCCTTGAAATAGCCTTCCAGGCTGGTGCGCACGCATTCTTCGATCTGTTTTTTGCTCATGCGGCAAGCTCCATCTGTTCCTCGTCCCTGTCTTCGGGGGCATCCATCCCGGCGGCCGGCATGCGGTCCATGTGGAGGCCCAATTCATCAAAAAAATCGGCAACCGCCTGGACCTGGGCCCGGCTGTCTTCCAGCGTGTTCATGCGGGCACGGAAAGCTTCGCCACCCGGCAAGGCCCTGACGTACCAGCCGATGTGCTTGCGCGCGCTGCGCACGCCCGTGTAGTCGCCATAAAGCGCGTAATGATCTTCCAGGTGCTCCAGCAGCAGGCGCCGCACCTCCACCACCAGCGGCGGCGCCAGCTGTTCGCCCGTGGCGAGGAAGTGGGCGATCTCGCGAAAGATCCAGGGTCGCCCCTGGGCCGCGCGGCCGATCATCAACGCGTCGGCACCCGTGGCGCGCAACACGGCCAGGGCCTTTTCGGGCGAGTGGATGTCGCCATTGGCCACGACCGGGATACGCAACGCGGCCTTGACGGCGGCGATCGTGTCGTACTCTGCCGCGCCCTTGTAGCCCTGCTCACGCGTGCGGCCGTGCACCGTGACCATCTGCACGCCGGCACTTTCGGCCGCGCGCGCAATGGTCAGCGCATTCTTTTCGGTCTGGCACCAGCCGGTGCGCATCTTGAGCGTCACGGGCACGTTGCGCGGCGCGCAGGCGGCCACCACGGCGTCGATGATCTCCAGGGCCAGCGCCTCGTCCTGCATCAGGGCCGAGCCGGCCCATTTGTTGCAGACCTTCTTGGCCGGGCAGCCCATGTTGATGTCGATGATCTGGGCGCCGCGATCGATGTTGTAGGCCGCGGCTTCGGCCATCATGGGTGCGTCGGTGCCGGCAATCTGCACGGCGATCGGCCCCGCCTCGCCGTCGTGGTTGGCGCGGCGCGAGGTCTTCAGGGTATTCCACAGGTCCTTGCGCGAGGTCACCATCTCGCTGACCGCATAACCTGCCCCCAGGGCCTTGCACAGGCGGCGGAACGGCCGGTCCGTCACGCCCGCCATCGGGGCCACGAACAGGTTATTCGGCAGTTCGAAGGAACCGATGTGCATGCGGGTGTGGAAAAGTATGGCGCCAATGAAAGATGCCACCGCCAGAACTGGCAGCAGCCGCGCCGGCTATTTTAGCTGCACAAAATTTCAGCAATTGAAATCAGGCGCCGCCAGTCGCTAGCCGCTGCCTATACTGCCCCTCTATGGAGAACTGGATCACCCAGCTGCTGACGCTATTGGCACTGCCTGAATACGGCCTGGTCACGCTGTTCCTGATCGCCTTTGTCTCGGCCACGCTGCTGCCCCTGGGTTCGGAACCGGCCCTGTTCGGCCTGCTCAAGCTCAATCCGGAACTGTTCTGGCCCGCCATCCTGGTCGCCACGGCCGGCAACACCCTGGGGGGGGCCGTCAGCTGGGCCATGGGCTGGGAATCGCACAAGCTGTTGGACAAGTACCGGCACTCGAACACCCACTTGCGCGCACTCGACTGGCTGGAGCGCATCGGCCCCCGGGCCTGTCTGCTGAGCTGGCTGCCGGTGATCGGCGACCCGCTGTGCGCCGTAGCGGGTTGGCTAAGACTGCCCTTCTGGCCCTGCCTGTTCTACATGGCCATCGGCAAGCTGGGGCGCTACCTCACGATGACGGTGGCGCTGCTCTGGCTCTTCCCGGGCGGCTTCAGCTTCTAGCGCGCCGATAGCGGCGGTACAGCGGAGGCAGCACCAGCAGCACGATGGCGACGGCCATCAGCGAGCCCGACAGCGGCCGCGTGAAGAAGGTGAACCAGTCGCCCTGGCTGATCGTGAGGGCCTGCCGCATGGACTGCTCGGCCATGGGCGACAGGATCATGCCGACGATCAGCGGCGCCGCCGGGAAGTCGAAACGCCGCATGACAAACCCGATCAGGCCAAAGAAGAAGAGCAGGCCCACGTTGAAGATCGAGTTCCCGGCGCCATAGACACCTGCGGTGGAGATCACGATGATGCCGGCGTACAGCCAGGGCGGCGGGATCTTCAGCAGCTTGACCCACAGGTTTACCAGGGGCAGGTTGAGCACCAGCAGGATGACGTTGCCGATGTAAAGGCTGGCGATCAGCGTCCAGACCAGGGCACCCTGCTGGCTGAACAACTGCGGGCCGGTCTGGATACCGTAGCCTTCAAAGGCCGACAGCATGATGGCCGCCGTAGCCGAGGTAGGGATACCCAGCGTCAGCAGCGGCATGAGCACACCGGCGGCGGCGGCGTTGTTGGCCGCCTCGGGCCCGGCCACGCCCTCGATCGCACCGTGACCGAACTCCTCGGGATGCTTGGAGAGCTTTTTCTCGGTGTAGTAGGACAGCATGGTGGGCAGCTCCGCGCCGCCCGCCGGCAGCGCGCCGATGGGAAAGCCGAACAGCGAGCCCCGGATCCAGGGTTTCCAGGAGCGCGCCCAATCCTGCTTGCTCAGCCACAGGCTGCCCGACATCTTCATCACTTCGCCGCTGCGCGACTCGCGCCCCTGCCAGGCGAGGTACAGGGCCTCGCCCACGGCGAACAGCCCCACCGCCACCACCGTGACTTCCAACCCGTCGAGCAGCTCGGCGCGACCGAAGGTGAAACGCGGCTGTCCGGTCTGCAGATCAATGCCCACCAGGCCGCAGAGCAGACCAGCGGTCAGGCTCAGCAAGCCGCGCAGCACGGAGCTGCCCAACACGGCGGACACGGCCACCAGCGACAGCACCATGAGGCTGAAGTATTCCGCCGGCCCGAAGGCCAGGGCCGCCTCCACCACCCAGGGGGCGAAGAAGGTCAGCGCCAGCGTGCCGATGGTGCCCGCGACGAAGCTGCCGATGGCCGCTGTCGCCAGGGCCTGGCCGGCGCGACCGCGCCGCGCCATCTTGTTGCCCTCCAGCGCGGTCACCACCGAGCCGGATTCACCGGGCGTGTTGAGCAGGATGGAGGTGGTCGAACCGCCATAAGCAGCACCGTAGTAGATGCCGGCGAACATCACGAACATGCTGGTGGCCGGTACCTGGTAGGTCAGCGGCAGCAGGAGCGCGATGGTCAGCGCGGGGCTGATGCCCGGCAACACGCCCACCAGGGTGCCGATCAGGCAGCCCGCAAAGCCCCACATCAGGGTCAGGGGTTGCAGGGCGCTGCCGAAACCGGTCAGCAGGGCGTCAAAGGCTTGCATGCTCGCTCCACTCGCAGAAACAGGGAATCAGAAAGGCCAACGCAGCGCCGGCCCCAGGCCGATGCCCAGCAACTGGGCGAACACCAGCCAGAACACGGTGGCGATGGCACCGCAGACCAGCGCCGAACGCCAGCCCAGCGGTGCGTCGAAGGCACGTGCCACGCCCATGCCGCAGAACGCGGCCGGCAGCACAAAACCCAGCGGTCCCACCAGGGCCATGAAGACAACACCACCACCGAGCAGGCTGGCCAGCCGCCGGCCGCTGCCGGGCAGGGGCTCCTGGTCGGGCGCGTGGCTCACGTCGACCTGGCGGCCCCGCCAGGCGCTCACGCCATAGAGCAGGGCCAGCACCGCCAGTCCCCCCACCACCACGGCCGGGGCCAGCACCGGCCCGACCGTCATCTGCATCAGGGACTCGGGGATAACTGTCACCTGCCAGATGGCCGCGGCGGCGATGGCCAGTAGCAGGACAGCCAGGCGCAGAGGCGTCATGCCAGCCCCAGGTCTTTCATGACCTCTTCGGTGTCACGGATGTTGGCTTCGATCTCGCGCTCGAAAGACTGGGCGGCCAGGAACACATCGGTCCACTTGCGCGTCTCCAGTTCCTTGCGCCAGGGCTCGGAGGCATTCACCTTGCTCATGAACTCCACCAGCGCCTCGCGCTGCGCGGCGTTGATGCCCGGAGGCGCGAACACGCCGCGCCAGTTGGCCGCGGTGACACGCACACCCAGCTCGGTCAGGGTCGGCACGTTGACGCCAGGGATGCGCTTGTTGCCCGACACGGCCAGCGGGATGAGTCGACCCGCCTTGATCTGCTCCTCGAACTCGGAGTAGCCGGAAATGCCCGCGACCACCTGCCCGCCGAGCAGGGCCGCATTGGCCGGCCCGCCGCCGGAGAAGGCCACATAGGCCGCGTCACGCGGGTTGCGGCCCAGGGCCTTGATGATGAGACCCAGCAGCACGTGGTCGGTGCCGCCGGCGCTGCCACCGGCCACCGACACCGCCTTCGGGCCGGCCTTGATCGCGGCTTCCAGGTCGGCCCAGGTCTTGATCTTGCCGCCGGCCGGCACGGCCACCACGCCGGCCTCTTCGGTCAGGCGCGCGATCGGCGTCACGTTGCGCATGGTGACCGGGCTCTTGTTCGCAATGGCCGCGCCCACCATGACCGAACCACCGACCATCAGGCTGTTGCCCTGGCCCTTGCGCTGGTTCACATAGCGGGGCAAGCCCACCATGCCGCCGGCCCCGGCCACGTTCTCGAAGGCCATATTGCCGACCAGCCCTGCCCCCTTGGCCGCACGCTCTATGGCGCGCGCCGTGCCGTCCCAGCCGCCACCGGGCGCCGCCGGCACGAACATGTTCAGGGTCTCGAACAGGGGCTTGCCTTGTGCCCAGGCCGGCACCACCAGGGCGGCACCCGCAGCAGCGCCCAGGCCCAGAAACTCACGCTTGTTCATCTTCATCGCCATCTCCTGTGTAAGAATCAAATGCAGGCACCAGCCCGCCAGATGCATTCTGGTCACGGGCCAGGGCGCCGGCTTTCAAACGGCTGTCAATCCGGTTCAGTAAAAACCCTTAGTGCCTGTTCGCCAACGGTCCATCAAGTGTCAACCGGCCCTAGCCCCCACATCCTGCTGGTCGAGGACACCCCCGATCTCGCGCTCTGGCTGGGCACCGCCCTGCGTCAGACAGGTTTGGCCGTGAGCTTTGCGCGGGACGGACATGAGGCCCTGGCGCAGCTGGCGGCAGGCCATGGCTTTGACGCCGTGCTGCTGGACCTGCAACTGCCCGGCGTGGACGGGCTGTCCGTGCTGCAAAGCCTGCGCGAGCGCGGCGACACCGTCCCCGTGCTGGTGCTCACCGCCCGCGTCAGCGTGCCCGACCGCGTGCTGGGCCTGAACCTGGGCGCGGACGACTACCTGCCCAAACCTTTCGACCTGAGCGAACTTGAAGCCCGGCTGCAGGCCCTGCTGCGCCGGCCCGGTCGCACCAGGAACACCCGGCTGCGCCTGGGGCCCCTGGAGATGGACCGCAGCTCCGGCCAGGTCAGCCTGTTTGACCAGCCCCTGGCCCTGACCCCCAGGGAAGCCGCCGCCCTGCGGGTGCTGCTGGAAGACGCCCGGCGCACCGTGAGCAAGGACGATCTGCACCGCGCCGTCTTTGCCGACGAGGCCGTGGAACTGGAAGCGGTCGAGGTGCTGATCCACCGCCTGCGCAAGAAGCTGGAATCGGCCCCCGTACCGACGGGACAGGCCGGGCCACCCATCGTCCACACGATCCGGGGCCTGGGCTACATGCTGATGCCGCCGGCCGGGCCGGGGCACTGACATGGCAGCGACCGCCGCCTCGCTGCGCACCCGCCTGCTGGGCTGGATCCTGCCGCCGCTGGCCGGGCTCATTGCCATCAATGCCTGGGTGGCTTATGGCAACGCCACCGAAGCCAGCAACGAGGCCTACGACCGCGCCCTCTACCTGGCCAGCCGGGCCCTGGCCGAGGAGCTGGTCTGGCGCAACGGCGCGCTCCAGGTCAACGTGCTGCGCGCCGCCGGGTATCTGCTGGAGAACCACACGGGCGCGCGCCTGTATTACCGCATCAGCGACGTCAACGGCCAGCAGCTGGCCGGCGAGGCCACCCTGCCGGCCGCCACCCCTGGACCGGCCGCCAGCGTCAAGTACTACGCCCTGGTGCAGTTCGAGGATGGGCACTTCCGGGAACAGCCCGTGCGGCTGGCCCACCTCACCCACGTGCTGGAGGACGAACAAGGCAGGTCGCACATCCTGAAAGTCAGCGTGGCCGAGACCCTGGAAACGCGCCAGCAGATGGTGCAGCTGCTGCTGCGCGAAACACTCGTCAGCCAGACGCTGCTGCTGCTGGCGGCAGCGCTGCTCGTGATTGCAGGCGTGCAGCACGGCATCCGCCCCCTGGAGAATTTCCGCCAGCGCCTGGCCCAGCGGGGTGACGACGACCTGTCCCCCATCCATCCCCCGGACCTGCCCCGCGAACTGCGCCCGCTGGTGCAAACGCTGAACAGCTACCTGGCACGCCTGGGTCGGCTCATCGATATCCGCAAGCGCTTTCTGGACAATGCCGCGCACCAGCTGCGCACGCCGCTGACGGTGCTCAAGACGCAGCTGGCACTGGCCGACCGGGAGAGTTCGGCACTGGCTGCGGCGCGCAAAACGACCGATGAGGCCGTGCGGCTCACCGAACAGCTGCTGGCCATGACCCGCGCCGAGCACGCCGGCGAAATGCATGCGCCCTCCGCCGCAACGTCCGTGGATCTGGTGCCGCTGGCACGGCAGGTGATCCAGGAATACCTGCCACGTGCACTGCAGCGTGGCGACGACCTGGGCTTCGAGACGGGTGTGGACAGCTGCGCGGTGCCCGGCACCGAAGCCCTGCTGCACGAAGCGCTGGGCAACCTGATCGACAACGCGCTGCACCACAGCCCGCCGGGCACGCGCGTCACCGTGCGTGTGGGGCCGCGCTGGGTGGAAGTGGAAGACACGGGCCCGGGCATCGCCCCGGAGCACCAGGCCCATGTGTTCGAACGCTTCTACCGGGCCGCGCCCCCTGCGCTGCGCGGCAGCGGTCTGGGCCTGGCCATCGTGCGGGAAATCGCGCAGCAATACGGCGCGCAGGTCTCGCTGCGCAGCGCCCCGGGCACGGGAACGGTATTCCGGATGGAATGGCCCGCCCGCTGAAACGCCGATTTAAGAGCTGAACAGGAAGTTCATCACGTCGCCGTCCTTGACGACATATTCCTTGCCTTCGGCGCGCATCTTGCCCGCGTCCTTGGCGCCCTGCTCGCCCTTGCAGGCGATGAAGTCCTCGAAGGCGATGGTCTGGGCGCGGATGTAGCCCTTCTCGAAATCGGTGTGGATCACGCCCGCGGCCTGCGGCCCAGTGTCGCCCACATGGATGGTCCAGGCGCGCACTTCCTTGACGCCGGCGGTGAAGTAGGTCTGCAGGCCCAGCAGCTTGTAGGCCGCGCGGATCAGGCGATTGAGGCCCGGCTCCTCCTGGCCCAGCTCCTTGAGGAACTCCAGGCGGTCGGCATCGTCCATCTCGGACAGTTCGGCCTCGATCTTGGCGCAGATGGCCACCACCGGCGCGTTCTGGGTGGCAGCGTATTCCTTCAGGCGGTCCAGGTAGGGGTTGTTCTCGAAGCCGTCTTCGCTCACGTTGCCCACGAACATCGCGGGCTTGGCCGTGATGAAGAAGAACTGCTTGAGCAACGGCTGTTCTTCCTTGCTGAACTCGATGGTGCGCACCGGCTTGCCTTCGTTGAGCGCGGCCTGGCATTTCTCCAGGATCGCCACCAGCTTGATCGATTCCTTGTCACCCGAGCGCGCCGTCTTGGTCACGCGGTGCATGGCCTTCTCGACCGCGCCCAGGTCGGCCAGGCAGAGTTCGGTCTGGATCACCTCGATGTCCGAGATCGGGTCCACCTTGCCCGCCACGTGGATCACGTTGTCGTCAACAAAACAGCGCACCACGTTGACGATGGCATCGGTCTCGCGGATGTGCGCCAGGAACTTGTTGCCCAGGCCCTCGCCGGTGCTGGCACCGGCCACAAGACCGGCGATGTCCACGAACTCGACGATGGCCGGCACCACCCGCTCGGGTTTGACGATCTCCGAGAGCTGCGCCAGGCGCGGGTCCGGCACTTCCACCACACCCACATTGGGCTCGATGGTGCAGAAGGGGTAGTTCTCCGCCGCGATGCCCGCCTTGGTCAGGGCGTTGAAGAGGGTGGATTTGCCGACGTTGGGCAGGCCGACGATGCCGCACTTGAGAGACATGGAAATTCCTTTGAAATCAACCCCTTGTGCACCATCCCGCCTCACGGGGCGGGGTGGGCTGCCCGGCTCCGTGCCGGGAGCACGCAGACGGCAGAACAGAAAACCGGGTGGGAAGACCGCGGATCCGGAGGATCTCATCCTCGTATCTGCCCAGGGGAAACTGCCTGCGATTGTACTGATCGGTAGACCATGGCGCCGGCGCGCCGCGGCATCAGCCCCCCGCCGAGGAGGATCTCAACTCAGCTCCTGGGCCTCCAGCTCGTCCTGCGCAGGCCCCAGGCCCGTGGCGCGGACCAGCAGCTGCCAGCGCTCCAGCTCCGTCTTCACATGCTGGCGCAGTTGCTCGGGCGTGCTGGTCTGGACCTGAGCCCCATCCTGCTCCATGCGAGCACGTACTTCGGGGTCTTCCAGCACCTGGTTCAACGCCCGATTCAACTTCTTGACGATGGACTCCGGCGTTCCGGCGGGCGCAAACAGGGCATACCACTGTGTCAGATCAAAACCCTTGATGCCCAGCTCCGCCAGGGTCGGCACCCCGGGCCATGCGCTCAGGCGCGACGCCGAGGCAACAGCCAGCAGCCTGAGCTTCCCGCTTTTCAGATACGGCAGGGCGCTGAAAAGGCTGGGGAACATCCACTGCGACTGCCCCCGCACCATCGCACTGATGGCAGGCGCCGCGCCGGCATGCTGGATGCCCTCCTGCCCCTGCGCCTCAAAGGTTCGCAGGAACATCTCGGCCGCCAGGTGGGGAAGGGTCCCTTCACCGGCCGAAGCGTAGTTGAAACGCCCCGCCGAGGACGATTGCAGCCGCTGGATGAAGGACGGCACATCCTGGACCGGCGTTTCATTGCTGACCACCAGCACCGTGGGGGAATAGCCCACCAGCCCCACCGGGGCAAAGTCCCGGATGGGGTCGTAGCGCAAGGTTTGCAGCACCGGGTTGATGCCATGCGTCGCGATGTAACCGAACATCAGCGTGTGCCCGTCCGGCCGGGAAGCGGCGACGTACTCCGCCGCAACACTGCCGTTGGCACCGGTGCGATTCTCCACGCTCACAACATGCCCCAGCGCAGGCCCGAGCTTGCGCGTGAGGATGCGCGCCATCGTGTCATTGCCTCCCCCGCCGCTGGTGGGAACGATGACCTTGATCTCCTCCTCGGGGAAGCGGTCCGCAGACTGCGCCGCACCCGCCTCCTCGGTGTCGCGGGCCGGGAAGACATAGGCCGGCAGTGTCAACTCCCCCTGCATGATCTTGCGCGCCGTGCGCACCAGGGCGGCCCTGACAACGGCGACCTCGCCCCCCTCTGCCGCCATCTCGACATCCACGTCGATCTGACCCTGCGGATGTACGACCGCCAGCGGATGCCGACCGGCGGCACGGGCCTGCCCGCTGGCGACGGTGCCGGGCAAGGCAAAGGCCGTGCTGACGCCGATGGCGCCGGTCACGGCATGCGAAGCATGGCACTTGTGGGGCGTGAAATAGCGCGAGACGATGCTGTCGGGATGATCCCCCGGGCTGACCAGCACCGGCTTGGGAATCACGCTGTGGGTCACATCGCCCAGCCCCATGCGCGCGCCCATCAGGACGCGCAGTTTCTCGATGCGCTCCAGCAAGGCGGTGTTGGCGTCCAGCTCGGCCGGGCGCTCACGGCCCGTCACCCCCAGATCACTCGCGCGAAGAATCATCAGCGGCATGGCCGCGTCAATGCAGGTCACCTCCAGACCGTCGACCACGTCAATCCGCTGCCCGGTGGGAAAGACCTTGCCTGTGACCGCGCCCCAGGCGTCCAGGAAATTCAAGAGGATGGGCGCGGCGGTTCCGGGAACACCATCGATCCGGGCATCGCCCTCGTAACTGACCTGCCGCCCGGGTGTGCAGACGGTGGACTCGATGGTCGCGCCGGTGTTCACGTTGTAGATGCGCACGGTGGTGGTGCCATCCTGGGCCTGGATGAGACCCTGCTCGATCGCAAAAGGCGCCACGCCAGCGAGCATGTTCCCGCAATTGGGCCGGGTGTCGACCGACTGGTGGCCGACCCCGACCTGCGCAAACAGGTAGTCCAGGTCGCAACCGGGCCGCGTCGAGCGCGACACGATGGCCACCTTGCTGTTCAGTGTGCTGT
The DNA here is from genome assembly GCA_034366585.1 of Hylemonella sp. Taxonomy (GTDB): domain Bacteria; phylum Pseudomonadota; class Gammaproteobacteria; order Burkholderiales; family Burkholderiaceae_C; genus Hylemonella. The sequence goes on from JAXMMJ010000029.1 coordinate 29,185, forward strand.
TGCCGCCCAGGCCGTCCAGCTGCAAAGGATCGGACGCACCGATGGCGCCGATCAGGGCCTGATCACGCTCCTGGTCGCCTGGCGGCAGCCATTCGCGCAGGAAGAACGGCCCCCGGGACGTACCTGCACGCATCAGGACACAAGGGATCTTTCTGTTCGGCATGCGGCGCACTCCATGTCAGGATCTGGTGATCGATGCCACGCATGGTGCAAGAAATCCCGGCTTTATTGAAGTGCAACTTTTAATATGATTGATGCATGCAACACATCAATTTCGATCTGCATCAGCTGCAGGCCTTCATCGCCGTGGCCGAACGCGGCAGCTTCAGGGCGGCCGCCGAACACATCCACCTGTCACCGCCGGCCGTGAGCCGGCGCATCGAGAAGCTGGAATCCATCCTGGGCACGCGGCTGTTCAACCGCACGACCCGCGAGGTCGAGCTCACCAGCCTGGGGCGCATCTTCCTGGAGCGCGCCCGATCGGCCGTCGACGACCTGGAGGCAGCGATGCTGGGCATTTCCGACATCGCCGCCACCCGCAGCGGGCGCGTCACCGTGGCCTGTGTGCCCTCGGCTGCGCTGTACTTCCTGCCGCAGGTCATCAGCAGTTTTTCACGCCAATACCCGGCCATCCGCATCCGGGTCATCGATGAATCCATGAACCAGACGCTGCAAAGCGTGCTGTCCGGCGAATCGGACTTCGGCATCGGCTTCATGAGCTCCTTAATGCCTGAAATCAAGTTCGAAGACATCCACGACGACCCCTTTGTCATCGCGATGCGGCGCGATCACCCCTTGACGACCCGCAAGACGGTCAGCTGGTCGACCATTGCCAGCGAACGCTTGATCTCGGTGGCCCGCAGCAGCGGAAACCGGCAACTGCTGGACGACGTGCTGACCCAGGCCGGCATCAAGCCCGATTTCGCCTTCGAGGTCAGCCACATCGGCACGCTGCTGGGCATGGTGGAGGCCGGCCTGGGACTGGCCGCCGTGCCGCGCATGGCCTTGCCCGCCAAACACAGTGCCGTGGTCGGGCTGCCCCTGAAGAACCCCACCATCTCACGCAGCCTGGGCCTGCTGACGCGCCAGGGCGCCACCCTGCGGCCGGCAGCGGCCATGTTTCACGCCCACCTGTCCGAGGCCCTGCGCAAACGCCGGCCCGCGCCGGACGCGCCGCCTCAGTCGAAGCGGTAGCTCGCGCGGACCGGCTGCCCGACGCGCAGCACATGGTCCACACCCGCCGTCACGATGCTGTTCATGCCGAAGGTCAGGGCGCCTTTGACACGCGCGTCCTGGCGGTAGGTCTGCAGGGTGTCGTTCACTTCCGGGCTGCTGTGGGCGGTATCGGGGTCAATGTTGGGAATGGGGCAGCGCGGGCAGGGCTTGACCGGCGTGAGCACAGCCTCGCCTTCGGTCGTGGCGATCTGCAGCGGGCCCACGCGGTCTTCATCGTGGGCCTCCAGGCCTTCCAGCACGACGTTGGGCCGAAAGCGCCGGATGTCCACGGGTCCATGCCCCCTGGCCTGCAGGCGCTCGTTGAGCCCTTCGAGCGCAGACTGGCCCAGCACCAGCACGGGGTAGCCGTCGCTGAACTGGTTGAGCGCCTCGGCCTCGCCCGTCCATTTCCTGTCGGACAGGCGCCGATGCTCGGGATCAAAACGCACCAGCCGGTGCTTGGGCGCATTCGCCTTGGGCAAGCCCTGCTCGTTGAGCGCCAGGAAATCGGTGAACCACTGGGCTGCGATGTCGCCCATGTCCCAGGCCGGGACCTCGTCGTCCCAGACGCGCACACGGGCCGGCGCCTCGACGGCGTCCACCCGCAGGTGCAGGGCCAGCATGCCGGGCGCGCGCAGCTGCAGCTCGGTACCACCGCGCTTGAAGGCCGGCTGGATCAGCGCCATGCGTGGCGCCTCGCGCTGGCTCAGGAACTCGCCCTCGCTGTCCACCACCATCCAGGCGCGGTCCAGGTCCAGACCCGTCTCGGTGAGCAGGGCCTCGGACAGCTCGACGCCGGCGCAGGACTTGATGGGATAGACAAATAGACGGGCGATGCGGGCCTGCACATCGGCCGGGGTCAGGGGGGTAGCACTCACGGATCGATTTCCTGGATTGACTGACAACAGGTCCGATTCTGCCCTGCCTTCTACAATCCTCCCATGCCCCAAGCCCTGGACATCTGCATACGCGGCAGCGGTATCGTCGGCCGCACCCTGGCCCTGCTGCTGGCACGTGAGCGCCTGCACGTCGGACTGGTGGAACAGCCGACCCCGGCAGGCAAGCCGCCGACCACCGACGTGCGCGCCTATGCCCTGAACCGCGCCTCACGCGAACTGCTGGAAAGCGTGCGCTGCTGGCCGGCCGACGAAGCATCGGCGACGCCGGTGCGGCACATGCAGGTCTGGGGCGATCGCGGCAGCGAACTGAATTTCGATGCCGGCGAATCCGGCAGCCCGGCGTTGACCTGGATCGTCGACGTGCCGGTGCTCGAAGCCCAGCTGGCCGATGCCGTGCGCTACCAACCCCAGATCGAGGTGCTGAGCGCACCGGCGCCGGCCCGGCTGACCGTGGTCTGCGAAGGCCGTACCAGCAGCACACGGACCGAATTCGGCGTCGACTTCGAGGTCACGCCCTATCCGCAACACGCCCTGGCCACCCGCCTGCGCTGCGAAAGACCCCACGACCAGGTTGCCCGGCAGTGGTTTGCAAAGGGCGAGATCCTGGCTTTTTTGCCCCTGGACGGCGCCCAGGGGAACTCTGTGGCCGTCGTCTGGTCTGTCTCTCCTGAGCGTGCTGCACATCTGCAAAGCCTGGAAGCCGCCGATTTCTGCCAAGAACTGGAAGACGCCAGTGCCCACACCCTGGGCAAGCTCACGCTGGCCAGCGAACGCCGGACCTGGCCTTTGCAGAAAGCCCAGGCCAAGCAGTGGTCGGGCCGCGCAGCGGGAGGCGCCTGGGTGCTGGCCGGTGATGCGGCGCACAACGTGCACCCGCTGGCCGGTCAGGGCCTGAACCTGGGCCTGGCCGATGTGGCGGAACTCACACGTGTGCTGCACGGGCGCGAGTACTGGCGCGGTGTGGATGACGAAAAGCTGCTGCGTCGTTACGAACGGGCACGCAAGGCCGGCATGCTGGCCCTGGATGTCGGCATGGACGGGCTGCAGCTGCTGTTTGCACGCGAGGGCGAGGCCTGGGGTGCCCTGCGCCACTGGGGCCTGCAAGGCGTGGAACGCAGCGGGATGCTGAAGAACTGGCTGGCGCGGCGCGCCATGAACTTTTGAAAGTCGATGCGATGATGAATATGTCCAAACACCTGCTGGCGGGCCTGCTGGCCCTGCTCTCCCTCGGTGCCTACGCCCAGGACGCCACGATCCGCAAGAACCTGGCCGAACGCCTGCCCCAGTTGCCCAAGATCGATGAAGTCAGCAAGACGCCGCTGTCCGGCATCTACGAGATCCGCGTCAACGAGAACGACATCTACTACACCGACGCCGAAGGCAACTACCTGATCCAGGGCAACATCATCGACGTGCGCCAGCGCCGCAACCTGACCGAGGAACGCGTCGAACAGCTGACGGCCATCGATTTCAAGGACCTGCCCCTGAAGGACGCCTTCACCGTGGTACGCGGCAACGGCAAGCGCAAGGTGGCCGTCTTCGCCGACCCGAACTGCGGTTACTGCAAGCGTTTCGAGCGCGACCTGGCCAAGATCGACAACGTCACGGTCCACACCTTTCTCTATCCCATCCTGAGCCCGGATTCGACCGAAAAGTCGAAAAACATCTGGTGTGCCAAGGACAAGAACAAGAGCTGGCAGGACTGGATGTTCAACGACCAGGTGCCGGCCGCCCTCAGCTGCGACACCACGGCCCTGACCCGCAACCTGACGCTGGGTCGCAAGCACAAGATCACCGGCACCCCCACGCTAATCTTTGCCGATGGCTCGCGCGTGCCCGGCGCCTTGACCACCCAGCAGATCGAGAAACAGCTCGCCAGCGTCACCCGCTGATCCCATCCAACTACCAGCCCCATGCCCCGCACCTCCGGCCGCACCGCTCCTGTCCCCGTGCATTACCAGGTCAAGGCCGCAGACCTGCACAGCCACATCTACCGCGTCACGCTCACCATCCCACAGCCACGCCCCGATCAACGCGTGGCGCTACCGGTATGGATTCCCGGCAGCTACCTGGTGCGCGAGTTCTCGAAAAACCTGCAACTCCTCCAGGCCCGGCAAGGCCGCCGCCTGCTCTCCGCTGAGCAGCTGGACAAATGCAGTTGGCAGATCGCGTGCGACCCGGAGCAGCCGCTGGAGCTGAGCTACGAAATCTATGCCCTGGACAACTCGGTACGCACGGCCTGGCTCGATGCGGCGCGCGGCTTTTTCAACGGCACCAGCCTGTGCCTGCGCGTCGAAGGCCAGGAAGACGCGCCGCACGACCTGAGCTTGCTGGCCGGTGCCGCGCCCGCCCACTGGACTGTGGCCACCGGCCTGCCGGCCGTCAAGACCGACAAGCGCGGTTTTGGCCATTACCGCGCCGCCAACTACGACGAGCTGGCCGACTGCCCCTTCGAACTCGGCGCTTTCTGGAGCGGCGACTTCAAGGCCGGCGGTGTCAGCCACCGCTTCGTCGTGGCTGGCGCCCCGCCCAGCTTCGACGGCACACGGCTGCTGGCCGACGCGCAGCGCATCTGCGACACCGCCATCCGCTTCTGGCATGCCGGTGGCAAGGCCAGCGGCCGCAGCGGCAAGCCGCCCTTCGCCAGCTACCTGTTCATGCTGAACGCCACCGACGACGGTTATGGCGGGCTGGAACACCGCAATTCCACGGCGCTGATCTGCGCGCGTCGCGACCTGCCGCGCACCGAATCCAAACCCGGCGATGGCTACACCACCCTGCTGGGCCTGATCAGCCACGAGTATTTCCACAGCTGGAACGTCAAGCGCCTGCGCCCGGCCGAGTTTGCGCGTTATGACTACCGCGCCGAGAACTACACGGAACTGCTCTGGTTCTTCGAGGGCTTCACCAGCTATTACGACGACCTGCTGTTGCGCCGTGCCGGCCTGCTGGATGACGCCGGCTACCTGCGACTGCTCAACAAGAGCATCAACCAGCTGCAGCAGACACCGGGGCGGCTGGTTCAATCGGTGGCCCAAGCCAGCTTCGATGCCTGGGTCAAGTACTACCGGGTCGACGAAAACACACCCAATGCCACCGTCAGCTACTACGGCAAGGGCGCGCTGGTCGCCTTGTGCCTGGACCTGACCCTGCGAGCGCAGGGCCAGCACAGCCTGGACGATGTCATGCGCGCGCTCTGGCTACGCTGCAAGGCCGGCCCCATGGCCGAGAGCGATCTGCTGGCCGTGCTGCAGGACCTGAGCGGCCGCTCATGGTCGCGCGAGCTCAAACGCTGGGTGCACAGTACGGCCGAGCTGCCCTTGCGCGAACTGCTCGAGCACCATGGCGTGACCATCCATGAAGAGCCCGCCCAGCTGGCGCAGCGCCTGGGCCTGCGCGTGAGCGAGTCGGGTTCGCTCCAGATCAAGACCGTGTTGCGTGGCGGCGCTGGCGAACAGGCCGGCTTTGCGGCCGGCGACGAATGGGTGGGTGTGGAGGTGGGCAGCGGCAAGTCACTCAGCAGCTGGCGGCTCCACAAGCTGGACGAGCTGATGCTTTATGCCGGCGGGCAAAACCGGGTGAAGGCACTGGTGGCACGCGACAAGCGTCTGCTGACGTTGAGCCTGTCTTTGCCGCGCAGCATCAGTACGTGGCGGCTGTCGGTGGGAACGAGGGAACGGGTCGGCGCCTGGCTCGGGGCCTGAACGGTCTCAGGCCTTCGGCAACTGGGCTTCGACTTCGGCACCAAAGCGGTCGGCTGCCGCCTGGCCCTTGACATCACGCACCACGGTGTAAGCGCGCTTCATGGCCTCGACGAACTGGGGCAGGTCCCTGGTCGCTTCGATCCTGAGAGAAAGCTCGTCTGCCAGGGGGCCCAGCTGTTCGAGCAAGAGGCGGGTCGCCAGCGATTTGAGTTTGCCCAGGTCTGTGCCTGATGCCACGGCCGGCCCTCCGGCTGGCCTGGCGCCAGCCCCACCAGGGAGGACTTCGATGAACCCGTCCGCTTCCAGCTGTTGCAGCAACTGGGCCGACTCGCCCATGCCAGCCGCCAGCCGGGTCAGTTCTTCCACGTTCTTCTTGCCATCGACCAGAATGAGCAGCATGCGCAGCTTGCCACCCACGCCGTGACCGCGGGTCGCGATGGCTTCAGTCCCCTTGTCGGATTTCCGGTATATCGCTTGCGCTTCCATGCCGCCCAACCTTGATTTATTGAATCAGCGGATTATTTCACCACCGTCAACATACCCAGCCCCGTGTTTCCACTAGGGACTGTCCGCATAACTTCCGCCGCATTGCAGCATACCGCCGGCCAGCCGGCAAGTCAGGCCCCGGAGGACACCAGAGTGACTTTCTTGAACTTGCGCTTGCCCACCTGCAGCACATAGGTACCGGCACCGAGCTTGAGGCCCTTGTCGCTGACCACCGCAGCGTCCACGCGCACCCCGCCGCCGTCGATCAGGCGGTTGCCCTCGCCAGACGACGCCACCAGGCCAGCCTGCTTGAGCAGCGCGGCAATACCGACGGGACCGCCCTCCAGCGTGAGCGTCTGTTCCTCGATCTCGTCGGGAATGCCGCCCTTGCTGCGGTTGATGAAATCCTGCTCGGCCGCATCGGCAGCGGCGGCCGAATGGAAACGCGCCGTGATCTCCTTGGCCAGTTGTACCTTGGCGTCCTTGGGGTTGCGCCCACCGGCCACTTCCTGCTTCAGCTTTTCGATCTCGGCCATGGACTGGAAGCTCAGCAGCGTGTACCAGCGCCACATCAACTCGTCGCTGATCGAGAGCACCTTGGCGAACATGCTGTTGGCGTCCTCGGTGATGCCGATGTAGTTGTTCTTGGACTTGGACATCTTGTCCACGCCGTCCAGTCCTTCGAGCAGCGGCATGGTCAGGATGCACTGTGGCTCCTGCCCGTATTCGGCCTGCAGGTGGCGGCCCATGAGCAGGTTGAACTTCTGGTCAGTGCCGCCCAGCTCCAGATCGCTTTTCAAGGCCACCGAGTCGTAGCCCTGCATCAGCGGGTAGAGGAACTCGTGCACCGAGATCGGCGTGCCGGCCTTGAAACGGTCGTGGAAATCGTTGCGCTCCATCATGCGCGCCACGGTGTACTTGGCGGCCAGCTGGATCATGCCCATGGAGCCCAGGGGCAGGCTCCATTCGCTGTTGTAGCGGATCTCGGTCCGGGCCGGGTCCAGCACCAGGCTGGCCTGCCGGTAGTAGGTTTCGGCATTGGCCTTGATCTGCTCGGGCGTGAGCGGCGGGCGGGTGCTGTTGCGGCCCGAGGGGTCGCCAATCAGGCTGGTGAAATCGCCGATCAGGAAGATGACCTGGTGCCCCAGATCCTGCAGCTGGCGCATCTTGTTGAGCACCACGGTGTGGCCGATGTGGATGTCCGGCGCGGTCGGGTCCAGGCCCAGCTTGATGCGCAGCGGGGTGCCCGTGGCCTCGGAACGGGCCAGCTTCTGCACCCAGTCGGATTCGGGGATCAACTCCTCGCAGCCGCGCCGGGTCACGGCGAGCGCCTCGCGGACCCGGTCGGTGAGGGGAAAAGTCGACACAGAAGCTTGATTCATAAAGATTTTTCGCTGTGGCCCGGAGGCGGGCCGATATACTTGGGTCTACCCCTGAGGCCACGATTTTAAGTGGCGCCGGATGGCCATCCGGCCCGGCTTGCCAACCTTGGGGCCTCATCCTTGAAGACCAAGCTGCTCACCGCCCTCTCCGCCACCCTGGCCGCCTTGCGCCAGGCGGTTGATCACCGCCCGCGCGGGTTCGCAACAGCCCTGTTGTCCCTGGCCCTGCTCGGCGGCGGCGCCTACGCCCTGGCCGCCGCCGTGGTCACGCTGGCACCCGATGTGGCGCAGCTGCCAGTGCGCGAAGTCAGCAAAACCGTCACCCCCTTGCCGCTGGAGGAACAGGCCTCGGCGCTCGACCTTCACCGCTACAGCCTCTACCGCTCCGATGCGTCGCGCGCCAACGACACCGCCGACACGCTGCTGCGCCGCCTCGGCATGGACGATCCGCAAGCGGCGGACTTCCTGCGCCGCGACCCCCTGGTTCATCGCCACCTGCTCGGCCGCACCGGCCGCCAGCTCAGCGCCGAAGCCAGCGAACGCAACACCCTGATCAAGCTGGTGGCGCGCTGGAGCCCCGACGACGATGGCAGCTTCAAGCGCCTGGTGATCGAGAAATCCGGCACCACCTTCAAGTCCCGGCTTGAGAACGCACCCCTGACGGCCTCCATCCGCATCGCCGGCGCCACCATCGACAGCTCGCTGTTCGCCTCGGCCGACGAGGCCGGCATCCCCGACGCCGTGGCGATCCAGATCGCCGAGATCTTCTCCGGCGACATCGACTTCCACCGTGAACTGCGCAAAGGTGACCGCTACTCGGTCGTCTATGAAGTGCTGGAAGGCGACGGTGAACCGCTGCGCGCCGGGCGCGTCCTCAGTGCCGAATTCGTCAACGGCGGCAAGGCCTACCAGGCCATGTGGTTCCAGGAGCCGACCGCCGCCAACCCCACCCCGGTGGAAGAGGGCCGCCCCACGCGCACCCAGGGTCGTAGCGGCTACTACTCGCTGGAAGGCCAGAGCCTCAAGCGGGCCTACCTGGCCTCACCGCTGGCCTTCTCGCGCGTGACCAGCGGCTTCAAGATGCGCTTCCACCCCATCCTGCAAAAATGGACGGCCCATCTGGGCGTGGATTACGCGGCGCCCACGGGCACCCCGGTGCGCAGCGTCGGCGACGGTGTGGTCGAGTTTGCAGGCGTCCAGGGCGGCTTCGGCAACGTGGTCTTCGTGCGCCACCGCAACAACCACATCACGGTCTACGCCCATCTGAGCCGCATTGCCGTGCGTCGCGGCCAGCGCGTCGAGCAGGGACAGAACATCGGTGCGGTCGGCGCCACCGGCTGGGCCACCGGCCCGCATCTGCACTACGAATTCCGCATCAACGGCAGGCACCAGAACCCGCTGGCGATTGCGCGCAACAGCGAGTCCATTCCCGTTTCACCCGCCGCCCGCCCGGTCTTCAACCGTCTGGCCGCCGTGACACGCCAGCAATTGGCGGCCGCACAGTTGCTGGCGGCGCGCTGAATCCGGCATGCCCGAGCACTACATCGGCCTGATGTCCGGCACCTCGCTGGACGGCGTGGATGGTGTGCTGGCCGACTGCAGTGGCGCCAGCACCCGTGTCCTGCAGCATGCCTGGCGCCCCTTCCCGGCTGAACTGGCGGCCGAGCTGCTGGCCCTGAACGCACAGGGTGACAACGAGCTGCACTGCGCGGCCCTGGCCGCCAACGCCCTGAGCCACATCTACGCCCAGGTCGTCGCCGACCTGCTCAGGGCGGCCGACCTGCCAGCCACGGCCATCTGCGCCATCGGCGCGCACGGGCAGACCGTACGGCATCGCCCAGGCGCCTTTGACGGCATCGGCTACACCCTGCAGCTCAACAACCCGGCCCTGCTGGCCGAACTGAGCGGCATCACGGTCGTGGCTGATTTCCGCAGTCGCGATGTCGCCGCCGGCGGCCAGGGCGCGCCCCTGGTGCCGGCCTTCCACCAGGCCCTGTTCGGCCGCACCGGCCAGACGGTGGCGGTGCTCAATATCGGCGGCATCTCCAACCTGTCGGTGCTTCGCGACGATGCGGTGCTGGGCTGGGACTGCGGACCTGGCAACGCCCTGATGGACGCCTGGTGCCGGCAGCACACTGGCCAGGCTTTTGACGAACAGGGGCGCTGGGCGGCCAGCGGACGTGTACACGCCGGACTGCTGCAAGTGCTGCTGCAGGAACCCTATTTCGCCCTGCCCGCCCCCAAGAGCAGCGGACGCGATCTGTTCAACCCGGCCTGGCTGGCCGGCAAGCTGACCGGCTTCGAAACCTTGCCCGCCGAGGATGTGCAAGCCACGCTGACCGAGCTGACCGCCCGCGTCTGCGCCGCCGACGTGCTGCGCCATGCGGCCGGCAGTCGTCGCCTGATCGTCTGTGGCGGGGGCGCCCTCAACACCCATCTGATGCGGCGCCTGCAGACGCATCTGTCGGCGCTGGAGGTGACGTCATCGGAGCAGCAGGGCCTGCCACCGCTGCAGGTGGAAGCTGCCGCCTTTGCCTGGCTGGCACGCAAGGCTGTGCACCGGGAAACCGGCAGCCTGAAAAGCGTCACGGGCGCCCGAGGCGCCCGTGTGCTGGGTGCGATCTACCCGGCCTGAGCCGGGAAGCGCGCTTAGACGGAGAAGGACGAACCGCAGCCGCAGGTGGTGCTGGCGTTCGGGTTCTTGATCACGAACTGGGCGCCCTGCAGGTCTTCCTTGTAGTCGATCTCGGCGCCCAGCAGGTACTGGTAGCTCATGGCATCGATCAGCAGGGACACGCCATTCTTGGTCATGGTGGTGTCGTCCTCGTTGGCCACTTCGTCGAAGGTGAAGCCATACTGGAAGCCGGAGCAACCGCCGCCCTGCACGAAGGCGCGCAGCTTGAGGTCGGGATTGCCTTCTTCAGCGATCAGGTCGGCCACCTTGGCGGCTGCACTGTCGGTGAAGAGGATGGGGGCGGGCATCTCGGTCTGGATGGATTCGGCAACGGCGCTCATGGATGACTCCAGGGGAAAATAAACTGTATTAATAGTACACCCGATCGCTCGGGAATACCTGCTTCAGTTATTTGCCGCCAGTTTCAGTGTGGGCTTTTCCTCCATCATGGCCGGCGTAGGGCGCAGCAGGCCGGCGATGATGGCGCCCTGGTGCATTTCCAGGGCGGTGTAGTAGACATCCCCCTCGATCCGCGCCTTGGGCTGCAGCTCCAGCATGCGGCGGGCATACACCGGCCCCTTGACCGAGCCGTTGACGATGACGTGGTCGGCATGCACCTCGCCCGTGACCGAGGCGGTTTCGGAGATCACCAAGATACTGTTCTTGTCCTCACTGGACCGCACATCACCCACCACCGTGCCATCGACACGCAGGCCATCGGTGAAGTGGATATGGCCTTCGATGTGGTTGCCATCAGCGATCAGGCTGCGGATGGCGGGCTGCTTTTTCTTGTTGAACATCTGGTTTTCCCCATCAGACTTGAATTACAACTTGATCGACTGCACGGCCTTGACCAGGGTGCCGTCCATGACTTTGACACTGACCCCCTTGACCAGGGTCTGGGGCGGCAGGTCGAACACCCCTTCGGCGCGCGCGTACTGACGCAGCTTAATCGTTTGCGGCCCCCCGGGCAAGGTTGCAGCCCAGGGACGCCCCGCCTGCAAACCGGAGAAGCTGATCTCCAGCCGACCCGAGAATTCCGGGGCATTCTTCAACGGCTGGATCACCAGCACCTGCCACTTGACCTGGCGCCCGTCCTGCACCTCGGCCTGCAGGCCACGGATGGCCAGGGCTTCCGTGCCGACGGTAGGGATCAGCTTTTCGAAGAAGCCAAGATCGTCGCGCAGGCGCTGGTTGTCGACTTCCAGTTGCTTGTTCAGGGTCGAGAGTCGCTCCTGGGCCGACTTCTCCGCGGTCATCAGCGTGGTCGACGTATTGGCCAGAGACAGCGCCTTGTTGCGCTCCTCCTTCATTACATCCAACTCCTGCTGCAGATCAGACACCTGGCGCTCGAGCCGGGCCAGGTACTCGATGCGTCCATCATCGATGCCGGCAATCTCCTTGCCGAACTCGAAGGCCCACAGGCCGATGGCCGCGCAAAAGCCCAGCACAACAGCCGCGCCGATCCAGCGGAAAGGCCAGGGCAAGGCACTGCGCACGGACATGCGCGGTGCACTGACCGTCAGGCGGCGGAGGAGCAGTCGCAATCGCATAAGCCAATGAGTCTAGCAGCCACAAAGACAAGGGCCGCCAGAATTTCCATCCTGGCGGCCCCGGTTTTGCAACAGATTGTGTTGCCCTTGCGGACAACAGGCAGGCTTAGCGCTTGCTGAACTGCTTGCGACGGCGTGCAGAGTGCAGACCGACCTTCTTACGTTCCACTTCACGGGCATCGCGCGTCACGAAGCCGGCTTGCGACAAGGTGGGCTTGAGCGAAGCGTCGTAGTCGATCAGGGCACGCGTGATGCCGTGGCGGGTTGCGCCGGCCTGGCCGGACTCACCGCCGCCGTGCACATTGACCTGCACGTCGAAGGTCTCGGCGTGGTTGGTCAGCATGAGCGGCTGCTTGGCAATCATGATCGAGGTTTCGCGGCCGAAATATTCCTGGATATCCTTGCCGTTGACCGTGATCTTGCCGGTGCCTTTTTTCAGAAACACGCGGGCGACGCTGGATTTGCGACGGCCGGTGCCATTGTTCCATTCACCAATCATCTCAAGGCTCCTTAGATTGCCAACACTTGGGGTTGCTGGGCGGTGTGGGGGTGCTCTGCACCACCGTACACCTTGAGCTTCTTGATCATGGCGTAGCCGAGCGGGCCCTTGGGCAGCATGCCCTTGACAGCCTTCTCGAGTGCGCGGCCGGGATGCTTGGCCTGCATGTCGCGGAAGTTGGTGGCGTAGATACCGCCCGGAAAACCGGAATGGCGGTAGTAAATCTTGTCGAGTTCCTTGGTACCGGTCACGCGCAGCTTGGCTGCGTTGATGATGACGATGAAGTCACCGGTATCGACGTGAGGCGTGTAAATGGCCTTGTGTTTGCCGCGCAAACGGAGAGCAACTTCGCTGGCTACTCGTCCGAGGACCTTATCGGTCGCGTCAATCACAAACCACTCGTGCTTCACGTCAGCGGGTTTGGCGCTGAACGTATTGGTCATGAGTTTTTCTCTAAAAAAGAGGGTTTGGGCAGCCCTTTTCCACGGTCGGTTTTCCTCTGTTGGGAATCTCTTAGGTGGGTTGGAAGCCTTCGCCGCGGGGCCACAAAAGCGCTGCGAAGCCTGCCATTATACGAGTTTTGGCCCCTCTGAGGGCGCCAGCTTGGCTCAGGGCGCGGGCTGGTTGGCTGAGTTGCGGCGGCTTTCGACGCAGACCGGGTGGTTGAAGTTTTCCTTCTTCAGGCACTCCCGGAACAGACACACAGGATAAGCGAAGAAGTTAGCATCCACACACAAGGGCTTGGGGGGGCGTGGTTTGGCCGGGCGCGCAACGGCCCGCGGCGCAGAGGCCGGGCTGGCGGGTCGGGCCGCAGCGGCCGGCGGTGTACGCGTCTCGCCAGCCTGTGCGGGCGCATCCGTCTGGGCCGCGACAGGCCAGGGGTCCGTGGGATCGGGCGCTGCCGGGTCAGGCATCGCTGCCCGGCTCATGGCCGGTGCTGGTATCGGGGCCGGCTCCGGAGCCGCCACCAGCGGCAAATCACTGGACAGGCCCCAGTAGATCCCCAGGACCGCCAACAGAGCGACCGCCCCCATCAGGGCCCAGGCCCGTCCGTGCCAACGCCGGGCAGGAATGCGCGTCGTCACAGGCGCCGTCAGGGGCGCCGTCGCAGGCGCGGTTACAGGTACGGTCTGGGTCGGGGGCTGGGTTTTCAGGTTCGCGCCCGAGTGGTCCTGCGGATCGGGCAGCAGATCGACACCGAGGGCGGAGCGCCAGTCGAACCTGCCCAGCCCCGCCGGCGCCTGCAGGCCCATCTCCTGCACGAATTCATGCACACTCTGCGGCCGCTCGGCCGGCTGTATCGCCAGCGCATGGCTGATGGCCTGCACAAATGCGCCCGAGTACTCGTTCCCGAAATGCTCCTTAACCGTCGCGGCCACGCTGCCCACCGAAGGCATGCTGTCGCGCACCACGCGGGCCGTGGCGGGCAGCGGCGGATCGTTGCGCAGGCAGCTGTAGACCACGGCCGCCAGGGCGTAGAGGTCAGTCCAGGGGCCCTGTTTCAGGTCGTCGGCCTGGGCGTACTGCTCGATCGGCGCGTAATTGACCTTGAGAATGGCCGTGTGCTTGCGCGACTGGTCGGTGATGGCGCGCCGCGCAGCGCCCAGGTCCAGCAAGACCGGCGGCCCCATGTCCTGCAGGAAGATGTTGTCAGGCGAAACGTCGCGGTGCAGTGTGTTGTGCTCGTGCAGCACCTGCAAGGCCTGCAGGATGGACCACAGCATGGTACGCAGCCAGTCCTCGGGCGGAGGAGATGCCATCTGGGCACGCGCCTGCTTGAGTGTCACGCCCCGGTACAAGGGCATGGCCATGTAGGCGGTGTTGTTGGCCTCCCAGAAGCGGTAGACCTTGACCAGCGAGGGGTGGTCGAACTGGGCCAACAGGCGCGCTTCCGCAATGAAGGACTGCAGGCCGTGCTGGTAGGTGGCCTGGTCGGCCGAGGAGCGGATCGACAGCAGCTGGCCATTTTGGCGCGCCGCCAGCGCCGATGGCATGTACTCCTTGATGGCCACTGTGCGGTGCAGCGAATGGTCGTAGGCCCGGTAGACCAGACCGAAGCCCCCCACGCCCAGCAGGTCCTGCAGCTCGAACTCGGCCAGGCGCGTGCCGGGCGGCAGGGCGTCCAGGTGCACCACCGGCTGCGCCGGTGGCGGCGCAGAAGACGGGGCAGGATCGAGCGGGATGTCGGTCATAGACGGGAATTCTTGCATGGAACGCTGGCGCTCCACATGCGGACCGGCTTACCGCTACGGGTCTGGCGGCTGCGCACCTCAGGGCGAGGTGGGGTTGCGGCCGTCGGGATAACGCTGCCGGTCTTCGATACAGACCGGCAAGGGCATGTTTTCGGCCTTCTGGCATTCGAGATGGATACACATGGGACGGGTAAAGAAATTGGCATCTGCACACAAGACCTTGTCCCGGCTCACGGCCGGCGCCTGGGGCGCGGGCACGCTTGCCGCCTTGGGCGGCGCCTCCGGCGCAGCAGGTCGCGGACGGGCGACAGGCTGGCGCTCATCCTCCCTGGGCACAGCCTTGACCGCCGGACGCGGCTTGGGAGCCGGTGGTGTCGCGATCGAGGTGGCAGGCACTTTGGGGGCGGGGGTCGCCACCGGTGCAGGTACGGCCGGCGGCTGCGGTGGGACGGCGCCCGCGGCAACGGCCCCTGCATCACCCGCAGCGCCGGACGGTGCTGGCGTATCCGTCGCTGCAGGCAGGGCCGCCGGCCCGACGACGGGCTCCGAAGAGGCCATCCCTGGCCGATCACGCAAGGGGCCTCTCTCACCCGCCAGCCAGCTCCAGAGGAGTGCGCCCCCCAGCAGCAGCGCCAATCCCAGACCCACGGGCTTGGCCCACCGCGCGAAGCGGCCACGGCGCTCACCCGTCTTCGAGGCCTTGGCTGACGATGCCGTGTGCCGTACGGTCTGCGGCTGGGTATGCCAGAACTGGCGGGAGTTGTATTCCTCTTCGTCGGCGCGCAGCGAGGGGCCGAGTTCCGCCCGCCAGTCGAACTTGCTCAAGCGGGGTGAGGCCTTGAGCTTCATCTCGGTCACAAAGGCCGCCAGGTTCTGCGGCCGGTCGGCGGGCTGCACGGCCAGGGCGTGCTGGATGGTGCGCACGAATTCGTCCGAGTAGGCGAGACCGAAATGCTCCTTCACCGTCGCCACGACGCTGCGCACGGAAGGCAGGCTGTCGCGCACCACGCGCGCCGTGGCGGGCAGCGGCGGGTCGTTGCGCAAGCAGCTGTAGACCACGGCGGCCAGAGCGTAGAGATCGGTCCAGGGGCCCTGCTTCAGGTCCTCGGCCTCGGCGTACTGCTCGATCGGCGCGTAGTTCACCTTGAGGATGGCGGTGAGCCGGTGCGACTTGTCGCTGATGGCGCGCCGCGCGGCGCCCAGGTCCAGCAGAACCGGCGGCCCCATGTCCTGCAGGAAGATGTTGTCGGGGGAGATGTCGCGATGCAGCGCATCGTTGCGGTGCAGCACGTGCAGGCCCTGCAACACGGACCAGAGGACAGCGCGCAGCCACGCTTCGGGCGGTGGCGCGGCCATCTGGCTGCGTGCCTGCTTGAGTGTCACGCCCCGGTACAGGGGCATGACCATGTAGGCCGTGTTGTTGGCTTCCCAGAAGCGGTAAACCTTGACCAGCGAGGGGTGGTCGAACTGCGCCAGCAGGCGCGCTTCCGCAATGAAGGACTGCAGGCCGGACTGGTAAGTGGCCTGGTCGGCCGAGGAACGCACCGACACCGTGGTGCCATCCAGGCGGGCGGCCAGCGCCGCGGGCATGTATTCCTTGATGGCCACGGCACGCTGCAGGGAGGTGTCATAGGCGCGATAGACCAGGCCGAAACCGCCGACGCCCAGCAGACCCTGCACCTCGAACTCGGCCAGGCGCGTGCCGGGCGGCAGGGCGTCCACGTGCGACACCGGCTGCGCCGGCCTCGGCACCACGGGCTGGGCAGGATCAACGAGAATATCGGCCATAACGGATGATTCTTGCACGGAACGCAGGCGTCCCGGACACGGCCGCTCCGTCATTAACATCCTATTACCATGTTCAGCTACCGCCACGCCTTCCATGCCGGCAACCACGCCGATGTGCTCAAGCACACCGTGCTCATTGCCCTGTTGCGCCACCTCACGCAAAAAGAGGCAGCGCTCACCGTGCTCGACACCCACGCCGGCGCCGGGCTCTACCGGCTCGACAGCGAGTTTGCCGACACGAGCGGCGAAGCCGCCGAAGGCATCCAGCGCCTGCTGGCCGCCGACAGCGATGAACCGCTGGCCCCGGCCCTGCAGGACTACCTGGACCTGATCGCCAGCTTCAACAGCAAGAACAACTGGCGCGTCTACCCCGGCTCGCCCTTCATCATCCAGCGCCTGCTGCGCGAGCACGACCTGCTCAAGCTCTACGAGCTGCACCCGACCGATGCCAAGACCCTGGACGCCAATGTGGCGCAGCTGCATGCCGGGCGCCAGGTGGTTGTGCTGCGCGAAGACGGCTTCGGCTGCGTCAACAAGTTCCTGCCCCCGCCGTCGCGCCGCGCGCTGCTGCTGTGCGACCCGAGCTACGAGATCAAGAACGACTACCCACGCGTGGTGGCCATGGCGACCGAGGCACTCAAACGCTTTGCCACCGGCACCTATGCCGTGTGGTACCCCATCATTCCGCGGCCCGAGGCGCACGACCTGCCGCGCAAGCTCAAGACCCTGGCCACCAAGCTCGGCAAGCCCTGGCTGCACGCCACGCTGACGGTCAAGTCCAGCAAGCTGAGCGCCGCCGCCGCCCAGGGCGAGGCCAAGCGCCCCGGCCTGCCGGCCAGCGGCATGTTCGTGATCAACCCGCCGCACACGCTCAAGGGCTTGCTGCAGCCGGCACTACCGCAGCTCGTGAAGCGGCTGGGCCAGGACCGTAACGCCGGCTTCACGCTGGACAGCGGCGGCTGAGCCGGCACACACCATCGGCATGCACGCCGCCGCCCGCCACCGCCTCGCCCTGGCGCTGCTCTTCATCACACCCGCGCTCTGGGCGGTCAACGCCCTGGTCGCGCGCAAGGCCACCGGTGTCATCGAACCGCACCTGCTCGCCATGCTGCGATGGCTGCTGGCCAGCGGACTCTTTGCCCTGGGCACCCATGCCGAGATCTGGGCGCACCGGCGCCAGGTGCTGGTCGACTGGAAGCATTACCTCGTCCTTGGCGCGCTCGGCATGTGGATCTGCGGCGCCTGGGTCTACATCGGCGGCCACACCACCAGCGCCGCCAACATCGGCCTCATCTACGCGATCTCGCCGGTGCTGATCGTGCTGGCCTCGGCCTTGTGGCTGGGTGAACGTTTTCGCCTGCGCCAGGCCCTGGGTGTGGGGCTGGCCCTGACCGGCGTCCTGCACGTGGTGCTCAAGGGGCAATGGGACACGCTGACGGCGGTGCAGTTCGTCCCGGGGGATGGCTGGATCCTGGGGGCCACGCTGTCCTGGACCCTGTACTCCCTGCTGCTCAGGAAATGGCACAGCCCCCTGGGTCTGGGGGCGCAACTGGCCTTGATCAGCCTGGCCGGCGCCCTGATCAACCTGCCTTTTGCCTTGTGGGAAATCATCGCCAGTCCATTACCGGCCCTGACGCCTGAAGGCGGTGTGCTGGCGCTGACCGCAGCCATCATCCCGGGCTTTGGCGCCTACCTGGCGCATTCCTTCATGCAACGCGAACTCGGTGCGGCCCGGGTCAGCGTGGTGCTCTACCTGAGCCCCATCTATACCGCGCTTTTGGCCTGGCTGGTGCTGGGCGAAGGACTGAGCACTTTTCACCTCTGGGGCATGGCCCTGGTGCTGCCCGGCATCTACCTGGTGACGCGCAATCCAGCGCGCTGAGGATCAAAGCCCCAGGCGCCTGCAAATCTCCAGCGTGGCCACGCTCTGGTTCATGCTGTAGAAGTGCAGGGCCGGCGCGCCACCGGCGCGCAGCTGTTCGCACAGTTCCGTGACCACGTCCAGGCCGAAAGCCTTGATGGAGGCCGTGTCGTCACCAAAACTCTGCAGGCGCAGGCGGATCCAGCGCGGGATCTCGGCGCCGCAGGCGTCACTGAAACGCATCAGCTGCGTGGAGCTGGTGATGGGCATGATGCCCGGCACCACCGGCACGGTCACGCCCAGGGCGTCGGCCTCTTCGACGAAACGGAAATAAGCATCGGCGTTATAGAAATACTGCGTGATGGCCGAGTCGGCGCCGGCCTTCACCTTGGTCACGAAGGCCTGCAGATCGGCTGCCGGCGACTTGGCCTGAGGATGGATTTCCGGGTAAGCCGCCACCTCGATGTGGAAGTGATCGCCGGTCTCGGCGCGGATGAAGGCCACCAGGTCACTGGCGTACTGGAACTCGCCGCCGGCGCCATAGCCGCTGGGCAGATCACCACGCAGCGTGACCAGGCGCTTCACGCCCATGGTCTTCAAGGTGGCCAGGTTCTCGCGCATGGTGGCCTGGGTGGCACCGATGCAGGAGATGTGCGAGGCCGCGTCCATGCCCTCGGCCAGGATCTCGCGCACGGCGGCAAACGTGCCTTCCTGCGTGGACCCGCCGGCGCCGTAGGTGACCGAGCAGAACTCGGGCTTCAGGGCCTTGAGCTGCTGGCGCACGGCGCGCAGCTTCTCCACGCCCTCGGGCGTCTTGGGGGGAAAGAATTCAATGCTCAGGGGCAGGGGTTGCAGGCTCATAGCGGCCTCTTCACTTGATGGCGTGGATGAAAAATTCGCGGTTGCCGTCGCCGCCCTCGATGGGCGAGTCGAACCAGTCCTGCACCGCCAGGTCCAGGGCCGAACAGGCATCGCGCAGGCGCTGCTCGATCAGCGGGTACAAGGTGGCGTCGCGCACGATGCCGCCCTTGCCCACCTGGCCCGGCTGCAGCTCGAACTGCGGCTTGACCAGCATCAGCAGGTGGCCGCCGGACTTGAGCAGCGGCACCACGGCGGGCAGCACCAGGGTCTGCGAGATGAAGGACAGGTCCCCCACCAGCAGGTCGAAACCGGCCTCGAGCACCTCGTCATCAGCCAGGGCCTCGGCAATCGCCTCCGGGTCACGCGCATTGACCTTCTCGATGCAGAGCACGCGGGGATCGTCGCGCAGGCTGGCGTGCAATTGCGCCTGCCCCACGTCCAGCCCCACCACCCGCGCCGCGCCGGCCTGCAGCAGGCAGTCCGTGAAGCCGCCGGTGGACTGGCCGACATCCAGACAGATGCGCCCCTGCACCGAGAGACCGACGCGCTTGAGCGCAGCCTCCAGCTTGAGGCCACCGCGCGAGACGTAGCGGGCTTCGGCGTCGTCGAGCAGGCGCAACTGCGCGTCGTCGGGCACCTCGTCGCCGTTCTTGACGACGCGTTTCCACGCCTCGCCCTGCAGCCACTCGACACCACCCGCAATCAGGCGCTGGGCCTGGGAGCGGGTGCTGGCGAGTTGGCGCTGGACCAGCAGTTGATCAATGCGCATTAATAGCGATACGTATCCGGCTTGTACGGGCCTTGCTTCGGCACACCGATGTAGGCGGCCTGCTCGTCCGTCAGCTCGGTCAGCATGGCGCCGACCTTCTTCAGATGCAGGCGCGCCACCTTTTCGTCCAGGTGCTTGGGCAGCACGTAGACCTTGCCGATGTCGTAGCTGTCCGGGTGCGAGAACAGTTCGATCTGCGCAATGGTCTGGTTCGCGAAAGAGCTCGACATCACGAAGCTGGGGTGGCCGGTGCCGCAGCCCAGGTTCACCAGTCGGCCCTTGGCCAGCATGATGATCTTCTTGCCATCGGGGAAGATGACATGGTCAACCTGGGGCTTGATCTCTTCCCAAGTGTACTTCTCGATCGAGGCGATGTCGATCTCGTTGTCGAAGTGACCGATGTTGCAGACGATGGCCTGGTCCTTCATCTTGACCATGTGGTCGTGCGTGATGATGGACTTGTTGCCCGTGGTCGTCACGAAGATGTTGGCCTTGTCAGCGGCGTACTCCATGGTCACGACCTTGTAGCCTTCCATGGCGGCCTGCAAGGCGTTGATGGGGTCGATCTCGGTCACCCACACTTGCGCGGACAGGGCACGCAGGGCCTGGGCCGAGCCCTTGCCCACGTCGCCGTAACCGGCGACCACAGCCACCTTGCCGGCGATCATCACGTCGGTAGCGCGCTTGATGCCGTCGACCAGCGATTCGCGGCAACCGTAGAGGTTGTCGAACTTGCTCTTGGTCACCGAGTCGTTCACGTTGATGGCGCGGAAGGGCAGCGTGCCCTTGGCAGCCATTTCCTTGAGGCGATGCACGCCGGTCGTGGTCTCTTCGGTCACGCCGATGATCTGCGCGGCCTTGCGGGTGTACCAGGTCGGGTCGACAGCGAGCTTGGCCTTGATGGCAGCAAACAGGCAGGTCTCTTCTTCGCTGGTGGGCTTGCTGATGACCGACGGGTCCTTCTCGGCCTTCTGGCCCAGGATCATCAGCAGCGTGGCATCGCCGCCGTCGTCCAGGATCATGTTCGGGCCTTCGCCGGCGCTGCCCTTGGGACCAAAGTCGAAGATGCGGTGGGTGAAGTCCCAGTACTCGGTCAGGGTCTCGCCCTTGTGCGCGAACACCGGCGTGCCCCTCTCGACCAGCGCGGCGGCAGCATGGTCCTGCGTGGAGAAGATGTTGCACGAGGCCCAACGCACGCTGGCGCCCAGGGCTTGCAGCGTTTCCACCAGCACGGCGGTCTGGATGGTCATGTGGATGCTGCCGGTGATGCGTGCACCCTTGAGCGGCTGGCTCTTGGTGAACTCTTCACGGATGGCCATCAGGCCGGGCATCTCGGTCTCGGCGATCTTGATCTCTTTGCGACCCCAGGCAGCAAGGGACAGGTCGCGCACGGCGTAATCGGGGATGGGTTTCAGAACAGCACTCATGGTGGACTCCAATTCAAAGCTCGTTGAATGCCACCGGATGCAGAGAGTGTGCAGACTCACCTCACAGCAAACCGGTGGGTGAGCGCAGTTGGAAGGCAGGGCATGCCGCCCTGGGTTCCGAGCCTAACCCGTCGGCCTGGTGAAACAGGCGGGACGAGCCGCAACGCTCCTCGGAAAGGCGTGATTATACGGAGCTTGGCAGTTTTGCGCTGGGCCGCCGGTCAGGAACCGGCCAGCTCGCGCGTGAGCTGTGCCGCCGGCACGGGACGGCACCCACTGGTGTTTTGCCCAGCCCAGAGGGGAGAAAAGTCCCCGCTGCCCGCGGCTTCCGCCTTGGCACGCAGGGGGGCCACCGCCGCCGTGGCCAGCGGGAAAGCCGGCGCCAGGGCGTTCATCGGGCCCTGCTCGCGCATCAGCCGGGTCAGGATGCCGCGCGCCGGACGCCCGGTGTACAGATTGGTCAGGGCTGTATGGGTGGCCGCCAGGCTCTGCAGGGCGGCCCGGTGCACGGCACTGGTGGTGGCCTCGGGGCACAGCAGGTAGGCCGTGCCCACCTGCACGCCGGCAGCGCCCAAGGCCAGGGCTGCCCGTACACCCGCTGCGTCGCAGATGCCGCCGGCCGCCACCACCGGCACCCGCACCGCACTCACGACCTGCGGCAGCAGCGCGAAAGTGCCGAGCTGGGTGCTCAGGTCCTCGCTCAGAAACATGCCGCGATGCCCGCCGGCCTCCAGGCCCTGGGCAATGATCACGTCCACGCCGCGCGCCTCCAGCCAGCGCGCCTCGTCCACCGTGGTCGCCGAGGACAGGATCTTGGCACCCCAGCTGCGCACGCGCGCCAGCAGGGCTTCATCGGGCAGGCCGAAATGGAAACTCAGCACCGGCGGCTTGAATTCGGTCAGCAGTTCAGCAGCTGCAGCATCAAAAGGCAGACGACCGGGTCCCGTGGACAGGGTCGCCGGGTCGACATCGAACTCGCGGTAATAGTGGGCCAGGTTTTGCCGCCACAGGGCCTCGCGCGGCGCATCGGGTGCCGGCGGGCGGTGACAGAAAAAATTGACGTTGTAGGGTCGGCTTGTCTGTGCGCGGATCTTGTCCAGCTCGGCCCGCATCGCGTCCGGCCCCAGCATGGCACAGGGCAAAGAGCCCAGCCCCCCGGCGTTGGACACCGCAATCGCCAGCGCGCTGCCCTGCACACCCGCCATGGGCGCCTGGACCAGGGGGAGTTCTATCCCCAACAGCTCTTGCAGACCCATGCTCGTCTGGCCCTGGCTTCAGCGTGCCTTGCCCATGGCTTCGGCAATGCGCTTCTGATCGATGTACTTGCCCAGGTCGGCCATATTGGCAGCGACGTTCGGGTTGGAGAACAGCTCGCGCGCGGCCACCTGACCCAGCACCTGGAAACTCGAACCGATGGTCTGCGGGCCTTCGTACTGCACGGCCTGCTGAACTTCGGTGCGGCAGGAATCGGCCAGCAGTTTCTCGAAGATCTTGGCCGTGTTGCGGGTCATCTCGGTGCGCTGCGCTGGCGTGACGGACGAGATGTCGGCCACTTCGGGGTGCAGCGCCACGGCGGCAAAGATCCATTTCACCAAGGTCCGCTTTTCCGCGTCGCCGGTGGAGCGCACCAGGCACTTGGACAGGTCATCCGAATAAGGGCCGGCGGTGGCGGGCACGCTGCCGAGCACGCTGGCCACGGCCAGCGCGGCGATCCACATCTTTTTGCCAGGATTCATCATGACAGCAGGTCCTTCTCCAGTGTTCAGCGCCAGTGCGCCCGGCAAACCGGTGCCGGCGTCATCGAATGCACTATAGCGCCGGCAAGCGCCCCGCCGTGAGCTGCCCGGGTAAAATTGCGGCCATTGCAGGCCCCGACCTGCCGGCTTGCCGGCACGATCACTCCGCCATCCTGTCTGTCGCCGAGCGCCCCTTGCCCGGCACCACCACTGTCTGGAACCTCCGTGTCCTACGCCCCTGAAACCCGGCGCCGCCGCACCTTTGCCATCATCTCGCACCCCGACGCGGGCAAGACCACGCTGACCGAGAAGCTGCTGCTGTTCTCGGGCGCGATCCAGATCGCCGGCTCGGTCAAGGCGCGCAAGGCCTCGCGCCACGCCACGTCCGACTGGATGGAGATCGAGAAACAACGCGGCATCTCGGTGGCCTCGTCAGTGATGCAGATGCAGTACCGCGAGCACGTGATCAACCTGCTCGACACCCCCGGCCACAAGGACTTCTCCGAGGACACCTACCGGGTGCTGACCGCGGTGGACTCGGCGCTGATGGTGATCGACGCGGCCAACGGCGTGGAAGCCCAGACCCGCCGCCTGATCGAGGTCTGCCGCCAGCGCGACACACCCATCATCACCTTCGTCAACAAGATGGACCGCGAGGTGCGCGACCCGCTGGACATCCTGGACGAGGTGGAGCGCGAACTGGGCATGCCCTGCGTGCCCATGACCTGGCCGGTGGGCCAGGGCAAAAGTTTCGGCGGCATCATCAACCTGCGCACCCAGGCCATGACGGTCTTCGAATCGGGCAGCGAACGCCGACCGCAGGATTTCGACACCGTTCCGCTGAGCAACCGCGACAAGCTGCTCCAACGCTTCGGCTCCGAGTTCGAAGCCGCCGAAGAAAGCATGGAGCTGGCCACCGGCGCCTCGCCTGCCTTCGACCGCGAGGCCTTCCTGGCCGGCAAGCAGACGCCCGTGTTCTTTGGCTCCGGCGTGAACAATTTCGGCGTGATGGAAGTGCTGGACGCGCTGGTGGACCTGGCCCCCTCGCCCGGCCCGCGCACCAGCTCGCTGGTGGTCAACAAGCAGCCCGTCGTGAAAGAAATGCAGCCCGACGACGACGCCTTCTCCGGCGTGGTGTTCAAGGTGCAGGCGAACATGGATGCCAACCACCGCGACCGCATCGCCTTCGTGCGCGTCTGCTCCGGCAAGTACGCACCGGGCATGAAACTCAAGGTGCAGCGCTCGGCCAAGGAACTGCGCCCCACGAGCGTGGTGACCTTCATGAGCCAGCGCCGCGAAGCGGTGGAAGAAGCCTACGCCGGCGACATCGTGGGCTTCACCACCCACGGTGGCGTGCAGCTGGGCGACACCATCACCGACGGCTCCATCGCCCTGCAGTACACCGGCCTGCCCTTTTTCGCCCCCGAGCTCTTCATGACCGTGGTGCTCAAGAACCCGCTGCGCACCAAGCAGTTGCAGCAGGGCCTGGCCCAGCTGGGCGAAGAAGGTGCCATCCAGGTCTTCCGCCCCGAGATGGGCGGCAATATGCTGCTGGGCGCCGTCGGCCAGCTGCAGTTCGAGGTGGTGCAGCACCGCCTGAAGGGCGAGTACGACGCCGATGTGCGCCTCGAAGGCTGCCAGTACACGGGCGCGCGCTGGATCACGGCCGACACGCCGGCCGAACTCAAGGCTTTTGTGGATGCCTATCCCACGCGTATGGCGCGCGACGCGGCGGACACACTGGCCTATCTATGCACCTCACCCTATGACGTACGGCTGGCGCAGGAGCGCTTTCCGAAGATCCACTTCCATCCCCTGCGCGAGCATGCGGGCTTGGCGCTGCAGAGCGCAGGCTGATCAGGGCACAGAGAACCAGTCCGCCACCGCGCGCTGGAAGCGCGCGTAGCCTTTCTGCAGATGCAGCATGTGCCCGCCCTCGGGCACCACGGTGTACTGTTTGTCCGGATTGGGCAACGCCGTGAAGAAAGGCAGCAGGCCCGGCAGGTCTGCCACATCGTCGTACTGGCCATGGATCAGCATCACGGGCACGGTGATCTTCGTTGCGTCGATCAACGGCTGGCGAGTGAGCAGGTCCACCTGCGGACCCGTCGGTGATTTCGTTTCCACCAGCGCTGCAGCCTTGGCGAAGGCGTCCATGACCACCGGGTCGTTGACCGCCTCGGGCGTCATGGAGTTGAAACGCAGTTTCCAGCCGGGCTCGGAAATGCGGATGTAGGGTGCGCGCTGGAAGGTGGCCAGGCGCTCGCGCCGCGCCAGCAGGTCCGGGCTCTGCGCATGCATCTGCGCATAAGCGGCATAGCGTTTCACCTTCTGCGGCTGCGCCATCACGAACTGGCCGCTGTACTGCGTGCCCCAGGACCAGGCCAGTAGCTGCACCTGCGCCACGCCGCGCAATTTGCAGATGAAGTCCACCATCGCATTCAGGTCGCCAGCCGCCTGCTCGGTCGTGATGTGGCCCTCGGGTTTGGTGGAACTGCCGAAGCCGCGCATGTCGGGCGCAAAGACGTCGAAGCCCCGGCGCGCCAGGAAGTCCATCAGGCTGTATTCGGGATGGCCCGGCACCTTGAGATCGAAGCTCTCGCGGCCCGCCGTGGCCGAGCCATGGGCCAGCACCAGCACGGGCTTGTCCTGGGGACTGCCCTGGTATTTCTCCCAGATGAAAAGCCGCAGCCCCTCCTGCACCACCCAGTGCTGGGTACCCTGCACGGGCAACTCGTTCTCTTTCATAGCGCTACAGGCGTCTCAGTTAAAGTTGCTGCGATTTTGCTTGAACGCCGCATGCACCCCTTATCCGACTGGCCCGCCGAGCAACGCCGCACGATCCACGGCGTGCTCACCGACATCGACGACACACTGACCACCGAAGGTGCCATCACGGCTGATGCGCTGCAGGCGCTGGCGGACCTGCGCGCCGCCGGCCTGCACGTGGTGCCTGTCACAGGCCGACCCGTAGGCTGGAGCGTGCCCTTTGCCCAGACCTGGCCGGTGGACGCCATCGTGGCCGAAAACGGCGCCGTGGCGCTGGTGGACGGCGGCACGCGCAAGATCTACCAGCAGGACAGCGCCTCACGTTTCGCCAATTACGCCCGCCTGCAGCAGGTGGCACAACGCGTGTTGCGCGAGGTGCCGGGCAGCACGCTGGCCCAGGACTCACCAGGGCGCGAGACCGACATTGCCATCGACCACAGCGAGTTCACGCAGCTGCCGCGCGACAAGATTGAACAGGTGGCGCAGCTCATGCGCAGCGAGGGCTTGCAGGCCACCGTCAGCAGCATCCACATCAACGGCTGGATCGGCGCGCATGACAAGCTGGCTGGCGCGCGCTGGATCGTGCGCGAGCTGCTGGGCCGCGACCTCGATACGGAAATTGAGCACTGGGTCTACGTGGGCGACTCCACCAACGACCAGCTGATGTTCCAGCACTTCCCGCACAGCGTAGGCGTGGCCAACATCCGGCGTTTCGAGGCCCAGCTCAGCCACAAGCCGCGTTACATCACGCGCCGGGAACGGGGCGGCGGTTTTGCCGAAGTCGCGCAGGCCCTGCTGCAACATCGGCCGACCTGAAGCGACGCCGGACGCCGGGCGGGGCGCCGCCATCAATCTACGTATACTGAGACGCGGGAACAGGAGGAGCCCTACTTCCTCCCTCACGGCCGGGGAGGTCGTCGCGTTGATGTCAGCCGTCTTCAACTTCTGTCCAGGCCTGAACGGACGGCCCTCCCCCCCTGCCGCCATGCTGAGCGCGCGTAGCTGCCTGCGTCGCCAGCCCATGCCATGAACCCGGCCGCCCCTGCACCCGTGCTCACGCCGCGCCAGGCCCTGCTGGCCGTCGTGTTGTACGGACTGGCTGCCCTGCTGTCCATCCGGCTCTCGGCCCATCCAGGGCAGATCGCTGCGCCCTGGTTTGCCAACCCCATCGGCACCGTGGCCCTGCTGGCGCTGCCATCCCGACGCTGGCTGCCCATGCTGCTGGCCCTGGGCCTGGTCAACCTGCTGATCAACCTGGGTAGCGCGCCGGGTGCCTGGCGCTGGACACTGCAGACCTGCCTGGAGGCAGCGGCCTTCGTGCCGGGAAACGCCGCCGAGATGCTGCTGGCAGCCTTGCTGCTGCGCCACCTGGGCATGAACGCCGACGCCCTGCGCCAGCCCGGACATTTCGGCCGCATCCTCATATTGGGCGCGCTGCTGCCCACCTTCTGCAGCGCCTTTGCCGGGGCGGCCCTGGTCGCTGCGCCGGCACGCCCCTTTGCCGAGGCCTGGACCCAGTGGTTTGCCGGCAGCCTGATCGGCACCGTGGCCGTGCTGCCGCTGGCCCTGGCGGTCTGGCTGCACGGCACAGCCGCCTTGCGCCGCTCACTGCGCCAGCCCCGCACGCTGGCTTATCTGTCGCTCAGCGCAGCCATCACCCTGCTGGCCATGACCACCCTGCCGCGGCCCTTCGTGGTGATGAGCATCGGCCTGGTGCTGGTAGCCACACAGACCAGCTTCACCGTCACCACCCTGGCCACCCTGGTCAATGCCGTCCTCCTGGCGCTGCTGCACACGACGGGCATGCTGGTCCCGCCGCCCGCCGTGGCCTGGTGGGAACCCGGTCTCTACCAGCTTTCGGTCATCGCCAGCCTGCTGCCCGGCCTGCTGCTGTCGAGCTCGATGGAAGGCCAGACCCAGGCCATGCGGCATCTGCTTGCCAGCGAGCAGCGCTTTCGCTCGCTCTACACGCGCACACCGGCGCTGATGCATTCGATCGACCCGCAAGGTCGCATCCTCGGCGTCAGCGGGCTCTGGCTCCAGACCCTGGGATACGAGGAGCATGAGGTGCTGGGCCACCACACCACTGAATTCATGACACCAGAAACGGCGCGTTATGCGCGCGATGTCGTGATCCCGCAGGCCAAGCGCAACGGCCGCTGCGACAACATCGAATACCAGATGCGCACGCGCAACGGCCGCGTGCTCGACGTGCTGCTCTCGGCCATCTGGCTCTATGACAAGGATGGCCAGCCCCTGCACAGCCTGGCCGTGCTGCAGGACGTGACCGAGAAGAAACGCCTGCAGGCCCTGAGCTACTACGCGGCCCACGACCCGCTGACCGGACTGCCCAACCGCGTGCTGCTGCAGGACCGGCTGGAACGCAGCTGCGTGCAGCACGCGCGGCACGGCACGCGCTTTGCCATCGGCTTTCTGGATCTGGACCGCTTCAAGGCGGTCAACGACACCTACGGCCACGACGCGGGCGACCTGCTGCTCAAGCGCGTGGCGCGCCGCCTGCTGGCCGCGCTGCGCGCCTCGGACACGGTGTGCCGCCTGGCGGGCGACGAGTTCGTCCTGCTGTTCGCCGACGTCGAGCACAGTGAAGACCTGGCCCCGCTGGTGCAGAAGATCCTGGCCAGCGTGGCACAACCTTACCGTCTGGGAGATGGGCCGGAGTCCCCGGTCGTCAGCGTGGCCGCCAGCATGGGCCTGGCGCTTTTCCCCGAGCATGGCCAGGATCCCCAGACCCTGATGGGCCATGCGGACAAGGCCATGTACGCGGTCAAGCGCGGCGGCCGAGGCCGTTACGAGTTCTACCGGCCTGACGATCCGTCCGCCTGAGCCGCGCCGCCGCGCCGGCGCCGTTCAGCGGGACACGACCTTCACATTCACCGCTTCAGCGCGTGCCATCACGCTGGCAGGCTCGGTGGTGCTGGCCAGCTCCAGGCGCAGGGTGTAGTCGTCGGCGGGTGGGTTGAGCCAGACTTCCGTCTGCCCCGCGGTGAAGTTCATCACCTCCGGTTTGCGGCCGGGGCGCTCCATCAGCAAGCGGAAATGACCGGTGTCAGGCGCCTTGGCCCCGACGTGGGAGATGTTGTAGCCGCTGGCATGGAACTGGACCCGGAAGGGCGGGCGCACCGTCGCGCTGTCGGCCGGGCTCATGATCTCGATGCGCGCCGGGCCCAGCACGCTGGCGGGCGTCACACCCGCGTTCTGCTTGCCGATGGTCAGGGTCAGGGGCTTGCTGTAGACAAAAAAGGGAATGTGCCCCTGGTCGGCCAGCAGCATGCGCAGTTCGTACTTGCCCGGCGGCAGGTTCAGCACCGTCTCCATCTGCCCCTTGCCGAAGTGGATGTATTTCTCGGTGAAAGGCAGCGGCTGGTTGAAATCCAGCGGCAGGGGCTGGTTCACCAGCAGGTGGTGGTGTCCGGCACGGCCCGCCGTCTTGCCCGCCGGCACGATGCCGCGCATGGACAGTCCGAAACGCACCACCAGCGGCGCCTCCTTCACGTCACCGTCCTTGAGGTTGGTGAAATAGGACTCGGCCGTGCGCGTGCTCGGCAAGGTCACCCAAGGATGCGGCACGAGTTCGGGCGCCTCGCCGGACGGGGCTGCGCCCTGGGCTGCGACCGTGCTGGCGAACAGCAGGGCCGCGAGGGCCGGAAACAACAAGCAGGACGTCTTGGTTGGCATACGGTCTTCTACAAGAGTGACCGTTGAGGCTAACAGGAAGTCTTGACTTGCGTCAAAGTAAGGGCATGCGCCTCAGGAATGGGGCGCATGCGTTCCGCAGGCCTTGTGTGATCAACGGCGCGCCAGCACGGGCCCCAGCGCCTGCCCCGTGTGCGTGCCCAGCCGCACCACCTCTTCCGGCGTGGCGGCAGCCACGATCCGTCCACCGTCCTTGCCGCCTTCGGGGCCGAGATCCAGGATCCAGTCGGCTTCGGCGATGACGTCCAGGTCGTGCTCGATCACCACCACGCTGTGGCCGCCATCGACCAGGCGGTGCAGCACGCGGATCAGTTTGTCCACGTCGGCCATGTGCAGGCCCACGGTGGGTTCGTCCAGCACGTAGAGCGTGTGCGGCGCCTTCTGGCCGCGCCGGCCTACTTCGTCACGCACCTTGCTGAGTTCGGTCACCAGCTTGATGCGCTGCGCCTCACCACCGCTCAAGGTGGGTGAAGGCTGGCCCAGGGTCAGGTAACCCAGGCCCACATCCTTCAGCAACTGCAAGGGGTGCGCAATGCTCGGCATGGCGGCGAAGAAGTCCACCGCCTCGTCCACTTCCATCTGCAGCACATCACCGATGCTTTTGCCCCGCCAGGTGACCGCCAGCGTTTCCGGATTGAAACGCGCCCCCTTGCAGCTCTCGCACAAGACTTTCACGTCAGGCAGGAAACTCATCTCGATGGTGCGCACG
The DNA here is from genome assembly GCA_034366585.1 of Hylemonella sp. Taxonomy (GTDB): domain Bacteria; phylum Pseudomonadota; class Gammaproteobacteria; order Burkholderiales; family Burkholderiaceae_C; genus Hylemonella. Next base: position 59,423 of record JAXMMJ010000029.1, read on the forward strand.
CCCTGGCCTTCACACGTCGGGCAACGTCCCTCGCCGGTGTTGAAGCTGAAACGCCCGGCCGCGTAACCGCGCGCCTTGGCTTCGAGGGTTTCGGCAAACAGCTTGCGGATGGTGTCCCAGAAACCGATGTAGGTGGCAGGACAACTGCGCGGCGTCTTGCCGATGGGCGTCTGATCCACTTCAAGCACGCGATCCACGGCCTCGAAGCCGCTGACGCCCTCGCAGCCGCTCCAGTCCACACCACGCGCCAGCGCGTCGCGCCCGGCCTTGGTGGCGCGCTTGGTCACGACGGCCGCCACATTGGCCAGCAGCACATCACGCGCCAGCGTGGACTTGCCCGAGCCGCTGACCCCGGTCACGGCGACCAGGCGTTTGAGCGGCACCTTGGCCGTGACGTGCTGCAGGTTGTGCAGCTGCGCGCCCTGTACGGTGAGCCACTGCAGATCCTGCGCCAGCACATCGCGGCGCGGCTGCAGCGGGTGCTTCATGGCGTGCAGCAGGTAACGACCGGTCTGCGAGTCGCTCGCATCGGTCACGTTCTTCACCGAGCCTTCGGCCACCAGCCGGCCGCCGCGCTTGCCAGCGCTGGGGCCGATGTCGATGATGTGGTCGGCGCGGCGGATCGTGTCCTCGTCGTGCTCCACCACCACCAGGGTGTTGCCCTGGTCACTCAGGCGCTGCAAGGCATTGAGCAGGATCTGGTTGTCACGTGCGTGCAGGCCGATGGTGGGCTCGTCCAGCACGTAACACACCCCCTGCAGATTGCTGCCCAGCTGCGCGGCCAGGCGGATACGCTGCGCCTCGCCGCCGGACAAGGTGGGCGCGCCGCGGTCCAGCGTGAGGTACCCCAGCCCCACCTGTTCCAGGAATTCCAGGCGGCTCCTGATCTCGGGGATCAGGTCTCGTGCGATATCGCCTTCGCGTTGGGTCAAGCGACCGATCACCTGCAGGGTTTCGACCCAGGCCCGCACATCGCTCACGCTCAGGCGCGCAATCTCGGTGATGCCCACGCCGCTGAACTTCACGGCGCGTGCCGTGGCGTTCAGGCGCGTGCCCTCGCAGCTCGGGCAGGCCAGATCGGCCACGTCTTCCACCTCGGGCTCGGCAAAGGTCTGTTCGCGGCCCTTTTCCTTGTCGTCGCGCACCGAGTCGTCGAGCAGCTTGCGCTGTTCCTTGCTGAGCTTGACGCCCGTGCCCACGCAGTCCGGACACCAGCCGTGTTTGCTGTTGTAGGAGAACAGGCGCGGATCGAGCTCGGCATAGGAGGTGGCGCAGACCGGGCAGGCGCGCCGGGTGGAGAACACCTGCAACGTGCCGATGCCGGCCGTGGATGAGCCGCTTTTCATGGCCTCGGCCAGGCCGTCCAGGCTGCTTAGCACGTGAAGCACACCCTTGCCGTGTTCCAGTGCCGTGGTCAATGCCAGACGCAACGCGGCCTCGTGCTCCGGCTGCACCATGAGGCTGGCCACCGGCAGCTCGATGGTGTGCTCCTTGAAGCGGTCGATGCGCGGGAAACCCGTGGTGGGTAAAAAGTTGCCATCCACGCGCAGATGGGTGTAACCGCGCGGTCGCGCCCACTCGGCCAGCTCGGTGTAGACACCCTTGCGGTTCATCACCAGCGGCGCCAGCAGGCCAACCTCCTGGCCGCGGAACTGCTTCATGAGCTGGGCCAGGATGCTGTCGGGCGTCTGCGGCGCCACTGCGGCGCCGTCATGGATGCAGTGCTGCACGCCCAGCTTCACGAACAGCAGGCGCAGGAAGTGCCAGACCTCGGTGGTGGTGCCCACCGTGGACTTGCGGCCGCCGCGCGAAAGGCGCTGCTCGATGGCCACCGTGGGCGGGATGCCGTAGACCGCGTCCACCTCGGGCCGGCCGGCCGGCTGCACGATGCTGCGCGCGTAGGCGTTGAGCGATTCGAGGTAACGGCGCTGGCCCTCGTTGAACAGGATGTCAAAGGCCAGGGTGGACTTGCCCGAGCCGCTGACACCGGTGATCACGTTGAACTTGCCGCGCGGGATGTTGACGCTCAAGGACTTGAGGTTGTGTTCCTTGGCGTTGACGATCTGGATCGCATCGGGTGCCAGCGACTTGACGCGCACTGGCTTGTGCCCAGGCGTGAAGGCCTGCGGAATGAAACGCGCCGCCCCTTCCTGCACCTCGTGCACCTCACCCATGGCCAGGGCGTACTCGCGCAGGGCGCGGCCGGTGTGGCTGCTGGGGTGCAGGCGCACCTCCTCGGGTGTGCCCACGGCCACCAGCTCGCCGCCGGCGTCACCCCCTTCGGGGCCGAGGTCGATCAACCAGTCGCTGGCGCGCATCACGTCCAGGTTGTGCTCGATGATCAGCAGGGAATGGCCGGCATCGAGCAGCTTGCGCAGCGCGCGCATGAGCTTGGCGATGTCGTCGAAATGTAGGCCCGTGGTGGGCTCGTCGAACAGGAACAGCGTGCCCTTCTTGCCCACCACCTGCCGGCTGGCTGTGGCGCTTTTGGCCGCCTCGGCCAGGAAACCGGCGAGCTTGAGGCGCTGCGCCTCGCCGCCACTGAGCGTAGGCACGGGCTGGCCCAGGCGCACGTATTCCAGACCCACGTCCACGATGGGCTGGAGGGCGCGGATCACGTCACGGTCATTGGCGAACAGTCCGACCGCCTCGCTCACGGTGAGCTCCAGCACGTCGGCCACATTCAACAGGCGCCCACCGCGCTCCACGGTGATCTCCAGAATCTCGGGGCGGTAGCGCTTGCCATCGCAATCCGGGCAGCGCAGGTAGACGTCGCTCAGGAACTGCATCTCCACGTGCTCGAAACCCGAGCCGCCGCAAGTGGGGCAGCGGCCGTCACCGCTGTTGGCGCTGAACTTGGCTGCGGTGTAGCTGCGCTGGCGCGACAGCGGCGCATTGGCGTAGATCTCGCGGATGGCATCCCAGGCGCCGACATAACTCACGGGGTTGGAGCGCGCCGTCTTGCCGATAGGCGACTGGTCGACAAAGACCACGTCTGCCAGCTGCTCGGCACCCAGCAGGCGGTCGTGAAGGCCTGGCGTTTCCGTGGCGCGGCCGAAGTGGCGCATCAGCGCCGGCGCCAGCACGTCCTGGATCAGCGTGGACTTGCCCGACCCCGAAACCCCGGTCACGCAGACCAGGCGACCCAGGGGAATGTCGATGGAGATGTTCTTGAGGTTGTGCTCGCGCGCGCCCTCCAGGATGAGGCGCGGCGTGTTCTCGGCCACCATGCGCTTGAAGCCCATGCCGACCTGCTTGCGCGCGCCCAGGTAGGCGCCGGTCAAGGTGTCGGCGTTGCGCAGGTCGTCGGTGCTGCCGTCGAAGACGATCTGGCCGCCGCGCTCGCCCGGGCCCGGACCCATGTCGATCATGCGGTCGGCCGCGAACATCACGGCCGGGTCGTGCTCGACCACCACCAGGGTGTTGCCGGCGTCGCGCAGGCGGTGCATCGCCTCGATGATGCGGTGCATGTCGCGCGGATGCAGGCCGATGCTGGGTTCGTCGAGCACGAAGAGCGTGTTCACGAGCGAAGTGCCCAGGGCCGTGGTCAGGTTGATGCGCTGCACTTCGCCGCCCGAAAGCGTGCGACTCTGGCGGTCCAGCGTGAGGTAGCCGATGCCCACATCACACAGGTACTTCAGGCGCGTGGTGATTTCCTCGAACAGCAGTTTCAGCGCCTGCGCTTCGCCTTCGGCGTGGGTCGAGGCGGTGACCTCGCTTTGCTGGAAACCGTCGAAGAAACGGCGCAAGCGGTCCAGCGGCAGCAGCATCAGGTCGTGCAGGCACAGGCCCGGCAAGGCCTCCAGCTGGGCGCGGCTCCACTGGGTGCCGGCCGGCAGGAAGCGCTTCGAAGGTTCGAGCACGGCATCGGCGTCGGCCTTGCTGCCGATGCGCCAGAGCAGGCTTTCGGTCTTGAGGCGCGCACCGTTGCAGGTTTCGCAGGGCGTGTAACTGCGGTACTTGGACAGCAGCACCCGGATGTGCATCTTGTAGGACTTGGTCTCCAGGTACTCAAAGAAGCGCTTGATGCCGTACCACTGCTGGTTCCACTTGCCCTTCCAGTTGGGCGAGCCGTAGATGACCCAGTCCTTCTGCTCGGGGGTCAGCTTGTACCAGGGGGTGTCGCGCGGGATGCCGGCCGCCTCGGCATGGCGCATCAGGTCGTCCTGGCACTCGGCCCAGGCGGGGGTCTGGATGGTCTTGATGGCGCCGGCGCGCAGGGTGAGCTTGTCGTTCGGAATGACCAGACCGTAGTCCACCCCGATCACACGGCCGAAACCACGGCAGACCTCGCAGGCGCCCACGGCCGAGTTGAACGAGAACATGGAGGGGATGGGATCGGCGTAGCGCAGATCGCTGTCCGGGTTGTGCAGGCCGGTGGAGAAACGCCAAATCTCCGGCTCGCCTTCATCCTGCAGACGGTAGACATTGAGCCGCCCGCTGCCACGCTTGAGCGCCACCTCGATGGCCTCGATCACCCGGGCGCTTTCCGCGCTGGCCAGGCGGAAGCGGTCGGCGACGACGTCCAGAACTTTGACGGCCCCCACGCTCCGCGCTGACGCGTCCTCGCTGCCCCCCGAGGGGGCGCTCGCTTGCTTGGGGCGGCCCGGCGCGGCGCTCGTTCTCGGCCCGGCCGGCGTGGCCACCTCGCGTTCGGCCTGCACCTTGGTGAAACCGCTGGCCGACAGCCATTGTTCGATCTCCTCGCGGCTGGTGTTGGCCGGCAGCTCGACCGGGAAGGTCAGCACCAGGCGCGGATCACCGGCGTCTGCAGCACGTTTCTGCAACTCGGCGTAGATGCTGTCGGCGCTGTCGTGCCGCACGGCCTGGGCGGTCTGGCGGTCAAAAAGCTGGGCCGCGCGCGCATACAGCAGCTTGAGGTGGTCGTTGAGCTCGGTCATCGTGCCCACCGTGGAGCGCGAGGAGCGCACCGGATTGGTCTGGTCGATGGCGATAGCCGGGGGCACGCCCTCCACCTTGTCCACCGCCGGCTTGTCCATGCGGTCCAGGAACTGGCGGGCGTAGGCGCTGAAGGTCTCGACGTAACGACGCTGGCCCTCGGCGTAGAGCGTGTCGAACACCAGGCTGGATTTGCCAGAGCCGCTGGGCCCCGTCACCACGGTCAGCTCACCTGTACGAATGTCCAGATCGAGGTTCTTGAGGTTGTGCTGGCGCGCGCCGCGGATGCGGATGGTCCCCTGGGTCATGGCTGCTGTCTTTCGGTGTGGCCCAAGCATTCTAGGCAGGCCCTCTTACCCCAGCATGACCACAGGACTTGCCCCGGGACAGCCTGCTTCCGCTAGACTAGGCTCAATGATCCTCCAAAACTAGAAATCCAAGGAGACAAGATGCGAAACCTCAAAGTACTGGGCACCGTCCTGCTCGCCCTGGCGGCAACAGCCAGCCAGGCCCAGATCCTCATCGGCCAGACGGCCGGTTTTACCGGCGCAGTGGCTGCCGGTGTGAAAGAAACCACCGACGGCGCCAAGCTCTACATTGATGCCATCAATGCCAAGGGGGGCGTCGCGGGCCAGAAGATCGAGCTGATCTCCCTGGACGACAAGTTCGACCCGAAGCTGGCGGCGGAGAACGCCCGCAAGCTCATCGAGGAGCAGAACGTGGTGGCGCTGTTCCTCAACCGTGGCACGCCGCACTCCGAAGCCATCATCCCCCTGCTGGACAAGCACGGCATCCCCCTGATCGCCCCCTCCACGGGCGCCATGAGCCTGCACCAGCCCGTCAAAAAGCACGTCTTCAACGTCCGCGCCACCTACCAGCGCGAAGCCGAGAAGGCCGTGACCCACCTGGCCACCATCGGCATCAACAAGATCGCCCTGGTGCATGTGGACGACAGCTTCGGCCTGGATGGCCTGGCCGGTGCGCAAAAGGGCATGGCCACGGCCAAGCTCACCCCGGTGATTCTCGAAAAGTTCGACCGCAGCAAGCCGGACTTCAGCAAGATCGGCCCCGCAGTCACCCAATCGGGCGCCCAGGCCGTGCTGCTGATCGCCTCGGGCTCGGCCGTGGTCGATGGCATCAAGGCCATCCGCGCTGCCGGCAGCGCCGCCCAGGTGGTGACCCTGTCCAACAACGCCTCGGGTGGTTTCATCAAGAGCCTGGGCAAGAATGCGCGCGGCGTCATCGTCTCCCAGGTGTTCCCTCAGTCGATTTCCTACGCTCTGGTCAAGGAAGCGCAGGACATGGCCCGCGCCAAGGGGGCGGCCGACGTCAGCCCGGCCATGCTCGAAGGTTATGCCGCGGCCAAGGTGCTGGTGGAAGCCTTGCGACGCGCCGGCCCCAAACCCAGCCGCGAACGGATCCAGGCGGCCCTGGAAGGGCTGGGGAAATTCGACATCGGCGGACTGGAAGTGAACTTCAGCCCGCAGGACCATACGGGCCTGGATTTCGCAGACCTGTCCATCATCACCTCCGACGGCCGTTTCCGGCGCTAAGAACTCCTAAGCCAGCAGGGCCTGCTCCAGCCGCCGGCAGGCCTCATGGCCCACGGCGCCCTGGATCTTCGGAAGCAGCGCCAGCAAGTCCTCGTACCCCGCGGCACTCTCGACCGCCAGGTTCAGCTTGAAGCCCCGCAGGCCCAGCGAAGCCGTGAGCTGGGTGGCCAGCGGATAGGCCTCGGCATACCGTTCCTGTGGAGTGCGCGCGCTGCGGGCCGTGGCAGCAGCGGTGGCCGCTTCAGCCGCAGCGACGGCTGCCGCATCCGCCACCAGGAAACCTTGCGCCACCATGTGCTCCACATCGGCCGGCGTCACGCCGAGGCCGGCCGTGGCTGCCAGCACCTGCTCCAGCGTCTTGACCCCATCGAACAGGATGAAGGCCGAGCGCTGCCGGGCCGACAGCGCCGGCGAGCGCTCCTTGAACGCCTGCTGCCCAACGTCTGTTTTTGAGTAGTTCATGTCGTGGAGTGGCTATGCATGCCACCTTGTCTCCTCTGCACTTGCTTACCTGGCGGCGCTGGCTGCCGGCGCGGGCGCCGATGCAGCAGCGGACGGGGCCGACGCCGGTGCCTCGGGGGCGTGCACGGCGTCGGCGCCATGCTTCTCGCCACCCATGTCGAGCTGGTCACCGCCCTTGATGATAACGAAGAGAGCGAGTGCTGCAAAGACGATGAAGCCGATGATGATTTTCCACATGATGTGTTTCCTTGAAAGAAAAGGCCCTCGCCAGAGGAGAGGGCCACTGTATCCACCCCGCCTGGCCAGCCAGGTCGGGAGGGACGCGAAGCAAGCTGGCTTCAGTCGTTAGCGTAGATGTCCACGTCCTTGGTTTCCTTGACGAAGATCATGCCGATGACGAAGGTCATGCCGGCGATGATGATCGGGTACCAGAGGCCGTTGTACATATTGCCGGTCTGCGCCACGATGGCGAAGGCCGTGGTGGGCAGCAGGCCGCCGAACCAGCCGTTGCCGATGTGATACGGCAGCGACATGGAGGTGTAGCGGATGCGGGTCGGGAACATTTCCACCAGCATGGCGGCGATCGGGCCGTAGACCATGGTGACCAGAATCACCAGATACGTCAGGATGGCGATGACCATGACCTTGTCGACCTTGGCCATGTCGGCCTTGGCCGGGTAGCCGTGTTCCTTGAGCGCGTCAGCCACGGCCTTCTTGAACTCGGCGTCCTTGGCCTTGGCTTCGTCGGCCGGAATGCCCTTGGCGGTGTAGCCGGTTATGACAGTCTCACCGATCTTGATGGAGGCCGGCGTGCCAGCGGCACCCACGGCGTTCTCGTAACTCACCGAAGCGCCGGCCAGCACCTGCTTGGCGATGTCGCACGAGCTGGTGAATTTGGCGGTGCCGGTCGGGTTGAACTGGAACGAGCACTCTTTCGGATCAGCCGTCACAACGACCTTGCTCGACTGCTGAGCCTTGTACAGGTCGGGGTTGGCGGCCTTGGTCAGCGCCTCGAAGACCGGGAAGTAGGTCACGACGGCCAGCAGGCAGCCGGCCATGATGATGGGCTTGCGGCCGATCTTGTCGGACAGGGAGCCGAACAGGATGAAGAAGGGCGTGCCGATCAGCAGCGAGATGGCCACATAGATGTTGGCGGCAGCGCCGTCCACCTTGAGCGCCTGTGTCAGGAAGAACAGGGCATAGAACTGGCCGGAGTACCAGACCACGGCCTGGCCGGCGGTCAGGCCGATCAGCGCCAGGATCACGATCTTCAGGTTCTTCCACTGGCCGAAGGACTCGGACAGGGGTGCCTTGGAGGTCTTGCCTTCAGCCTTCATCTTGGCGAAAGCGGGCGACTCGTTCATGGACAGACGGATCCAGACGGAGATGGCCAGCAGCAGGATGGAGACGATGAAAGGAACACGCCAGCCCCAGTCGGCGAAGGCCACTTCACCGATCAGGGTACGGGTGCCCAGAATCACCATCAGGCTCAGGAACAGGCCCAGGGTGGCCGTGGTCTGGATCCAGGAGGTGTAGGCACCGCGCTTGCCTTGCGGCGAGTGCTCGGCCACGTAGGTGGCGGCGCCACCGTACTCACCACCCAGCGCCAGGCCTTGCAACAGGCGCAGGGCAATCAGGATGATGGGAGCGGCCACGCCGATGGTGGCGTAGTTCGGCAGGATGCCCACGATGAAGGTGGACAGGCCCATGATCAGGATGGTCACCAGGAAGGTGTACTTGCGGCCGATCATGTCGCCCAGGCGGCCGAAGAAGATGGCACCGAAGGGACGCACGATGAAGCCCGCGGCGAAAGCCAGCAGCGCGAAGATGAAGGCCGAGCCGGCATCCAGTCCGCTGAAGAACTGCTTGGCGATGATGGCCGCCAGCGAACCGTAGAGGTAAAAGTCGTACCACTCGAAAACGGTACCCAGGGAAGAGGCGAAGATCACCTTCTTCTCTTCCGGCGTCATCGGCCGTGCGGCCTGTGCAGTTGCCATGTTGTGTCTCCTAATAGGCAATCCCCGGAATGGAGATCTGGCGTGATTGTTGGAGTCAGCACTGACCCAGCTCTGACGCGAAACCAACCGTGGCTGACACCGGCCTGAACGCAGGCTGACGAATTAGGTAGTAACCCGCGGATTTTCTTTCATCTGCCGGGAAACGCTGCGTATCCTGGGCTCAGGGGGCAGGCGCCGCCGTCTGGGCCAACCAGCCCGGCCCGTCAAACCAGGCATCGCCTTCGAGGTAGCAGCGCAGCATGGGCAGGCTGTCCAGGCCCCAGAACATGCGGCCATCCACCACGAAGGACGGCACCCCGAACACCCCGGCAGCCACGGCCTCGTCGGTGTTGGCACGCAGGCGGGCCTTGACGGTCTCGTCGTCGGGTTCGAGGGGCGGCGCCAGCTGCTCGCGCAGGGACTGCAGGCGCACGGGGTCGTTGGCGTCCAGGCCGCCGTGCCAGACATGCCGCAACAGGGTCTCGCAGACATACCGGTTGGGATCGCCGCCGTTGGCCGCGGCAATGGCCAGGCGCAGCAGGGGCAGCGGATTGAAGGGGTGCACGGCCGGCATCTGCAGTGTGATGCCCTGCTGCTGCCCCAGCCACATGACGTGGCGATAGGTCCACTCACGCTTGGCCGGCACCTCGGCCGGGCCCAGCAGCTTGTGGTGCCGCAGCATGGCGCCCAGCAGCACCGGCCGGTAGCTGACGGAATAACTCAGGCCCATCAGCGCCTCGGGCAGCTGCTCGAAGGCCAGGTGCGTGTAGGGCGAGATGAAGTCCAGGTAGAAGGTGATCTGCTTCATGGGTTCACTCCTTGCGCCGTGGCGCGTGCCTCGATGCGGGCCCAGATGGTGCGTTTGCCCGCGTCGTCCAGCGTGGACCAGGCGGCGATCTCGTCCAGCGTGCGCAGGCAGCCCTTGCACAAGCCCGTGGCCGTTTCCATGCGGCAGACCGAGATGCAGGGCGAGGGCAGGTGACGGGCCTGTGCCTGCGCCGCCACGGCCTTCGCGGCCAGCCATTCCATGGCGCTCAACTCCGCTTGTTCAGCAAGGCCGTCGCGGCACGCGAATTGGGCTTGCGTTCCAGATAGTCGCTGATGTACTTGCCGGCGTCGACCAGCTGGTCCAGATCGATGCCGGTGGCGATGCCCATGCCGTGCAGCATGTAGACCAGGTCCTCGGTCGCCACATTGCCGGTGGCGCCCTTGGCGTAGGGACAGCCGCCCAGGCCCGCCACGGAGGACTGGAAATTCCAGACCCCCATTTCCAGCGCGGCCAGCGTGTTGGCCAGCGCCTGGCCATAGGTGTCGTGGAAGTGGCCCGAGACGTGGGGAAGCTCGTAGTGCCCGAGCGCCGCCTCCATGGCGCGCTGGGTCTTGAGCGGCGTGGCCACACCGATGGTGTCCGCCACGTCGACCCGCTGCACGCCGATATCCTTCATCAGCCTTGCCACCAGTTCCACCCGCTCGGGCGCCACGTCGCCTTCGTAGGGACAGGCCATGGCGCAGGAGATCGCGCCGCGCACGCGGATGCCCGCCTTGAGCGCAACATCCACCACCGGCGCAAAACGCTCGATGCTCTCGGCGATCGAACAGTTGATGTTCCGCTGGCTGAAAAGCTCGCTGGCCGCACCGAAGACCACGATCTCGTCGGGCTTCGACAGCACCGCGCTCTCCCAGCCCTTCAGGTTCGGCACCAGCACCGAGTAGCGCACCCCAGCCCGGCGCGTGATGCCGGCCATGACCTCGGCGTTGTCGGCCATCTGCGGCACCCACTTCGGCGCCACAAAGCTCGTGACCTCGATCTCCGTCAGGCCGGCGTCCTGCAGGCGCTGCACCAGCCCGATCTTGACGGCCGCCGGCACCGGCTGTTTCTCGTTCTGCAGGCCGTCGCGCGGACCGACATCGATCAGTTGAACACGTGAGGGAAGACTCATGTCAGTAGCCTTTCGAAGGATCGACGATACCAGCGATGGATTCCCCACGCTCCAGCCGGGCGATCTTGCTGGCGATCTGCGCCACGCTCTCGTCGCGCAGGGTGCGGGCGGCCGTGTGCGGCGTCATCGTGATCTTCGGATGGCGCCAGAAGGGGTGGCCGGCCGGCAGCGGCTCCTGGCGGAACACGTCCAGCGCGGCGCCGGCCAGGTGGCCGCTGTCCAGCAAAGGGATCAGGTCTTCCTCCACCAGGTGCGCGCCGCGTGCCACGTTGATGACGTAGCCGCCGGGCCGCAACAGCGCCAGCGTCTCGCGGTTCATGATGCCGCGGGTTTCGTCGGTCAGCGGCAGCAGGCAGACCAGCACCCGGGTCTCGGCCAGGAATTCGGCGAACTGCTCCTGCCCCGCGTAACAACGCACACCGGGAAGTCCCTTGGGCGAGCGGCTCCAGCCCCGCACCGGGAACTCGAAAGCCTGCACGGCACGGACCACGCGCTGGCCCAGCACGCCCAGGCCCATGATGCCCACGGGAAAGTCCTCGCGCAGGCGCGGCTTGCGGAAGGACCACTTCGCGCTCGCCACATCGGCCGCGTACACATCGAACTCGCGGAAGTGGCGGATCAGCGCATGCACCACGTACTCGGCCATCTGCACCGACATGCCGGCATCGTCCAGCCGCACCAGCTTGGTCTGCGCCGGCAGCCGGAGCTGCGTGAGCGCGTCCACACCGGCGCCGATATTGAACAGGACCTTGATCTGCGGCTGCTCGTCGAGGAATTGTTGCGGCGGGGCCCAGACCACGGCGTAATCGGCCGGACCGGCGCCGGGCGCCCAGACCTCAATCCGGGCCTGCGGCAGCGCCGTGCGCAACGCGGCCAGCCAGGGTTCGGCCTTGAAATCGGTGCAACAGAAATAAATCTTCATGACGGCGAGCTTAAGGGCACAAACGCACAGGCCAGGTCACGTGGTCGACAGCTTCAACAGCTCCGCGCCCTCGGCCACCTGGTCCCCCGGCGCATAGAGCAGCTCAGCCACCACCCCCGCGGCCGGCGCCGCGATGGTGTGTTCCATCTTCATGGCCTCCATCACGGCCAGCACCTGTCCTTTGCTCACGGTGTCCCCCGCCTTGACGGCAAAAGACACCACCTTGCCCGGCATGGGCGCCGTCAGGCGGCCGCTCTCGGCCTGCGCCTCGCCGGCATGGGCCAGTGCGTCCAGCACCGTGATCTGCGTCGCGCCCCGGGGCGTGAACACATGGGCCACCTCACCGCTGCGCAGCACCTGCGCAAGCACCCGCAGGCCGCCGTAGTGCAGGACGATGTCGTCCCCATCGCGGCTGAACTGCAGCGCAGCGCCGGCCTCTTCCACCCGCAGCTGCAAGGCGCCGTCGTGCAGATAGGTCAGCACCGCCGTGTGCTGCTCGCCATGAAACGCCAGGTCGAAATAACGCTGTGTCAGGCCGTGCGAGCGCCAGCCGTCACGCTGCGCCCAGGGATCGACCCAGCCCGCCGACTGAACGGCAGCCTGTTCCTGCAGCAGCGTGTGTGCCACCACGGCCGCGGCGGCCAGGGGCAGGCCCACCTTTTCCTGCTCGAAAAGCACCGCGGCCTCACGCGGAATCAGCGCGGTGTCCAGGTGGCCTTCAGCAAAGGAGCGGCAACCCACCACATGGCGCAGGAACTGCACATTGGTCTGCAGGCCCACGATGCGCGTGGCCGCCAGCGCGGCGTCCAGGCGCGCCAGGGCCTGCACGCGCGTGTCGCCGTGCACGATGAGCTTGGCGACCATGGAGTCGTAAAAAGGCGAAATGGCGTCGCCCTCGCGCACACCGGAGTCGACCCGCACATCGGCCCGCTCGAAGCTGCTGCACGGCGGCAGCGCATAGACCTGCAGCATGCCCGTGGCCGGCAGGAAATGCTTGTCCGGATTCTCGGCGCAGATGCGCGCCTCGATCGCATGGCCCTGGATCCTGAGCTGCTCCTGCTTCAGGGGCAGCGGCTCGCCACTGGCCACGCGCAATTGCCATTCCACCAGGTCCAGGCCCGTGATGGCCTCGGTCACCGGGTGCTCGACCTGCAGACGGGTGTTCATCTCCATGAAGAAGAACGTCATTTTCCCGTCACGCTGCTCGACGATGAACTCCACCGTGCCCGCGCCCACGTAGTTCACCGCACGCGCTGCGGCCACCGCGGCCTGGCCCATCTGCTGCCGGAGTTCAGCCGTCATGCCCGGCGCCGGCGCTTCCTCCAGCACCTTCTGGTGGCGGCGCTGCACCGAGCAGTCGCGCTCGAACAGGTAGACACAGTTGCCTTGCGTGTCGCCGAAGACCTGGATCTCGATGTGGCGCGGCCGCATGACGTACTTCTCGATCAGCACCGCCGCGTCGCCAAAGCTGTTGATGGCCTCGCGCTGGCAGGACGCGAGCGAACGCTCGAAGTCCTCGCGTTTTTCCACCACGCGCATGCCCGTGCCGCCGCCGCCGGCACTGGCCTTGATCAGCACGGGGTAGCCGATGCGGTCGGCCTCATGCTGCAGCAGCTTCACATCCTGGTCGGCGCCGTGGTAACCCGGCACCAGCGGCACACCCGCTTTTTCCATGAGGCGTTTGGATTCGGCTTTCAGGCCCATGGCCTGGATGGCGGAGGCCGGGGGGCCGATGAAAACCAGGCCGACCTTCGCACACGCCTGGGCAAAGGCTTCGTTCTCGCTCAGGAAACCATACCCCGGGTGGATGGCCTGCGCCCCCGTGGCCTGGGCCGCCTCGATGATGCGCTCCCAGCGCAGATAACTTTCCGCCGGCGCGCTGCCGCCGATGTGCACGGCCTCGTCGCAGACACTGACGTGTTTGGCGTTGGCATCGGCATCGGAATAGACGGCGACGGTGCGGATGCCCATGCGCTTCGCCGTGGCCGCGACCCGGCAGGCGATTTCACCGCGATTGGCGATCAGGATCTTCTTAAACATGCCGTGCCTCCATCGCGGTGAAACCGCCTGGGTGCGCTGCGCGCACCACGCAATTTAGCGGCGCTGCTGCGCGGCTACGCCGCTGGTCACCTCTGTTGGCAATCAAGATTTTCTTAAACATGTTTCACCTTTCCCAGGTCCAGGTAAGCCGCCGCGGCGGCCGCGGTTGGGTGGTCGAGTCTCGGCACATGGCCGAGCAGCGGGGCAGAAATGCGTGCGGCGATCGCCTCGATATTGCCGTCCATGTGGCCCATGGCCGGGTCCACGGTGTTGGCCACCCAGCCGGCCAGCTTGAGCCCGCGCGAGGCAATGGCCTCGGCGCTCAGCAAGGCATGGTTGATGCAACCCAGGCGCAGGCCCACCACGAGGATGACGGGCAGGCCCAGCTGGCGGGCCAGGTCCGAGGTGTCGTAACCATGGGTCAGCGGCACGCGCCAGCCGCCCACGCCCTCGACCACCACGGCCTGGGCCTGGGCGCGCACCTGCTCGTAGCTGGCGATGATGCGGCGCGGCTCGATCAGCACGCACTCCAGCGCCGCCGCGATATGGGGCGCAGCCGGCGTACGCAGCAGGTAGGGCGTGGTCAGCTCGCGCGGCAGCTTCAGGGGGGCGGCGTCATAAAGCTGGTCCACATCCTCGTTGTGCCAGAGACCCTCACGCAGCTCGGCGCCGGCCGCCAGGGGTTTCATGCCGGCGGCACGCACGCCTGCCTGCCCGAGGGCATACAGCAGGGCGCTGCTGATCAGGGTCTTGCCGATCTCGGTGTCGGTGCCGGTGACGAAGCAGGAAAAGGCTTGCATGGTTTCAGACCTCCTGCGCCAGTTGATCCAGCGCCGCCAGCAGCCGGGCCACATCTTCATGGGTGTGGGCGGCCGACAGTGTGATGCGCAGGCGCGCGGTGCCCACCGGCACGGTCGGGGCGCGGATGGCCGACACCCAGAGGCCCTGGGCTTCCAGCGCCTGCGCCGCCGCCATCACCTCGGCATTGCCGCCGATGATCAGCGGCTGGATCGGCGTGGCCGAGGCCAGGTGCTTCCAGCCCGGGCGCACGGGCATGGCGCTGAGCTGGTGGCACAACAAGTCCAGCTGCGCACGCCGCTGCTGCCCTTCCCGGCTGTCGATCAGGGTGATGCTGGTCAGCAGGGCGTGGGCCAGGGCCGGCGCGGCGGCGGTTGTGTAGATATAGGGCCGCGCGCGCTGCACCAGCCAGTCGATCACGGTGTCGTGCGCAGCCACGAAGGCACCGCTGACACCGGCGGCCTTGCCCAGCGTGCCCATATAGACCAGCTGGGGTGAGCGCAGATTGAAATGTTCCAGCGCGCCGCGGCCATGTTCGCCCAGCACACCGAAGCCGTGCGCATCGTCCACCACCAGCCAGGCGCCGTAGCGTTCGCACAGGGCCAGCAGCGCCGGCAGCGGGGCGATGTCGCCATCCATGCTGAAGACGCTGTCGGTGACGACGATCCTGGTCTTCGCGGTGCTGGCGGCCATGGCCTGCTCCAGCGCGGCCACATCGCTGTGCGCGTAGACCGTGACCTTGGCGCGCGCCAGGCGCGTGCCGTCGATGATGGAGGCGTGGTTCAGCGCATCGGAAAAGATCTCGGCCTCACCCGGCGTGGCCGCCGCCAGGGCCGTCAGCACCGCCAGGTTGGCCATGTAACCGGTGCTCAGGTACAGCGCACGCGCTCGCTCCAGATGCGGCGCCTCGAAGGCAGCCAGGCGCTCCTCGAGTTCCTCGTGGGCCTTGGAGTGCCCGCTGACCAGGTGCGAGGCGCCGCTGCCGGCACCGTAGAGGCTCACACCTTCCTGCAACGCCGCGGCGATGCGTGCATCAGCCGCCAGGCCCAGGTAATCATTGCTGTTGAAACTTAGCACGCGCTGGCCGTCCAGCATGAGGTTCGGGGCACAGGCGGTTTCCGTCGTGCGGCGGCGGCGGCGCAGGCCCTGGGCGTCCAGGCGACCGATTTCCGTTTGCAACATCGTGATGGGTGCGAAGCTCATGCCATCGCCTCATCAAAAGTGGCGCGCGTGCGCTGCGCCAGCTGGGCGATCTCGTCGTCGCTCAGGATGTAAGGCGGCATGAGATAGACCGTGCGGCCGATGGGGCGCAGCAGCAGGCCGCGCTGCAAGGCCGCCGTGAAGAAGCGCCGTGAGAAGGTGGCCGCCTGGTCGGCATCGTTCACCACAGCGTCGAAGGCCCAGATCATGCCGCGTTGGCGGAAATGCCTGACCCGCTCATCCGAGACCAGCGGCGCCAGTGCGGCAGTGAGCTGCTGCGCTTTCCCGCGGTTGGCATTCAGCACATCGTCCTGCACAAAAATGTCCAGCGTGGCCAGCGCCGCGCGGCAGGCCAGCGGGTTGCCAGTGTAGGAATGCGAGTGCAGGAAACCACGGGTGACATCGGCGTCGTAAAAGGCCTGGTAGATGCTCTCGCGTGTCATCACCAGGGAGAGCGGCAGGTAGCCGCCGCTGATGCCCTTGGACAGGCAGACGAAGTCGGGCCAGATGCCGGCCTGTTCACAGGCGAAGAAGGTGCCGGTGCGGCCGCAGCCCACGGCAATCTCGTCGGCGATCAGGTGCACCTGATGGCGATCGCAGATCGCGCGCACCTGCCGCAGGTACTCGGGGTCGTGCATGGCCATGCCGGTGGCGCATTGCACCAGGGGCTCGACGATCACCGCGGCCACCTTGCCGGCGCGCTCCTGCAACAGCGTCTCCAGTACGACGGCGGCACGACGCGCCACATCCGCGGCACTCTCGCCGGGCTGGGCCAGCCGCGCGTCGGGCGAGGCCACCACATGGGCGCGCTGCAGCAGCGGGCCATAGGCGTCACGAAACAGCGCCACGTCGGTCACCGCCAGCGCGCCGATGGTCTCGCCGTGGTAACTGCCCGAGAGGCAGACGAACTCCTGCTTCTGGCTCTGGCCGCTGTTGCGCCAGAAATGGAAACTCATCTTGAGCGCAATCTCCACGGCCGAGGCGCCGTCGGATGCATAGAAGCAATGGCCCAGCACCCCGCCGGTCAACGCGCCCAGGCGCTCGGACAGCTCCACCACCGGCTGGTGCGTGAAACCGGCCAGCATGGCGTGCTCCAGCTTGTCGAGCTGGTCTTTGAGTGCTGCGTTGATGCGCGGATTCGCATGGCCGAAGAGGTTGACCCACCAGGAACTGATCGCGTCCAGGTAGGCCTTGCCCTGCACATCGACCAGCCAGGCGCCGCGGCCATGGCTGACCGGGATCAGCGGCACGGTCTCGTGGTGCTGCATCTGCGTGCAGGGGTGCCAGACGCTGCGCAGGCTGCGCGCGACCCAGTCGTTGGCGAAAGTGGAAATCGTCATGCGCTCGTGAAATTCATGAGGGGCCTGCATTCTGCAAGGCCAAGCCTTCACATCCTGAAAACGCCGAACTTCATGTCCGGGATCGGCGCATTGAGCGAGGCCGACAGGCCCAGCGCCAGTACCCGCCGCGTATCGGCCGGGTCGATCACGCCGTCGTCCCACAAACGGGCCGTGGCGTAGTAGGGGTGGCCCTGCTCCTCGTACTGCTGGCGGATCGGGGCCTTGAAGGCCTCTTCCTCCTGCGCGCTCCAGGCCCCCCCCTTGCCCTCGATGCCGTCGCGCTTGACGGTGGCCAGCACGCTGGCGGCCTGCTCGCCGCCCATCACGCTGATGCGTGCGTTGGGCCACATCCAGAGGAAACGCGGGCTGAAGGCGCGGCCGCACATGCCGTAGTTGCCGGCGCCAAATGACCCGCCGATGATGACAGTGAATTTGGGCACGTTGGCGGTGGACACGGCCGTGACCATCTTGGCGCCGTTGCGCGCGATGCCTTCGTTCTCGTATTTGCGGCCCACCATGAAACCGGTGATGTTCTGCAGGAAGACCAGCGGGATCTTGCGCTGGCAGCACAACTCGATGAAGTGCGCACCCTTGAGCGCGGATTCGCTGAACAGGATGCCGTTGTTGGCAATGATGCCCACCGGCATGCCCTCGATGCGCGCAAAACCCGTCACCAGCGTGGTGCCATAGCGCGCCTTGAACTCGTCGAACTCGGAGCCGTCGACGATGCGCGCGATGATCTCGCGCACATCGAAAGGCTTGCGCGTGTCGGCCGGGATCACACCGTAGAGTTCTTCGGCCGGGTAACGTGGCGCTTGCGGCGGCTCTACGCTCACCGGCAGCGTCTTGCTGATGTTGAGGTTCTTCACCGAGGCCCGCGCCAGCGCCAGCGCGTGCAGATCGTTCTGCGCCAGGTGGTCGGCCACGCCCGACAGGCGCGTGTGCACATCGCCCCCACCCAGGTCTTCGGCCGTCACCACCTCGCCGGTAGCGGCTTTCACCAGCGGCGGGCCACCGAGGAAGATGGTGCCCTGGTTATTGACGATGATGGCCTCGTCGCTCATGGCCGGCACATAGGCGCCGCCGGCCGTGCACGAACCCATGACCACGGCGATCTGCGCGATGCCCAGCGCGCTCATCTGGGCCTGGTTGTAGAAGATGCGGCCGAAGTGATCCCGGTCGGGGAAGACCTCGTCCTGATTCGGCAGATTGGCGCCGCCCGAGTCCACCAGGTAGATGCAGGGCAAGCGGTTCTGCTGCGCGATCTCCTGCGCGCGCAGGTGCTTCTTGACCGTCATGGGGTAGTAGGTACCGCCCTTCACCGTGGCGTCGTTGCAGACGATCATGCAGTCCACGCCGCTGACCCGGCCGATGCCGGCGATCAGGCCCGCGCAGGGCGCGTCGCCGTTGTACATGTTGAAAGCCGCCAGCGGCGACAGTTCGAGGAAGGGCGTGCCAGGGTCGAGCAGGCGCTGCACGCGCTCACGGGGCAGCAGCTTGCCGCGCGCGGTGTGTTTGGCGCGGGCGGCCTCACCGCCGCCCTGGGCCACCTGGTCGACCTGGGCCTGGTGATCGGCCACCACGGCACGCATGGCGGTCGCGTTGGCCTGGAAATCGGCCGAGCGGGCGTTGAGTTGGGTTTCCAGAATCGGCATGAACGTTCTTTCTCAACAACAGCCCGCCATTTTCATATCGCGGGATTTGATTGACGTTTACGTAAACGTCAATTGTGGCAGATTTCCAGCCGTCGGCCGGGCCGGAAGGAGGCCCATTTTGCGGCAAGATGAAACCATGCTCCACCTCCACCACTGCGTCAGCGCCCGCTCCTTCCGGCCACTCTGGATGCTGGAAGAACTGCAGCTGCCCTACACCCTGCACATGCTGCCCTTCCCGCCGCGCGCCCACGCGCGCGACTACCTGCAGCACAACCTGCTGGGCACGGTGCCCCTGCTGGTGCATGGCGACGTCCGCATGACCGAGTCGGCGGCCATCTGCCAGTACCTGGCAACCTTGCGGCCCGAAGCGGGACTGGACGTGGCGCCCGGCGAACCGGATTTCGGCAGCTACCTCAACTGGCTGCACCTGGGCGAGGCCACGCTGACCTTTGCGCAGACCCTGGTGCTGCGCTACCGCCATTTCGAGCCGCCGGAACGCCGCCAGCCGCAGGTGGCCGAGGACTATGCCAGATGGTTTCTGGCTCGCCTGCGTGCGGTCGAGGCCGCGGTGGCCGGCAGCCAGTACCTGTGCGCCGGGCGTTTCACCGCCGCCGATGCCAGCGTGGGCTATGCGCTGCTGCTGGCCGAGCACCTGGGCCTGGCACCGCAGTGGGGCCCCGCCACCACGGCCTACTGGCAGCGGCTGCAGGCCCGCCCGGCTTTCCAGCGCGCCCTGGCGGCAGAACAGGCCGCGGCACGCGCCCAGGGCGTGGACCCCACGCCCTCGCCGGCCCTGCGGCCTCATGCGCACTGAATAGATTAGGCGCACCACGGCAGTGCGCCAACTCCGGCATGGCGCTTGCTAACCCTGTGGGGTCTGTACCGGAAAACACCGTCGTGACCGTCCACCCCGCCCGCATCCGTCGCACCAGCCTGTTGAGTTCCGGCGAGCTGGACCGGGCGCGTGTGCTCGACACCCTGGTCAACAACCTGGACGGCATGGCCTACCGTTGCCTGAACGACGCGAGCTGGCGCATGGTCTTCGTCAGCCAGGGCTGCCTGGCCCTGACCGGCTATGGCCCGGCGGAACTGGTGCAGAACGCGGCCATCACCTGGGAGGACATCACCCACCCGCTGGACCGCTGCCGTGTACGCGGGCAGATCGATGCCGCCGTGCGCAGCGGCCAGCGCTTCACGGTGGACTACCGCATCACCACCCAGGCCGGCCAGATCAAGTGGGTGCACGAACGCGGCATCGCCGTGCCCGACGAGCAGGGCGAGCTGGTGATCGAAGGTTTCATCGAGGACGTGACCGCGCAGCGCGAGATGGCGCAGGCCCAGAAGGAGGCCGAGCTGCGCTACCGCAGCATCTTCGAGCACGCATCCGAGGGCATCTTCCAGACCTCGCTCGACGGCCGTTACCTGGCGGCCAACCCAGCCCTGGCCCGGCTCTACGGCTACCCCAGCCCCGCTGCGCTGATGGCCGGCCTGGACGACATAGGCACCCAGCTCTATGTGCGCAGCAGCCAGCGCGAGCGCTTCCGCCAGCTCATGGCCCAGCAGGGTGAGGTGCTCAACTTCGAGTCCGAGGTCTACCGCCAGGACGGCACGCGCATCTGGATCTCGGAGAACGCCCACGCCGTGCGCGACACCGAGGGCCAGACCCTCTACTACGAGGGGACGGTGCAGGACATCTCCGAACGCAAGCGCCACCAGGAAGAACTGGAGCGTCAGGCCAACCACGACATGCTGACCGGCCTGCCCAACCGCATCCTGTTGGGCGATCGGGTCGAGCAGGGCATCGCACGCGCGGCGCGCCTGGGCTACTACCTCACCGTGGTCTTCATCGACCTGGACAACTTCAAGTTCATCAACGACAGCCTGGGCCATGGTGCCGGCGACGAACTGCTCAAGGAAGTGGCCAACCGACTGCGCCACTGCGTGCGCACCTCCGATACGGTGGCGCGCCTGGGCGGCGACGAATTCGTGCTGCTGCTGGGCGACCACTTCCGCGCCAGCACGGTGATCTCGCAGCTGCGCCGCGTGCTGGCCGAGATCGGCCGCCCCGTCATGCTCTCGGGGCGCGAGTTCCACGTGGGCGCCAGCCTGGGCGTGGCCATGTACCCGGGCGACGGCGAAGACCCGGCCAGCCTGCTCAAGCATGCCGACACCGCCATGTACGCCGCCAAGAACCGTGGGCGCAACAACTTCCAGTTCTTCACCAGCGAACTCAACCGCGTGGCCGACGAGCGGCTCAACCTGGAAGCCGCGCTGCGCCAGGCCATCGAGCACGATGAGTTCGAGGTGCACTACCAGCCCAAGGTGGACCACCGCCGTCGTATCGTCGGCGTGGAAGCGCTGGCGCGCTGGACCCACCCGGAGTACGGCCCCATCAGCCCGGACCGCTTCATCCCCATCGCCGAGGAAACCGGGCTGATCGTGCCGCTGACCACCATCATCCTGCGCCGCGCCTTCGCCGCGGCGCGTGACTGGAACCGGCGCTTGCCCACGCCCCTGCATGTGGCGGTCAATCTCTCGCCGCGGCTCTTCCTCAGCGGCGACATCGTGGCCCATGTGGCCAGCCTGCTGGAGGAAGCCCAACTAGCCTCCTCCCTGGTCGAACTGGAAATCACGGAAACCGTCTTCATGGGCGACAGCGACAGCGTGGTCGCCACCCTGGGCGACTTCAAGGCCCTGGGCGTGCAGCTGGCCATGGACGACTTCGGCACCGGTTACTCAGCGCTGAGTTATCTGCGCCGTTTCCCGCTGGACATCATCAAGATCGACCGCTCCCTGGTCACCGGCATCGAGCACGAGGAAGAAGTGGCCATGATCGCGCGCGCCGTGATCTCGCTGGGCCAGAGCCTGCGCAAGACCGTGGTGGCCGAGGGCGTGGAGAACCAGGCCCAGTTCGATTTCCTGCGTTACCAGGGCTGCCACGAATTCCAGGGTTATCTGCTCTCGCGCCCGCTGCCGCAGACCGAGATGACGCGCCTGCTGCAGGCTGGCGGCGTGATACCGGCACCGGCGCGCCCGGCCTCGGGTTTTGCGCCCCTGAGCTGAACGTCAGACCAGCAAGCCGGGCAGCTGGGCCATATCGCTGAACACCGCGGCCACCCCGGCGCGCAGAAACGGCTCGGCATCCCCCTGCGGCACATAGGCAAACACCGTGGCGCCGGCGGCCAGGCCGGCGGTGGTGCCGATCAGCGTGTCTTCCACCACGGCGCAGCGCTGCGGCGGCGCCGACAGCGCGGCCGCAGCAGCCAGGTAGACATCGGGGTGCGGCTTGGAACGCGGCATCTCGTGGCCGCTGAAGATGCGGCCCTCGAAATAGTCGTGCAGGCCCACCTTGCGCAACTGCAGCTCGACCTTGTGGCGATCGGCGCCGGAAGCGCAGGCGATGCGTGCGCCCAGCCGTTCGTGCACGGTATGCACGGCGGCCTGCGCGTTGGCCACGATGCGCAGCTCGTTCTCCAGCGCAGCGTTGCGGCGTTCGCGGAAGCTGGCCAGCCAGGCCTCGGTCAGCGGCTGGCCGGTGTGAAACTCGATGCGCTCCTTCTCATCGCGCACCATCCGGCCGATGAAGATGCGCATGCACTCGGCTTCGCTCAGCACCCAGCCGCGCTCGGCCAGCATCGTGCAAAGCACGCCGTTGACGATGGGCTCGGAGTCGACCAGCACGCCGTCGCAGTCGAAGAGCACGGCTTCAAATTTCATTTCAGATCACCATCGACGTAATACCAGCGCCCGTCCTCGCACACAAAACGACTGCGCTCATGCAGGCGCACGGCACGGCCGCTTTTGTCGCGCTGGCGTGCGACGAATTCGACTTCAGCATGCGTGGCGTCGACAGGTCGGTGCTGTTTCACCTCCAGCCCCAGCCACTTCACGCCGGCATCGAAACCCAGCTCCGTCGGCCGGGTGCTGGCATGCCAGGTGGCGAGCAGGTAGTCGGCGCGCTCCAGCACGAAAGCGCTGTAACGCGAGCGCATCAGCGCCTCGGCATCGGGGGCAGGTCTGCCGGCAAAGTCCGCAAGGTAGGGGCCGCAGCAGCGCGCGTGGCTCAACACACGACCGGCCGCATCACGCCGGCCGCAGGGACAATCCGCCGCCATCAGCCGCCTTTTTTGGCCTTGCGTTGTTCCAGTGTCTCCACCGGGCCGCCGTGCTTGACCCATTCGGCAAAACCGCCATCGATGTGCGAGACGTTGGTCATGCCCATGTCCTGCAGGGTCTTGGTCGCCAGCGCGCTGCGCCAGCCCGCGCCGCAAAAGAGGATGAAGTGCTTGCTTTCGTCGGCCCACATGGGCTTGTGGTACGGCGACTCGGGGTCGACCCAGAACTCCAGCATGCAGCGCGGCGCATGCGTGCTGCCGGTGACGGTGCCCTCTTTCAGCTCACGCACATCGCGGATGTCGACGATGTGCACCTTGGGGTCGTCCAGCATGGCCAGCACCTCGGGCACGGTGTGGGTCTTGACCTCGGCCATCGCTTCGTCAACGAGGGCGCGGAATCCTTTGGTGATGGGCATGGCGCTACTCCTTCAATCAATCCGCCAGACGGTACACGCGCGCGGCGGTGCCGCCAAAGATATCGGCCTGCTCGGCCGCAGTCAGGTCTTGCACGGCGGCGCGGTGCGCCGCGATCAGGCTGGCGTGGTCGGTCCAGAGCTTCTCGATGGGGAAGTTGGAGCCGTACATGCAGCGCTGGGCGCCAAAGAAAGTCACGGTCTGTCCCACCACCATGGCAATGTGCGCCGGATCGTTGCGCTGCAGGAAGGTGCCCAGGCCCGAGAGCTTCACAAACACATTGCGTTGCGCGGCCAGCTTGCCCATGCCTTCGCGCCAGGCCCGCACCCCCACATGCGAGGTGTCGGCCAGCATGCCGGCATGGACCAGGATGAAATTGACCTTGGGGTTCGCGGCGGCCAGCTGCGCCGCATCGGCCATCTGGCCGGAGAAGACCTGCAGGTCGAAGCTGTAGCCGTAGTCGGCCAGGTAAGCGATGTTGCGGCTCAGCAAGGCGCTGCGCACCTGCTCGGGGCCCGGGGCGAAGCGGTAGAGCGGGTTCTCGTGCCAGTGCAACTGCATGCGCACGCCGCGCACCAGCGGGTATTTTTTCAGAAGGTCGAGCTGCGGCCGCACGTCGGGCGCCATCATGTCGGCATAGGCCACCATGGCGTGCGGCCAGCCGGTGCGTTGTGCCTCGGCCTGCACCCAGGCGGCTTCCTGCTCGAACTGCGCCGCCGGCCAGTTGGTCTGCACGTAGACCGACTGCGTGATGCCCGAGCCGGCCTGGTCGGCCAGGAACTCTTCCACCGGATAGTCGCGCCGGATCGCCTCGTAAGGCCCGAAGATGCGCGGCACCATGGGGCCCTGCAGCCAGGGCAGGTCCTGCTGGCGCCAGATGTGGTGGTGGGCGTCGATGATTTTCATGCGTCTCCTCTTTCAAAGGGGAGTATGACGCTCAAAGCGAGCGCTGGATCAGTATTTTCTGCACGTCGCTGGTGCCTTCGTAGATCTGGCAGACACGCACGTCGCGGTAGATGCGCTCGACGGGAAAGTCGGCCACGTAGCCGTAGCCCCCCAGGGTCTGGATGGCGGCGCTGCAGACCTGCTCGGCCATCTCGCTGGCAAAGAGTTTGGCCATGGCCGCTTCCTTCAGGCAGGGGCGCCCGGCGTCGCGCAGGGCTGCCGCGTGCCAGGTCAGCTGGCGCGCCGCCTCGATCTTCGTGGCGCACTCGGCCAGGCGGAAACCCACGGCCTGGTGCTTGAAGATGGGCTGGCCGAAGCTCTCGCGCTCCTTGGCGTACTGGATGGCCACGTCCAGTGCGCTGCGTGCCATGCCTATGCTTTGCGAGGCAATGCCGATGCGCCCGCCCTCCAGGCCACCGAGCGCGATCTTGTAGCCCTCGCCCTCCGCGCCGATCAGGTTCTCGGCCGGTATACGGCAATTCTCGAAATTGATCTGTGCGGTATCGCTGCTGTGCTGGCCGAGTTTCTCTTCCAGGCGGGCCACCACATAACCCGGCGCATCGGTGGGCACCAGGAAAGCGCTCATGCCCTTCTTGCCGGCGCCCTTGTCGGTCACGGCGATGACGATGGCCACCTGCCCGTTTTTTCCACTGGTGATGAACTGCTTGACGCCGTTGAGCACGTAAGCGTCGCCGTCGCGCCGGGCCGTGGTGCGCAGGCCCGAGGCGTCCGAGCCCACGTGCGGCTCGGTCAGGCAGAAGGCGCCCAGCATCTCGCCACGCGCCAGCGGCGCCAGCCATTTGGCTTTTTGCTGCGCGTTGCCGTATTTCATCAGGATGGCATTGACAGGGCAGTTGGTCACGCTGATGGCCGTGCTGGTGCCACCGTCGCCGGCGGCGATCTCTTCCAGCACCAGGGACAGGCTCAGGTAATCCAGGCCGGCCCCGCCCTGCTCCTCGGGCACGCAGATGCCGTAGGCACCCAGCGCAGCCAGGCCGCGGTGCACCTCGCGCGGGAAGTGGCGCTCCCGGTCCCAGCGCGCGGCGTGCGGCCAGAGTTCGGCACGCGCAAAGTCGCGCACCGCATCGCGGATCATTTCCTGGTCCTGGGTCAGCAGCATGGCAGGCCTGTTTTCAATTGACGTTGACGTAAACGTCAATTATGCCGCCGGGGCGCTCAGAACGTCTCGTAGCGTCGGCCGTCGTGGTGCAGGAACGCGCCCTTGTGCCCGGACTCCAGGCCAGCCAGGGTGGCGCGCATGGCTGTCACGCTTTGCCGCACGGTCAGCGGCGCGCCGGCGCCGCCCATGTCGGTCTGCACCCAGCCCGGGCACAGCGCCACCATGATGACGTCAGGATAGTCTGGCTGGGCAGCGGCCACCGCCATATTGAGCGCTGCCTTGCTGACGCGGTAGGTCCAGCCGTAGCTCGATTCGACCGTGCCGATCTGCCCCATGCCGCTGGTGATGAAAGCGAATCTGCCGCCCTGCCGAGAAGCCGCCACCAGGGGCGCCACCTGGGGGATGGCCTGCATGGCCCCCAGTACGTTGGTGTGCAGAACACGGTCGAACTCGGGCTGGGTGGGCGGCGTGCTTGCCCCCGCACCGGACCAGACCCCGGCCACGTAAAGCGCGATATCGATCGACTCGCCATCGAGCAGCCAGGCCAGGCCACTGACGCTGGCCGGATCGGCCACGTCGACCTCGAGCGCCGTGGCCCCCAGCTCCCGCAGCCGCGCCAGGCCCGCTGCATCGCGCGCCGTCGCCAGAACACGTGCGCCCTCGGTCACGTACTGGCGCACGAACTCCAGGCCGATGCCGCGCGAAGCGCCGATGACGAGAACCGTCGTCACTTCAGAGGCGGAAGGTGCCCACCAGCTGGTTCAGGTGCTGGGCCTGCTCACGCAGGCTCATGGCCGCGGCGGTGGACTCTTCCACCAGGGCCGCGTTCTGCTGCGTGGCCTGGTCCATCTGTTGCACGGCCTCGCCGACCTGCGCCACGCCCTGGCTCTGTTCGGTGCTGGCCGCGCTGATCTCGCCCATGATGTCGGTCACGCGCCGGATGCTGGCCACCACCTCGTTCATCGTGGCTCCGGCCTGGTCCACCAGGGACGTGCCGTGCCCCACGCGCTCCACGCTGTCGTTAATGAGCGTCTTGATCTCTTTCGCTGCCTCGGCACTGCGGCCGGCCAGGCTGCGCACTTCGGAAGCCACCACGGCAAAACCGCGGCCCTGTTCCCCTGCACGAGCGGCTTCGACCGCGGCGTTCAACGCCAGGATGTTGGTCTGGAAGGCGATGCCGTCGATCACGCTGATGATGTCGGCGATCTTCTTGCTCGAATCATTGATGCCCTTCATGGTGTCCACCACCTGGGCCACCACTTCGCCGCCCTGCACCGCCACCGTGGAGGCACTCTGGGCCAGCTGATTGGCCTGGCGCGCGTTGTCGGCGTTCTGTTTCACCGTGGAAGACAGTTCTTCCATGGACGCGGCCGTTTCCTCCAGCGCGCTGGCCTGGCTTTCGGTACGCGCGCTCAGGTCCTGGCTGCCGGCGGCGATCTCGCTGCTGGCCGTGGTGATGCTGTCGGTCGAATGGCGCACCTCGCCGACCAGACGGCGCAGCGACGCCTGCATCGTCACCAGCCCTTCCATCAGGCTGCCCTGGAAGCGCGTGGGCGGCACGGGGTAGGCCAGGTTGCCCTCGGCAATCTCCGACAGGGCCTGGCGTGCATCGCCCGGGTCACCCCCCAGTTCGTTGCAGACCGTGTTGCGCAGGTAGAGCGTGAAGCCGGTGGCCACAACGACGGCCAGCACGGCCAGGGAAATGGAAAACAGGATGACCCGGTTGGCCTGGCGTTCGACGTTGGCCTGTGCTTCTGCTGACACCTTTTCGGCCATCTCGACCTGCTTGAGCAGCTCGCCACGCAGATTGCGCCAGGCCGGCGTCTCGGCGCTGTTGAGGAACTGCACCGTCTCGGTCGACTGCTCCTTGCTCAGGGCCAGCACCTTTTCCTGGGTCTGGGCATGCACTGCGCGCAGGGGCGGCAGCTTGGCCAGCCCCTCCTCGAAGGCCGTGCCCTTGGCAGTCTTGACGGCATCGGTATAGGCCTTGTCATAGGCCGCGCGCGCCACGTCCAGGTTCTTGGGCGCCTGCGGATTGGCCGGATCGAGCACGATATTGCGCAGGGCCTGACCCATCTGCAGGCCCTGGGCGTACATCTCGTTGAGCCCGGCACTGATGCGCTGCTCGGTCTGGATGTAACGACCGAACTGGTTCTTGGTGTAGACCAGACCGCCGATGCTGCCAGCGAGGCCAACGATGAAAAGCGCCGCGGGAACCACGGCACACAGGAGAAGTTTGGAGCTGAATTTCATGCCTGGGTCCTGATGAGGCGCAAGGCCTACATCATCGCCCACTTATGAAAACTTTTCCAGACCCTGATGGCCGTGCATGGCGCGGATAAACGCCGGTTTTTCAGAGCATTTCCAGCGCCACGGCCGTGCCCTCGCCGCCGCCGATGCACAGCGTGGCCAGGCCACGCTTCAGACCGCGGGCCTTGAGTGCGTGCATGAGCGTGACCATGATGCGCGCACCACTGGCGCCGATCGGGTGGCCCAGCGCGCAGGCGCCGCCGTTGACGTTGACGATGTCGTGCGAGACCTCGAGCTCTTCCATCAGCGCCATGGGCACCACGGCGAAGGCCTCGTTGACCTCCCACAGGTCCACGTCCTTCACGCTCCAGCCGGCTGCAGCCAGGGCTTTTTGCGTGGCGCCCACCGGGGCGGTGGTGAACCACTCGGGTTCCTGCGCGTACATGGCGTGCGACACGATCTTCGCCAGCGGCTTGCAGCCCAGCTTGGCAGCGGTGGAGGCGCGCATCATCACGAGCGCTGCGGCACCGTCATTGATGGAGGAGCTGCTGGCGGCGGTGATGGTGCCGTCCTTCTTGAAGGCGGGCTTGAGCGCCGCGATCTTGTCGAGCTTGGCCTTGCCCGGACCTTCGTCGATGGAGACCACGGTCTCGCCGGCGCGGGTCTTCACGGTCACCGGCGTGATCTCGGCCGCAAAACCGCCGTTCTGGATGGCGGCCTGCGCGCGGCGCACGCTGCTGCTGGCGAAATGGTCCTGCTGCTCGCGCGTGAACTTGTACTTGGCGGCGCAGTCCTCGCCGAAGGTGCCCATGGAGCGGCCGGCCTCGTAGGCGTCTTCCAGGCCGTCGAGCATCATGTGGTCGTAGATCTTGTCGTGGCCCATGCGGTAGCCGCCGCGGCCCTTGAGCATGAGGTAGGGCGCATTGGTCATGCTCTCCATGCCGCCTGCCACGACCACGTCGGCCGTGCCGGAATGCAGCATGTCGTGCGCAAACATGGCCGCGCGCATGCCCGAGCCGCACATCTTGGACAGGGTCACCGCACCCGCGCTCTTGGGCAGGCCGCCCTTGAAGCCGGCCTGGCGCGCCGGGGCCTGGCCCTGGCCGGCCATCAGGCAGTTGCCCATCAGCACCTCGTTGACGAGCTCGGCCTTGATGCCGGCGCGCTCGACGGCGGCGCGGATGGCCGCACCACCCAGGTCATGGGCCGAGAGGGAGGAAAAGTCGCCCTGGAACGCGCCCATGGGGGTGCGGGCGGCGCCGACGATAACGATGGGATCGGACATGGTGTGCTCCTGAGGCAAAAACGTGTGCCCCTATTTTGCCGCGAAAGGCCAGCGCCCTGGGCCCTTCGCGGCGGTCAGGAGGACTACGTAGGGGTGTTCCCCCGGTCGACGGCAATATAGATCTCGCCACCGGTGCGCCGGAACTCGGCGGATTTCTGCGTCATGCCCGCGTCCAGAGCCTGGACCTCGCTCACACCCTGGGTTTTCGCATAGTCGCGCACCTCCTGCGTGATCTTCATGGAGCAGAACTTGGGCCCGCACATGGAACAGAAATGCGCCACCTTGGCGGAGTCCTTGGGCAGGGTCTCGTCGTGGAAGTCGCGCGCGGTGTCCGGGTCCAGCGAGAGGTTGAACTGGTCCATCCAGCGGAACTCGAAGCGTGCCTTGGAGAGCGCGTCGTCGCGCGCCCGTGCCCCAGGGTGACCCTTGGCCACGTCGGCCGCGTGCGCCGCGATCTTGTAGGTGATGATGCCGGTCTTCACGTCATGACGATCCGGCAGGCCCAGGTGCTCCTTGGGCGTCACGTAACACAGCATGGCCGTGCCGAACCAGCCGATCATGGCCGCGCCGATGCCGCTGGTAATGTGGTCGTAACCCGGGGCGATGTCCGTGGTCAGCGGGCCCAGGGTGTAGAACGGCGCCTCGCCGCAGTGCTTGAGCTGCTCGGTCATGTTGGCCTGCACCATGTGCATGGGCACGTGGCCCGGGCCTTCGATCATGGTCTGCACGTCGTGTTTCCAGGCAATCTGCGTGAGTTCGCCCAGGGTGCGCAGCTCGGCAAACTGGGCCTCGTCGTTGGCGTCCGCCCCCGAGCCGGGGCGCAGACCGTCGCCGAGCGAGAAGCTCACGTCGTAGGCCTTCATGATGGCGCAGATCTCCTCGAAATGCGTGTAGAGGAAGTTCTCCTGGTGGTGGGCGATGCACCACTTGGCCAGGATGGAACCACCGCGCGAGACGATGCCCGTCACACGATTCGCCGTGAGGTGGATGAAAGGCAGGCGCACGCCGGCATGGATGGTGAAGTAGTCCACACCCTGCTCGGCCTGTTCGATCAGCGTGTCGCGAAAGATCGCCCAGCTCAGGTCCTCGGCCACGCCGCCCACCTTCTCCAGCGCCTGGTAGATGGGCACGGTGCCGATGGGCACGGGCGAGTTGCGCAGGATCCAGTCGCGCGTGGTGTGGATGTTGCGGCCGGTGGACAGGTCCATCACCGTGTCGGCGCCCCAGCGCGTGGACCAGACCAGCTTCTCCACCTCTTCCTCGATGCTCGAGGTCACCGCCGAGTTGCCGATGTTGGCGTTGATCTTGACCAGGAAGTTGCGGCCGATAGCCATGGGCTCCAGCTCGGGGTGGTTGATGTTGGCCGGGATGATGGCGCGCCCGCGCGCCACCTCGTCGCGCACGAACTCGGGCGTCACCACTTTCGGGATGCTGGCACCAAAGCTGTTGCCCGCCAGGCGCGACTCGCGCTCAGGGCTGTTCAGGTACTGGGCCGTCCACTCGCGCTGCTGGTTCTCGCGCAGGGCCACGTACTCCATCTCGGGGGTGACGATGCCTTGGCGCGCGTAATGCATCTGGCTCACATTGGCGCCAGCCTTGGCACGGCGCGGGGTGCGCTGCAGGCCGGCGGCCTGGGCGCGCAGGGCAGCCAGGGCCTCGGCTTCGGCGCCCTTGAGACCATCGTCCAGCGCCACACGGGCACGGCCGCTGTAGCTTTCTGTGTCGCCCCGGGCCTCGATCCAGCCCTGGCGCAACGCTGGCAGGCCGCGACGCACGTCGATCTCGGCCTGCGGGTCGGTGTAGGGGCCGGAGGTGTCGTAGACCAGCACCGCCTCGCCATTGCTCTGCGTGATCTCGCGCATGGGCACACGCAGATCGGCCCGCGTGCCGGGCACGTGGATCTTGCGCGAGGCCGGCAGGGGCTCACGTGTGAGGGTGATGAACTGGCTGAGTTTGTCGGGTGCATTCACTGTGGATCTCCTTGAAACAAAAGTTTTGCTCCGAAGGAGGTTCACAGAACGCGAACCAGAAGACGGCACGAGGCCAGCAAGGGGAACAGACGCGGCACGCCACGGTCGGTGGACTGCAGGTCAGGCTCTTCTTACGCCGGCATTAACCGGATCAAGTTCGCGGGTTCGGATCACCATCTCAGCAGATCTGAACCGTCGTCGGTCCGCCTGCACCCCGGGCAAGATGGAATGTAGCCGACCCGACGCGGCCCGGGACATGACCGAGGTCAATTTTTCAGATGGCGCTGCGCTGTTGCGAAAAGCGCCGGCTGCGTTCGTAGGGAAACACGTCGTAGACATGCCCCTGCTGGATGCGCTCCTTGTGACTCTGCCAGAAGGCCGGGTCGAGCAGGTCGGCGTGGTGTTTCATGAACACCTCGCGCACCACCGGGTTGCCCAGCAGGAAAGGCGCGAAGGTCTCGGGGAAGACATCACGCGGGCCGACCTTGTACCAGACCTCGCCGCTCATTTCCTCTTCCTCGTTGCGCGGGGTGGGCACCTGGCGGAAGTTGCAGTCGGTGATGTATTCGATCTCGTCGTAGTCGTAGAACACCACCTTGCCCTGGCGCGTCAGCCCGAAGTTCTTCCACAGCATGTCGCCGGGAAAGATATTGGCGGCCACCAGGTCCTTGATGGCCTTGCCGTACTCGATGACGGTGCGTTCCAGCTGGCGACGGGCCCGGCGGGCTTCCTCGGAGCTGTTGGCCGGGTCGGCCGCGCCCGCGTCAAAGGCTTCCTGCAGGTAGAGGTTGAGCGGGATCATGCGCCGCTCGATATAAAGGTGCTGGATGATGACTTCGCTGCGCCCGTCGGGGTCGCGGTCGCTGATCTCCAGCTGGCTGGGCGCGAACTTCCGGATCTCGGCGAGCAGATCTTCGTCGAAACGCTCCAGCGGGAACGCCACCAGGCTGTACTCCAGCGTATCGGCCATGCGGCCCACGCGGTCGTGCTGCTTGACCAGCAGATATTTGCCCTGCACCTGCTCACGCGTGGTGTCCTTGGGCGGCGGGTACCAGTCCTTGATGATCTTGAAGACGTAAGGGAAGGACGGCAGGTCGAACACCAGCATGACCATGCCCTTGATGCCGGGCGCGATGCGGAAGCGGTCGCTCGAATGCTTGAGGTGGTGGAGAAAGTCGCGGTAGAACAGCGTCTTGCCCTGCTTGGCCAGGCCCAGCGCGTTGTAGAGTTCGGCGCGTGGCTTGCGCGGCATCAGGCTGCGCAGGAACTGCACATGGGCCGAGGGCACCTCCATGTCCACCATGAAATAGGCCCGCGCGAAGCTGAAGAGCATCAGCAGATCGTCCTCGCCGAACAGCGCAGCGTCGATCACCAGCCCGCCCAACTCGCCGTGCAGGATGGGCAGGGCAAAGGGCACCTCGACAAACCCGTTGATGATCTTGCCCACCACGTAGGCGCCCTTGTTGCGGAAGAACAGGCTGGACAGCACCTGCACCTGGAAATTGGTGCGCAGCTTGTTCTGCCCCAGCACGTCGTTCATTGCAGCCAACACATGGCCGACATCACGCGCCAGGTCTTCGAAAGGGCACTGCAAGCGGAAGTTGCCGATGATGCGCTCCACCGTCTCGCGCAGGGTCTCGCGCGTGGGGTAATAGGCGCGGTAGGTCGGCCGGGCGGCGGGCTCGTCGTTCTCGATGTACTCGGTGCTGACGGCCGGGCGCACGAAGATGAAGTCGTTGTGGAAATGCGTGCGGTGCAGGATCTTGGTGGTGACCGAGTTGAAAAAGGTCTCGGCCAGCTCGGGCTGGTGGTGGTCCACCAGCAGGCCGATGTAGTGCAGCTTGACCTGCTGCCAGATGGCCATGGGCTGGGCGCCGGCCTGGAAGGTCTGCTCCAGCCGGCTCACGCACTCCTTGACGCGCAGGTCGTAGAACTCGATGCGCTCGCGCTGGGCGCGCTGCTGGCCCTGCCAGTCGGCAGTCTCGAAACGGTGCTGGGCGCGCGCGGACTCGGTGCGGAAGAGCTGGTAATGACGGTTGAAGCCGTCCAGCATCGCCTGGGCGATGTCGTAAGCCAGCGTCGAATCCAGGCGCTGGGGGAACATCGCGTTCAGCCGGCGCGGGCGCTCACCCGCGCTTGATCTGGGCCACGCCGTCGATGGCCTGGCGGTACAGCGGCTCCAGCGCTTCCTGCCCGTCCACGGTCATCTGCAGGTCCTTGAGCAGCCCGTCGTGCACACCGTAGACCCAGGCATGCAGGGTCACGTTCTGGCCGCGCCCCCAGGCATCCATCAGCACCGTGCTCTGCGCCACGTTGACCACCTGTTCGATGGCGTTGAGCTCGACCAGCGCGTCGTGCCGTGCCGCTTCGGGAATGGCGTCGAGCAGCTCGCGATGGCGATCGCGCACGTCCATGATGTGGCGCAGCCAGTTGTCGGCCAGGCCGATGCGCGCGCCTTCCAGCGCCGCCTGCACGCCCGAGCAGCCGTAGTGGCCGACCACCATCACGTGCTCGACCTTGAGCCGTTCCACCGCGAACTGCACGGTAGACAGGGCGTTCAGGTCTGAGTGCACCACCACATTGGCCACGTTGCGGTGCACGAAAACCTCACCCGGCTCCAGGCCGGTGATCTGGTTGGCCGGCACGCGGCTGTCGGAACAGCCGATCCACATGTATTTGGGTTTCTGCTGCGACTTCAGGCTGGTGAAGAAGCCGGGGCGCTCGCGCTCCATCTGCGCGGCCCAGGCGCGGTTGTGGGCGAAGAGATCGTCGAGGGTCTTGCTCATGGCGTGATTTTCCTACAGTAGCCTGGTTGCTCAGCGGCGCAGGGCCACCCGCACGTTCCAGTCCAGCAGGCCGAGCTGGGCGCGCGCCAGCGCGTCCTGCTGCGCGTCGAACTGGCAGCTGGCAGCGTTCTTGGGATCGACCGGCGAACAGACGAAGCTGGCCGGATTGCCCAGCGTCCAGCTGCCGCGGGCATTGCGCGCCGTACCGTAGTAGTTCACGCTCAGTGGCGCATTGAGCGCCGGCTTGGCCTGCTGCGCCGGATCAAGCAACAGATTACGCCCGGTCTGCACGTAGCCGCTGTTCACGCCCAGCAAGGGCAGCAGCGTGGGGAACATGTCACGGTGGCTGGCGGGCAACTGGCGTTGCGGCCCGCAGGCCAGCCCCTCGTCCCAGACCATGAAAGGCACCTGGCTGAGCAGATGGCGCCGCTCGGGCGTGGCGTACAGGCCGAAACTGCGCACATTGTGGTCGCCGGTGGCAGCGATCACGGTGTTGTGACGCAGCGGGCCATTGCGCACCTCCTGCACCAGGCCGCCGAGCTGGTCGGTAGCGTAGTGGTAGGAATCGATGTTGAGCCACAGCGTGTCGGCACTGCGCTCGCCCCCCCACTTGGCTTCGTTTCGTTTGACGCGCTGGTACTCGGGCGGCAGGTCGTAGGGCGGGTGGTTGGTGGCGGTCAGCACGAAGACGAAAAGCGGCTGGTCCTGCGGCTTCTTCAGGCGCTGCGACAGGTAACGGAACACATAGCTGTCCCACACCCCCCAGATGCCCAGGTCCGCCTCGGGGTAGGCCGCCTTCAGGTGGCTGGCGTCGATCACCTCGTCGAAACCCTGGGTCTTGAGCACGCGGTCCAGCTCGCGCCAGCCGGCGCGCGCCGAGGTCACGAACAGGGTGCGGTAGCCCGCCTGCTTGAGCAGCAGCGGGACCGACCAGGGAATCGGTGTCTTGCCCTGCGGCCCCAGCGTGAGCGGCGTGATGGGCGTGGAGAAGAGGATGGCTTCCAGCGAGGGGTGGGTGCCGGGCTGGGCCGAGTCGAAGTTGGAGAAGTGGCAGGCCGCGGGCAGGGTGGGCGCAAGCCGGCCCAGCACATCGAAGTCCTTGGCGTCCTGGTAGAGGAAGGGCTCGGCGCTCCAGGACTCCATCAGGAAAAACAGCAGGTTCTTGCGCGGCCCCGGGGCCGGAGCCCCACCCTGCGCAATGAGCGAGGCGCGCAAGGCCTGCTCATCCCTGGCCTCGATGCCCAGCACCTGCGCGGCCTCCATGGGTGAGCCGTAGCCCAGGCGCTTGAGGCCCAGCAGGGGGTCGTTGAGGTTTTGTGAATCGCGCCGCGCGTCCCAGGCGAACTTGAGCGCGATGACGCCGTTGGGCACCATGTCGTTGAGGAACTGCGAGGTGGTGACCGAGACGTTCTGCCGCCCCAGGGCCATGGCGCGCAGCGTGCCCTTGGTCGTCAGCACCAGCAGCAGGAAGGCCAGCAGCACCCCCAGCAGCGTGAGCCAGACAGGAATGCGCCGCTCGCTCACCCCGCGGTTGAGCCCCAGGCTGAGTCGCCCATAGGCGATCTTGCGCGCCGCGATGGCTCCCCAGCTGGCGCCGACCAGCACCGCCAGCGTCAGGAAGACCGGGAAGTCGCTCCAGATGGTCTGGAGGATGGCCTTGGTGTCGTCTTCGAAGAAACCGAACACCACGGGGTCGATGGGCGTCTTGTAGAAGCCGAAGTAGTGCAGGTTGATCAGGCTGGCCGTCACGAACAGGAAAGCCACCGTGCCCGCCAGCCAGCCATGCCAGCGCGCCGGCACGACGATGAGCAACGGCCAGATCAGGATGGCCGCGGCAGCGCAGACCTTGAGATCGAAACGCGCGCCCTGGTAGATCACGGCCCAGACATCGGAGAGCGGAGCCTCCAGGCCTTCGGGCCAGTGCCAGGCGATCTGGCCCATGCGCAGCAGGGTCAGCGTGAAAGCCACGCACAGCACCATGACCCAGGCCTGCAACGTGGCCGAAGCCAGGGCGCCCAGCAAGTGGTGGCCGAAGGTGCGCAGCGAGAACTTCACGTCAGACTTCCCTTTCATCTCAGGGAGGTATTGTGCCGCCTGCCGGTTTCACGCACATGACACCCGGCGGGCTCACATGGTCTCGGCAAAGAGTTCCCGGCCGATCAGCATGCGGCGGATCTCCGAGGTGCCGGCACCGATCTCGTACAGCTTGGCGTCGCGCCACAGGCGGCCCAGCGGGTATTCGTTGATGTAGCCGTTGCCGCCAAAGATCTGCACGCCCTCGCCGGCCATCCAGGTGGCCTTCTCGGCCGTCCACAGGATGACCGAGGCGCAGTCCTTGCGCACCTGGCGCACATGCTCGGCCCCCAGCAGGTCCAGGTTCTTGGCCACGGTGTAGGCGAAGGAGCGGCCGGCCTGCAGCACGGTGTACATGTCGGCCACCTTGCCCTGGATGAGCTGGAACTCGCCGATGCTCTGGCCGAACTGCTTGCGGTCGTGGATGTAGGGGATGACGTTGTCCATCACCGCCTGCATGATGCCCAGCGGCCCGCCGGTGAGCACGGCACGCTCGTAGTCCAGCCCGCTCATGAGCACCTTGGCCCCGCCATTGAGCGTGCCCAGCACGTTCTCGGCCGGCACCTCC
The DNA here is from genome assembly GCA_034366585.1 of Hylemonella sp. Lineage (GTDB taxonomy): Bacteria > Pseudomonadota > Gammaproteobacteria > Burkholderiales > Burkholderiaceae_C > Hylemonella. Next base: position 95,755 of record JAXMMJ010000029.1, read on the forward strand.
ACGTTCTGGAACACCAGCTCGCCGGTGTGGCTGCCGCGCATGCCCAGCTTGTCGAGCTTCTGCGCGATCGAGAAGCCCTTCATGCCCTTCTCGATCAGGAAGGCCGTGACGCCGCGCGCGCCCAGCTCGGGCTCGGTCTTGGCGTAGACCACCAGGGTGTCGGCATCGGGGCCGTTGGTGATCCAGAACTTCGCTCCGTTGAGCAGGTAGTAGCCGCCCTTTTCTTCTGCCTTGAGCTTCATGCTGAGCACGTCGCTGCCGGCGCCGGGCTCGCTCATGGCCAGCGCGCCCACGTGTTCGCCGCTGATCAGCTTGGGCAGGTATTTCTTGCGCTGGGCCTCGTTGCCGTTGCGCTTGATCTGGTTGACGCACAGGTTGCTGTGCGCGCCGTAGCTCAGGCCCACGGAGGCGCTGGCGCGGCTGATCTCCTCCATGGCGATCATGTGGGCCAGGTAGCCCATGTTGGCGCCGCCGTATTCTTCACCCACGGTGATGCCCAGCACGCCCAGGTCGCCCATCTTGCGCCAGAGGTCCATGGGGAATTGATCGTTGCGGTCGATCTCGGCCGCGCGCGGGGCGATCTCGCTTTGTGCGAATTCGCGCACAGCGTCGCGCAGCGCGTCGATGTCTTCGCCAAGCTGGAAGTTGAGTCCGGGCAGGTTCATGGAAATTCTCCGTGGTGGTTCAAACGGCTTTACTTGCCGTTCTTCTTGTCGAGCTTGGCCAGCAGGGCGCGGGCCTCGCGTTGGTGCGCCTTGATCTCGTCCAGGTTGGCCTGCAGGTCGGCCATCTGCTCCTCGACCTGGGTGCGGTGCGCGGCCAGCACGTCGAGAAACTTCTTGAGCTGCAGCCCCGTATCCCGCGGGCTGTCGTACATGTCAATGATTTCCTTGGCCTCGCTCAGGCTCAGGCCCAGGCGCTTGGCGCGCAGCGTGAGCTTGAGGCGCGTGCGGTCGCGCCCGCTGTAGACGCGGATGCGCCCGCCCGGTCCGCTGCGCTCGGGCTGCAGCAAGCCCATGTCCTCGTAGAAGCGCATGGCGCGGGTGGTCAGGTCGAACTCCCGGGCCAGATCGCTGATGCTGTAGGTCGTTGCCATGGATGGGTCTGCGTTACAGTGGGTTCAACAAAGGCGACAGCGTCGCACCAGTGACGCCTCCTAGAATGGGGCCCCGTCACTTGACGTTTACGTAAACGTCAATTCTGTCACAGAACATGAACGAACTCGAACGCCAGCTCCACTACCCCCTTGGGGACACGCTGCCCGACCCCGGCCAGACCATAGAAGTGGCCCCCGGCGTGCGCTGGGTCCGCATGGCCCTGCCCTTTGCGCTGGACCACATCAACCTCTGGCTGCTGCGCGACAGGCTCGACGGCCGCGAAGGCTGGACGGTGGTGGACTGCTGCATCAGCCGCGACGAGGCCAAGGCCCAGTGGGAGCAGATCTTTGCCAGCACCTTCGAGGGCCTGCCCCTGCTGCGTGTCATCGTCACGCACATGCACCCTGACCACATCGGCCTGGCCGACTGGTTGTGCGCGCGCTGGAGCACACCCGAGTTTCCCTGCCGACTGTGGATGAGCGCCACCGACTACAACCTGGCACGCATCGGCTCGTCCGGCAGCAACGGCTTCGGCGGCGACAGCTCGGCGCTGTTCTTCTCGTCCCACGGCCTGCGCGACCCGCTCTCCATGGAAAAAATCCGCGAGCGCGCGAGCTACTACCCCACGCTGGTGCCGGCCGTGCCGCGCCAGTTCCGCCGCCTGATGGAAGGCGACGTGGTGGATATCGGCGGTCGCGGCTGGCGCTGCATCAGCGGCCACGGTCATGCGCCCGAACACATCGCGCTCTATTGCGCCGACCTGAATCTGCTGATCGGCGGCGACATGATGCTGCCGCGCATCTCCACCAATGTCAGCGTCTTCGACATGGAGCCCGAGGCTGATGCCTTGAAGCTCTTCCTGCAGTCCATCGACAAGTTCAAGGCCCTGCCGGCCGACACGCTGACCCTGCCCTCGCACGGCAAGCCCTTCACCGGCCTGCACCGGCGTATCGAACAATTGCACGAACACCACCGCGACCGCCTGGCCGAGGTGATGGAAGCCTGCGCACTTAAACCCTGCAGTGCCGCCGACGTGCTGCCCCTCCTCTTCAAGCGCAAGCTCGACCTGCACCAGACCACCTTTGCCATGGGCGAGGCCGTGGCCCATCTGCATGCCCTGTGGTTCGAGGGCAAGTTGCAGCGCAGCCGCGACGCCGAAGGCGTCTACCGTTTCCACCCGCCCCATTCCACTCACTGAAACCGGGCCCTCCTACAATGCGCCACCTTGGTGCTTACAGGAGCGGCTCGCGTGCATCCCCTTCTTCCCTGGCTGCGTAGTTTCTGGCCTGCGCCGCTCTCGGTCAGCCGGCGTGAGATCTGGCTGGGCTGCCTGGGCGCCGGCCTGGGCCTGCTGGGCACTGAATGGCTGAGCCACCAGTCCCTGGGCGAGCTCAACCCCTGGTTCATCGCCCCCATGGGCGCTTCGGCCGTGCTGCTGTTTGCGGTGCCGGCCAGCCCGCTGGCCCAACCCTGGTCCATTCTCGGCGGCAACCTGGTCTCGGCGCTGATCGGTGTACTCTGCGCGCATACGTTGGGCCATGACGGCCTGGCAGCGGGTGCCGCTGGCGCGCTGGCGATCGCGGCCATGTTCGCCTTGCGCTGCCTGCACCCGCCCGGCGGAGCCGTGGCCCTGACGGCCGTGCTGGGCGGGCCGGCCATCGCCCAGCTCGGTTATGGTTATGCGCTGTGGCCCGTCGCTGCGAACTCCACGCTTCTGCTCGCGCTGGCGCTGCTCTTCAACAACCTGATGCAGCGGCGTTACCCGCACCAGCCTGCGCCCCAGCCCCACCCGCATCGCACGGCCGACCTGCAGCCCAGTGCACGCCTGGGCCTGAGCAAGCAGGACCTGGATGCCGCCCTGGCCAGCCAGGGCCAGCTGCTCGACATCAGCCCCGATGACCTGGAAGAAATCCTCACACGCGCGCAGCTGCACGCCAGCCGCCGCAAGTGGGGCGACGTGCTCTGCCGCGACATCATGTCGCGCGATGTGGTGCATGTCGGGCCGCGCGACTCGGTCGATGAAGCCTGGGCCCGGCTGGCGCGGCACAAGGTCAAGGCGCTGCCCGTGATCCGCGATGACGGCACGCTGGCCGGCATCGTTTCGCTGCACGACTTCTTTGTCGGCCACAGCGCACCGGACCCGCGCAAGATGCCCGTCATGAGCACGGCGCGCTACGTGGCCGACATCATGACGCGCAAGGTGCGCGTGGCCCGCCCGGAACAGCTGATGGTGGATCTGGTGAGTCAGTTCTCCGACGGCGGCTTGCACCACATGCCGGTGGTGGACGAACAGCTGCGCGTGGTCGGCATGATCACGCAATCCGACGTGGTGGCGGCCCTGTTCAAGACGGGCGCGAGCTGAGCGGCTCAGGCGTCAACGGCCTCCGGCCTCCGCGGTGAACGGCGATAGGTCAGCAACCGCCCCTTGTAGGCCAGCGTGTCGCTGGCCGCGATGCGGTCCAGGCGCTCCTCGCGCAAGCCGAAGCCCTGGGCCAGCATGTGCCGGCTGAAGGCGGCGCGGTTACCGCGGTCCGGATCGACGATCCACACCTCCGCACACCGCTTGGCATGCCGGCCGATGAAGCCGGCCAGGGCAACGCTGGCGTCAGGGTCGTACAGCAGGTCGCTGCCGATGATCAGATCGAAACGCCCGCGCACCATGTCGATGGCCGGCGCGCCGTCCTCCTGCTTGAGCGAACCGGGCTGGCTCCAGTGGCCATGCCGGTACTTCATGGGCAGCAGCTGGTTGAGCACCAGGTTGGCTTGCAGGAAACCCCGGGTCAGGGGATGACAGTCGCTGGCCGTGATGTCGGCACCGCGGCGATGACCGACCAGGCTGGGCAAGGCCAGGCCGCAACCCAATTCCAGGATGCGCTCGCCCGCCAGCACCGGTCGCAGCGCCATGCGCGCCGCGAGCTGCGCCCCCGAAGGCCAGAGCAGGCCGAACAGCGGCCAGGTGGCAGAGGAGATGCCCTGGCGCAGAGCGGCACCCAGCGGATCACTGAACTGCTGCCGGTCCAGCAGCGAGCGGATGAAGAGATCAGCCACCCCCGTGATGGGCACGTTCTCCTGCTTGATCTGGTAGCCGGGCATCGCTGAAGCGTGAAGCCGGCTTGAATGGCTTCGTGAGATGAGGTGGGGCCAGTATAGACCCGGGCCTTGTGCACACGACGATGCCACGCGGATACGTCTCGATACACATGCAAGGTCAACGCGGCGGCGAGGCCTCCCGTTGTGTGAGTGTCTTCAGATCCACTGAAGTCACAACAACCACCGAAAGGCAAATGAAATGAGCAAGATCCTCGCCACCCTGATCGCCGGCCTGTTCGCAGCCAACGTCTTTGCCCAGGCCGCTGCACCTGCCGCTCCTGCCACGCCCGCAACGCCTGCCACCCCCGCTGCTGCTGCGAAGCCGGCCGCGAAGGCCGAAGCCAAGGGTGAGAAAAAGGCCGAGGCCAAGAAGGCCGCCGTCGCCGCCAAGAAAGCCGAAAAGAAGGCTGACGCCAAGAAGTAATCCGGCTCTGTCGCACCCTGTGCAGCCCGCCCGCATGTGATGCCGGCGGGCTGTTCTGTTTTCAGTGCGACAGGCGCAGCCAGCCCCAGCAGGCCCACGCGGCCAGCGCCACCAGCATCAGCCCGGCGCCCACGATGCTGCCGTAACGCGCCCCACCGGTCACATAGGCCGCCACGATCTTGCTCGCGTTGTTGGTGCTGAAGGCCAGTAGCACGGCGGTGAGCATGGTGAACGGATCGATCTCGCCGCGTGCCGCCAGGCCCATGACCGCAGCAGCCGATGAATGCGCATCGGCAAAACCCGCCAGCGCCGTGGCCGCCAGGGTGGCCAGCGTCCCCACACCTTGCTGCAGCCAGGCCACGATGGCCGCAATGCCAGTGAACAGCAAGGCCAGCAGGACGGACTGGCGCAGGCTGAAGGCCCGCCCCTGCGCCGGCGCCTCGTCCGGCGGCACCGGGCTGCGCCGATAGGCAGCCAGCCCGAGCAGCAACGCCATCAGCAAGGCGCTGCCCATAGCCGGTGCGATGAGGTGCAGGCCCGCCGGATACAGCAGCCCGGTTATCAGCATCACCTGCAAGGTCGTGGACACCGTGGAGAACCAGGCACCCGCCACGCAGGCCATGCGCAATTCCGGATGACGGGCGACACGTGCGCCCATGGCCGCGATGGTGGCGGTGCTGGATACAAAACCGGCCACCAGCCCCGACAGCGGCAGACCGAGTCGGGCGCCGAACAGGCGCAAGGCCACATGACCCAAGGCCTGCACGGCCATGATGAGCACGACCAGCTGCCAGACCACGAGCAGGTTGATGCCGCCCAGCCAGGGCAAGGCCTGGTTGGGCGCCAGCGGCAGGACCACCAGGGCCGACGCCGCCAGCAGCAGGGCGTCGCGCAACTCCTGCTCGCCCAGCACCAGCGTCGAGAAGCGCTGCAGCGGCACCCGCGCCACCAGCAGCACGGCCACCGTCACGCCCAGCGCCGAGGCCAGCACCGGCTCGGGCACGCTGAGCAGGCCCAGCAGAAACGTGAGGAAAAGCGCGATCTCGGTGGTGACCCCCGGATCGCGTGAGTGGTCCTTGAAGTGCGACACCAGCGCCAGCCCCGCCACCAGGGCACCGGCCACGGCCGTCAGCCAGTCCTGGCCCAGCACCTGTGCGCCGGCACCGGTCAGGCAAGCCAAGGCAAAGGTGCGGATGCCGGCAAATCGGCGCGTGGGACCTCTGCCCTTGCTGCGCTCGCGTTCGATGCCGATCACCAGGCCCAGCCCCAGGGCCAGCGCCAGGCTGGTCAGGGTGTCGGTATTGAGCACCAGGTTCATTTCAGTGCCAGCGCGGCAGGGCCTCGTCGCGCAGCTCGCCCCGCAGGCTCTGGTAATCCGGCACGACGGAGCGCACCGTGTCCCAGAAGCGTGGGCTGTGGTCCATCACGCGCAGGTGGCTGAGCTCGTGCGCGACCACGTAGTCGATCACATTCTGGCGGAAGTGGATGAGCCGCCAGTTCAGCCGGATTGCGCCATCGCTGCTGGCGCTGCCCCAGCGCGTGCCCGCGCTGCTGAGCGAGAGCTTGCGCCACTGCACGCCGAGTTGCGGCGCGTAGTGATGCAGACGTTCGGTAAAAACGCTATGGGCCTGGCGCATCAACCAGGCCTGCACGGTGTCGCGGATCTGCTGGGTGCTGGCGTGTTGCGGCAGGCCGATGTGCAGGGTCAGGCGCGGCACGCCGTCCAGCGTGAGGTTGGGCGCCTGCGCATCGGTGTGCAACACCACCTCCACGTCATCGGCCTTGAGGCTGCCGCCCACCGTGCTGTAGGCGTGGGTCGGGTCGAGCACCACGATGACCGTCTCGCCCAGGAAGGGGAAACTGCTGCCGTCGCGCCACTCGATGTGGGTAGAGTCCAGGCGCTGCTGGCGCTCGCGCATCTCGCCGAGCTTGCGCACGATCCAGTCCGCCTTTTCCTGCAAGGCGGCCTCCACCTCGTACAGCGGCACCCAGCGCGGCGCGCTGACCACCAGGCCGTCGGGCCCCACCTGCATGCCGATGGTGCGGCGCTTGCCGCGCTTGAATTCGTAGGCCACATGGGCGTCGCACAGGCGCGTCTGGCGGTTGGCGCGCGGATGGCTGAACTGGGCCGGGGCCATCACGCTGTCGATGGCCTGGGCCGGCTGGTGCGGGCCGTGCAATGCGGGGGTTGTCGGCTGCGGCGCCGGAGTCAGCGTCGGCGACGCCTGCACGGGCGCTGCATCGAAGAGGTCGAGGGCGAGCTGGAGGAAGCTGCGCATGGCTGTCACTCTACCGGATATTGCATGCGCAACGGCATGCAAGCCACTCACTCGCGGAACGCCGTGGAACCGGCTTCGCCGGGCCACTGGCGTTGCCCCCTGCAAGGGGGGTAGCGTAGCGACACGCAGTGCGCGCAGCCTGGGGGTGTGCCATCAGTAGGCTTCGGGGTCGAGCCGGCGCATCTCGGCCTCGATCCAGGCCTCGACCTCGCGCATCAGCTCGATCGGCTCACGGCCCGCGCTGGGGATGGGCTGGCCGATGGACACGTCCACCACGCCCGGTCGTTTGATGAAAGCCTTGCGCGGCCAGCACTTGGCAGAACTCACGGCCACCGGGATCACCGGCGCACCCGTCGCCACGGCCAGGCGTGTGCCGCCCGTTTTGTAGGTGCCGGCCTGGCCACGCGGGATGCGCGTGCCCTCGGGGAACATGATGATCCAGACCCCGCGCGCCAGCAGCTCCTTGCCCTGCGCCACCACCTTGGAAAAAGCCAGCGAGCCCTGCGAGCGGTCGATGTGGATCATGTCCAGCCGGCCCATGGCCCAGCCGAAGAAGGGCACGTAGAGCAGCTCCTTCTTGAACACATAGGCCAGCGGATGCGGCATCAGCGTGGGCATGAGGAAGGTTTCCAGCGTGGACTGGTGCTTGACCAGCAGGATGGCCGGGCTGGTTTCGCCCACCGGCAGGTTCTCCATGCCGCTGACGCGCACGCGGATGCCGAGAATCACGCGGGCACCATCGATGGCCCAGCCCAGCCAGCGCGCCGCCATCCAGTACAGGGGGTTGCCGCGCACGCGAATCGAGGCCACCACCATGATGATGCCCCAGGGAATCACCGTGACCACCATCCACAGGAGATGCAGCAGGGAACGAAGCAATGCCATGTTGTCTGTCCTCAGGCGTTGTCCCGCACGGTATCGCGCGCCACCAGATAGTCGGCAAAAGCCAGCAGGTTCTCGTGCACACGCGTACCGGCGGGGAAATGGTCAGGCAGGGGCTGGCCGCGCAGGGCCTCGCCCTTGCCGGTCAGCACCAGATGCGGCTCGCAGCCCACGACGGCACCGGCGACGAGGTCGCGCGCCGAATCGCCCACGGTGGGCACGCCCTTGAGCGAGACGCCGTACCGTTCGCCGATCTGCTCGAACAGCCCCGGCAGCGGCTTGCGGCAGCGGCAGGTCTGGTCGGGCGCGTGCGGGCAGTAGAAGACGGCCTCGACACGCCCACCGGCCAGGGCCAGCAGCTTGTGCATCTTGGCATGCATGACGTTGAGCGCAGCCACGTCGAACAGGCCGCGGCCCAGCCCCGACTGATTGGACGCCACCACCACGTGCCAGCCCGCATGGTTCAGCTTGGCGATCGCCTCCAGTGCGCCGGGCAGCGGCTTCCACTCCGCTTCGGACTTGATGAACTCCGAACTGTCCTCGTTGATGGTGCCGTCACGGTCGAGGATGACCAGCTTCATGGTGTGCATGTATCAGGCGGCCAATCGGGACAGGTCGGCCACGCGGTTCATGGCATCGTGCAGGCTCTTGAGCAGGCCCTGGCGGTTCAGGCGCAGGTCCATTTCTTCGGCATTCACCATCACACCGTCGAAGAAGGCATCCACCGGCGCGCGCAGGGCGGCCAGCGTTTTCAGCGAGGCGGTGTAGTCGCCAGCTTCGAACTGTTTGTTCGCCTGGGGCACCACGTCTTTGAGTGCGGCGTACAGCTTCTTCTCGGCCTCTTCCTTGAGCAGGACTTCGCTGACGTGGGCGTCAACTTCCTGCGCCTTCTTGAGGATGTTGCTGATGCGCTTGTTGGCTGCGGCCAGGGCGGCGGCCTCGGGCAGGGCCGCGAAGGCGCGAACCGCAACCAGGCGCTGAGTCACTTCCCCCAGGCGCTGCGGACGCAGGGCCAGCACGGCATCGACTTCCTGCGCGCTGTAGCCCTGCTCGCGCAGGCTGCCGGCAAGGCGGTCGTAGATGAAGTCGGCCAGTGCCGGCGTGGCGTCGGCGATCTTGTCGCCGAAGGCCGGCAGAGCGGCAGACAGCAACTTCGACACATCGAGCGCAAGGTTCTGCTCGGCCAGCATGCGGATCACCCCCAGAGCGTGGCGGCGCAACGCAAAGGGATCCTTGTCGCCTGTGGGCAGGTTGCCGATGCCGAACATCCCCACCAGGGTCTCCAGCTTGTCGGCCAGCGCTACCACCAGACCGGTCGTGTTGCGCGGCAGTTCGTCACCGGCAAAACGCGGCTTGTAGTGATCCTCAATCGCGATCGCAATCTCATCGCCCAGGCCATCGTGGCGTGCGTAGTACCCGCCCATGATGCCCTGCAATTCGGGAAATTCACCCACCATATCGGTCAGCAGATCGGTCTTGGCCAGGCATGCGGCCGTGTCAGCAGCCGCCACCAGCTTCGCATCGCCCAGCTGCTGCGCGATCGCTTTCGCGATGGCGCGCACGCGCTCGACGCGCTCGCCCTGGGTGCCGAGCTTGTTGTGATAGACCACCTTGCCCAGGCCCTCGACGCGCGAGGCCAGCGTCTTCTTGCGATCCTGGTCGAAGAAGAACTTGGCGTCGGCCAGGCGCGGGCGCACCACGCGCTCGTTGCCGCCGATCACGGCGCTGGCGTCGCTGGGGCTGATGTTGCTGACCACCAGGAACTTGTTCGTCAGCTTGCCGGCGGCGTCGAGGAGCGGAAAGTACTTCTGGTTGGCCTTCATCGTGAGGATCAGGCACTCCTGCGGCACGGCCAGGAATTCCTTCTCGAATTCGCAGACCAGCACATTGGGGCGCTCGACCAGGGCCGTCACCTCGTCCAGCAGGGCCTCGTCTTCAATGGCGCGCACGCCGCCGCCGACCTTGGCCGCGGCCGCTGTCAGCTGCCGCACGATCTCGGCACGCCGTTCAGCGAAAGACGCGATCACCGCACCATCGTTGAGCAGCGCCGCAGCGTAGCTGTCGGCATCCTTGAGCACCACGACATCCTTCCTGGCTTCGAAGCGGTGGCCACGCGTGCTGTTGCCGGCCTTCAGGCCCAGGGCCTTGACGGGCACCACGGTACTGCCATGCAGGGCGACCAGGCCATGGGCCGGGCGCACGAAGTTGACGCTGCTCCAGCCCGGCAGTTCGCAATCGGTCTCGAGCTGGTAGCTCATGACCTTGGGGATGGGCAACTTGGCCAGCGCCTCGTCCAGCGCCTTCTGCAGGCCGCTGTCCAGCGTGGCACCGGTGACCAGGCTGTCGTAGAACAGGGCCTCGGCCTTGCCGTCAGGCGCGCGCTTGAGGGCAGCGACCGCCTGGGCCGGGTTGGACACATCGGCGCCCAGGGCGGACAACTTCTTGATCAGCGCCTGCGTGGGGTTGCCGGCCGGGTCCAGGCCCACGGCCACGGGCATGAGCTTTTGCTGCACGGCCTTGTCGGCTGCCTTGAGCAGGACATGCGAGATGTGCGCGGCCAGGCGGCGCGGCGAAGCGTAGGCCGCCACGACCGATTCGGTCGTGACCAGCCCCATGGCACGCAGCTGCTCGGCCAGGTTGGTGGCGAAACTGTCGCCGAGCTTCTTGAGCGCCTTGGGCGGCAACTCTTCGACAAACAGTTCAACGAGAAGGTTTTGGGTCGTCATGGTGTCAGGCTGCCTTCTTCGTCATTTGCTCGACCCAGGCACGCGGCGCCATGGGGAAGCCCAGTCGTTCACGGCTCTCGTAATAACTCTGCGCCACGGCGCGCGCCAGGTTGCGGATGCGGCCGATGTAGGCGGCGCGTTCGGTCACGGAAATAGCGCCGCGTGCGTCGAGCAGGTTGAAGCTGTGTGCGCACTTGAGCACCTGCTCGTAGGCCGGCAAGGCGAGTTGCTGCTCCATCAGGTGCTTGGCCTGCTTCTCGTGCGCCGTGAAGGCGGTGAAGAGGAAGTCCGCATCGCTGTGCTCGAAGTTGTAGGCGGACTGCTCTTTTTCGTTCTGCAGGTAGACGTCGCCATAACTCAGGGTGTCGGTCCACTTGAGGTTGTAGACGTTGTCCACCCCCTGCAGGTACATGGCCAGGCGTTCCAGGCCGTAGGTGATCTCGCCCGTGATGGGCCTGCAGTCGATGCCGCCGACCTGCTGGAAGTAGGTGAACTGCGTCACCTCCATGCCGTTGAGCCAGACTTCCCAGCCCAGGCCCCAGGCGCCCAGCGTGGGGTTCTCCCAGTCGTCCTCGACGAAGCGGATGTCGTTCTTCTTCAGGTCGAAACCCAGCGCTTCGAGCGAACCGAGATACAGCTCCAGGATGTTGCTCGGTGCCGGCTTGAGCACCACCTGGTACTGGTAGTAGTGCTGCAGGCGGTTGGGGTTCTCACCATAGCGGCCGTCCTTGGGGCGGCGGCTGGGCTGCACGTAGGCGGCTTTCCAGGGCTCGGGGCCGATGGCGCGCAGGAAGGTGGCGGTGTGCGAGGTGCCCGCACCGACTTCCATGTCGTAGGGCTGCAGGAGTGCGCAGCCCTGGGCATCCCAGTAGGCCTGCAGTTTCAAAATGATTTGTTGGAAGGTCAACATGGTTGAGGCAAAAGCAGGCGAGACGGGCCGGGCGGGCCGGTGCCGCGCGCTGCTGGCGCTGAAATAGGCGGATTTCCGCGTAAGCCCTTGATTTTACGGGGCTTCGGGCCCGAGCCCGGAGGGAATCAGGCTCTTTTGCGCCAGACGGCCCACAGCAGCCCGGCCAGGCCGGCCAACCACAGCGGCCACAAGCCCGTGTGTGCCACCCAGCGGGCGTATAGCGTCAGGCCCTCGCGCCCCTCCACCTCGCCCAGCAGCACGCCACGGGTGTGGCGTGGCAGCTCGGTGATGACCTGGCCGCGGTGGTCGATGATGGCCGTGGAGCCGGTGTTGGTGGCCCGCACGAAGGGGCGCTCGAATTCCAGCGCGCGCATGCGCGAGATGTGCAGGTGCTGGTCGATCGCCACGGTGTTGCCGAACCAGGCGATGTTGCTGAGGTTGACGAAGACCGTGGGTGCCTGGGCCGGGTCACGGAACCGCGCACCCAGCTCCTCGCCGAACAGGTCTTCGTAGCAGATATTGGGGGCCAGCCGCTGACCTTGCCATTCGAAAGCGGGCTGGCCGACGTCGCCCCGATGGAAGTCTCCAAGGGGGATGTTCATCAGGGCCGTGAACCACTTGAAGCCGGTCGGGATGAACTCGCCAAAGGGAACCAGGTGGTGCTTGTCGTAGCGCCAGGGTGCCTGGCCCGGCGCCAGGCCCACGGCGGAATTGGTGTAGCCCTCGCGGTAGCTGCCCAGCGGCAATCCGATCAACGCCGCCTCGGTGCCAGTGGCATATCGCTGGCGCAGTGCGTCCCAGTAACCCTGGGGCAGTTGTTGCGGCAGCAGGGGCAATGCCGTCTCGGGGGCCACGATCAGCGGAGCGTGTTGCTGCTGCAACTGCTCTGCGTACCAGCGCAAGGCCGTCGGCACGCCGGTGCCGGGCTGGAACTTCTCGTCCTGCGGAATATTGCCTTGCAGCAGGGCCACGCCCAGCCGCCCTGTGGAGCGGGTCACCGTTGCGCCATCCATCTGCAGCACGGAGGGCAGGGCCAGCAGGGCCAGGGCCGCCAGGCGCTGCCAGTGGCCACAGGCCCAGATCTGCGGGATCGTCATGGCCAGCCAGGCCGCCAGGGCCGAGATGCCATAGACCCCCAGCCACGGCGCGTAGCCGGCCAAAGGGCCCTCGACATGGGCGTAGCCGCTGCCGCCCCAGCCGAAACCCGTGAACCAGACGCCGCGCGCCAGCTCCGCCAGCAACCAGAGCGCCGCAAACAGCAGGGCCCGCGCGGCCCGTTCGCGTGGGGCGTAGCGCACTTGCAGGGCGCAGGCCGCCGCGTAATACAGCGCCAGTGCGCCGGCCAGGGCCAGCACGGCGAGCACGGCCAGTGCGGCCGGCAGGCCGCCATAGGTGTGCATGGAGATGTAGAGCCACCAGAAAGTGGCCGCGAGCCAGGTCGTGGCAAACAGCCAGCCGGACAGGGCTGCCTGCTTCCAGTGCGTGCTGCGTTCGAGCTGCCAGGCCAGCAGGCCCAGCGCGAGCAGTTGCAGCCACCAGCGCGGCTGGCCGTCCCAAGGTGCGGCCATGGCCAGCGCCTGGGCCAGACCGGCCCCGCTGCTCAGGATCCAGGAGCCGATGCGCGCCCAGCGCTCAACCATGGGGCCCGGCCTTGCGCGGCACCACGGGCGAGACCTTGAACCACTTCACGGCACCGCCCTTGGTGTGCAGCACCACGAACCTCAGCCCGGCGATCACGTGCTGCTCCCCGCGCTTGGGCACATGCCCCATCTCATGGGCGATGAGCCCGCCGATGGTGTCGAAACTCTCTTGCGGGTCGCTGCCGGTGATCTTGGCTTCAAAGGCCTCGTTGACGCGCTCCACGGACGCCCCGCCGCTGACGCGGTAGGTCTGGTCGGCCAGGCCGAAGATGTCGCCCTCGTCCTCGGAAATGTCGAACTCGTCCTCGATCTCGCCCACGATCTGCTCGAGCACGTCCTCGATGGTGATGAGCCCCGCCACGCGACCGAACTCGTCGATCACGATGGCCAGATGGTTGCGGTTGCCGCGGAATTCGTGCAGCAGATCGTTCAGGCCCTTGCTCTCCGGGACGAAGACCGCCGGGCGCAGCAGGGCGCGGATGTTGAGCTCCGGCGCGCGCTGCAGCTTGAGCAGGTCCTTGGCCAGCAGGATGCCGATGATGTTCTCGCGCTCGCCCTCAAAAACCGGGAAACGCGAGTGCGCGGTGTCGATGATCACATGCAGCAGCTCATCGAAGGGCGCATTGATGTCGACCAGGTCCATGCGCGGTGCCGGCACCATGACGTCGCCCGCCGTCATCTCGGCCATGCGCAGCACACCTTCGAGCATGTAGCGGGACTCGGCGCCGATGACCGCGTTGTCCTCGGCCTCGGCCAGGGTTTCGATCAGCTCGGCGGTGGAGTCCGGTCCGGGGTGGATGAACTCGGCCAGTTTCTTCAGGAAGGTGCGCTTGTCCTCTTTTTCAGGGACGCGCGCAGGGTAAGGGTCAGGCACTGACGGCAGCACGGACGTGCAGTTGTTGGAACCCCCATAGGATAGCGGATCACCATCTCAGGGCTGTGACTGCCACCTGCCGGCCTCAGGGGGCGGATTTGTGACGCGCCTCCCGTACGCCGCGGCGTACGTCCTGCAGCCCAGTGATGAATTTCCAGAACTGCTTGGCCTGCACCTTGAGCCGGTAATCTGTCTGGGCCAGCTGTTCCTCGACCATTTCCGTCACCTGGCTCTCGAATGTGGAGGGCGGGAGGCGCAAGTACGCGCTCGCTTCCGACCCGTCGTACTCCACTGTGGCCCCCGCCTTGCGGGCAATGTTGAGCATGGCCTTGTTCTCGCTCAAGGCGTGAATGAACATCAGGTGCACGCCCTCGTTGCGGGCATGGCGCATGGCCCGCGCAAAGAGCTTGCTGCCATAGCCGTGACCACGCACCGAAGGCAGCACCGAGACGCCGAATTCAGCACAGGCATCGAAACTCTTGTCGACGGAATGCGCCAGATGGGCCATGGCCACCAGTTCGAGCCTTCGGTTGTAGATACCGAAAATCGCATCACGCTCGAAGTCCAGGGTGTCGACATAGGCCTGGATCTGGGCATCGTTGGCGAGATAACCGAAACGCAGGTAGCGATCATGCTCGTCCAGTGCCTGCAGATGGCGCGCTATGCGTCCCTGGTGCCTGGCCCCCAGACGCCGGATCACGGCGACCCAGGGCGCCCGCGCGGTTGCGCTTTGCTCGGGGGGAAGCACCCGCAGCAAATCATTGCCGCGTTCCGTTCCGGAATCTTCCTTGTTGACATCCATGGCACGAATGTAAGGTGATTTTCCTTTTTCATCCAGTGGCCAGGCCGTCTTGACGCGTGCGTGACAGTTTTGACCGGCTACCTAGGACAAGCCCGATGTCGCCGTCCCCCTGGCTGCGTTCCAATAGCAAGCTCATGGAGTGATTGATGGAAAAATTCTGGTTGCAAAGCTATCCTGCCGGCGTCCCCCACGATATTGATCCGGGACAGTACAGTTCCCTGGCCCAGTTGCTGGAAGAGTCCTTCCGTAAAAACGCCACCCAGCCCTTCTCGGTTTGCATGGAACGGTGGATGAGCTACCGGCAGCTCGACGAACTGTCGGCGTCGCTGGGAGCCTGGCTGCAACGGCTGGGCCTGGAACCCGGCGCGCGCGTGGCCATCATGTTGCCCAACGTTCCGCAGTTTGCGGTCACCATGGCGGCCATCCTGCGTGCCGGCTACACCTGCGTGAACGTCAACCCGCTGTACACCGCACGCGAGCTTGAGCACCAGCTCAAGGACTCCGGGTCCACCGCCATTGTCGTGCTGGAGAACTTCGCTCATACGCTCGAGGAAGTCATCGAGCGCACCCCGGTCAAGCATGTGGTGCTCACAGCCTTCGGCGACCTGCTGGGTCCCTGGTACGGGCGCTGGCTCACCTTTGCCGTGCGCCACCTGGCCAAGATGGTCCCGCCCTTCAAGCTCCCGTTGACAGAGGGTCGCAGCGTGACGGCCTTTCGCAAGGCACTGGCCGAAGGCGCTCACCACACACTCAAGCCTTCGCCCGCGAACCTGGATTCGGTGGCGTTCCTGCAGTACACGGGCGGCACCACCGGACTGAGCAAGGGCGCCGTGCTGACCCATCGAAATATCGTTGCGGCCATCCTGCAGGCCGAGGCCTGGTTCACGCCCGCGCTGGACAAGGTAGGCAATGTGCGCAAGACCAACAGCGTCGCGGCACTGCCCCTGTACCATATCTTCGCGCTGACCTTGTGTTTCCTGGCGATCCGCTGGGGTTCGCACATGACGCTGATTCCCAATCCGCGCGACATCGGCAAGTTCATCGAGGTGCTCAAGCGCCGGCCTTTCCACATGCTGCCAGCCGTGAACACCCTGTTCAATGCATTGCTGCAGCACCCGCAGTTCCGCACCCTCGATTTCTCACATCTCTGCATCTCTCAGGCCGGCGGCATGGCAGCGTCCGAGGGCACGGCCAGACACTGGCAGGAAGTGACGGGCTGCGCCATGGTCGAAGGCTGGGGCATGAGCGAGACCTGTGCCATTGGCACCAACAACCCCGTCACGACCACCAAATTCAGCGGCACCATCGGCCTGCCGCTGCCCGGCGTCGAGATTGCCATCAAGGATGACGGCGGCAAGTCGCTGGCAATCGGTGAATCGGGCGAAATCTGCATCAGGGGCCCGAACGTGATGACCGGTTATTACCAGCAGGCTGCCGAAACCGCCCAAGCCTTCACGCCTGACGGTTTCATGCGCACGGGTGACATCGGGATCATGGATGCGCAGGGTTACACCCGCATTGTCGACCGCAAGAAGGACATGATCCTGGTCAGCGGCTTCAATGTTTTCCCCAGCGAACTCGAGAATGTGATCTCCCTGTGCGACGGCGTGCTGGAGTGCGCGGTCATCGGCGTTCCCGACGCGAAGCAGGGTGAGGCCATCAAGGTCTACGTGGTGCGCAGCGACCCGACCCTGAGCGAGGATGACGTGGCCAAATACTGCGCCCAGAACCTGACCGGCTACAAGCATCCCAAATACATCGAGTTTCGCGACGAACTACCCAAATCCAACGTCGGCAAGATCCTGCGTCGCGAGTTGCGGGCCGGCAAGTGAGCCCCGCCACCCTGCCGCCCGACATCGTTGTCCTGGAGCGCGGGTGGCTGTCTTCCAACAACATCCTCTTGCTGGGGCCGGAGCAATGTGCCCTGGTGGACAGCGGCTACGGTACCCACGCTGCGCAGACGGTCGCCCTGGTTCAGGCCCGATTAGGCGCCCGTCCGCTGGACCGGCTCGTCAACACGCACCTGCACAGCGACCACTGCGGCGGTAACGCCGCCTTGCAGGCCGCGTATCCGGCGCTGCAGACGCATATCCCGCCGGGCCAGGCGGCTGCCGTGCGCAGATGGGACGAGGACGCGCTGAGCTACGCAGCCACAGGGCAGTACTGCCCACGTTTCGCCTACGATGAGCCACTCACCCCCGGTGAGTCGATCCGCCTGGGTGCACGGGACTGGGATATCCATGCGGCCCCCGGACACGACCCCGACTCGGTCATTTTGTTCCAGCCCGAGCTGGGCATCCTGATATCGGCTGATGCTCTTTGGGCCAATGGGTTTGGGGTCGTTTTCCCCGAAATTGAGGGCGTTTCTGCCTTTGCCGAAGTGGGGCAGACACTGGATCTCATAGACGCCTTGCGTCCCAGGCTGGTGATTCCCGGTCATGGCGCCGTCCTGCACGATGTCCCGGGAGCATTGGACTACGCACGCCTGCGTCTGGGCCAGTTCACTGCCAACCCGCTGCGGCATGCGCGTTACGCCGCCAAAGTACTGCTGAAATTCAAACTGCTGGAGGTCCAGCAGATCATGCGCAAGGACCTGCTGCGCTGGTCTCGCGCGACCAGCTACTTCCGTCTGCTGCAGGCACGTCACTATGCCGAGTCCGATTTCGACGCATGGATAGACGATCTGATCCAGGATCTGCTGCGATCTGGCGCAGCGCAGGCCGTAGCCATCTCCGGTGAGCCCGGCCTTCTGAATCAATAGGCCATTTTCGGCCGCACAAATAAAAACGCCCCGTCAATTGACGGGGCGTTTTCTGCTGTAAGAGCCTGACGATGTCCTACTTTCACACGGGAACCCGCACTATCATCGGCGCTGAGGCGTTTCACTGTCCTGTTCGGGATGGGAAGGAGTGGGACCACCTCGCTATGGTCATCAGGCATAACTTTTTGTCATCTTGACTGGGTCAAGACGACCAATTTATAGAGCCAATCAGCTTATTTTGAATGCGTCACTTGGCATAACTTCCTTGATTCGCTGAATCAAAGTTATAGGGTCAAGCCGCACGAGCAATTAGTATCAGTTAGCTTAACGCATTACTGCGCTTCCACACCTGACCTATCAACGTCCTGGTCTTGAACGACTCTTTAGGGGGCTCAAGGCCCCGGCAGATCTCATCTTGA
>JAXMMJ010000030.1:0-3926 GCA_034366585.1 Hylemonella sp.
AGGCCGCGCGCGCGGCCGCCACGCTGGCGCCGGGGCGGGTCGTGCGGGTCCAGGCCCAGCGCGCTGGCGGGGGGCAGCGCGACGCTGGCGCAGGGCAGGGGGGCGAAGTGCAGCGGCTGCGGCAAGTCCAGCACGGGCGAACCCATGAGCAGCTCCCATTCGTGCTGCCAGTCATCGCGCTTGGGCAGGGCGCGCACCACGCCGAACTGCGGCACCTCATGCCACGGCACACCCTGCGCGCGGCACCAGCGGGCCACGGCGCGGTCGCGCGCGTAGGTCCAGCCGTTGCCGGTTTCCTCGTGGCTGTGCAGGCTGGCAAAGGGCGCGGCCTGCCACAGCCGCTGCAAAACCTCGGTGGCTTCGCCCTGCAGCACCAGCAACTGGCCACCGAGCGGCTGCAGCGCCTTCTGCAAATCAGCCAGGCTTTCGCGCACGAACTCGTAGTGCTGGCGCGCGGCGTCGGGCTGCTGCCAGAGGCCGGGCTCGACGATGTAGAGGCACACCACGGGCCCGCGCCGGCTGGCGGCGTGGAGCGCGGCGTGGTCGTGCAGGCGCAGGTCGCGCTTGAGCCAGACGAGGTGGTAAGACATGATCGACTTGGGGGAGCGCCGAGCTTAAGCGGCTTGCCGCCGCCCTGCTGCCTGGCCACCGATAACCCGGCGCGCTGCCGCACAATAGCTGCATGCCCCGCGCACCGAAAGCCGCCACCCAGCCTGCCGCCGCCGAGAAAAAGGCAGCCGCGGCTGCGCCGGCGAAAGCAGCAGCCAAGAGCCTGCCGCAGAAGGCCCTGGAAAAGCTCAATCTCAAGCGCGATATCGACCTGGCCCTGCACCTACCCCTGCGCTACGAGGACGAGACGCGCATCACCAGACTGGCCGACGCGCGCGAAGGCGACACGGCGCAGATCGAGGCCGAGGTCACGGCCTGCGAGGTGGCCTACCGGCCGCGTCGCCAGCTGCTGGTGACGGTGAACGACGGCAGCGACACCTGCGTGCTGCGTTTCTTCAATTTCTACCCTTCGCAGCAGAAGGCCCTGGCCGTGGGCACGAAGATCCGCGCCCGCGGCGAGCTGCGCGGCGGTTTCCTGGGCTGGACCATGATGCACCCGCACACGCGGGCCGCGAGTGGCGAACTGCCCACGGCGCTCACGCCCGTCTACCCCACGGTGGCAGGCCTGCCCCAGCCTTACCTGCGCAAGGCGGTGCTGGGCGGGCTGGCGCGGGCCGAGTTGTCCGACACCTTCCCGCCCGAGCTGGCGGCCGGGCTCAAGTTCAAGCCGCTGTGGGACCTGCGCCAGGCCCTGACCTTTTTGCACCACCCCACGCCCGATGTCTCGCTGGCTCAGCTGGAGGACCACACCCACCCCGCCTGGTTGCGCCTGAAGGCCGAGGAACTGCTGGCCCAGCAGCTGTCGCAACTGCAGTCGCGCCGCGAGCGTGAGCACCTGCGCGCGCCCGAGCTGCGAACCGAGGGCGCGGGCGCGCTGTACGAGCGTCTGCTGGCGGCCCTGCCGTTTCAGCTGACCGCAGCGCAGCGCCGGGTGTGCACGGAGATTGCACAAGACCTTGCGCTGCACAAGCCCATGCACCGCCTGCTGCAAGGCGATGTGGGCTCCGGCAAGACGGTGGTGGCCGCGCTGGCCGCCACGATCTGCATGGACGCGGGCTGGCAGTGCGCGCTGATGGCGCCTACCGAGATCCTGGCCGACCAGCATTTCCGCAAGCTGGTGGGCTGGCTGGAGCCCCTGGGTGTGCGCGTGGCCTGGCTCACGGGCAGCCAGAAGAAAAAGGAACGCACCGAGATGCTGGGCCTGATCGAGCGCGGCGAGGCCGGCCTGGTGGTGGGCACGCACGCGGTGATCCAGGAGCAGGTGCAGTTCAGAAACCTGGCGCTGGCCATCATCGACGAGCAGCACCGCTTTGGCGTCGCGCAACGGCTGGCATTGCGTTCAAAGTCACAGTGGTCGGAAGAGCCCTCCCCCGGCGGGGGGAGGGATGGGGTGGGGGCGAACGTTGAACACACCTCATGTGAGGTGAGCGCGCAGCGCGAACCTCACATGCTGATGATGACGGCCACACCCATCCCGCGCACGCTGGCCATGAGTTATTACGCGGACCTTGACGTGTCGACTATCGACGAGCTGCCCCCCGGGCGCAGCCCCATCGTGACCAAGGTGGTGTCCGAGCAGCGGCGCGACGAGGTGATCCAGCGCATCCGTGGCCAGCTGGAGCAGGGCCGGCAGGTCTACTGGGTCTGCCCGCTGATCGAGGAAAGCGAGATGCTGGACCTCACCAACGCCACCGAGACTCACGCAGAACTCAGCGCGGCGCTGCCCGGCGTGCTGGTGGGCCTGCTGCATTCACGCATGCCCGTCGCCGAGAAGAAGGCCGTGATGTCGCTCTTCACGAGTGGGCAGATGGGTGTGCTGGTCAGCACCACGGTGATCGAGGTGGGCGTGGACGTGCCCAATGCCACGCTGATGGTGATCGAGCACTCCGAGCGTTTCGGCCTGTCGCAGTTGCACCAGCTGCGCGGGCGGGTAGGGCGCGGGGCGGCGGCTTCGGCCTGCGTGCTGCTTTATTCCACCGGCGATGCACCGCGCCTGGGCGAGACGGCGCGCGAGCGCCTGAAGGCCATGGCCGAGACCAGCGACGGCTTCGAGATCGCCCGGCGCGACCTGGACATCCGCGGGCCGGGCGAGTTCCTCGGGGCGCGCCAGTCGGGCGCGGCCCTGCTGCGATTTGCCGACCTGGCGGAAGACAGCCACCTGCTGGCCTGGGCCCGCGAGGCGGCGCCCGTGATGCTGGACCGCCACCCGGACCTGGCCGAGCGCCATGTGATGCGCTGGCTGGGCAGCCGCACGAACTATCTGAAAGCCTGAGTAGTTGCAAATTTGTAGCATCCATGGCACGCCAGACGTGGCATGGCGGCCAATGTGAATTAGACTCCGGGCATACCTGGAACATCAGCGATGGCCAAGGAACCCACCCACAAGCTTCCCTCCGGCGACACCGCCTATCTGTACCGCGCCACCATCGGCCCGCGCGGACAGGATTACTACCTGCGCCACTTCGCCCGCTTCGACGGCGAGGGCAAGGCGGGCAGCAGTTGGAACTGGGCGGCCTACTGGACCACCTTCAACTGGCTGGTGTACCGCCGCATGTGGGGCTGGGCCCTGGCCTATGTGGCGGCCCTGTTAGGCACGGCGCTGCTGATCTTCGGCGTGGGCAAGCTGCTGTTCAGCTACTCCGACACCAGCGCCCTGCTGCTTTTCCTGCTGTTGCTGACGGTGGCCTTCGTGGTGCCGGGCCTGTACGCCAACGCCTGGTTCTACACACATTGCAACGAGAAGATATCGACCGTGCTGCGCACCTCGCCCGAGGTGAGGGACGCCGCCACCGTGCTGTCGCGACAGGCGCCGGACAACCGTCGCCTGATGCTGCTGGGCGTGGGCAATGCGGTGCTGCTGGCGCTGGTGCTCGCGGTCTACAACGGTTTCCAGGGGGTCGAGAGTTCGCTGCCCCAGTTGGCGACGCACGAGGAGCGCGCCACGGCGGGCATCTCCTCCGGCCAGGTGCGTGCGCTGGCCGCGGCCCCCGCGCCTGCCACCAGCGAGCCGCAGGCGACGACAGCAACACCCCAGCCCGCGGCGGCGGCCAGCGCACCGGCTGCGGCACCCGCGCCAGCCGCCGCAGTAGCGCTAGCCGCGCCCGAGGCGCCACGTGTGGCCCAGGCCGCGAGTGCGCCCGCAACACCTTCGACGGCCCGGCCCGCAACGACCGGCAAGCCGGCCATGGTCAACGCTGCAGACCGCAGCGTGGCAGCGGCACCGGCCCGGCCGGAGCCTGCCCCGGCGGCAACCGTCCCCGCAGCGGTGACCCCACCGGCAACCGCGGCCGCTCCGCGCCCGGCCCGTGCCGCCAGTG
>JAXMMJ010000031.1:0-29547 GCA_034366585.1 Hylemonella sp.
GCACCGAACCCGGTGCGCTGCGTGATCAAGTATTTCCCTGACGAAATCAAGTGAAGGGACGGCAACCCATATGAACGCACCTCTTGATCCCGCGGTCGCCGCGGAAAGTATCGAATTCACGCTCGACGGGCAGACGATGAAGGCCCGTGTGGGCGAAACCATCATCCAGGCCGCCGCCCGCCAGGGCGTGGACATCCCGCACCTCTGCTACAAGGACGGCTACCGTCCGGACGGCAACTGCCGCGCCTGCGTCGTCGAGATCGAAGGCGAGCGCGTGCTCGCCCCCAGCTGCTGCCGCGCGCCGACGCCCGGCATGAAGGTGAAGGCCGAATCCGAGCGCGCCGTGAAGGCGCAGAAGATGGTGGTCGAGCTGCTGCTGTCCGACATGCCGGACAAGACCTACAAGCCTGATTCCGAACTGGCCTATTGGGCCGGCAAGCTCGGCGTGACCGACTCGCGCTTCGAAGCGCGCGAGCAGCCGCCGTGCGACGAATCGCACCCGGCGATGAGCGTGAACCTCGACGCCTGCATTCAGTGCAACCGCTGCGTGCGCGCCTGCCGCGAAGAGCAGGTCAATGACGTGATCGGCTACGCCATGCGCGGCAGCCACAGCGAGATCGTGTTCGACCTCAACGACCCCATGGGCGACAGCACCTGTGTCGCCTGCGGCGAGTGCGTGCAGGCCTGCCCCACGGGCGCTCTCATGCCCAAGAGTCGTGTCGGTTCGCAGCAGGTCGACAAGAAGGTCGACTCGGTCTGCCCCTTCTGCGGTGTCGGTTGCCTGATCACCTACAACGTCAAGGACAACAAGATCATCAGCGTGGACGGACGCGATGGTCCCGCCAACCACAACCGCCTGTGCGTCAAGGGCCGTTTCGGTTTCGACTACGCGCACAACCCGCAGCGCCTGACCAAGCCGCTGATCCGCAAGGCCGGTGTGCCCAAGGACCCGGAGGCCATCGACGAACTCAACCGCCAGATGAGCGAGGACCCGTCCATCATCGGCACCATGTTCCGCGAAGCCACGTGGGACGAGGCGCTGGACCTGGCCGGTGGCGGCCTCAAGGCCCTGCGCGACAAGTTCGGTCTCAAGGCCCTGGCGGGTTTCGGCTCGGCCAAGGGCAGCAACGAAGAGGCCTACCTCTTCCAGAAGCTGGTGCGCACGGGTTTTGGCAGCAACAACGTGGACCATTGCACCCGCCTCTGCCACGCCTCCAGCGTGGCCGCCCTGCTCGAAGGTGTGGGCTCGGGCGCCGTGTCCAACCAGGTCAATGACGTGGAACACTCCGGTCTCATCTTCGTGATCGGTTCCAACCCCACGGCCAACCACCCGGTGGCCGCCACCTGGATGAAAAACGCCGCCAAGGCCGGCGCCAAGATCGTGCTGGCCGACCCGCGCATCACCGACATCGGCAAACACGCCTGGCGCACCCTGCAGTTCAAGCCCGACACCGACGTGGCCATGCTCAACGCCATGATCTACACGGTGATCGAAGAGGGCCTGGTGGACAAGGACTTCGTGAAGAAGCGCGCCAGCAACTTCGAGGCCCTCAAGGCCAACGTCAAGGGCTACAGCCCCGAAGCCATGGAGCCCATCTGCGGCATCCCCGCGCAGAAGCTGCGCGAAGTGGCGCGCGAGTTCGCCACCTCCAAGGCCTCCATGATCCTGTGGGGCATGGGCGTGAGCCAGCACGTGCACGGCACCGACAATGCCCGTTGCCTGATCGCGCTGTGCGCGGTGACCGGCCAGATCGGCAAGCCCGGTTCCGGCCTGCACCCGCTGCGCGGCCAGAACAATGTGCAGGGCGCCAGCGACGCCGGCCTGATCCCCATGATGTTCCCGAACTACCAGCGCGTGGACAACAAGGAAGTGCACCAGTGGTTCGAGAAGTTCTGGAACACCAAGCTCGACAACCGCCCCGGTTACACCGTCGTGGAGATCATGCACAAGGCCCTGGTCGACGATAGCGATCCGCACAAGATCCATGGCATGTACGTCGAGGGCGAGAACCCCGCCATGAGCGACCCGGACCTGAACCATGCCCGCCACGCACTGGCCGAGCTCAAGCACCTGGTGGTGCAGGACATCTTCATGACCGAGACCGCCTGGCTGGCCGACGTGATCCTGCCCGCCACCGCCTGGCCTGAGAAGACTGGCACCGTCAGCAACACCGACCGCATGGTGCAGATGGGCAAGCAGGCCGTCACGCCCCCCGGCGAGGCCAAGCCGGATCTCTGGATCATCCAGCAGATTGCCAAGCGCATGGGTCTGAACTGGAACTACCAGGGTGAACATGCCGGCGTCGCTGCCGTCTACGAGGAAATGCGCCAGGCCATGCACGCCGTCATCTCGGGCATCACCTGGGAGCGCCTGCAGAAGGAATCCAGCGTGACTTATCCCTGCCTGAGCGCCGAAGACCCGGGCCAGCCCACGGTCTTCATCGAGGACTTCCCCACGGCCGATGGCAAGGTCAAGCTGGTGCCGGCCGACATCATCCCGGCCAACGAGCGCCCCGATGCCGAGTTCCCCTTCGTGCTCATCACCGGCCGCCAGCTCGAACACTGGCACACCGGCAGCATGACGCGCCGCTCCGGTGTGCTCGACGCCATCGAGCCCATCGCCACCGCTTCCATGTGCGGTGACGACCTGGCCGAAATGGGGCTGCAGCCTGGTGACGTGGTGACCGTGGCCTCGCGCCGTGGCCAGGTGGCCATCCACCTGCGCCGTGACGACGGCACGCCGCGCGGCGCCGTGTTCATCCCCTTCGCTTATTACGAGGCGGCGGCCAACCTGATCACCAACGCCGCGTTTGATCCGGTCGCCAAGATTCCGGAGTTCAAGTACTGCGCGGTGGCCATCCGCCGTGGCGGTACGCCGGCCAAGACCCAGGGCTTCGGTGCGGCGGAGGCCATGCTGGGCTGATTTGCAAACTTGAAGGTCGAAGAAGAGGGGGAGCCGGTAAACCGGTTCCCCCTCTTCAATTCTGGGTTTCAAGATTTGACCTATCCGCCAATGGCGGATAAAATTCGACGTAATGGAGTTCATCGAAACACCAACCTTCACCCGTCTGGTGACTCAGTTGCTGACGGATGACGAATATAGGGAGATGCAGACTGTTCTCGTGGAAGAACCAGAGCGGGGCGATCTCATCAAGGGCGGTGGCGGCATCCGTAAGTTGCGCCACGCCGTGCAGGGGCGTGGCAAGAGCGGTGGGGTGCGGGCTATCTATTACTGGGTCAAAGATGCGCACCAGATCTACATGCTGGTGGTGTATCCGAAGTCCAGCAAGGACAATCTGACAGACAAGGAAGTGGCCATCCTGCGTGAGCTGGTCAAGGAGTTATGAATATGGACAAGACACTGTTTGAAGACTTGGTGAACAGCTTGCAGGAGGCTAAAGCCATTTCCAAGGGTGGGGCGTCGGCCTCGCGCCGTTTTGAAGTCAAGCCGCCCGACGCGCGCGCGGTGCGGGAACAGATCGGTCTGTCACAGAGCGAATTCGCCCGGCTCATGCGAGTCAGCATTAAGACTTTGCAGAACTGGGAGCAGCACCGCCGTACGCCTACCGGTCCGGCGGCTGCGCTGCTGAAGATCATGTCCCAAGCGCCTGACGTTGCCGTGAAGTCCCTGCACGCCTGAACACGGAGCCATCACGAGGGCAAGTCTTCGCTCACGAGCAGAAGGCGCAGCAACGCGGTGCCACGACTCCCTTGTCGAGCCTGTGAGGTCGTTCAGACCAGGCACATGAATTCTTCGAACTTGCCTGATGTGTGCCGTGGGATTTTTTCCGGGAAATAGACATAGCTATGGCGGAAGGCATGACCGATCCATCGAGTCACGATCTCTGAAAGAGCCGACTCTTGCAGGGGGCTCAATCGCCCTTGTGGCACAACCAACCGGATCTCGATGTCCTGGGGCGAGCGTTGAACAAGCTGGTATTGCCGGACATCGGCCACCTTGCTAAATTCTCGGAACCCTGTTGTGGGCCAGTAGCGGCGCCCATCGGGCAGGCGCACCATATTGCGTTCGCGGCCCAGTATGCGTTTGAAGGTCGGCAAGCCTCGGCCACATGGGCACGCGGGGCCTTGCTCGGCGACATCGCCGTTTTCGTAGCGTAGCAGCGGTGTCGCCAGATTCATGAGATCCGTGACAACCACACGGCCGGTTTCCCCAGGTCGGCAAGGCTTCCCTTCAGGGGTCAAGACCTCCACGATCATCCCTTCCGCCATCACGTGATACAGCCCGCTGAGCGGGCATTGAATCGCGATGGTTCCAAGTTCTTCTGCACTGTAGAGATCGACCAGCTCAGCGCCTGTTTCGGCGCGTGTTCTGGCGCGAAGTTCATTCGTTACCGTCTCGCCTATGGTCCGGACCTGATGCAGCTTGTCCCAGATCCCGGCTTCTCCTCTCGCGGCGTCGAGGACTGCATGCCAGATGTTCGGATAGATCAGGAGGTAGTCCGGGCGGATGTCCCTCAGCCACGCCAGCAACTGCGCAACATCGGTATTGCTGGGGACTCCATAGGAGGGGCCTGTCTCGAAGAAATCACCTACCGGCGAACCCCAGCTGTTGCTGGCCATCGCCTGGGTGAGATGTGCGCGCACAGCCATCAGCGTTCCCTTTGGACGGCGCTGGTGCCAGAGGTGTTCGCGCAGGGTAGTCGCCTGCCAAAATAGCTGCGAGATTGCCGTGCGGCGCACGGTGACAGGCTCTCCGGTCGACCCCGAGCTTTTCTTTTCCACCACGGGGTAATGAGCCGCAGGGACGGAGTGGCTGGTCAAGTCCGCCTCCTGCAAGTCTCTGCGGGTGGTCAGCGGAAAACCAGACCAGGCGGCCAAAGAGGTCGTCAGCTCATTCACACCCCGTCCGCTTTGCGCGATGCGGTCGCGCACCCAGGGCGTGTACTGTTCGTGGTGCTTCAGCAGCTGGCGCAAAAAGCCCAGTTGGCGTGTCTCCAGTTCTTCGGGCAGCCACCACTGGCTGCGCTCCAGCAGTTCCATCAAGGCGGCCAGCGCAGGGTTTTTGCGCAGGTCGGTGGCCGAGGCGATGCCATTCACGTGCGCAGACCTTCCAGGATCACGATGGGGCACCGTTCCGCAAGCTCGTAGGTGCCCCGTTGGTAGCGTATGCCCATGGCATGCGCGGCCAGCAGGGCATGGACTTCGGATAGTTTGGGGAAGCTCAGCATCGCGGCCGAATTCTTGTAGATGTCCACGGTATCGAATACCTGGGAGGGCCAGCCGGTGCGGGCGATCAGACCCTCACGGTCTGCAAACGCTTGGTTGAACGCCTCAAGCAGGTCCGCCACCTGCACATTTCCGCCGCGTTCTTGCGCCAGTGCCATGGCCAGACGCCACTTCAATGCATGAAAGCTCTGGATCTGGCCGCTGATCAGTGCTTGCCGGATGTCGTCCACGCTCTCGGACTGCTCCGGGGCCGCGAACAAGCGCAACACAATTTTCCCGTCCGGTTTCAGCACGCGTCGCAACTCTGTCAGCAGCAAGAGGTATTCGGTCGGAAAGCGCAGCATGGTCAGTGCGCCATCACCCACGACCTGCTGTACCGAGTCATCGGGGAGTGGCAACCATAGCCATTCGCCCTGGGTGACCCGCCAGTTCACAGGGCCAGGCCAGACCCGTTCGATCATCTGCGCGTTCCGATCCACGGCCACTCCGCGCAAGTCAAGCTTGGCAATTTCGGGCGTGACCCCCAGCAATAGCGTGTTTGCTTCCAGCCCCAGTTCATGGGCGTAGACCCGAATGTCATCAGCGTGGGGTCTGAGTGGAGGACTGAGCTTGTCCCAGTGGGCGGCATAGTTGCGCCAGTGATAGAAAATATGCATACAAATGATTGAATCAATTGTCTTATTACTATCATATTCAGCATGCGGATGTCTATCCCCAAATAGAGGGATAGCGTCACAAGCTAACTGACGCTACTGTATTGGTTGAACTTGGTTCGGCAACAGGGAGGGCGCCTAGTGGCGCTGCAACACGGTGGCACCAGTACAGATCGCGGCCGGTGAATTCGTATGGGCGGTAGAGAGTATCTGCAGCCTCTTGCGTCGCCCATTCCAGCGCGAACTCCTGTTCCAGCAATTCGTAGCGCCCTACGATGCCGCCACCCTGGCGCAGGCCCTCGATGCATTGGGCATCACCGCAGAACCGGTTGCGCGGCTCAAGCCCGCGAAACTACATGCCCAGGCCTTTCCCTTGTTGCTCTGGCTGGACCGGCAGTCACAGGCTGAGCCAGAGGGAGAGGCCACGGACAAGCCCCGGGCCACCGCGATGTCGGCAAGCGCCCCCGCGCTGCTTTTGCAGGCCGACGAGCAGCAGGCCCTGCTGATCGAGCCGGGTGACACGGCCCCGCGCGTTTTGGCCCTTTCTGCCTTGCAGGGCCGGTTTCACGGCCAAGCCTTGGGCCTGGCCACCAAGGTTGAGCCCGGCACCGACCCAGATAGCGTGGCGAGCCAGACCCGCCGCTTCGGCTTCGGCTGGTTCGTGCCCGAGTTGCTCAAGCACAAGCGCATCTGGCAGGAAATCCTGCTGGCTTCGCTGGTCATCCAGCTGTTGGCACTGGCCATGCCCTTGTTCACACAGACCATCATCGACAAGGTGGTGGTGCACCGCACCCAAAGCACGCTGGTCGTCATCATCATCGGCATGACGGCCTTTGTGGTGTTCTCGGCCATCTTGAGCTGGTTGCGTCAGTACCTGGTGCTGCACACCGGCAACCGGGTGGACGCCGTGCTTGGCTCGGCCGTGTTCGAGCGGCTTTTCAAGTTGCCGCCCATGTACTTCCAGCACCGACCCACGGGTGTCATCTCGGCACGCCTGCATGGTGTGGAAACCATACGCGAATTCATTGCCAGCACGGCCGTCACGCTCATCCTGGATCTGCCCTTCCTGCTGATCTTCGTGGCCATCATGTTCTATTACAGCGTGGCGCTCACCGCCATTGTGCTGGGCATCCTGGCCGTGATCGTCATCACCAGCCTGTTGGTGGCGCCCGTATTCCAGAAGCGCCTGCAAGAGCAGTTCCAGATGGGGGCGCGCAACCAGGCCTTCATCACCGAATACGTGGCCGGCATGGAAACCGTCAAGTCCCTGCAGCTGGAGCCGCAGCTCAACAGCCGCTACCGCGGCTACCTGGCCACCGCGCTCACCGCCGGTTTTGCCACCAAGCAGCTGGCCAACACCTACAACAGCTTCTCGCAGATGCTGGAGCAGGTCATGACGCTGTTGGTGCTGGGCGTGGGCGCCTGGATGGTCATGCACGACACCGCTTTCACCATCGGCATGCTCGTGGCCTTCCAGATGTTTGCCAGCAAGGTCTCGCAGCCCATGCTGCGTCTGGTCGGGTTGTGGCAGCAATTCCAGCAGGCGCACCTCTCGGTGCAGCGCCTGGGCGACTTGATGAATGCCCCCACCGAGCCGTATTCGCTGCAACCCCGCAGACTGAACGCCGGCCAGGGCGGCATCGACATCGAAGGCCTGGCCTTCCGCTATTCCGACAAGCTGCCCCTGCTCTACAAAAACCTGCAGGCCGAAATTCAGCCCGGCCAGACCGTGGCCATGATGGGCCCCTCCGGCAGTGGCAAGAGCACGCTGGCCAAGTTGCTGCAGGGTTTCTACCAGCCCACCGAAGGCCGCATCAAGATCGACGGGGTGGACATTGCCAACCTGTCCGCCAACGAACTGCGCAGCCACTTCGGCGTGGTGCCGCAGGAAACCACGTTGTTCTCCGGCACCATCCTGGACAACCTGCAAATGGCCAACCCGCAGGCCAGCTTCGAGCACATCGTCGCCGCCTGCAAGCTGGCCGAAATCAACAGCGCCATCGAAGCCCTGCCCGAGGGCTACCAGACCGAAATTGGCGAGCGCGGCGCCGGCTTGTCTGGCGGCCAGCGCCAGCGCATCGCCATTGCACGCGCCTTGCTCAAGCGGCCCAGGATTCTGGTGTTCGACGAAGCCACCAGCGCGCTGGACGGCCCCACCGCCGAGCAGTTTGCCAAGACCATCAACGCCCTGCACGGCAAGGCCACCATGCTCTTCATCACCCACGGCCTGCCGCGGGGCCTGAAGGTGGACGTGCTGTTCCAGCTCACGGCCAACGGGCTGGAGCGGGTGGGCGGCACGCCGCCGCAAGCCGGCCAGCCGGCCGCCAAGCCTGAGGCACGCGTTGCCGCCGCCCATGCTGCGGGCAACGTGGCCGACCTGGCCGCCGCCGCCCACCTGCATGCCGGGGGAGCCAAACCATGACAGTCATCTCTTTGCCCATAGCCGGCACCAACCAGGCCGCGAAGCCTGAGGCAGCAACTTTGCTGCCCGCCGGGCCGCGCTGGAACGACCCGCTGCACCTGATCCAGAACGACGCCCCGCCGCACATCGGCCGCCTGGTGCTGTGGGTGGTGTCGGTACTGGTGCTGTTGCTGATCGTCTGGGCGGCTATCGGCCAGCTGGACATCGTGGCCACGGCCGAAGGCAAGCTGGTGCCGCAGACCCTGGTGAAGA
The DNA here is from genome assembly GCA_034366585.1 of Hylemonella sp. Lineage (GTDB taxonomy): Bacteria > Pseudomonadota > Gammaproteobacteria > Burkholderiales > Burkholderiaceae_C > Hylemonella. The sequence continues at coordinate 8,515 of JAXMMJ010000031.1, forward strand.
TCGTGCAGCCGGCCGAGGCCGGTGTGGTGAAAAAGATTATGGTGAAAGAGGGCGACGTGGTCGCAGAGGGCCAGGTGCTGGTGCGGCTGGACCCCACCCTCAGCCAGGCCGACAAGGCCGGTGTGGCGCAAGACCTGGCCCAGCAGCTCATGCAAGAGCGCCGCATCCAGGCCGAACTGGGCCAGCAGCCCATGAAACTCCTGAAGGGGGACGACGCCCAACTCTTCGTGCAGATCCAGGGCCAGATGCTTGCGCGGCGCCGTGCCATGGCCGACCTGCTGGACCAGGAGCAGGCCCTGCTGCGCAAGGCCGAGGGTGAACACAAGAGCGCCCAGCAGACGCTCAGCAAGCTGCACCAGACGCTACCCACCTACACCAAGACCGCCAAGGCCTACAGCGATCTGGAGAAAGAAGGTTTCGTCGGCAACATCGTCGCCGCCGAAAAACAGCGCGAAGCCCTGGAGAAAGAAAAAGACCTGGACGCGCAGCACGCCACTGTGGCCGCCCTGGCCGCCACCATCGAAGCCCAACTTAAGAAGATCAGCCAGATTCGCAGTGCCTACAGCAGCGACCTGCAAAAAGAGTTAGCCGAGCTGCGCGCCCGCATCCAGCAACTGCGCCCCAATCTGGACAAGAGCATCTACCGTGAAGGCCTCATGGAGCTACGCGCCCCGCAGGCCGGCACGGTGAAAGACCTGGCCACCACCACCGAAGGCGCCGTGGTGCAACCCGGCAGCGTGCTGATGACGCTGGTGCCGCGCGACGAAAAACTGTTTGCCGACGTGGCCATCAAGAACGAAGACATCGGTTTTGTGCAGCTGGGGCAGAAGGCCCAGGTCAAGCTGGCGGCGTTTCCGTTTCAGAAATACGGGCTGCTGACGGGTGAGGTGGTGCTCATCAGCGCGGATGCCACGGAGATGGGGCCAGCCAAAGGCGTGGGGCAGCAGGGCGGGGCAGGCGGCACGGGTAGCAGTGACAACCCGGCTTCAACCTTGGCCACTTACAAGGCGCGGATTGCGCTGGACCAGCAGCAGCTCAAGAGCCCGAATGGGGGGACCCTGAATGTGGGTGCGGGTATGCAGGTGGTGGCCGAGGTGAATCAGGGGCGGAGGACGGTGCTGGAGTATCTGCTATCTCCGGTGTCGAAGGCCGTGCGGGAAGCAGGGAGAGAGAAATGAGTGATCGAACATGTGTGAGTGCGGTGGGGATGTCACATTGGAATTTACCGAGGTTTTCAATACCGCAGTGCTGGCTGCAGTCTATGGGAAAGATACGGCAAGCGAACGGCGTACGGCTGATTTACGAAAATGCCAAAAGGACAGGCTTTACCAATTTGCTCATCGTCATCGGGCGTAACTGATGTGTAGGAAAAGATGCTGAAATTGACAACACGGAAGAATCGACGGCTTTGGGTCGATGAGCAAAACGAAATTATCTGATGTCGAGTTTACGACAGGAGCATTGAAATGCGAAAAACTAATTCAGCGCTGAGCTTATCGAGAAAGTTCATTGCTCTTTTGGCAGCAATTCTGCTGACAACATCGAATGCTTTCGCGGATCCAAGTCAATATTTGATCGAAAAATACCTTGATAAATACGATGACTTAGGAAGCAAAGGCTATACAAAAGAGAATGGAATTAGTCTAGATGCATCAAGAAAACCAAATGCGTTAGTCGTTGCTATATGTAGACCTTTTGGCAAAACAAAATCTGTGGATTGTGTTTTGGTTATCACTGAAATACTTAGCCATGACGCCTCAGGTCATGCAACGCGCGCTAGCCCTTCCGAAATGATCCATGTTCAGCTTCCAAGAGGTTGGGATTATTTTGATACACGCAGCACAGGGTGCAAGTCATCAAAATATCCTGATTCAGAAATCATCGCGATTGGCAAATGGAAAAATCGAAAAGAGCCTCTGACCGGTGGCTATGCCCACTCAATCAAGAACGCATGGCGAATTGATTATCAAAAGCTGCGATTTGTTGAGATACCCGCACGAGATGTGTCGTGTGGTTTCGACGATGACAGAAATTAATCACTATTGAACGATAGTTGGCAAAGCAAGTTTCTGAATAAAAGGGAGAAATCAAATGGCAAAAAATGGTTCGCAACCGGCAAGTGTTATCGCTAAGTGTGCCTTCGATCCGGGCGATCGGTTTGTTGTAAATCGAGGGTTATCGCAAGAACATAAAGGGGCGGATTACGGGACGGTAGGCGCGACAGGTGTTCCCGTTTTCGCAATGATGGCGGGGAAAGTCGAAGTACTATCAAAGATCCGTGGTTTTGGGATGGCGGTTCGTGTGACTTCCACGATGCCTGACGGAACGACTGTGGTCGTTACCTATGGACATATTAAGGGCGCCGATGGCCTAAAGACTGGCGACGAAATTGCGGCAGGTAAACTAGTGGGCACAGTAGAGAATGCAGCCACACTGAAAAGTGATGGAGGTACGCTTGGCCCTAAGTTTAGTGGGCCACACTTGCATCTTAGGATTGAAAAAGATCGTGTAGGTGGACCGCAATTGGATCCTTGGACGTTCAATCCCAAAGGTGAGAATTGCGAGAAGCCTAGTGACATAAAGCCCGTTCAGGATCTCTTCAATCGCGCTCTTGCTTGGTTTCGACCGAGCGATCCTTTGGTCCTAGACCTTGATGGTGACGGTGTCTCAGTTACTTCGGGCAATAGCAACGTTCTCTTCGACCACGATGCCGACGGCATCCGCACCGGCACCCAATGGGTCCGCTCCGACGACGGCATGCTCGTTCGCGATTTGAATGGCAACGGCACCATCGACTCCGGCCGCGAACTCTTCGGCGACCAGACCCTGCTGACCAACGGCCAGACCGCCGCCAACGGCTTTGCCGCTCTCAGTCCGCTCGACAGTAATGCCGACAGTCAGATCACCATCGCCGACGCCGCCTACTCTGAACTGCGCATTTGGCGCGACCTGAACCAGGACGGCGTGAGCCAGGAGGGTGAGCTCCAGTCCCTGGACGCCTTGGGCATCACCAGCATCAACCTGGGGGCCAACAGCGCAGGAACCAGCAGCTACAGCCGTACCGTCACTGCTGCGGACGGAATGTTTGCCGGACGATTTCCTCGAAGCTCCATTGGCCGCCATCGGCGAAGACCAGGCGCACCGGGGCGGAGGTGCTGCCCACGCCATAGGTCCAGCCGCTGGTGTCCAGCGTCAGGGTCTCGCCGCTGGCAAGGATGGTCAGCCGAAAACGCGAGAAGTTCTCTGGCGTCACCAGCTCCACGCTCACATCCCCCGGGTTCAGTCCGCGCAGCACCACGGTGTTCTGCTCCCCCCGATTCACCAGTCCATCGTGGATGTAGTCATTGCCCTGGCTGGCGCCCCAGAAGTAGGTGTCCGTGCCCCACTGGCCGTTGAGGTAATCGTTGCCCTGGCCACCCACCATCTGGTCGTTGCCGTAGCCGCCGATCAATTGGTCATCGCCCTGGCCGCCGATCAGGATGTCGTTACCGGAACCGGTTTCGAGCTTGTCATTTCCGGCACGCCCCACCAGAACATCAGCGCCAGTGCTGCCGCCCAGGTTGGCATCCACCGTCGCGTCAATGGGGCCTGCGAACTTGTAGTTGAAACCTGCCAGGATGGCGCTTTGCGCTGCGTCGAGCGGGGTGGTTTGTAGCAGATCGGCCAGTTGGTCTGGGCCGTCCCAGTCGCTGTCTCGCAGGCTGCTACTTGCCCAAGCGCTGCCCAGGGGGTTGCTATAAGTGAAATAAATGAACTCGGCCAGATCAACAACCGCACCTGCCGGGTTCTGGGCGGCCTTAGCTGAAAACTCAGCGTTCACTGCAGCGAAGTCAAGCCGGGACTCATATTCATCATCTTTCAACTCAATCAGATCAATCAGATCAATCAGATTCTGTCCTGCTGTTTGTAGATACAGGCTCTGGTAAACGCTGGCTTTGAGGGGCTGGTATGCCATGGAGCGTTTCGATTTCGCCGATGGCACACAGTGGAGCCTGGCCGACATCAAATACGCAGCCTGGTCCGGTACGTCGCAAGACGACGTCTTCACTGGTGCCTGTCTGCAGGTACTGAACGGGTTTGCCACTCTCCATGACGTACCTTGCTTCGGGTCACTGGCAGACGCAATTCGCTCCGACGTTCCCTTGCTGACGAGTTTCCCCGAGCTGGATCACTATCCGCAGCGTCGTGGCGGTAAGTATGTTGGCCCGGCACAGTCGTTCAACAGTGGCGCCGAGGTGAGGTGGCGCGGTAACAGACGCTACAAGATTTTCGTCTACCTACACGGGATTCCTGAGGTGGATCAGGCGCTGCGTCAACTCGAAGCGCTGGACGCTGAATACATCGTCTTCTGCCCCGACCTGAGCGCTGAGCAACGCAGTGCCCTGCCGAGAGAACAGTTCCACCTTGCAGAGGGGCCTGTCAGTATCGAGTGCGTGCTTCAGGACTGCGATCTGGTGATCAGCAACGGCGGCCACGGCCTGATGAGCGCCTGTGTCTTGTTTGGTGTGAACGCCTTGGTCATCCCCTTGTACATCGAGCAGCGATTGATGGCGGATTGCCTGCGCCGAGCCGGTACCGGCAGTGGCGTGCTGCTAAGCCGGTTGAATATTGATCTTGTGGGGAAGATCGTCGAAATTCTTGAGAATGATGCCTACAAGGACGCCGCAAGGGATCTACGGCAAAAGTACCATCGCTACGACTTGGTGGCGACGCTGGAGCGACTTGCCAATACTGTCACAGGGCTTCGGTGCAGCGACGCTGGGCTGGGTCGTCCCAAGCCGACTTCGGTAGCCTGAGAGCTTGAAATGAACGGGAAGGCCGGTTCGCTAGCTCTTCTTGATTTTGTATTTTGTAAACACAAGATTGCACAAATAATGATTATTTGTTAATCTTGCGTTATGCCTAAACCATCGAATGCGGTAGAACAGCTGCCAGCCTCCGTGCTGCGAACGCTGCAGACGCTGGGTGAAAACCTCGCGCTGGCGCGCCAGCGTCGGGGCGAATCGCTGCGCGCGCGCGCCGGCCGCATGGGGGTGTCCGTGCCTACCTTGTCGCGCATGGAGAAGGGTGACCCGGCGGTGGGCATGGGGGTGTATGCCACGTCGCTCTGGCTCATGGGGCAGCACCTGGCCTTGGCCGACATCGCTGCGCCACGGCATGACCTGGGGGCACTGGAGCTCGACATACAGGCGATCAAGGGCCGGCGTTTGCCCCGCAAGGACCAGGCAGGAGAAGACCATGGGCGCTGACTACCAGCCGCAGGACCGCATGAGCCTCTGGTGGCTGGGCGAGCCGGCCGCGCCCAGGCTGGTTGGCTCGCTGTTACTCGCCGACAGCGTGCGCAAGGTGGGGTTGCAGTACGCGCCCGAGTGGCTGGCCCGCGGGACAGGTGGTTTCGCCTTGAGTGAAGACCTGCCCCTGCAGACGGGTCTTTTTCTGCCGCCGGAGCGCGACATGGCGGCGGGCGCCGTGGACGACGCGCGCCCCGATCGCTGGGGCGAGCGTGTCATCCGCCTGATCGACCGGCCGGCGCGGCTGTCCTTGCTGGAATATCTTTATTTTGCGGGGGATGATCGCGCGGGTGCACTAGGTGTCTCGCTTGATCCGAATGCCTATCGCCCGCGCGAGCGGGGGGGCGTGCCGGTCTTCGCAGGGCTGGATCAGATGCACGAGGCGGTGCGGCGCGTGCTGGCTGGCGACAAGGTGCCTGAGGCGCAGGCACGGCTGCTGCGCCCGGGCGCGTCGTTCGGCGGCATGCGGCCCAAATCGCTGATGCAGATGGATGGGTGGCCGTGGGTCGTGAAGTTTGCCGACAGTACCGAGATGGACACACCGCTGGTGGAACACGCGACCATGCGGCTGGCGCAGCGCTGTGGCATCCGCGTTGCCGATACGCGCGCCTTGCCGGTGGCCGGCGGGCATGCAGTGGCGGTGCGTCGCTTCGACCGGGTGGATGGGCGGCGCCTGCATGTCCTGTCGGCCCATGTGGCGCTGCGTGCCGCTGGCGAGGAAATGGGTTACCCGGAACTCGCCCAGCTTCTGCGCCGACTGGGTCGGCCTGCACAGATCAAGGCCCAGCAGGAGGAGTTGTTCCGGCGCATGGTGTTCAACATCCTGATCGACAACACCGACGACCACGAAAAGAACCATGCCTTGCTTCGTGGTGAAGACGGGCACTACGAACTGACCGAGGCCTACGACATCGTGCCTTCGGCGCAGGGCCTGGGTTATCAGCAACTGCGCGTGGGACATGCAGCGACAGAGTCGACGCTGGACAATGCCTTGTCGGAATGCAAGGCCTTCGGTTTGGGGCGCGATACGGCCGTGGCGATCGTGCGCGACATCTGCCGCGTGGTGGACGGCTGGAGGGATTTCTTCAGGACGCAGGGCGTGACACAACGCGACCTGGACATGCTGGCGCAATACATTGACGGGGCACGTTTGGCCGGTCAGCGCACAGAGGTCTGAAAACAGGAAGAAGTGTTGCGACAAATTGTCGCAACGGACTCTTATGCAGGGTCTTTCCTATCCGCTACAGTGTCGCCTGACATGAATACCAAGCAGCCTTCCCTTCAAGTCGCCGTCATCATGCGCAAGGTGCGCATCGCCGGCGCCATGAGCCGTTGGCAGACCTGGCGCTGGGAACTGGCCGACGTGGTGATGCACGAGCCCGCTTTCGGCACCGAGCCGCGCCGGCTGCGCCAGGACGAGAACGGCGAGCAGTGGCTGCACCCGAACTTCACGGTGGAGCTGTTCCGCGACGACGCCGAGGGCTACTACCTCAACGCGACCACGCCGGCGCCTTGCTGGTTCGTGCTCTGGCGCATGGACGAAGAGGCCACGCTGTCCGACGAACCGATTCCCCGCCCCGCCGCCGTGTCGGTGAGTTACCACGACGCCGGCCGCTGGCTCGACGCGCAGGAGACGGTGGAGCAGGTGCCGGCACCGCCCGAGGTGGTGGCCTGGTTCCAGGCCTTTGCCGACGAGCACTACAAGATCGAACCCAAGAAGCGCAAGCGGCCTGACAGCTTCAAGCCGCTGACCGACCGCTTCGGCAACCCGGCCTCGGTGAGCACGGAGAAGAAATTCGGCGGGGGCGAGCATGGCTGACGGTTTCCTGGGCCGCTGGGCGCAGCGCAAGCAGGCGGTGCGCGAGGGCAAGCCCATAGACGAGCCGGTCGTGCCCGTCGCGACGCCGGCCCCGCAGGTGCCTGCGCGCAGCGAGTCCGTGGCCGCTGCACCGCAGGCCGCGCCCGTGGTCGAGCCGCCACCGCCACCACCCACGTTGCAGGACGCACAGGCGCTGACGCCGCAGTCCGACTTCAGGCGTTTCGTTGCCGCCGACGTGGACCCCGAGGTGAAGAACGCTGCCATGAAGCAGCTCTTCACCGATCCGCACTTCAATGTGATGGATCGTATGGACGTCTACATCGACGACTACTCCATCCCCGACCCGCTGCCGGAATCCATGCTGCGCCAGATGGCCAGCGCGAAATTCCTGAACCTCTTCGATGACGAGGAAGAGAAAGACAAAAAGCCCGGGGCAGGGCTGACCCCTAGCCCGGCGCCTGCTGTGCAAACTGATAATCCACCCACGGTGGCAGCAAACACCGGTTTGCCGCCTCCTGCCGCCACGGCCCAACTGAACGATCAAGACCATGTCGACCCTGATTTGCGACTGCAACAAGACCATGCCATTGGACCCCAAGGGTCTGGGCGCGGTCCTCAATGAAAACCTGACACTGCACAGCACCCTGTGCCGGCGCGAGGCTGGCGCCTTCCAGCAGGCGTTGGGCCAGGGCGAGGACGTGGTGGTGGCCTGCACTCAGGAAGCCCGCCTCTTCGGCGAGATCGCCGAGCAGACCGAGGGCGCCAAGGCGGTGCCGATCCGCTTCGTCAACATCCGCGAGACTGGGGGCTGGAGCAAGGACGCCAGCAAGGCCATGCCGAAAATGGCCGCGCTGCTGGCTGCCGCGCGCCTGCCCGATCCCGAGCCCGTGCCCACGGTCACCTACAAGAGTGCCGGGCGCCTGCTCATCATCGGTGCGCTGGACGCCGCCGAGCGCGCGGCCGAACTGCTGGCCGACTCCCTGGACGTCAGCATTTTCAGCACCGGCCCCGGCACGGACGGCGGTCTGCAGGAGCGCCGTTATCCCGTGATGGCTGGCAGGATCGAGGCGCTCACCGGCTGGCTGGGGGCCTTCGAATTCAAGTGGCAGCGCAACAACCCCATCGACCTGGACCTGTGCACGCGTTGCAACGCCTGCATCGACGCCTGCCCGGAGAGCGCGATCGGCTTCGACTATCAAATTGATAGCGCGTTGTGCAAATCACACCGGGCCTGCGTCAAGGTTTGCGGCGTGGCCGGGGCCATCGACTTCACCCGCGAGCCGCAATCCGACAGCGAGACCTACGACCTGGTGCTGGACCTGCGCAGTACACCGGCCTTCACCCAGCACGCCAAGCCCCAGGGTTATTTCCAGTGGGACGGCCAGAACCAACGCACCCTCATCGAATTGCGCGGCCTCGTCGGCGAATTCGAGAAACCCAAGTTCTTTGTCTACAAGCAGAAGCTTTGCGCGCACAGCCGCAACGAGAAGGTGGGCTGCAACGCCTGCATCGAGGTCTGCTCGGCTTCGGCCATCAGTTCGGAGAAGGGCAAGCAGCAGATCAAGGTGAGCCCCAACCTCTGCGTGGGTTGCGGTGCCTGCACCACGGTTTGCCCCAGCGGCGCGCTCACCTTCGCCTACCCGCGCGCGAGCGAGCAGGGCGTGAAACTCAAGACTCTGCTCTCCACCTACCTGCGTGCCGGTGGCAAGCAGCCCGCCCTGTTGCTGCACAGCCAGCAAGGCGGTACAAGGATGATCGGCGACCTGGGCCGCGCCGCGCGCGTGGACCCGGACATGCTGGGCGTACCGGCACGCGTGATCCCCGTGCCGGTCTGGCACACCGCCTCGCTGGGCCTGGACGTCTGGCTCTCGGCCGTGGCCTACGGTGCAACGAATGTCTGGGTGCTGATGACGGGCGAGGAAGCGCCCCAGTACCTGGAAGCCGTGCGCGCCCAGATGGACGTGGCGCAGGCCATCCTCACCGGCCTGGGCTACAAGGGTGAGCACTTCCGCATCCTGCATGCGCGGGATGCGCGCGACCTGGCCGCGCTGGACGCCGACCTGCAACTGCCGGCCGCGCAGGGCGTGGCCAAACCCGCCGGTTTTGCCGTGCAGGCTGACAAGCGTGCCACGCTGGAACTGGCGCTGGACCATCTGCTGACGCATGCCACGCTGGCCGAACCCAAGCCCGAGCTGATCGCCTTGCCGGCCCAGGGTTCGCCGCTGGGCGCGCTGGCCATCAACAAGGACACCTGCACGATGTGCCTGAGCTGCGTGAACGCCTGCCCGGCCAGCGCGCTGCAGGACAACCCCAACGCGCCGCAGCTGAAATTCATCGAGAAGAACTGTGTGCAATGCGGCCTGTGCGTCAAGACCTGTCCGGAACAGGCGCTGTCGCTCATTCCGCAACTGCGTCTGACGCCGCAGCGCAAGGAAGCCGTGGTGCTCAACGAGATGCAGCCCTACGCCTGCGTGCGCTGCGGCAAGCCCTTCGGCACGCTCAAGGGCATCGAGGTCATGCTGGGCAAGCTGGCCGGCCATTCCATGTTCCAGGGCGAAGCGCTGGAGCGGCTGAAGATGTGCGGCGACTGCCGCGTGATCGACATCTACAGCAACCCGAACGAATCCAGGATCACCGACCTTTGAGCCGACCATGAGCAATCAACCAGAATCCAACGACGCCCTGCTGGCCCAGGGCGGCACGCTCGACGAAGAGACCGCACGCGCCGAGGTCTATGGCCTGCTGGCTGCGCTGTATTACGCCCCCCCGGGCGCCGAGTTGCTGGAGCAATTGCGTGTGGCCGCCACCGAAGCGCCAGCCGAGGGCGGCTTCCTGGAAGAGCCCTGGCGCGGCCTGGTGAGTGCGGCGCGCGATCTGGATCTGGCGACCGTCACCACCGAGTACAACGCCCTGTTCGGCGGCGTCGGCAAACCCGAGGTCTACCTCTTCGGTTCGCACTACCTGAGCGGCTTCCTCAACGAGAAGCCCCTGGCCAAGCTGCGCGATGACCTGGCCGCCCTGGGCCTGGCGCGCGACGAGACCATGCCCGAGACCGAAGACCACATCGCCTACCTCTGTGAGGTGATGCGCTACCTGATCGCCGGCGACGACGTGGCCGTGGCCAACCTGACGAAACAGCGCGAGTTTTTCGCTGCGCACCTGCAGCCCTGGGTCAATCCCATGTGCGATGCGATCGAGGGCAACCCCTCGGCGCGTTTCTACGCGGCGCTGGCCGGTTTCACGCGCGCCTTCCTCAGCGTCGAGATGCAGGGCTTTGACATGCTTGCCTGAGGCGCCGCCTCAGGTTCTTTCAAGCCCGGCGTGCTTCCATCGGCCCCGACGAGGCGTCTTGTGGCACCAGCGGCTCCGTCAGCAGCCAGACCCGGAAGGTCGCGCCTGCCACATCTTCCCCCAGCTCGCTGCGGTTCAGGCCCTCGATGCTGCCGCCATAACGTTCCACCAGGCCCACGCTGATCCACAGGCCCAGGCCGTTGCCGTCGTTCTTGGTGGTGAAGAAGGGGCGAAACAGGCGCTCCTTGACGCGATCGCTCAGGCCCGGTCCGCTGTCGCTGATCTCCAGCAGCACGCCGGTCTTGCCGTCCTCCCGGTTGCGCGTGCGCAGGCGCAGGCGCCCGCCCTCGGGCATGGCCTGGATGGCGTTGATCATCAGGTTGATCACCACTTGCTGCAGTTCCTGGCGGTTCACGCCGGCGCGGGCCGTGGCCAACAGGTCGCGCTCCACGTCGATGCGCGTGCGTGCCAGCAGGTGGGCCACCAGCACCAGCGAGTTCTCCAGTGTCTGGTTCACGTCCACCGCTTCCACGTAACCCGCGTATTCGGTGGGCCGTGCGTATTGCAGCAGCTGGGTGACGATCAGGCGCATGCGCTCGACCTGCTGGTCCAGCAGGGTGAGTTCAGCCCGGACCGGGGTGGCCTGCGCGCCCAGGGTTTCGCGCATCAGGTCCAGGTTGCCCTGGATCACGGCGATGGGGTTGTTGATCTCGTGCGCCACGCTGGCCGTGAGCTGGCCGATGGCGGCGAGCTTCTCCGACTTGACCAGCTGCTGCTGCGCCTGCTGCAGCGAGGCATTGCTCTGCGCCAGTTCGTGCGTGCGCTCGACCACCTTGGCGTCGAGCTCCTCGGCCCAGCGCTGCAGGGCGCGGGTTTTTTCGTCGATCACGTCCAGCAGCTGGTCCAGGTGGCCGGCCAGCGCGCCGATCTCGTCGCGCGCAGTGACCAGGCCCACACGCGCACCGGTGTCGCCGTCCTCCACGCGCTGCATGGTCTGGTTCATCTGTTCCAGTGGACGGAAGATGCTGCGCGCCCAGCGCAGCGAAAACAGCGCGGCCAGCACCATCACCACCCCGAAGATGCCGACGATCAGCGCCAGCATGCCGTACTTCACATAGCGGAAGGGCTCTTCCAGATAGCCCACGTAGAGCATGCCCGTGCGCTCGCCGGCGGCGTCCAGCAGCGGTTCGTAGGCCGAGACGTACCAGTCGTTGACCACAAACGCCCGGTCCAGCCAGGTTTCGCCATGCGTGAGCACAGCCTCGCGCACGGCCTGCGAAACGCGCGTGCCGATGGCACGCTCGTCCTGGAACAGGCGCACATTGGTGGTGATGCGCACGTCGTCCATGAACAGCGTGGCCGTGCCGTGGCTGCCGAAGGGCAGGGAGCCTTCGGGGTAGACGATGCGGTTGATGTGGTCGATAAAGGGCAGGTTCTGGTTCAGCAGCACGCCACCGCGCAACAGCGCCACGATATTGCCGTCGGCACCGCGCACGGGCGTGGTGGCCAGCATGACCAGGGCGCGGTCTTCCACGCTGCGTGTGGTGGGGATGGCGCTGCGTGTCGGGATCAGCGGGATATGGATGCGCGGCGCCAGGTGCGGGGCCAGCGCCAGCAGTTCGGCCGGCTCCAGGCGCGCCAGGCTGGCCTGGTCGGTGCTGACGCGGGCGTGGATGGCGGCTGCCCCATGCGCCGGCGCGCGGATCTCGGTGGACGGGACGGCCGAGGGCAGCCAGTCGGCCGTGATCAGCCGGCCGTCGAGCTGGTAGAGGTTGATGAAGTCGAAACCCAGGCGCTGGCTCTCCCGGGCCAGCAGGACCTGGACTGCGGCCAGGTCGCGCCGCTGCAGCGGCTGGAACAGTGCGTACGAGGCCGCCACCGCGTGGGTGCCGGAGCCCACCTCGGAGAGCACCTGCTCAAAGTAGCCGCGGGCCACGGCCAGGTCGCTGCGCACTTTGGTGATCAGCATCCGGTCGTAGGCGGCATTGCCCCAGATGAGCAGCGCGCCGACCAGCAGGGGCAGCACCACCAGCAGTGGCAGCAGCGCCATGGCCAGTAGCTTGTTGCGGATGGAGTGCGTGAGCCAGCGTGGCGCCAGCGCGGCCGGCAGGCTGGCAAGGAGTCTCACGACAGGGCCCATTCGGCGCAGCGCCGCTCCAGTGTGCGGCGCGAGATGCCCAGCAGCTGCGCGGCCTGCGTCTTGTCGCCATGCACCGAATCGAGCACCGCGCGGATATGCTGCTGCTCCAGGGTGTGCAGGTCCGTCACGCCGCGCTCGGCGCCGCTGTCGGCGGACGCCTTTGTGGCGCGCTGGCCCATGGTGTAGAGCGCCGAGACATTGAGCGTGCCCAGGATCAGCGAGCGTTCGATCAGGTTGCGCAACTCGCGCACATTGCCGGGCCAGTCGTACTGCATCAGGTAGTCCATCTCGGCCGGCGTGATCTGCAGCGGCGCGGCGCCCAGAACAGGGGCGAGCCGGGCGATGAAGTGCTGGACCAGGTCGGGGATGTCGTTCTTGTGCTCGCGCAAAGGCGGCAGCGCCAGTTCCACCACCTGCAGGCGGTAGTACAGGTCCTTGCGAAAGCGCCCTTCGGCCACGGCCTGCTGCAGCGAGCGGTTGGTGGCGGCGATGATGCGCACGTTCATCGTCACCAGCTGCTGGCTGCCGACCGGGCGGATCTTCAGGTCTTCCAGCGCGCGCAGCAGTGTGGCCTGCAGCGGCAGCGGAAGTTCGGCCACCTCGTCCAGGAAGAGCGTGCCGCCTTGCGCGTAATAGAACAAGCCGTCGCGCGCGCGCGTGGCGCCAGAAAACGCACCCTTGGCATGACCGAACAGTTCGCTCTCCATGTGCTCGGGCGAGACCGAGGCGCAGTTGACGGGCACGAAAGGCCCCTGGGCACGCGGGCTCAGGGCATGCAGGGCGCGCGCCACCAGCTCCTTGCCGGTGCCCGATTCGCCCTGCAGCAGCACGGTGCTGTTGACCGTGGCGATGCGGCGCACGGAGGCGGAGAGTTCGGTCATCTGCGGCGTATGCCCGACCAGGCCGTTGTCGGCAAACTGGCTGCGCGAGAGCGCATGGCGCAGCACGAAGTTCTCGCGCGCCAGCCGGGCGCTCTCGTAGCAACGGCGCACTGCGTTGAGGATCTGCGGCACGCGGAAGGGCTTGAGGATGAAGTCCGAGGCACCGGCACGCAGCGCCTCGATGGCGGTGTCCAGGTCGGCGAAGGCCGTGATCAGGATGACCTGGCCGGTGTAGCCGTGTTCGCGCAGTTCCTTGAGCCAGGCCACGCCGTTCATGCCGGGCAGGGCGATGTCCAGGATGATGAGGTCGACGTGGTTGCCGCGGAGCAGCTCGGCGCCTTCTTCGGCGCTGCCGGCTTCCATCACGGTCTGGCAGCGCGGTGCCAGGGTCTTGACCAGGAAGTTGCGCATGCCCGGTTCGTCGTCGACGACCAGGATGGACCAGTAGGGCCAGCCATCGGCCAGCTTGTTTGCGTCTGTAGTGGGGGGCGTTGTGGTCACGGCAAGACGGGAAGGGTTGCGAGATTCTATCGACCACGGCTGAGTGATTTGGTCGGGTATCAAGGTTTTGATGCACTAACAACAAAGCGCGTCGCGGCTGGCTTGCGAACCATTCCCATCTGCGTGACTTGATGTGCGACAAGTTGTCGCGAAACTGTCGTCAGCTTGTCGTGTCATCAGGTGATTGTGGCGGTGCAGCAATCGCACAAGCCCTTGATTCATGCGGTGTGCTGAAAGTCTGCCCGAGGGCTGCGCGTGCATCTCTATATCAGTAACCTGTGAATTAAAAAATTTTCCTCGTGTGCGTCGTGGCCAGGGTGGGCGCGTACCGAGGGAGACCTCGCTTGCTGAAACCTCGCGGCGTTGCTAAATTCCAGTGAGTTCAGTTATGTAGTTATGTTCCTAAGTGGAACCTTTCAGGAGACCCAGCATGAGCCAATCCCAAGGGAAATTGTCACGACGCACCCTTTTTGCAGGTGCAGGCACCGCCGGTGCCGTGGCCGCCGTGGCCAGCCTGATGCCGGCAGCCAAGCCGGTCGAGCAGGCTGCCCCCGAACCCAAGGTGGCGCCTGCCAAGGGCGGTGGCTACCACCTGTCCGAACACGTCAAGCACTACTACCAGACCACCCGCCTCTAATCAAAGCTGGAGAGAGACATGTTGCTCACCAAGAAATCCCCGGCGACCGAGACCACGGCTCGTTCGCCCTTTGTGCACAGCCTGCGCCGCGGCCTGTCGCAAGCCCTGCCCACCATGGACCGTCGCGCTTTCCTGCGCCGCTCGGGCCTGGGTCTGGGCGTCGGCCTGGCCGCTTCGCAGCTCACGCTGGTGAAGAAGGCCAACGCCGCCAGCAGCGTCGCTGTCGGCGACGGCAAGATCGAAGTCAAGCGCACCGTCTGCTCGCATTGCTCGGTGGGCTGCGCCATCGACGCCGTGGTGGAAAACGGCGTGTGGACGCGCCAGGAGCCGGTGTTCGACTCGCCCATCAACCTGGGCGCGCACTGCGCCAAGGGCGCCTCTATCCGCGAGCACGGCCACGGCGAGTACCGCCTGCGCTACCCGATGAAGCTGGTCAACGGCAAGTACGAGCGCATCAGCTGGGACACGGCCCTCAACGAGATCACCGCCCGCATGATGGAGCTGCGCAAGGCCAGCGGCCCGGACAGCGTCTACTTCGTCGGCTCGTCCAAGCACAGCAACGAACAGGCCTACCTGATGCGCAAGTTCGTCAGCTTCTGGGGCACCAACAACTGTGACCACCAGGCGCGTATCTGCCACTCCACCACGGTGGCCGGCGTGGCGAACACCTGGGGCTACGGCGCCATGACCAATTCGTACAACGACATGCAGAACAGCAAGGTCGCCCTGTACATCGGCTCCAACGCCGCCGAGGCCCACCCGGTGTCCATGCTGCACATGCTGCACGCCAAGGAAACCGGCTGCAAGATGATCGTGGTCGATCCGCGTTTTACCCGCACGGCTGCCAAGGCCGACGAGTACGTGCGCATCCGCTCCGGTTCGGACATCCCCTTCCTGTTCGGCGTGCTGTATCACATCTTCAAGAATGGCTGGGAAGACAAGAAGTACATCAACGACCGCGTCTACGGCATGGAGGATGTCAAGAAGGACATCATGGCCAAGTGGACACCGGCGGCTGTTGAAGAGGCCTGCGGCGTGCCCGAGGCCCAGGTAGCCAAGGTCGCCAGGATGCTGCACGAGAGCCGCCCCGGCACCATCGTCTGGTGCATGGGCCAGACCCAGCACACCATCGGCAACGCCATGGTGCGCGCCTCCTGCATTCTGCAGCTGGCCCTGGGCAACGTCGGCAAGTCCGGCGGCGGCACCAACATCTTCCGCGGCCACGACAACGTGCAGGGCGCGACCGACGTCGGCCCCAACCCGGATTCGCTGCCGGGTTACTACGGCATCGTTGAAGGTTCCTGGAAGCACTTCGCCAACGTCTGGGGCGTGGACTTCGAGTGGATCAAGAAGCAGTTCGCCACGCCGGCCATGATGACCAAGCCCGGCATCACCGTGTCGCGCTGGATCGACGGCGTGCTCGAGAAGAACGAGCTGATCGACCAGGACTCCAACCTGCGCGGTGTCTTCTACTGGGGCCATGCGCCCAACTCCCAGACCCGCGGTCTGGAGATGAAGCGTGCCATGGACAAGCTGGACCTGCTGGTGGTGGTGGACCCCTACCCGTCGGCCACGGCCGCGATGGCCGCCATGCCCGGCAAGGCTGAAGACCTCAATCCCAACCGCGCGGTGTATCTGCTGCCGGCGGCCACCCAGTTCGAGACCAGTGGTTCGGCCACCGCCTCCAATCGCTCCATCCAGTGGCGCGAGAAGGTCATCGAGCCGCTGTGGGAGAGCCGCACCGACCACATGATCATGCACCAGCTGGCCGAGAAGCTCGGCTTCGCCAAGGAGCTTTCCAAGAACTACAAGATGCAGAAGGTCAAGGGCATGGACGAGCCCATGCCCGAGGACATCCTGCGCGAGATCAACCGCGGCGTCTGGACCATCGGCTACACCGGCCAGAGCCCGGAGCGCCTGAAGGCCCACATGCGCAACATGAACGCCTTCGACGTGAAGACGCTCAAGTGCAAGGGCAAGGTCGTCGACAAGGAAACCGGCTACGACATGTCGGGTGACTATTTCGGCCTGCCCTGGCCCTGCTACGGCACGCCCGAACTCAAGCACCCGGGTTCGCCCAATCTGTACGACACCAGCAAGCACGTCATGGACGGCGGTGGCAACTTCCGCGCTAACTTCGGCGTGGAGAAGGACGGCAAGAACCTGCTGGCCGAGGACGGTTCCTACTCCAAGGGCGCCGACATCACCACCGGTTACCCGGAACTCGACCACGTGCTGCTCAAGAAGCTGGGCTGGTGGGGTGAGCTCACCGAAGCCGAAGCCAAGGCCGCCGAAGGCAAGAACTGGAAGACCGACTCCTCGGGCGGCATGATCCGTGTGTTCATGCAGAACCACGGTTGCCACCCCTTCGGCAACGCCAAGGCGCGTGCCGTGGTCTGGAACTTCCCCGATCCGGTGCCGCAGCACCGCGAGCCGCTCTACGGTACCAAGCCCGAACTCATGGCCAAGTACCCGACACACGACGACAAGAAGGCCTTCTGGCGCCTGCCCACGCTGTACAAGAGCGTGCAGCAGAAGAACATTGCCGACAAGGTGCACGAGAAGTTCCCGCTCATCCTGTCCTCCGGCCGTCTGGTCGAGTACGAGGGCGGCGGCGAGGAAACCCGCTCCAACCCCTGGCTGGCCGAACTGCAGCAGGAAGCCTTCGTGGAAATCAACCCGAAGACGGCGGCCGAGCGCGGCATCCGCAACGGCGAGCGTGTCTGGCTGCACAGCCCGACCGGCGCCAAGCTGAACGTGCAGGCCCTGGTGACCGAGCGCGTCGCTTCCGACACGGTCTGGATGCCCTTCCACTTCTCCGGTCGTTGGCAAGGTGCCGACATGCTGGCCTACTACCCCAAGGGTGCGGCGCCCATCGTGCGCGGCGAAGCGGTCAATACGGCGACTACATATGGTTACGACAGCGTGACCATGATGCAGGAAACCAAGACCACGATCTGCAACATCGAGAAAGCCTGAGGAGTAACGTCATGGCACGAATGAAATTTGTTTGTGACGCCGAGCGCTGCATCGAGTGCAACGGCTGCGTCACCGCCTGCAAGAACGAACACGAAGTCCCCTGGGGTGTGAACCGCCGCCGCGTGGTCACCCTCAACGACGGCGTACCCGGCGAGAAATCGATCTCGGTGGCCTGCATGCACTGCAGCGATGCACCCTGCATGGCGGTCTGCCCGGTCAACTGCTTCTACCGTACCGATGAGGGTGTGGTGCTGCACGACAAGGACATCTGCATCGGCTGCGGCTACTGCTCCTACGCCTGCCCCTTCGGCGCGCCGCAGTTCCCCTCGCAGGGCACCTTCGGCGTGCGCGGCAAGATGGACAAGTGCACCTTCTGCGCCGGCGGCCCCGAGGCCAACGGCAGCCAGGCCGAGTTCGAGAAATACGGGCGCAACCGCCTGGCCGAAGGCAAGCTGCCGGCCTGTGCCGAAATGTGCTCGACCAAGGCCCTGCTCGCCGGTGACGGCGACATGGTGGCCGACATCTTCCGCACCCGCGTGCTGCAACGTGGCAAGGGCGCCGAAGTCTGGGGCTGGGGCACCGCCTACGGCTCGCGCCAGGCCGGCCAGCCCGCACCCGCAGGAGCCAAGTCATGAAAAAAGCACTGATCATCGTTTCCGCTGCGTTCCTGCTGGCCGCCTGCGGCGAGTCGCCCCAGACCATCGGTGGAGCCAAGCAGGATGCAGGTGCTTACACCGGCACCGGCAAGGCCTATGTCGAACCGGGCTGGAAGTCCGGCGACAAGGCCAGCTGGGAGTCCAAGCTCAAGGCGCGCGGCCAATATGGCCAGAACGAGTACAACCGGGTCAACTGAAGATCGGACGCCTCATGAAAAAAGCGCTTGCAGTGGCCATGCTCATGGCCCTGGGCTGGGCCGCACCGGTCCATGCCCAGCAGGACAAACTGAAGCTTGATGTTCCGCCTGCGAAGGCGGCACCGGCCCAGGCCGGTGGCATCAAGGGACAGAACATCTTCGAAGTGAAACCCGATGCCAGCGAGGAACCGGGTTACGCGACGCAGACCAATGCCGAGCGCACCCAGGTGCAGCCCGGCAACAACGCGCCCGTGTGGCGCCAGGTTGGCGGCGGCGTGACGGGCTACAGCAGTCTGCCCAAGGACCAGGCCCCCGAAGCCGGCAACCTGATCCAGCCCTTCGTGCAGTACCCGGGTTCCATGCTCACCAATGCCGGTGAAGCCTGGCGCCAGGTGCGCAACAAGTGGATCATTCCCTACGGCGGCGCGCTGATCCTGATCGCGCTGGGCGCGGTGGGCATCTTCTACTGGCGCAAGGGCACGTTACAGCTGCACGGTGCCGAAACCGGTCGCAAGATCGAGCGCTTCACCGCCTTCGAGCGCTCGGCGCATTGGGCCAACGCCATCGCTTTCTCCATCCTGGCGATCTCCGGCATCGTCATGGCCTTCGGCAAGTACTTCCTGCACCCGGTCATCGGCGGCACGCTGTTCGGCTGGCTGACTTATGTGCTGAAAAACCTGCACAACTTCGCCGGCCCGGTGTTTGCCGTCTCGCTGCTGGTGGTCATCGGCACCTTCGTCAAGGACAACCTGCCGCGCAAGGAAGACATCACCTGGCTGGTCAAGGGCGGTGGCCTGCTGTCCGGGCACGAGATCGCCTCCCACCGTTTCAACGCCGGTGAGAAGGTGCTGTTCTGGGGCGGCGTGTTCGTCCTGGGCCTGATCGTCGTGGCCTCGGGCCTGTTCCTGGACAAGCTGGTCCCGGGCATGATCTACGAGCGCGGCAGCATGCAGATTGCGCACATGGTCCACGGTGTGGCCACCGTGCTGATGATGGCCATGTTTATCGGCCACATCTACATGGGCACGCTGGGCATGGCCGGCGCTTACAGCGCCATGAAGACCGGTTATGTCGACGAGACCTGGGCCAAGGAACACCACGAGCTCTGGTACGACGACATCAAGGACGGCAAGATCCCTGCGCAGCGCACCCAGCCGGCCGCTCCCGGTGCTCCCCTCAAAGCCTGACCCTACAACAAGAGAGGCCCACATGAAATCCATCGCCGTATTCATCGCCGCTTGCGCCCTCAGCGTCTGCGCCCAAGCCAAGCTGCCCGCTCCGAACGACGAGGCCAAGGCCAAGGCCGCCGAGGCTGCTGCCAAGACGGCGCA
This sequence comes from Hylemonella sp., assembly GCA_034366585.1. Classification (GTDB taxonomy): domain Bacteria; phylum Pseudomonadota; class Gammaproteobacteria; order Burkholderiales; family Burkholderiaceae_C; genus Hylemonella. The sequence continues at coordinate 28,238 of JAXMMJ010000031.1, forward strand.
CGCTGGCAAGGTCGACGGCTACAAGCTGTGCAAGTCGCAGGACAAGGTCGCTGCCCAATACCGCAAGTCGGGCAAGGCCGGCAAGGACGCCAAGCCCGTGGCCACCGCACCCTGCGCCGACCCCGGCCCCTTTGTCTACAAGCCGGTCACGGCGGCCGCACCTGCGGCACCCGCAGCAGCAGCGCCTGCGCCGGCCGCTGCAAAAGCCAAGAAATCCTGATCCCCGCGAACCTTGCGGTCTAACGGGCCGGGCTGCAAAGCCCGGCCCGTTTTGTTGTAAGCTGCCATCCATGCCCCTGCCCCATCTCACCCGAGCCCAGGCCCCGCTCACACGCGAAGTCACGGCCGTGAATGAGCACGGTGAGGCCACGCCCCTGTCCATCCCTGCGGAGCAGGCGCTCACCGTCTACGTCGACAAGCGCGAGCTGGTCACGCTCATGACCCTGGGCGGCCACCCGGAACTGCTGGTGCTGGGTTTCCTGCGCAACCAGCGCCTGGTGCGTTCGGTGGACGAGATCGAGTCCATCACCGTGGACTGGGATGTCGGCGCCGCTGCCGTCAAGACCCGCGCGGGCATCACCGACATCGAGGAGCGCACGTCCAAGCGTGTCGTCACCACTGGCTGTGGCCAGGGCAGCGTGTTCGGCGACATGATGGACGAGGTGGACCAGATCCAACTGCCCGAAGCCACGCTCACCCAGGCCCAGCTCTACGGCATCGTCAACGCCATCCGCCTGCAGGAAAGCACCTACAAATCAGCCGGCTCGGTGCACGGCTGTGCGCTGTTCCGCGGCGAGGAGATGCTGCTCTTCGTGGAGGACGTAGGCCGCCACAACGCCATCGACACCATCGCGGGGTGGATGTGGCTGCAGGAGCCTGCTGCCATGGCGGGGGCGGACAAGGTGTTCTACACCACGGGGCGCCTGACCAGCGAGATGGTGATCAAGTCGGCGCAGATGGGGGTGCCGATTGTGGTGTCCCGTAGCGGGATCACGCAGATGGGGCATGCGGTGGCTGAGCGGGTAGGGTTGTGTGCGATTGGGCGGGCTACGGGGCGGCATTTCTATTGCTATACCGCCCCGGCTCGACTGGTGTTGCAACCTGAGCTGGCTGGGCCTAAGTTGCGCGCGGCCGCCTGATCTCTTTCTTTCGCGTTTTCTCTCGCGTGGCATTGCCGGGATGTGCCCCCGGCAGGGCAGTAACTTTCTTTTGCTTCGCCAAAAGAAAGTCACCAAAGAAAAGGCGAGCCGGGTGCGTCGTCCCTGCGCTATGCGCAGGGCACGCTGCGTTGCTCGGCCAGTGCGGGAAGT
>JAXMMJ010000032.1:0-40144 GCA_034366585.1 Hylemonella sp.
CACCGTGCGGGCGCAGTACACGCCTTCAGCGACAGGGCCCAGCGACTGCACTGCCTGCGCCAGCGACTGGCCCTTGGCCAGCAGCAACCCGACCTGGCGATTGCGGCTCAGGTCGCCGGTGGCGGTCAGCACCAGGTCGCCCAGGCCCGACAGGCCGGTGAAGGTTTCGGCGCGCGCGCCGAGCGCCAGGCCCAGCCGCGTCATTTCGGCCAGGCCGCGCGTGATCAGCGCGGCACGGGCGTTCAGCCCCAGGTTCAGGCCGTCGCACAGGCCGGTGGCGATGGCGAGCACGTTCTTGACGGCCCCACCTACCTCGACACCCACGATGTCCTCGTTGTCATAGATGCGCAGCGTCGGGCTGTGAAAAGCCTGGACCAGGCGTTCGCGCACGACCGCATGGCGGCTGGCTGCCACCAGGGCGGTGGGCTGGCCCCTGGCCACCTCCAGCGCAAAGCTCGGGCCGCTGAGCACGCCGGCCCACAGGCCGGGCGCCACCTGTGCCTGGATTTCGTGCGCCAGCAGGCCCTGGGCACCCGGCTCGGCCGGCTCGAAGCCCTTGCACAACCAGGCCACGGGCTGATCGCAAGCCTGGATCTGCCGCAGCACACCACGCAAACCGGCCATCGGGGTGCCGATCACCACCAGGTCCTGGCCCCGCACCAGGCCGGCCAGCGCATCGGCCGGTCCGTCGATCACCTGCAGGGATTCGGGCAGAGCCAGGCCGGGCAGATAACGCGCGTTGACGCGCGCGGCCCGCATGGCCTGCGCCTGCACCCCGTCCCGCGCCCACAAGGTAACGTCGTGGCGGGTCTGCGGGTTCTGGCTGGCGCTCATGGCCAGCGCCGTACCCCAGGCACCGGCACCAAGCACGAGGATTTTCATGTTCCGGGAAGATCGCGGTAAGTGGAAACGGCCCCGGCCTTACTGGACCTTGAGCCCGTTACCCTGTTGTTGTTGCTGTTGCTCGTACGTGGCCTGGAAATTGATCTCCGCCAGGTGCACGGGCGGGAAGCCGGCGCGCTGCACGATGTCGGCCACGTTGCCACGCAGGTAGGGGAAGACGATCTGCGGGCAGACCACACCAACGATGGGGCCCATCTGATCTTCCGCCAGGTTGCGGATCTCGAAAATGCCGGCCTGCTTGGCCTCGACCAGGAACACGGTCTTGTCGGCGATCTGGGTGTGCACGGTGGCCGTCACGCACACCTCGTAGACACCCTCGGCCACCGGCAGGGCCTCGACGCCGATCTGGATGTCGACCGACGGCTGCTCGCCCTGCAGCAGGATGCCGGGCGAATTGGGCTGCTCCAGCGAAGCCTCCTTGAGGTAGACGCGCTGGATCTGGAAAACGGGTTCTTGCTGGTCGGCCATGGACTTGCCTTGTGAGATGGACAGGGGTCAAAAAATGAGAGCCCGCCCGGCAGATACCGAGCGGGCTCACGATCGGGTTGGCGCCGATTATCTCAGGCCGACTGGAGCAGGGAAACCAGCCCCCCCTGGGCATCCAGCGCCATCAGGTCGTCACAGCCGCCCACATGGGTGCTGCCGATGAAGATCTGCGGCACGGTGCGCCGGCCGGTGATGCTCATCATGTGTTCGCGCGCCTGGGGATCCGTGTCGATGCGGATTTCCTCAATCTGCTCCACGCCCTTGGACTTGAGTAGTTGCTTGGCACGCATGCAGTAGGGGCAAACGGCCGTGGTGTACATCTTCACTGCTTGCATGGGTTCAACCTTTCTCGACCGGCATGCTGGCGGCGCGCCAGCTGGAGAGCCCGCCGCCCAGGGACAGGGGCTGGGTGTAGCCCAGGCCCTTGGCGACGCGGGCGGCGCTGCTGGAGCGCGCCCCGCTCTGGCAGACGAAGATCACGGGCAGTTCCTTGTTCTTCACCACGGCCGGCAGCTGGTTGGCCAGCTGGGACAGGGGGATGTGCTTGGCGCCAGCGACGTGGCCGGCGGCATATTCGCTGGCCTCGCAAACGTCGATCACCACGGCTTTTTCACGGTTGATCAGCTGCACGGCGGCGACCGGCGTCAGGGATCCGCCGGCGGCGCCCTTGATGGCCGGCCAGGCCAGCAAGACGCCGGAGGTCAGGCAAACCAGGATCAGCGACCAGTTGTCGAGGATGAATTTCACAATATTCCTTGTTGGAGACGGTAAGTGCAAAAGCCTGATTTTAAAATGACGGCTTGATTGCTGCAGAATCCGGCCGGTTTGCCCCTGCCCTGCCCCCGTAACCGTTCCGTAACCGCCCCACCACCATGTACAAACTCGTGCTCATCCGCCACGGCGAATCGACCTGGAACCTGGAAAACCGCTTCACCGGCTGGACCGACGTCGACCTCACCCCCACCGGCGTCTCCCAGGCCATGTCGGCCGGCAAGCTGCTAAAGGCCGAGGGCTACGACTTCGACATCGCCTACACCAGCGTCCTCAAGCGCGCCATCCACACCCTGTGGTACTGCTTGGACGAGATGGACCGCACCTGGCTGCCGGTGGTCAAGAGCTGGCGCCTGAACGAGCGCCACTACGGCGCCCTGCAGGGCCTGAACAAGGCCGACATGGCCAAGCAATACGGCGAGCAACAGGTGCTGGTCTGGCGCCGCAGCTACGACACCCCGCCGCCCGCCCTGGAGCCAACCGACCCGCGCAGCGAGCGCGCCGACCGCCGTTATGCCGGCCTGCCCGCCGATCAGGTGCCGCTGACCGAGTGCCTGAAGGACACCGTGGCGCGCGTGCTGCCCTTCTGGAACGAATCCCTGGCCCCGGCCATCCGGTCCGGAAAGCGGGTGGTGGTTTCCGCCCACGGCAACTCGATCCGCGCCCTGGTCAAGTACCTGGACGGCATCTCCGACCAGGACATCGTGGGCCTGAACATCCCCAACGGCATCCCTCTGGTCTACGAGCTCGACACCAGCCTCAAGCCCATCCGCCACTACTACCTGGGCGATGCCGAGGCGGCCGCCCGGGCCGCCGCCGCTGTTGCCACCCAGGGCAAGGCCTGAGCGACCAGCCCTTGCCCCTGGCGGTTCCACCCCCAACTGCATAGCACACATGGGCCGGGAACGGCCCAACAATTTGTCACCAGCCGCCGGAACCCCGGCGGCAATTTCGCTTCCAACCGTGTATATTGAAGCGACGAGGGTCTATCCATGGGTCAGAAACTGAAAATCGCCGGCTGGGTTTCGCTGGGCGTGCTTGCCGGCGCGCTCACCACCGTTTCCCTGCAAACCGTGGCACGCAATGCCGTAGCGCCGCTGCCGCTGGAGGAGTTGCAGCAGCTCGCCGCCGTCTTCGGCATGATCAAGACCGACTATGTCGAGCCGGTCGATGAGAAAAAGCTCATTACCGACGCCATCTCCGGCATGGTCTCCAGCCTGGACCCGCATTCGCAGTACTTCGACAAGAAGTCCTACAAGGAATTCCGCGAGGGTACGGCCGGGCGTTTCGTCGGCGTGGGCATCGAGATCACGCAGGAGGACGGCCTGGTCAAGGTGGTCTCGCCCATCGAGGGCTCGCCTGCCCACCGCGCCGGCCTCAAGACCAATGACCTGATCACCCGCATCGACGACACCGCCGTCAAGGGCCTGACGCTCAATGAGGCCGTCAAGCGCATGCGCGGCGAGCCCAACACCAAGGTCATGCTGACCATCTTCCGCAAGGACGAGAACCGCTCCTTCCCCGTCACCATCACGCGCGAGGAAATCAAGACCCAGTCGGTCAAGGCCAAGGTGATCGAGCCCGGTTACGCCTGGGTCCGCCTGAGCCAGTTCCAGGAGCGCACGGTGGACGACTTCGCCCGCAAGGTCGAAGAAATCTACAAGCAGGAGTCCGGGCTCAAGGGCTTGGTGCTGGACCTGCGCAACGACCCGGGTGGCCTGCTCGACGCCGCGGTGGCCATCTCGGCCGCCTTCCTGCCCGAAAACGTGACCGTGGTTTCGACCAACGGCCAGCTCGCCGAAAGCAAGTTCACCTTCAAGGCCTCGCCCGAGTTCTACCAGCGCCGCGGCAACAGCGACCCGCTCAAGCGCCTGCCCGCCAGCCTCAAGAAGGTGCCGCTCGTCGTCCTGGTCAACGAAGGCTCGGCCTCGGCCAGCGAGATCGTGGCCGGCGCCCTGCAGGACCACAAGCGCGCCACCATCATGGGCAGCCAGACCTTCGGCAAGGGCTCGGTGCAGACCGTGCGCCCGCTGGGTCCCGACACCGGCCTGAAGATCACCACGGCCCGCTACTACACGCCTTCGGGCCGCTCCATCCAGGCCAAGGGCATCCTGCCCGACGTCATGGTCGACGAAACCGCCGAAGGCAATGTCTTCTCGGTGCTGCGCACGCGCGAAGCCGACCTCGACAAGCACCTGAGCAACGGCCAGGGCGCCGAAAAGAAGGACGAGGCTCGCGAGAAGGCTCGTGATGCCGCCCTCAAGAAGCTGGAAGACGAGGCCAAGAAGCCGGCGGCCGAACGCAAGCTGCCTGAATTCGGCACCGACAAGGACTTCCAGTTGATGCAGGCGATCAACCAGCTCAAGGGTCTGCCCGTTCTGGTCAGCAAGACCCAGACCGAGCGCAAGGAAGAACCGAAAGAAAACTGAACGCGCGCCGAGGAGCCCAGCGCAGGCTCCCGTGGAACCGGCTTGGCCGGGCCACCGGGAGCGTCCCCTGGAGGGGAAGGCGCGCAGCGCCTCAGGGGTGCATCTCTATGACTGACGATCAGCTGCTGCGTTATTCGCGCCACATCCTGCTCGAAGAGATCGGCATCGAAGGCCAGCAGCGCCTCCTCGACAGCCACGCCCTGATCATCGGTGCCGGCGGCCTGGGCTCACCGGTTGCGCTCTACCTCGGCTCGGCCGGTGTCGGCCAGCTCACCGTGGTCGACCACGACACGGTCGACGTCACCAACCTGCAGCGCCAGATCGCCCACAGCATGGCGCGTGTGGGCAGCCCCAAGGTTGAATCCATCCGCCAAGCCGTGGCCGCGCTGAATCCCGACGTGCAGGTACACACCGTGGCGCAACGCGCGGATGCCGCCCTGCTCGATGAGCTGGTGGCCCGTGCCGATGTGGTGCTGGACTGCAGTGACAACTTCGCCACCCGCCAGGCCATCAACGCGGCCTGCGTACGCCTGCGCAAACCCCTGGTCTCAGGCGCGGCCATCCGTTTTGACGGTCAGCTCGCAGTCTATGACCCGCGCACGGCCGACTCCCCCTGCTACGCCTGCGTCTTTCCCCCGCAGGACGATTTCGAGGAAACCCGCTGTGCCACCCTGGGCGTGTTTGCGCCACTGGTGGGCATCATCGGCACCCTGCAGGCGGCCGAGGCCCTCAAGCTGCTCAGCGGTGCCGGCACGCCGCTGGCTGGCCGCCTGCTCATGCTGGACGGCCGGCACATGGCCTTCAGCGAGATCCAGATACCGCGCAACCCGGCCTGCCCGGTGTGCGGCCAAGCCGCCCACTGAAACAGTCCCGCCTCAGTGGCAGGGACCGTGGCGGCGGCGAAACTCACGTGGCAATTCGGCACGCCCCTGGCGGAACAGCCCCAGCCGGCGCGCCCGCGCCTGGCCTTCCTGCTGCGCATACGGCCCGCTGTGCCCGCGGTAGCGATAGGACCAGGCGTGGCCCTGGCTGACCAGCCAGGCCCCCAGGTCCTGCCCGCGCAGACTGACCCGCGCCAGGGCCCGGCCGTAATCGTCATGCCGGCGTACGCTGACCCGCACCGCCTGCCCCAGCGTCCGGCCCACCAGGGCGGCCCGCGCCGTCTCGCCATGGGTCTGGCAAAGTTCGGGTGCATCGATCCCGTCGATGCGTACCGCACGGGGGGCGCCACCGCGCTGCGGCCGCACCCACAGCGTGTCGCCATCGCTCACATGGGTCACCGTACCGGACCAGTTCGACTTCGCGCCCTGTGCAGACAGTGGGAATGCCAGACACAACACAAACAAGCTGCAGACCAGACGGCCCATGCGGGACACCGCCTGGCGGCCCGGCTGAAGTTCCTTCACCTTGTTTTTCCTTGTTTCTGCCCAGGATCCATCCAACTCCGGACTTAAAGGACGAAGCCTGTCAAATTTGGCCACTTCCCCCGCAGGGCTCCTGTTAGACTTTGATGGTAAATGATGGACACCCCCTGTGAGTTCGGCTGCCACTCCCCCGCTTGACGTGAATGCGCTGCGTCTGGACGACGCGCGCGCGCTGCTCGAGCACGACGGCACCGAGCTGCCGGCGCCCGGGGACGGCCCGACCGCCTACCTGCAGCGCATCATCGACGGGCTGTGCGAACTCTCCCTGCGCGACCCGCTGACGGGTCTGGCCAACCGACGCCATTTCAGGGCGGTACTCTCGCGTGAGATAGAAATCGTGGCCCGCTCCGGCAACTCGGCCCTGCTGCTGATGCTGGACATCGACCACTTCAAGAAAATCAACGACACCCATGGCCACCTGGCCGGTGACAAGGTCTTGCAGGCCGTGGCGCGCTGCATCGCCAGCTGCGTGCGCCCGCAGGACACCGTGGCCCGCTACGGTGGCGAGGAATTTGCCATCGTCATGCCCGACTGCCAGGCCGCCTATGGCGAGACCGTCGCCGAGCGCGTGCGCCAGTCGGTCGCCGCCTTGTCCGTACCGGTCAGTCCCATGATCAATCTGGAGATCACCACCAGCGTGGGCGGCGCCTTCGCCCCGGTCTGGGTGCGCTCCACTGCCGACCTGTGGATCGAGCGCGCCGACACCCAGCTCTACCTGGCCAAGGCCCAGGGGCGCAACCGGGTGTGCATCGATCACCAACAAGTCATTTCCGTCAGTCCGGAAGAGAAAAGCCTGCTGTTCGGCAACCTGGCCCTGGCCGACTCCGCCTGGGGTGACCTGACCGACAGCAGCACGCAGAGGTTCAGCTGATGAGCGATGAAGTGAATACCGACAAGGACAAGCCGGCGCCGCCCGTGCCCCTCAAACCCCTGGGCAAGGTGCTGGCCATCACCAGCGGCAAGGGCGGCGTGGGCAAGACCTTCGTCTCGGCCAACCTGGCCGCCGCGCTGGCGCGGCGTGGCCTGCGTGTCCTGGTGCTGGACGCCGACCTCGGCCTGGCCAACCTGGACGTGGTGCTCAACCTCTACCCCAAGACCACGCTGCACGACGTCTTCACCGGCAAGGCCAAGCTGGACGAGGCCATCATCAAGGCACCGGGCGGCTTTTCGGTGCTGCTGGCGGGCTCCGGCATGGTCGAGTACTCCCGCCTGACCCCCGAAGTACGTGACGAATTCCTGCGCGTGATGGAAAGCCTGGTGCCGCGTTTTGACGTGGTGCTGCTCGACACCGGCGCCGGCATCTCCGACGTGGTGCTGTTCGCCGTTTCGCTGGCTTCCGAAGTGCTGCTGGTGGTCACCCCCGAACCGACCTCGCTGACCGACGCCTACGCCACCATCAAGGTGCTGGTCGGCCAGCAGAAGCGCCAGACCATCCGCATGATCGTCAACCAGACCGCCCGTCCGGGTGACGGCCGGGCCATCACGGTCCAGCTGCAACAGGTGGTGGACCGCTTCGTGCCGGGCGAGCCGGGCAAACCGGTCAAGCTGGTGCACCTGGGTGACATCCCGGTCGACCCCTCGGTACGCCAGGCCATCATGCGCCGCCAGTTGCTCATGCAGGTCACGCCGGGCTGTCCGGCCGGACTGGCCCTGGTCCAGCTGGCCGGCAAGATCGAAGACACGGTCATCCCCAAAAACAGCTGAGGCAGCTCCGGCAACCTCAAAACTCGCAAAGAAATCGTAGCGAGCGGCCCAAGCGCAAGGCGGACGGAGCGCAGCCACCGGAACGTACTTGAAGTACGTGAGGATGGCGAGCACCGCCCAACGCGGCGATCGGGCCGCGCAGTAGATTTATTTGCGAGTTTTAGCTGCGGCCGATGATGGAGGCCGTTGCCATCAGCTCTTCGAGCAGGGCCAGCGAAACGCGGCCTGACACCGAGTAAGGATCCAGCTCCGGCTTCTCGGAATACTTCAGCAGGATCGAGGTGTTGATGCGCGAGAGGTTGACCTGCCCCATGGTCCAGCCGCCAAAGCGCCGTTCGGTGATTTCCTCGTAGTGCAACAGCACCACGTCCTTGTGGCGCGCATCGCGCTGGATGTGGCCATACAGGTCGCTGACCGCATTGCGTCCACCCTCGATGGCTTGCAGGAAGATGCCGCCGCCGTAACACAGGATGCCGGTGACGCCACAGCTCGGGTTGTACTGGCGCGAGTGCGCGAGGATGTTCTCGATGGCTTCCGGGCTCGTATCAATGGCGCGGCTGGCGTAAAGCAGGCGGACCAGCATGTTCAGTTCCTCCGGGGAATCAGTGACAGGAATTCGCGGCGCAGGTTGGGATCCTTCAGGAACACGCCGCGCATGACCGAGTTGATCATCTTGCTGTCCATATCCTTCACCCCGCGCCAGGCCATGCAGTAGTGGCTGGCTTCCATGACGATGGCCAGGCCATCGGGCTGGGTCTTTTCCTGAATCAGGTCGGCCAGCTGCACGACGGCCTCTTCCTGGATCTGCGGCCGGCCCATGATCCACTCGGCCAGACGTGCGTACTTGGACAGGCCGATGACATTGGTGTGCTCGTTCGGCATGACACCGATCCAGATCTTGCCGATGACCGGGCAGAAATGGTGCGAACAGGCGCTGCGCACCGTGATCGGGCCGACGATCATCAGCTCATTGAGGTGCTCGGCATTGGGGAATTCCGTGATGGTCGGCGCATGCACATAACGACCGCGAAACACCTCGTTGAGGTACATCTTGGCGACGCGCCTGGCCGTGTTGTCGGTGTTGTGATCGTTCTCGGTATCGATCACCAGGCTGTCGAGCACATGCTGCATCTTGTGCTCGACCTCGTCGAGCAACTGCTCCAGCTCGCCTGGCTCAATGTAAGGGGCGATGTTGTCGTTCGCGTAGAAGCGCTTGCGCGCCGCCAGCAGGCGTTCGCGAATCTTCACGGACACCGGGGTGCCCTCGTCGGCAGCGTCTGTCGGATTCATAAGGCTCTGACTCTTCTTCAGCATGCCGTTATGGTAACAGCGATTCACCATCAGGGTTATCTGTCAAAAAGCCTTTGTCAGCAACAAATGCAGCTATCAATTCAGTAGCGATTGCCACTCAGGAACACACCCACCCGCATCAGGCTGAAGGCCATGCGATCCAGCAAGCGCTGATGCCAGGGCCGCTCGGCGTAACGGGTCGGGTCCACGCGGCGCCCTTCGTGCTCCATGGCACGGACCAGGCGAGCGCGCAGATCCCGCGCAAAACCGGCATCGTCCACCACCACATTGGCCTCCCGTGCCAGCAGGAGGCTCAGGGGATCGAGGTTGGAGGAACCGACGGTGGCCCAGTGGCCATCGATCACCGCCACCTTGGCATGCAGGAAGCTGGGCGAGTACTCATGGATCTCCATGCCGGCGCCCAACAGGACACCGTAGACCATGCGCACGGCGTGAAATTGCATGAAATACTCGTAGCGCCCCTGCAGCAGCAGGCGCACCCGCACACCGCGCTGGCTGGCATGTATCAGCGCCTGACGCAGTTTGCGTCCCGGCGCAAAGTAGGCATTGGCAATGATGATCTCTTCGCGCGCCTCGGCGATCGCCTTGCGATAGGCCCGCTCGATGCGGCTGCGATTCCGCAAGTTGTCGCGCAGCAGCAGTGCCGCGCGGGTTCCCGCCCCGCCGCGATGCACGTCGTTCAACTCGGCACTGTCGGCCGCGCCTTTCTGCAGCGCCTGCCGGACCGCTTCTTCCACGTGATGCCAGGCCGCCGGCAGATCCACTTCCCGGACCTTGCTACCCACCTGCACACGCCACCAGAACTGGACCGTCACCTCGTGCACGGCACGCACCAGAGGCCCCGTGACACGCACCGCAAAATCGAAGCGCGGCGCCTCAAGAGGGCCATGGTTGGGATCGTTCCTGTCATCGAGGACGTTGATGCCACCGCAGAAAGCCACCCGGCCATCGACCACGCACAGCTTGCGATGCAGCCGGCGCCAGCGGCTGGGGATCAGCAGGCCAAGCCGCCCCAGGGGGAGAAAGATCCGCCACTGGACACCAGCTGCGTCGAAACGACCGGACCATTCCGGCGGCAGCGAGGGCGTGCCCACGCCATCCATCACCAGGTACACCTCCACCCCGCGCTGCGCCGCCCGCACCAAGGCCGCAGCCACCTGCTCGCCAGCGGCATCCGGATGAAAGATGTAGGTCTCGATGCGCACTTCGTGCAGCGCCCGGTCGATCGCCCGCACCATGGCGGGGAACAGTTCCTGCCCACCCTGCAGCAGTTGCACGTGATGCGCAGCACGCAAGGTGGGGAGGTGGCGGTCCGTCATGCTGGCAGACTGAATTCCGCGATCAGCGGCAGATGGTCGGACATGCGCCACCAGGCGCGCCCGCGCGGCACGTCCACATGCAGCGGCCGCAGGCCGCGCGCATAGACGTAGTCCAGCTGCACCAGGGGCAGGCGGGCCGGGAAGGTGGGGTTGCGGCCCGGGTGCCAGGTCTGCATCTGCATGCCTTCGAGCATGAGGCGCACGCGGTCCCCCCAGTCGTTGAAGTCGCCTGCCACGATCAGCGGGGCGCCGGCCGGCACCTCGCGCTCGATGTAACGGCTCAGCTGATCCACCTGGCGCACGCGGCTGGCACGGATCAAGCCCAGGTGCACCACGACCACATGCACCGGCCGCTCGTTCACCATGACCTCGCTGTGCAGCAAGCCGCGCTGCTCAAAGCGATGGTCCGAAATGTCCTCATGCTGGTGCGACACCACGGGCCAGCGTGACAGCATGGCGTTGCCATGCTCGCCATGTCGGGTATAGGCATTGGTGCGGTAGACCGCCTCGTAGCCTTCGGGTGCCAGGAAATCGGCCTGCGGCATCTCGGGCCAACGGCTGAAGTACTGCTCCTCACGTCGGTGCACCTTGCGCACCTCCTGCAGGCACACGATGTCGGCGTCGAGCTGCTCCACCGCCAGTCCGAGGTTGTGGATCTCCAGGCGCCGGCTCGGACCCATGCCTTGCACACCTTTGTGGATGTTGTAAGTGGCAACGCGCAGGGTCTTCATGGTCATCATTCTGGCAGGACGGACGATGCCCTGGCAAAACGCGGCAACATCAGGCAGGCCTCGGCATTGCTGGGCGAGGCGCAGGCTTCGGCCGCATCGCGCCAGGGCAGCCATTGGTAGTCGGTGTGCTCGCGGGGACTCAAGGTCACGGCCGTGGCCGCCGGCACCAGCAGGCCGAACAGATGCTCGGTGTTGCGTATCACCCCCGGCGCGTAACGGTGACGCCAGCGCGGATAGATCTCGTAGACGTTTTCGAGCCCCCAGTCCAGCAGCGCATGGCCACTCGCGCGGGCATCAATGCCGGTCTCCTCGGCCACCTCGCGCATGGCCGTGGTCTCGAAGGATTCCTCGAGGTGATCCTTGGCGCCGGTGACCGACTGCCAGTAGTCCTCGGTATCGGCGCGCTTGATGAGCAGCACCTCGAGGTCGGGCGTGTAGATCACCACCAGCACGGACTGGGGGATTTTGTAGATCGGGGCCATGAATGAAAAAAGGGCGCTACCAGAGCGCCCTTTGATTCTGCACCAAGGCCCCTCAGGCCGCCTTGACGCCGTCCGGGTTGCGCAGGCGGATGTGCAGTTCGCGCAACTGCTTCTCGTCCACCGGGCTCGGCGCCTGGGTCAGCAGGCACTGGGCGCGCTGGGTCTTGGGGAAAGCGATCACATCGCGGATGGACTCGGCACCCGTCATCAGCGTGACGATGCGGTCCAGGCCGAAAGCCAGGCCGCCGTGTGGCGGCGCGCCATACTGCAGCGCGTCCAGCAGGAAACCGAACTTCATCTGGGCCTCTTCAGGCGTGATCTTGAGGGCGTCGAACACCTTCTGCTGCACGTCGGCGCGGTGGATACGGACCGAACCGCCCCCCATTTCCCAGCCGTTGAGCACCATGTCATAGCCCTGCGAGATGCACTTCTCGGGCGCGGTGACCATCCAGTCTTCATGACCGGCCTTGGGCGCGGTGAAGGGGTGGTGCACGGCGGTGTAGCGCTGGTTTTCCTCGTCGAACTCGAACATGGGAAAGTCCACCACCCACATCGGCGCCCAGCGATTCTCGAACAGGCCGTTTTTCTTGCCGAATTCGCTGTGGCCGACCTTGATGCGCAGCGCACCGATGGCGTCGTTGACGATCTTGGCCTTGTCGGCACCGAAGAAGATCAGGTCGCCATCCTGGGCGCCCGTGCGCTTGAGCACTTCAGCCAGTGCAGCGTCGTGGATGTTCTTGACGATGGGCGACTGCAGGCCGTCACGCCCCTTGGCCACTTCGTTGACGCGGATATAGGCCAGGCCCTTGGCGCCGTAGATCTTGACGAACTCGGTATAGGCGTCGATCTCGCCGCGGCTGATGCCGCCGCCTTCGACCGAACCGCCCGGTACACGCAGGGCCACCACACGACCGCCCACCATGTTGGCAGCGCCCGAGAAGACCTTGAAGTCCACGTCCTTCATCACATCGGTGAGCTCGGTGAACTGCAGCTTCACACGCAGGTCGGGCTTGTCGGAGCCGTACAGGTGCATGGCGTCCTGGTAGGTCATGACCGGGAACTCGCCCAGGTCGACGCCGATGGTGTTCTTGAACACCGTGGTGATCATGCCCTGGAACATGTCGCGGATGTCCTGCTCGCTCAGGAAGCTGGTCTCGATATCGATCTGCGTGAACTCGGGCTGGCGGTCGGCGCGCAGGTCCTCGTCACGGAAGCACTTGGTGATCTGGTAATAACGGTCGAAGCCGGCCACCATCAGCAGCTGCTTGAAGAGCTGGGGCGACTGCGGCAGCGCGAAGAACTGGCCATCGTGCACACGGCTGGGCACCAGGTAGTCGCGCGCGCCCTCCGGGGTGCTCTTGGTGAGCATGGGGGTCTCGATGTCCACGAAGCCGTTGGCATCGAGGAACTTGCGCACCTCCATGGCCACCTTGTAACGCAGCATCAGGTTGTTCTGCATGTAGGGGCGGCGCAGGTCCAGCACGCGGTGCGTGAGGCGCGTGGTCTCGGACAGGTTGTCCTCGTCGAGCTGGAAGGGCGGTGTGACCGAGGGGTTGAGCACGGTCAGCTCATGGCACAGCACTTCGATCTTGCCGCTCTTGAGGCTGTCGTTGGTGGTGCCTTCGGGGCGCGCACGCACCAGGCCTTTGACCTGGATGCAGAACTCGTTGCGCAGGCCTTCGGCGGTCTTGAACATCTCCGCGCGGTCCGGATCGCAGACCACCTGCACATAACCTTCGCGGTCGCGCAGGTCGACGAAGATCACGCCACCGTGGTCGCGCCGACGGTTGACCCAGCCGCACAGGGTGACGGTTTGGCCCAGCAGGGCCTCGGTCACGAGACCGCAATAGTGGGAACGCATGGCCATTTGGCTTACTCTTTCAGGAACTCAGGGATGGGGTTGCTGGCCGGGTTCGGCCGGCTGCAGTGGGGGGTGCTTGGCAGCGCCAGGAACGATCACCCCCATGGAAATCACATAGGTCAGCGCCTCGTCAACGTTCATGGCCAGCACGATGCAGTCGCTCTTCTTGACCATCACGAAATAGCCGCCGGTCGGGTTGGGCGTGGTGGGCACGTAGACGCTCAGGTACTCGCCGGGCAGATGGTTGACCAGGTCGCCGCCGGGCGTACCGGTCACGAAACCGATGGTCCACATGCCCTCACGCGGCCACTGCACCAGCACGGCCTGGCGAAAGGCATTGCCCTTCTCGGAAAACAGGGTGTCCGAGACCTGCTTGACGCCGGAATAGATGGAACGCACCACCGGGATGCGGTGCAGCAGCGCATGCCACCAGCCGACCAGCTGGTTGCCGATGATGTTGGAGGCCAGGGCACCGATGGCCAGCACCACGACCAGGGCGAAGATCACCCCCAGGCCGGGGATGTGCAGACCCAGCCAACGGTCGGGCTGCCAGGCCTCGGGCAGGATGCGCAGGGTCTGGTCCAACGTGGACACCACCCATTCCAGCACCCAGACGGTGATGCCCAGCGGGGCCAGCACCAGCAGGCCCGCGAACAGCCATTTGCGGAATTTGGCCATGGACATCAAGCGCAACCGCAGCCCGTGCCACAGCTGTGGCTGGCCGGCGCAGCAGCAGCCGGGGCCTCGCTGGTCGGGGCTGCAGCGGCGGTGGAAGTGGCAGCGGCTGCAGGGGTGGCTCCGCCGCGGAAATCGGTGGCGTACCAGCCGCTGCCCTTGAGCTGGAAGCCGGCGGCCGTCACCTGCTTGCGGAACGTGGGCTGGCCGCAGGCCGGGCAGTCGCTCAGGGCCGGGTCGGAGATCTTCTGCAGCACATCCTTGGCGACACCGCAGGATTCACATTTGTAGGCGTAAATTGGCATGGCTTGAAGGAGGTGGAAGAGGTCAATCAGGTGAATGCCCTGCACGCCCCCCTGTCCTGTGACAGGGGAAGCGCCAGGAAACCCTCAATTATAGGCGGCCACCCCGGAATCAAGGCCGATGCCTGGCCCGGGGGCCGGGGCGCCGGCCGCTTACTCCAGTCCTGCCAGCTTGTGGTGGCCGGCGTGCCGGTTGACGATGGTCTGGGGCCCGAGCGAACCCAGCAGCATGCCCGTCAGCGCCGCCAGCACACCGGCCAGCTGGGCCGGGAAATCCTGGCCTGCCGGGGTGGCCAGGAACAGCCCCCAGGTCAGCAGGCCCAGCACGATGGAGAACAGGGCACCCTGGGTGGTGGCGCGTTTCCAGTAAAGGCCAAAGGTCAGCGGCACAAAAGCGCCTACCAGGGTCACCTGGTAGGCACCGGACACCATCTCATAGATCGAGGTGCCCTGCATCTTGATCGCATACAGCAGCACCAGGGCGCTGAAGAGCAGCACGGTGACGCGCATGGTCTTCAACTCCTGCTTGTCACTCATGTGCGGGTTGAACTGGCGCCAGATGTTCTCCACGAAGGTCACGCTGGGCGCCAGCAGGGTGGCGGAGGCGCAGGACTTGATGGCCGAGAGCAGCGCGCCAAAAAAGAGCACCTGCATGATGAAGGGCATCTTCTCCATGACCAGGGTAGGCAGGACCTTCTGCGGGTCCTCCTTGATCAGGGCGTCGGCCTGCTCCGGCATGATGATCAGGGCGCTGACCACCAGGAACATGGGCACGAAGGCAAAGAGGATATAGAGCGCACCGCCGATGATGGCGCCGCGCGAAGCCGACTTCTCGCTGTCAGCGGACATCACGCGCTGGAACACGTCCTGCTGGGGGATGGAGCCCAGCATCATGGTGATGGCCGCGGCGATGAAAAACACCACGTCCTTGAAGCTGGGTTCGGGCAGGAAGTTGAACATGTCCCGGCTGACGGCCAGCGCCACCACCTTGTCGGCCCCCCCGGCCAGGCCGCCGGCAAACACGGCCAGCACGCTCAGGCCCACGACCAGGATGATCATCTGGATGAAGTCAGTCAGCGCCACCGACCACATGCCCCCGAACAGGGTGTAGGCCAGCACGGACACCACGCCGATCACCATGCCCACGGGGATGCTGATGGCGCCGCCCGACAGCAGGTTGAACACCAGGCCCAGGGCTGTGACCTGGGCCGACACCCAGCCCAGATAACTCAGCATGATGATGAGCGAGCAGACGATTTCGACGCTGCGGCCATACCGCTCGCGGAAGAAGTCGCTGATGGTCAACAGGGTCATGCGGTAGAGCTTGGCGGCAAAGAAGATGCCGACCAGGATCAGGCAGGTACCGGCGCCGAAGGGGTCTTCCACCACGCTACCCAGACCACCGCCCACGAACTTGGCCGGAATGCCCAGCACCACCTCCGAACCGAACCAGGTCGCGAAGGTCGTGGTGACGATCATGAACAGCGGCAGGCGGCGCCCGGCGATGGCGAAGTCCGCCGAGTTCTTGACCCGCTTGGCAGCCCACAGGCCGATGGCAATGGTCACCAGCAGGTAAACAATGACGAGGGTCAGCAGCACCTTGGTCTCCTAGGAAATTGGCTCGGGATTATCCCTAAAACAGCTGTAAGCGGATCACCATCTGGACGACGATCAATCCCAAAGCAAAACCGATGCCTGCGTAGATCAGGGCTTGCAGCAGCCGGTTGGTGCGCCGCTGCTCAATCAGCAGTTCTTCCAACTCGCGCCGGTTCCCGACGGCGTTGTGCTTCAGGTAATCGTGCAGCAGGCGCGGTAGGTCCGGCAGCATCTTGGCGTAGCGCGGGGCCTGGTTCTTCAGCTCCTCCAGCAGCCTGCGCGGGCCGATCTGGTCGGCCATCCACTTCTCCAGGAAAGGCTTGGCCGTGCTCCAGAGATCCAGTTCAGGGTCAAGCTCGCGGCCCAGTCCTTCGATGTTGAGCAGGGTCTTCTGCAGCAGTACCAGCTGCGGCTGGATCTCGACCTGGAAACGGCGCGAGGTCTGGAACAGGCGCATCAGCACCATGCCCAGCGAGATTTCCTTGAGCGGACGGTCGAAATACGGTTCGCACACGGAGCGGATGGCAGATTCGAGCTCGTCCACGCGGGTACGCGGCGGCACCCAGCCAGACTCGATGTGCAGCTCGGCCACGCGCTTGTAGTCACGCCGGAAGAAAGCCGTGAAGTTCTGCGCCAGGTATTCCTTGTCGTACTCGGTCAGCGTGCCCACGATGCCGAAGTCCAGCGAGATGTAGCGCCCGAAGGTGGCCGGGTCGGTGCTGATGAAGATATTGCCAGGGTGCATGTCGGCGTGGAAGAAGCCGTCACGGAACACCTGGGTGAAGAAGATGGTGACACCGTCGCGCGCCAGCTTCTTCATGTCCACGCCGGCCTCGCGCAGGCGCGCGGTCTGGCTGATGGGGATGCCCTTCATGCGCTCCATCACGATGACGTCGTTGTGGCAGTAGTCCCAGAACATCTCGGGGATCAGCACCAGGTCCAGGCCTTCCATGTTGCGGCGCAACTGGGCGGCACTGGCGGCCTCGCGTACCAGGTCCAGTTCGTCGTGCAGGTATTTGTCGAACTCGGCCACCACCTCGCGTGGCTTGAGGCGCTTGCCGTCGGACGACAGGCCCTCGACCCAGCCGGCCATCAGGCGCATCAGGCTCAGGTCCTTCTCGATCGCCGGCAGCATGCCGGGGCGCAGCACCTTGACGGCCACCTCGCGCTCACGGCCTTCGCGGTCGATCAGCTTGGCGAAATGCACCTGCGCAATGGAGGCGCTGGCCACCGGCTCACGCTCGAATTCGCTGAAGATCTGCGCCACCGGCTTGCGAAAGGCCCGCTCGATCGTGGCCACCGCCACCTCGGAGGGGAAAGGCGGCACGCGGTCCTGCAGCTTGGCCAGCTCATCGGCCATGTCGGCCGGCAGCAGGTCACGCCGGGTCGAGAGCACCTGGCCGAACTTGACGAAGATCGGCCCCAGGCGTTCCAGCGCCTCGCGCAGGCGCTGGCCACGCGGCGCGTCCAGGTTGCGGCCGATCGAGACGATGCGTGCGATCACACGCAGCCAGGGTTTCTGGAAACTGGTCAGAACCAGCCCGTCCAGGCCATAACGCAGCACGATCCAGATGATGTAGGTGCCGCGCAGCAGTCGGGTCATGCCTGGCCTCCGCGCCGGGGTGTCAGCCACTGGCGCAAGGTGTCAAGGGCACGCCGCGCGGCCTGGGCCAGGCCATGCGCCGGGGCATCGCCGATGATGCGCGCCAGGTCTTCCTCGATGTCCCAGCGCACATGGTCGACCAGCCAGTTGATCTCGGCCGCCAGCTGCACGTCGCCCTCGATGCGCACGGCCGGCTTGTCACCCGCCAGTGCTGCCTGCATCAGGGCCACCGGCGACGCCTCGGTCACGGAGAGCGTCAGGTCGGACGGGGTATCGGCCGCCGCCAGGTCCAGCAGACCGGCCGGCGTGAGCTGCAGCTTGAACTGGAACTCGCGCCAGTGGAACAGCACCACCCGGCCCTTCTGCCGCACCAGCCGGTTCATGGCCTCGGGTTCCTGCATCAGCACATGGTTGAGCAACAGCACGATACGCCGCTGCACTTCCTGCACGGCCCACTCGGGTGGCTGCAGGGTGGTGCCGAGTTTCTGGAAAACGTCTTCCAGCAATGAAAAAGGGGACTGTGTTGCCATAGTCCCCGATTATTGATTGAAAGAAGGCGCTTTATTGCAAAGCTTGCACCCCGGCGACCAGCCAGCCGCGGCTGCCATCCCTGGGCTTGACCATGTTCCAGACCTCGCGGAAGGGGCTGGGGCCGGCCTGCGGCGTCTCGCGGATCATGCCGGAGAACTCGACACTGGCCATGTACCCGTCGCCCAGTTCCTCGATGCCCAGCAACTGGGCCTGCAGCATCTGCACCTCTGTCAGGTTCACGGCGCCGCCCGTGTGGGCCTCGCGCTCGGCCAGCTGGGCGCTGATCTCGGTCAGCATGTCGTCCGTCATCATGGAGCGCAGGGTGGCCATGTCGGCCTGGTCCCAGGCGGCCTGCAGCAGGATGAAATTGCTCTTGGCCGCCTTGAGGAAGCCGTCGGCGTCAAAACCGGCGGGGACGCTCCAGCTGCTGGACAGGCCGGAGCCGATCACGATGCCGGAGGTGCCGGAACCGTCAAATGCCGTCTGGCTGCGCTCCCAGGGGCGGGCCGAGGCGTCGTTGCCCACGTTTTCCGGACGATAGGCAGGTTTGGCGGTCGGAACTTCACCGGCACCAGCGCCCTGGAAAGCATAGGGGCTGCGGTCCGTGGCGCCCGGGCGCCGGCTGCGCATGAACCAGCCGAAGGCCATCATGGCCAGCAGCACCACCAGAGCGATCAGGATGAACTGGCCGAAGGCTTCGCCCAGGCCCAGCGAGCTGGCCAGCCAGGCCAGGCCCAGACCGGCAGCCAGGCCGCCCAGCATGGCGCCCCAGGGTTTCTTCGGTGCGGCGGCAGGTGCCGCGGCCGGCGCCGCGGGTTTGGTCGCCGCCGCATTCTGTGTCGGGGCCGCCGGGGCGGCAGGCGCGGCTTCACGCTGCGTCACATTGCTGGACTGCTTGCCGACCGATTTGCCGCCGCCAAGACGCTTGGCCTCGACGTCCACGGCACCCAGCGCCAGGACCAGGGAAAGGGCCAAAGACCAAAGTTTCATGCTTGCTCCAAAAATACTGTACGTGCCCGCGTATGCCGAACTTAACTCAAATCCGGTACGTCAGCACTTGATTCCAACATGAAGTGCCACCACACCGCCGCTCATGTTGTGAAAATCCACATGCCCGAATCCGGCTTTTTTCATCATGGCCTTGAGCTCTTCCTGGCCCGGGTGCATGCGGATGGACTCCGCCAGGTAGCGGTAGCTGTCGGCGTCGCCGGCCACCAGCTTGCCCAGCTGGGGCAGGATCTTGAAGGAATACCAGTCGTAGGCCTTGGCCAGGGGCGGCGCCACTTTCGAGAATTCGAGTACCAGCAGCTTGCCACCGGGCTTGAGCACACGGCACATCTCGGCCAGGGCCTGGTCCTTGTGCGTCATGTTGCGCAGGCCGAAGGCCACGCTGACCAGGTCGAAATGGCGGTCCGGGAAAGGCAGCTTCTCGGCGTCGCAGACCACGGTGGGCAGGACCACACCGGCGTCCAGCAGGCGGTCACGGCCCACGCGCAGCATGGCTTCGTTAATGTCGGTGTGCACCACCTGGCCGGTCTTGCCGACCTTTTTGGCAAAAGCCAGGGCCAGATCGCCGGTGCCGCCGGCGATGTCCAGCGCGCGGTCGCCCTCCTTCAGGTTGGCCACCGTGACGGTGTAGGCCTTCCAGACGCGGTGCAGGCCGGCGGACATGAGGTCGTTCATGACGTCGTATTTCGACGCCACCGAATCGAACACGCCGCGCACGCGGCGAGCCTTCTCGGCCTCGTCGACCGTCTCGAATCCGAAATGGGTGCTGCTCATGGTCAGTGGCTGCCGCAGGCGTGGCCGGCTTTTTCGGGCATGGGCGCGTCGCGGTCCACGCCGGCTGCTTTCAGGCGGGCTTCGTAGTCGGCCCAGAGCTGGTCCTGCTGCGAGCCCAGGAAATAGAGGTAATCCCAGGAAAAGATGCCGCTGTCGTGGCCATCCGAGAACGCGGGCTGCACGGCGTAGTTGCCCACCGGCT
This sequence comes from Hylemonella sp., assembly GCA_034366585.1. Classification (GTDB taxonomy): domain Bacteria; phylum Pseudomonadota; class Gammaproteobacteria; order Burkholderiales; family Burkholderiaceae_C; genus Hylemonella. Next base: position 20,113 of record JAXMMJ010000032.1, read on the forward strand.
CCAGCCCCGCCAGTTCCACCTCGCGTTTGCCGGTCTGCAGCACCTCCTGGCCCGGGCCGTGGCCCTGCACCTCGGCCGAGGGCGAATACACGCGCATCAGCTCGAAGGGGATGCGGAAGGTCTTGCCGTCGGAAAAGGCTATTTCCAGCACCCGCGACTTGCTATGCACCGTCAGATCCTGCGGCGTCGGCGCGCCGGTTTGCAAACCTGCCATGGAACTCACCTCGTCTGTTATCAGCGGATTATCCCCAGACTGGCGGCACAGCCGCCAGCAGGGTCATACCAGCACGCGTTCGATGCCGCCGGCATTGGCCGAGGCCACGTACTGCGGCATCCAGTCCTCACCCAGGATCTGGCGCGCCATCTCGACCACGATGTAGTCGGCCTCCAGCAGACCGTTCTGCAGGTCGTTGCCGTAGCGGGTCAAGCCCTGCAGGCAGCTCGGGCAGCTGGTCAGGATCTTGACGTTGTCCTTCGCCCCCACCAGGCCGGTCTCGCGCAGCTCGGTTTCGCCCTTGCGGATCTCCTCTTCCTTGCGGAAGCGCACCTGGGTGGAAACATCGGGCCGGGTCACGCCCAGGGTGCCGGATTCGCCGCAGCAGCGGTCGCTCTTGAGCACGTTGTCCTTCGAGTCCCCGGCCAGCAGCGTGCGCACCGTCTTCATCGAGTCGCCCAGCTTCATGGGGTTGTGACAAGGCTCGTGGTACAGGTAGCCGCCCTGGGCGCCGCTGAGCTTGATGCCCTTTTCGAGCAGGAACTCGTGAATGTCGATGATGCGGCAGCCCGGGAAGATCTCCTCGAACTTGTAGCCCTGCAGCTGGTCGTAGCAGGTGCCGCAGCTCACCACCACGGTCTTGATGTCCAGGTAGTTCAGGGTGTTGGCGACACGGTGGAAGAGCACCCGGTTGTCGGTGATCATCTTCTCGGCCTTGTCGAACTGGCCGCTGCCGCGCTGCGGGTAACCGCAGCACAGATAACCCGGCGGCAGCACGGTCTGCACGCCCGCATGCCAGAGCATGGCCTGGGTGGCCAGGCCGACCTGGCTGAACAGGCGCTCGGAGCCACAGCCCGGGAAATAGAACACCGCCTCGGTCTCGGCCGTGGTGGCCTGCGGGTCGCGGATGATGGGAACGTAGTCGGCATCCTCGATGTCCAGCAGGGCACGCGCCGTCTTCTTGGGCAGGCCACCGGGCATCTTCTTGTTGATGAAGTGGATCACCTGTTCCTTGATGGGCGCGGGGCCCACCGTGGCCGGCGGCCGGGCGGTCTGCTTCTTCGCCACCACACGCAGCAGCTGGTTGGCCAGGCGCTGGGCCTTGAAGCCCACGCCGACCATGGCCGTACGCATCAGCTTGATGGTCTCGGGGTTGGTGGCATTGAGGAAGAACATGGCCGCCGCATTGCCCGGGCGCCAGGTCTTCTGCCCCATCTTGCGCAGCAGGTTGCGCATGTTCATCGAGACGTCGCCGAAGTCGATCTTCACCGGGCAGGGCGACAGGCACTTGTGGCAGACCGTGCAGTGGTCGGCCACGTCCTCGAATTCCTGCCAGTGCTTGATGCTCACGCCACGGCGGGTCTGCTCTTCGTAGAGGAAGGCCTCGACCAGCAGCGAGGTCGCCAGGATCGTGTTGCGCGGGCTGTAGAGCAGGTTGGCGCGCGGCACGTGGGTCGAGCACACGGGTTTGCACTTGCCGCAGCGCAGGCAGTCCTTGACGCTGTCGGCAATGGCGCCGATATCGCTCTGCTGCATGATCAGCGACTCATGGCCCATGAGGCCGAAGCTGGGCGTGTAGGCGTTGGTCAGGTCGGCCGGATGGGCACGCTCGCGCAGCAGCTTGCCGCGGTTGAAGCGGCCCTCGGGGTCGATGCGTTGTTTGTAATCGGCAAAGGGCTGGAGTTCGGCGTCGCTCAGGAATTCGAGCTTGGTGATGCCGATGCCGTGTTCGCCCGAGATCACGCCGTCGAGCGAACGCGCCAGCGCCATGATGCGCTTGACCGCGCCGTGCGCGGCCTGCAGCATCTCGTAGTCATCGCTGTTGACAGGGATGTTGGTGTGCACATTGCCGTCACCGGCGTGCATGTGCAGCGCCACCCAGACCCGGCCCTTGAGCACACGCTGCTGGATGGCATTGCATTCGGCCAACATGGGCTCGAAAGCGCGGCCCGTGAAGATGTCCTGCAGTGGTGCGCGGATCTGGGTCTTCCAGCTCGCGCGCAAGGAATGGTCCTGCAGCTGGGGGAACAACTCGTCCACCCGGTCCAGCCAGTCCTGCCACTGGGCGCGTACCGTGCGCACCAGCTCGCGGGCCTGGGTCACGCGCTCTTCCATCAGCTCAACCGACGGCGCCTCGTTGGCATCGTCGGGCTTGCCGATCGTGAGCAAATGGGTGAGGCTGCCCTCGCCGAAGAAAAGCTCCAGCTCGTCGGCCAGCTTGATCTTGTTGCGCAGCGAGAGTTCGATGTTGATGCGCTCGATGCCGTCGGTGTACTCGGCCATGCGCGGCAACGGGATCACCACGTCTTCATTGATCTTGAAGGCGTTGGTGTGTTTGCTGATCGCGGCGGTGCGCTTGCGGTCCAGCCAGAACTTCTTGCGCGCCTCGGCGCTGATGGCAATGAAACCCTCACCGCTGCGCGAGTTGGCAATGCGCACCACCTCGCTGGTGGCGCGGGCCACGGCGTCGGTGTCGTCGCCCACGATGTCGCCAATCAGCACCATCTTGGGCAAGCCGCCACGTTTGCTCTTGGTGGCGTAACCCACGGCCTTGAGGTAACGGTCGTCCAGGTGCTCCAGGCCGGCCAGGATGGCGCCGCCGGGGCGCTTCATCTCGGCAAACATGAAGTCCTTGATCTCGACAATACTGGGCACCGCGTCGCGCGCGTGGCCGAAGAACTCCAGGCAGACCGTGCGGGTGTGCGCCGGCATGCGGTGCACCACCCAGCGCGCACTGGTGATCAGGCCGTCACAGCCCTCCTTCTGCACGCCGGGCAGGCCGGAGAGGAACTTGTCGGTCACGTCCTTGCCCAGGCCTTCCTTGCGGAAACTCGGGCCCGGGATGTCCAGGCGTTCGGTCTTCACCAGTTTCTTGCCGTCGGCCTCGAAGTACTTGAGCTCGAAGCTGGCGACGTCGGCGTCGTGGATCTTGCCCAGGTTGTGGTTCAGGCGCGTGACTTCCAGCCAGCCCGCGTCGGGCGTGACCATGCGCCAGCTCGCCAGGTTGTCCAGCGCCGTGCCCCAGAGCACGGCCTTCTTGCCGCCGGCGTTCATGGCGATGTTGCCACCCACGCAGGAAGCCTCGGCCGAGGTCGGGTCCACGGCAAACACAAAACCGGCGCGCTCGGCCGCATCGGCCACGCGCTGGGTGACCACGCCGGCCTCGGTCCAGATGGTGGGCACGGGCTTGTCGAGCCCCGGCAGCTGCAGCATCTCGACCTCGGTCATGGCCTCGAGCTTTTCGGTGTTGATCACCGCGCTCTTCCAGGACAGCGGCACGGCGCCGCCGGTGTAACCGGTGCCGCCGCCGCGCGGGATGATGGTCAGGCCCAGCTCGATGCAGCCCTTGACCAGGCGCGCCATCTCGGCCTCGGTGTCAGGGGTGAGCACGACAAAGGGGTACTCGACGCGCCAGTCGGTGGCGTCGGTCACGTGCGAAACCCGCGACAGGCCGTCGAACTTGACGTTGTCCTTGGCCGTCAGGCGGCTGAGCGCGCGCTGGGCCTTGCGGCGCAGGGCAGCGATCTTCTGGAAAGAGGCATCAAAGGCCTCTACGGCACGGCTGGCAGCCTCCAGCAATTCGCCCACCAGCGCATCGCGCTGCGGGTCGGCCTGCGGCGTGCGGCGCTTCTGCACCTCGCCCAGGCGGTGGTGCAGGGCCTCGACCAGCAGCACCCGGCGCTTGGGGTTGTCCAGCAGGTCGTCCTGCAGATAGGGATTGCGCTGCACCACCCAGATGTCGCCCAGCACCTCGTAGAGCATGCGGGCCGAGCGGCCGGTGCGGCGCTCCTCGCGCAGCTGGTTGAGCACCTCCCAGGCCCGGGGCCCCAACAGGCGGATGACAATCTCGCGGTCGGAGAAGGAGGTGTAGTTGTAGGGAATTTCGCGGATGCGCTCGTGGCCGTGCGGCGCAGGGCCGGCTGCATCCACGAATTGGTCTAGCGGAGTCGGTGCGTTCATGGGAGATCCGGAATTTCAGCCAGAACGGAGCCACCGGCTGAGGCGAGATGTTACCGCAGTGCAACAAAGCCCCGCGGGCAAGCGCATGGGAGCCCTGCCCGCATCATGGAAACCCCGCATCCGGAGATGACCGTAACCGAGGCTTAATGTGTTTGTCACATTTCCAGCCTAGGCTGGCGAGCTTGTCCCTAAGGAGCCCCGCATGAAATTTTCCGTGAAACTGAGCGTCGCCGCCCTGTCGGCCCTGCTGCTCGCCCCCGTCCAGGCCCAGACCGAAATCCAGTGGTGGCATTCGATGACGGCCGTCAACAACGAATGGGTCAACGACCTGGCCAAGGACTTCAACAACCGCCAGAAGGACTACAAGATCACGCCGGTCTTCAAGGGCAGCTACGACGAATCCATGACGGCGGCCATCGCCGCCTTCCGTGCCGGCAATGCCCCGCACATCCTGCAGGTCTTTGAAGTGGGCACCGCCACCATGATGGCCAGCAAGGGCGCCGTTGTACCGGTAGGCAAGGTCATGCAGGATGCCGGCTACAAGTTCGATCCTGCCGTCTACATTCCCGCCGTGGCCGGCTACTACACCGCCCCCAATGGCCAGATGCTGAGCTTCCCCTTCAACAGCTCGACCACGGTGTTCTACGTCAACAAGGATGCTTTCAAGGCCGCCGGCCTGGACGCCGACAAGCCGCCGACCACCTGGCCCGAAGTGGCACTGGCCGCCGCCAAGCTCAAGGCCTCCGGCCACAAATGCCCCTTCACCACCGCCTGGCAGGGCTGGACCCAGCTGGAAAGCTTCTCCACCTGGCACAACGTGGAACTGGCCACCAAGCGCAATGGCCTGGGCGGCATGGATGCACGCATGGTCGCCAACTCGCCGCTGCATGTGCGCCACATCGAGAACCTGGGCAATATGGCCAAGCAGGGCCTGTTCGTCTACAAGGGCCGCGGCAACGTGCCCGAGGCCAGCTTCGTCTCCGGCGAATGCGCCATGATCACCACCTCTTCGGGCTTCTACGGCAACGTGGCCAAGAACGCCAAGTTCGCCTACGCCCTGGCCACCCTGCCCTACTACCCGGACGTCGCCGGCGCCCCGCAGAACACCGTGATCGGCGGCGCCAGCCTCTGGGTCATGTCCGGCAAGAAGCCCGCCGAGTACAAGGGCGTGGCCACCTTCCTCAACTTCCTCTCCAACGCCGAAGTACAGTCGGCCAGCCACAAGCGCACCGGCTACCTGCCCATCACCACGGCAGCGTACAAGCTGACCGAGCAGTCCGGCTTCTACAAGCAGAATCCTGGCACCGACACGGCCGTCAACCAGATGATCCGCAAGACCACCGACAAGTCGCGTGGCATCCGCCTGGGCAACTACGTGCAGATCCGCGCCGTGGAAGACGAGGAACTCGAACAGGTCTGGGCCGGCAAGAAAACCGCCAAGGAAGCCCTCGATGCCGTGGTCAAGCGCGGCAACGACCTGCTGGAACGCTTCGAGAAAGCCAACAAGTCCTGAGGGCTTGTCAGCTGACCGCTGTCATGACGGCTCCCCTCCCCAACCTTCCCCGCCAGGCGGGGAGGGCCGCCGCGACATAGGGCAATACTGTGGCCGCTGAAAAACGTGTCGTCTTCCGCTCGCGCTGGCTGCCCTGGCTGCTGCTGGCGCCGCAGGGCGTGATCATTGCCGTGTTTTTCTTCTGGCCGGCAGGCCAGGCGCTGCTGCAGTCCTTGATGCAGTCGGACGCCTTCGGCACCTCGGTGCAGTGGGTCGGGCTGGAGAATTTCCGCAACCTCTGGAACGACGAGACCTACCTCGCCTCCTTCAAGACCACCGCCGTCTTCTCGGCGCTGGTGGCCGTGCTCGGCCTCACCCTGTCGCTGCTGCTCGCAGTCTTTGCCGACCGCGTGGTACGCGGCGCCATGGTCTACCGCACCCTGCTGATCTGGCCCTACGCCGTGGCGCCCGCCGTGGCTGGCGTGGTCTGGCTCTTCCTTTTTTCCCCCAGCATCGGCGTGCTGTCGCACGCCCTGCAGGTCGCCGGGGTGGACTGGAACCCGCTGCTCAACAGTGAGCACGCCATGACACTCATCGTCATGGCGGCCGTCTGGAAGCAGCTGTCCTACAACCTGCTATTTTTCCTGGCCGGACTGCAGAGCATCCCCAAGTCGCTCATCGAGGCGGCCGCCATCGACGGTGCCGGCGCCTGGCGCCGCTTCTGGAGCATCCAGCTGCCCCTGCTCTCGCCCACCACCTTCTTCCTGCTGGTCATCAACATCGTCTACGCCTTCTTCGACACCTTCGCCATCGTCGATGCGGCCACCAAGGGTGGGCCGGGCAAGGACACCGCCATCCTGGTCTACAAGGTCTACTTCGACGGCTTCAAGGCCCTGGACCTGGGCAGCTCGGCCGCGCAATCGGTGGTGCTGATGGCCATCGTCATCGGGCTGACCGTGGTGCAGTTCCGCTTCGTCGAGAAAAAAGTAACCTACTGAGATCCCCGTCCCATGGTCGAACGCAAACGCTGGCTGGATCTGCTCTCGCACGCCGTGCTGCTCCTGGGCGTGCTGGTGGTGGCCTTCCCGGTGTACGTCACCATCATCGCCTCCACCCACAGCATGGAGACCGTGACCCATCCGCCCATGCCGCTGCTGCCAGGCGACCAGATGGTGCAAAACTACCAGGCGGCGCTCATGGGCGAGCGTAGCGGCAGTGGCACCCACGCCGCCGTCGGCCGCATGATGATGGTGAGCCTGATCTCGGCCCTGGTGATCGCGCTGGGCAAGATCGCCATCTCCCTGCTCTCGGCCTTTGCCATCGTCTACTTCCGCTTTCCCTTTCGCAAGCTGTTCTTCTGGGCGATCTTCATCACCCTGATGCTGCCGGTGGAGGTGCGCATCCTGCCGACCTACCAGGTGATCTCCGACCTCGGCATGCTCAACAGCTATGCCGGCCTGACGGTTCCGCTGATAGCCTCGGCCACCGCAACCTTCCTGTTCCGCCAGTTTTTCCTGACCGTGCCCGAGGAACTGACCGAAGCCGCGCGCGTGGACGGCGCCGGACCGCTGCGTTTCTTCAAGGACGTGCTGCTGCCGCTGTCGGTCACGCCCATGGCAGCCCTGTTCGTCATCCAGTTCATCTACGGCTGGAACCAGTACCTCTGGCCGCTGCTCGTCACCACCCAGGAAAACATGTACCCGGTGGTGATCGGCATCAAGCAGATGATCACCGCTGGCGACGCGCAGACCGAATGGAACGTGGTCATGGCCACCGCCGTCCTGGCCATGATCCCCCCGGCCCTGGTGGTCATGCTCATGCAGAAATGGTTCGTCAAGGGCCTGGTGGACACGGAAAAATAAGAGACCGATTTATGGCATCCCTGACCCTCTCCAACGTCATCAAGCGCTACGGCCACGGCCCCAAGGCCAACCAAGTCATCCATGGTGTCAACGCCGAAGTCGCCGATGGCGAGTTCGTTGTCATCGTCGGCCCCTCGGGCTGCGGCAAGTCCACCCTGCTGCGCATGGTGGCCGGGCTGGAAGAGATCAGCGGGGGCGAGATCCGCATCGGCCCGCGCGTGGTCAACGACCTGGAGCCGGCCGAGCGCGACATCGCCATGGTGTTCCAGAACTATGCGCTCTACCCGCACATGAGCGTGTTCGACAACATGGCCTACGGCCTGAAGATCGCCAAGGTGCCCAAGGACGAGATCCGCGCGCGCGTGGACAAGGCCGCGCGCATCCTGGAACTGGGCCCCTTCCTGGAACGCAAGCCGCGTGAACTCTCCGGCGGCCAGCGCCAGCGGGTGGCCATGGGCCGCGCCATCGTGCGCCAGCCCCAGGTATTCCTGTTCGACGAACCGCTCTCCAACCTGGACGCCACGCTGCGCGCGCAGACCCGCCGGGAGATCCAGAAGCTGCACCGCGAACTTGGCATCACCTCGCTGTTCGTCACGCACGACCAGGTCGAGGCCATGACGCTGGCACAGCGCATGATCGTCATGAATGCCGGCCGGATGGAACAGTTCGGCACGCCCGAGGAGGTCTACCACCGCCCGGCCTCCACCTTCGTGGCCAGCTTCATCGGCGCACCGCCGATGAACCTGCTGTCCAGCGCCCCCCATGTGCAGCCCGGCACCATCCTGGGCATCCGCCCGGAGCACCTGAACATAGTGCCGCAAGCCGCCGCACAGGGCTGGAGCGTGCAGGTCGAAGCCATCGAGATGCTGGGCGCCGAGCGCCTGGTCTACACACGGCTGGACAGCGAACAGATCATCGTGCGGGTCAACGAAGACCAGGGCACGGTCCCCGCCATCGGCAGCACCCTGCACCTGCTCCCGCAGCCTGAACGCCTGCACCGCTTCGGCGAAGCCACGGGGAAACGCCTGTGAGCCCGGCCTCCGGCGCCCAGCCTTGGCCCTACCCGCGCTGGGTCGCGCACCGCGGCGCCGGCAAGCTGGCCCCCGAAAACACCCTGGCCGCCTTCAAGCTCGGGCACGCGCACGGCTGGCGCATGTTCGAATGCGATGTGAAGCTCAGCGCCGACGACGTGCCTTTTCTCCTGCACGACGCCACGCTGGAACGCACCACCCAGGGCCAGGGCACGGCGGGCCAGTGGCCATGGGCCGAGCTGGCCCGGCTGGACGCTGGCAGCTGGCTGGCACCTGCTTATGCCGGCGAGCCCATCCCCACGCTGCAGACCATTGCGCGCTTCTGCCTGGACCACGGCAGCCTGCTCAATATCGAGATCAAACCCACCCCCGGCACCGAGCGCCAGACCGGCGAGGTCGTGGCGCAGGCCGCGGCCCAGCTGTGGCAGGGCGCCTCCGTGCCGCCCTTGCTCAGTTCCTTCCAGCCCGAATCCCTGCTGGGCGCACAGGCTGCGGCCCCGGCACTGCCACGCGCCCTGCTGCTGGACAGCTTGTGGGAGGGCTGGCTGGACACCGCGCGCAGATTGGACTGCGTGGCCGTGGTCTGCAAGTACACGCTCTGGGATGCGGCCCTGGTGGCGCGCACGCGCGCAGCCGGCCTGCGCGGCCTGTGCTACACGGTAAACGACGCCAGCGCTGCGCAAGACCTGCTGGCGCTGGGCCTCGACGGCCTGATCACCGACCGTGTGGATTTCTTCGATCCCTCACAGGCCGACCGCGTGGCCGTCAACCCGCACGCAGCCCCTGACGTTAGAAGAGGCACCTAGAATCACTCTGCGCATCCCTTGCGGGAACGCACCGTTTTTTGCCTCAACTTTTCCGGGAGTCCCATGAAAAAGATCATCGCCGCCGCTCTGCTTTGCGCAGCCGTCGCCACGCCTGCCCTGGCGCAAAAGGAAAGCCACTGGTATCTCGCGCTGGATGCCGGTACGCTGAAGATGCAGAACACCAACTACGCCAACCCGGGATCCCTCACCGTCTCGGGCGGTTACCGCTTCAACCGCAACTTCGCACTCGAAGGCGGCCTGACCGGCTACGGCGACTCCACCCTGGTCTACAACAACGGCACCACCACCGCCGAGCAGGGCGACGCCCGCTTCCTGGCAGTCGGCATCCTGCCGCTGTCGCAGAGCTTCGATCTGTTCGGCAAGGCCGGCATCGGTTTCCATACCGCCAAGGTCACAGGCACCGGCGCCTACGCTGGCACCTACAGCAAGGAAACCACCACCAATGTCATCATCGGTTTCGGCGGCCAGTTCAACATCAACTCCCGGTTCGGCCTGCGCCTGCAGTACGAAGCCCTGGGCAAGTCCAAGAGCAGCCCGAGCGATACGGGTGCCGACATCAGCCGCGTGTCCATCGGCGGCGTGCTCAACTTCTGAAGTTGCACCACTCTCAAAAACAAGCCGGGCCCTGCCCGGCTTGTTTACGCCCAAGGCGAAGAGGGGCATAACACCTCGTTACAAGGCGTGGCCGCGGCCTTCCCATAATTCCGACCGCGTCCCCGCCACCCGGCGGGCCCTCCATTGCAACGACAGGTTCACGCCATGAAAAAAATCCTTGCCACGGCCTTGCTCTGCAGCGCCGCCATCACCCCTGCCCTGGCCCAGAACGCGCGTTACTACGCCGCCGCCGACTACGGCATCGTCAGCCTCAGCGGGCCAGGTTCCTATTCCAGCCCGGGCGCTCTGACGCTCTCCGGCGGTTACCACTACCTCGACAACCTTGACCTGGAAGCCGGCCTGACGATGATCGGCAGCGCCACGGCCGATGTGCCCGGCCCCGGGCGCGTGAGCATCAACCAGAACATCGTGAGCGCCGTGGCCGTGGGCAAGGTGCCGCTCAACAGCCAGGTCCATCTGTTCGGCAAAGCCGGCGTGGGCGTGCACGACGGCGGCATCAACGGCCTGCCCGACGACCTGATCTACGGCTTTGGTGGCCAGATCCGGTTCGACCGCGAGTTCAGCATGCGTGTGCAGTACGAGAGCCTGGGCCGGGTCAAGATCCCGTCGTCCAGCAGCAAGGCCGACCTGACACGCCTGTCCGTCGGCGTCATCTACAACTTCTGAGCGCAGGGCACAAAAAAAGCCGGGCTGGGCCCGGCTTCTCATGCGGTGGTTCAACGCCGCCAGCCCCGCGCCAAGAGCCACTGCGAACTGGCCACGGCCAGCACCAGCAGGGCATAGGCCATCATCTTGCCGTCGCGCCCCAGCCACCACAGGCTGGCCAGCAGCACGCCCACCCCCACCGCAAAGTTCACCAGCACCTGCCCCCACCAGGGCATGGCGGTCCGCTTCCGGAAAAGAGGCCAGGCCAGCAGGGGCAGCAGCACGGCCAGCGCGAAGGCCGGAGCGACGAAGTTGAGCAGGTGTAAGAGGATGTCTTGGAGGTTCATGGAACAGGCCGGCACCGGTAAAAAATGGCGCAAACCATTGATGTATCTATAAATTTTATAATCTCGCCATGGCAGTCTGGGCTTTGGGCATCAATCACACGACCGCGCCGCTCGATTTGCGCGGCCGGTTTGCCTTTGCGCTCGACCAGCTCCCCCCCACCTTACACGGCCTGCGCGGTGCGCTCCCGCGCCCACCCGAGGCCGCCATCCTCTCGACCTGCAACCGCACCGAGATCTACTGCGCCAGCGAGCAGCTGGAGCTGGCGCCCACGCTGGACTGGCTGGCGAAAAGCGGCGGCGTCTCGGCCGAGGAGCTGCGTTCGCACACCTACACGCTGCAGGGCAATGAAGCCGCCCGCCATGCCTTCCGCGTGGCCAGCGGCCTGGACTCCATGGTGCTGGGCGAACCGCAGATTCTGGGCCAGATGAAAGACGCCGTACGCGTGGCCGAAGAAGCCGGAGCCCTGGGCACCACGCTCAACCAGCTGTTCCAGCGTTCCTTTGCCGTGGCCAAGGAAGTGCGCACCTCCACCGAGATCGGCGCGCACTCCATCAGCATGGCGGCCGCGGCCGTGCGCCTGGCCGGCAACCTCTTCGAAGACCTGCAACAGGTGCGCATCCTATTCGTCGGCGCTGGCGAGATGATCGAACTCGCGGCCACCCACTTCGCCGCCAAAAATCCCAAGGCCATGGTCATCGCCAACCGCACGCTGGACCGCGGCGAAAAGCTGGCCAGCCGCTTCGGCGCCGAAACCATGCGCCTGGCAGACCTGCCCGAGCGCCTGCACGAATTCGACGCCGTCATCAGCTGCACCGCCAGTACCCTGCCCCTGATCGGCCTGGGTGCGGTGGAGCGCGCCCTCAAGCAGCGCAAGCACCGCCCCATGTTCATGGTGGACCTGGCCGTGCCGCGCGACATCGAACCCGAAGTCAAGGGCCTGTCCGACGTCTACCTCTACACCGTGGACGACCTGGCCGCCGTGGTGCAGACCGGCCAGGCCAACCGCCAGGCCGCCGTGGCCCAGGCCGAAGTCATCATCGACGCCGGCGTGCAGAGCTTCATGCACTGGATGGACCAGCGCAGCACCGTGCCGCTGATCCAGCAGCTCAACGCCCAGGCCGACGAGTGGCGCGCCGCCGAGATCGCACGCGCGCGCAAGGCCCTGGCCCGCGGCGAGGATGTGGACGCGGTGCTCCAGACCCTGTCCAGGGGCCTGACGCAGAAGATGCTGCACGGCGCCCTGGCCGAGCTGCATGCCGGCGACGCCGCCGCGCGTGAGCGCGCCAGCACCGCCATCCAGCACTTCTTCCTGCGCAAAGAGCGTTAGCGGCGACTGTCCCCGCACCTCGTCCGCCGTGGCGAGGGTTTGCTCTCATCCGCCCACGCGCACCGCACGTCGGCCACCCCACCGGATCTGGAACACCTGCATGAAACCGTTTCTGCGCCAGCAACTCGAACGCTACGCCCAGCGCCTGGAAGAACTCAACTTCCTGCTCTCGCGCGAAGACATCATGGCCGACATGGGCCAGTTCCTCGCGCTCTCGCGCGAGCACAACGAAGTCACGCAGATGACCGGCCGCTACGCCCGCTACCAGCAGCGTGAAGCAGACCTGGCCGGTGCGCAGGGCATGCTGTCCGACTCGGACATGGCCGAGATGGCTCAGGAAGAAATCACCGCGGCCACGGCCGAGCTGACCCAGCTGGAAGAAGAGCTGCAACGCCTGCTGCTGCCCAAGGACCCAGACGACGCGCGCAACGCCTTCATGGAAATCCGCGCCGGCACCGGCGGCGACGAATCGGCGCTGTTCGCCGGCGACCTGCTGCGCATGTACACACGCTACTGCGAGCGCCGCGGCTGGAAGACCGAACTCATCAGCGAATCGCCCAGCGAACTCGGCGGCTACAAGGAAGTGGTGCTGCGCATCGCGGGTGACCACGTCTACGGCGACCTGCGCTTCGAATCCGGTGGCCACCGTGTGCAGCGCGTGCCCGCCACCGAAACACAGGGGCGCATCCACACCAGTGCCTGCACCGTGGCCGTGCTGCCCGAGCCGGACGAAACCCAGGCCGTGCAGATCAACCCGGCCGACCTGCGCATCGACACCTACCGCGCCAGCGGCGCCGGCGGCCAGCACATCAACAAGACCGACTCGGCGGTGCGCATCACCCACATCCCCACCGGCATCGTGGCCGAGTGCCAGGACGACCGCAGCCAGCACCGCAACAAGGCCAAGGCCCTGCAGGTGCTCTCGGCCCGCATCCAGGAAAAGGACCGCAGCGAGCGCGCCGCCAAGGACGCCGCCATGCGCAAAGGCCTGATCGGCAGCGGGGACCGCAGCGACCGCATCCGCACCTACAACTTCCCGCAGGGCCGCCTGACCGACCACCGCATCAACCTCACGCTCTACAAACTCGACCGCATCATGGAAGGCGAGCTGGACGACGTGGTGAACGCCCTGCGCCATGCGCGCGAGGCCGAACAGCTGGCCGAGTTGGAAGTAGGCAACAACTGAGCGCCTGAATCCCCCCGGAATGGGCTTGCAGTCCTACAATGCAGCTACATTTTCAGTAGCACTATGCAGATCCAGCAAGCCCTCGCCGCCGCCTGCTCCGCCCTCGGGCTGGAGCGGCTGGATGCACAGTTGCTGCTGCTGCACGCCCTGGGCCGCCCGCAGAACGACCGCGCCTGGCTGGTCGCCCACGACAGCGACCCGCTCGCCCCCGATGCAGAGATGCGCTACATCAACCTCACGCGCCGCCGTGCCGCCGGCACGCCCCTGGCCTACCTGACGGGCCAGCGCGAGTTCTACGGCCTGACATTGCAGGTCGATGCCCGTGTGCTCGACCCGCGCCCCGACACCGAAACCCTGGTCGACTGGGCGCTCGAACACCTTGCGCCCCAGGGCTCGGTGGTGGACCTGGGCACCGGTAGCGGCGCCATTGCGCTCGCCCTCAAGAGCCAGCGCCCCGCGGCCCGCGTCGAGGCCGTGGACACCAGCCCCGAAGCCCTGGCCGTGGCCCAGGCCAATGCGCAGCGCCTCGCACTCGAGGTGGCTTTCCACGCCGGCAACTGGCTCGAAGGTCTGCAGGGGACGTTTGAACTCATCGTCTCCAACCCGCCCTACATCACCGAGGACGATCCGCACCTGGAAAACCTCGGCCACGAACCGCGCCTGGCCCTCACCTCGGGCCCCGACGGCCTGGACGCCATCCGCGCTATCGTGAAACAGGCGCCGGCGCGGCTGCAGCCCGGCGGCTGGCTGCTGCTGGAACATGGCTGGGACCAGGCGGCGGCGGTGCGCGCCCTGCTGGCGCAAGCCGGTTTCCGCGAAGTGCAGTCCCGCCGCGACCTGGCCGGCATTGAGCGCTGCAGCGGCGGCCAGTGGCAACCCGGCTGAGCCCGCCTCAGTCCATCGGGCCTTCGGCCCAGTGCGCGTACGCGAAGTTGCAGCGAAACGGCCCGTCCACCACGTGCCCGGCGCAGCGCGTCTCAAACGCGTGCCGGAAAGCGGCGTCAAGGTTGCCCAGGCGCCGGGCGTTCTCATACAGCTGTTCGACGTCAACCAGGAGGCGCTCGCCTTTGTTCTCCACGTGCACCACGAGCCGGCGGCGCGCCTTGGCCACGGCCATATAAAACTCCGGGTGGGCGCCGCCGATGGCTTCGCCGTGCATGACACGGTGCACCGCAAATTTTTCCTGCAGGCTGAGCTTGAACTTGTCTTCCGGGTCCAGGCTGTCCACCTCGTCCACCGCCATGGCCTGGGCCACGGCTTTCACATCCGATGCATTCATACAGGGTCTCCTTGGTGGGCGAAATAGTGGCGCTGCCGGCCATTTCAAGCCCCACCAGCCTGGCTCAGTGAAAGTCCCGACTCTGCGTCGCCAGGCGCCCCAGCAAGGGCGTCAAATCTTCCAGATGCCCCGCGATCAGGTGGCACACCGGGCCCTGGCGCTGCCAGGTGCCGAACACGGCCAGCAGTTGCGCAGCCAGCAGGGTCTCGCGCTGCTTGTCGCGCAGCGCCTTCCACACGATGACCTGCACCGAGCCCGTCTCGTCTTCCAGCGTCACAAAGACCACGCCCTTGGCCGTGCCCGGCTGCTGGCGCGCCACCACCAGGCCGCAGGCGCGTGCGGGCCGGCCGTCGGGCAGCTGCTGCAGTTCCTCGGAAGTCAGCAAATGTCGGGCGCGCAATCGCTCGCGCAGCAGGGCCAAGGGGTGGCGGCGTAATGTCAGGCCCGTGGCCGCGTAGTCGAAGACGATCTCCTCACCCTCGGGCGCGGCCTCCAGCGCCAGTGCGGCTTCATGCACCGGCGCGCCCTTCAGCAAGGCCGGCGCGGCCTGCAGCCCCGCCGCGTCCCAGACCTGCTGGCGGCGGTGGCCGCTGAGGCTCATGAGCGCATCGGCGCTGGCCAGGGCCTTGAGGTCGAGCGCGTCCAGCCCGGCGCGCAGCGCCAGGTCTTCGGTGCTGCGGTACGGTCCCTGGGCACGGGCATCGACGATGCGCAAGGCGCTCGCCTCCTTGAGCCCGGCCACCAGGCGCAGGCCCAGGCGCACCGCGGGCCGGCCGTCGTCATCGGGCTCCAGCGTGCAATCCCAGTCGCTGTGCAGCACGTCCGCCGGCCGCACCGTCACACCGTGGCGCTGCGCGTCCTGCACGAGTTGCGCCGGGCCGTAAAAGCCCATGGGCAGGGAATTGAGCAGGCCGGCCAGGAAGGCCGCGGGCTCATGGCGCTTGAGCCAGGCGCTGTCGTAGACCAGCAGCGCAAAGCTGGCCGCGTGGCTCTCGGGGAAACCGTATTCGCCAAAACCTTCGATCTGCCGGAAGATGGCCTCGGCAAATTCCTGCTCGTAACCGCGCGCCGTCATGCCGTCGATCAGGCGGCGCTGGAACTTGTCCACCCCGCCGCGGCGCTTCCACGCCGCCATGGCACGGCGCAGCTGGTCCGCCTCGCCCGGCGTGAAACCCGCAGCGATGATGGCGATCTGCATCACCTGTTCCTGGAAGATGGGCACACCCAGCGTGCGCTGCAGCGCGGGGCGCAGCGCCTCTTTCGGCAGGGTGAAGGTCTCGCCACGGCGCTGGCGCTCGCGCTGCGCCAGGAAGGGATGCACCATGCCACCCTGGATGGGCCCGGGCCGCACGATGGCCACCTCGATCACCAGGTCGTAGAAGCAGCGCGGCTGCAGGCGCGGCAGCATGCTCATCTGCGCGCGGCTCTCGATCTGGAACACGCCCACCGTGTCGGCGCGGCAGATCATCTCGTAGGTGGCCGGGTCTTCGGGCGGGATGTCCTGCAGGCGGAAGGCCTGCCCACGCCGCTGGCCCACGAACGCCAGCGCGCGGCGGATGGCGCTGAGCATGCCCAGGGCCAGCACGTCCACCTTGAGCAGGCCCAGCGCGTCGATGTCATCCTTGTCCCACTCGATGGTAGTGCGCCCCTCCATGGCCGCGGGCACCACGGGTACCGTGCGTGTGAGCTTGTCGCCCGTGAGCACAAAACCGCCGCTGTGCTGCGAGAGATGGCGCGGAAACCCCAGCAGTGGCCGCGTGAGTTCGATCAGCAGGCGGATCTGCCGGCTTTGTGCATCCAGCCCCAGTTCCTGCAGGCGCTCGTGGTTCACCTCGCGCCCGTCCCACCACTGGTGGGCGCGAGCCAGCGCGTCGAGCAGCGCCTCGTCCATGCCCAGCGCCTTGCCCACGTCGCGGATGGCACCACGCGCGTGGTAGGTATGCACGGCGGCGGTGAGCGCGGCGCGGTCGCGCCCGTACTTGGCGTAGAGGTACTGGATCACCTCCTCGCGCCGCTGGTGCTCGAAATCCACGTCGATGTCGGGCGGCTCCGCGCGCTCGCGGCTGATGAAACGCTCGAACAGCACGCTGGTGCGCGCCGGGTCCACCTCGGTCACGCCCAGGCAATAACACACGGCCGAATTGGCCGCCGAGCCGCGCCCCTGGCAAAGGATGTGCCGGCTACGCGCAAAACGCACGATGTCGTAGACCGTGAGGAAGTATTTCTCGTAGTGCAGCTCGCTGATGAGCGCCAACTCGTGCTCGATCTGCTGCTGCACCGCCACCGGCACGCCCTGCGGGTAACGCACTTGCGCGCCGTCCAGCGTGGCGCGGCGCAGGTAAGAAGCCGGCGTCTCGCCCGCGGGCACCACCTCTTCCGGGTATTCGTACTTGAGTTCGTCCAGGCTGAAGCGGCAGAGCTGCGCCACGCGCACCGTCTCGGCCAGCAGATCGGGCGGGTAGAGCGCAGCCAGGCGCTGGCGTGAACGCAGGTGCGCCTCGGCATTGGGCGACAAGGCAAAGCCGCACTCGGCCACGGGCCGGCCCAGGCGGATGGCCGTCATCACGTCCTGCAGCGGCTTGCGCGAGCGCAGATGCATGTGCACGCCGCCCGCGGCGACCAGCGGCACGCCTGCGCTGTGCGCCGCGGTGCTCAGGCTATCCAGCCACAGCGCGTCATCGAGCCGGTGCAGCAGCTCCACGGCCAGCCAGCAGAACTCAAAGCGCTGACGCAGCCAGGCCAGGCGCGCGGCCAGCGCGGACGCAAAGGCCGCGTCTTCGGGGCGCAGCGCCTCGCGGTTCGGCACCAGCAGGGCCAGCAGCTCGCGGCTGTCCAGTCCCAGCGCGTCCCAGTCCTGCGCGTGCACGCGGTAGCGGCGCCCATTCTTCCTGTCCGGCTTCGCGCGCAACTTCGTGATGAGTTCACACAGCTCACCATAGCCCGCGCGGCTGCGTGCCAGCAGCAACAGGGTGAAGCCCTCCTCTGCACCCTCGGCCTCCACCCGCAGCTCGGTGCCGATCAGCAACTGCAGCCCCAGTTCTTTGGCCGCCCCATGCGCACGCACCACCCCGGCCATGGAACATTCGTCCGTGATGGCCAGCGCGCTGTAGCCCAGCGCATGGGCGCGTGCCACCAGTTCCTCCGGGCTCGAGGCGCCGCGCTGGAAGCTGAAGTTGCTCAAGCTATGCAGCTCGGCATAGGCCGGCAAGCTGGAACCGATGATCGGTGCTTCAGCCATACATGCCTTGCAGAAACCAGGCCGGATCCCCCGCACTACGCCGCCGGTACACCCACAGCAGGCCCGCCTGCGGGCTGCGGGCTACAAAGTAGTCACGCTGCGCCAGTTCCTCGCCCTCCGCTTCCGCACTCGATAACAGACTCCACCATCCGGACTCCAGGCGCTCGGGGCCGGCCAGCATGAGGAGCGGGCCCTGGTAAAGCGGACGCTCGCCCTGCATGGCCAGGCGCAGCGGTAAACGCAGGATCCAGGGCGGATGCAGTTGGAGGTGCTTGGGTAGCGCAGGCACCTTGCTGCTCACCACGCCCTCGCCCGCGGGCCGCCAAGCCTGCATGTGCTGGGGCCGGTGGTCGGCCAGCAGCTGGCCGCGCAACACACGCTCTGCGCCCAGGCGCACAGAGAGGCGCTCGATGAGCTGTTGCATCGGCTCGCCCTCTCGCACCTCTTCGGGCAGGAGGCTGGCGCTCGTGGTTTCCAGGGCTTCAGTCTCGGTGGCGTCCAGGCGGATGGCCAGCACGGGCGCGGGCAGGGTGAGGCGCGCCAGGTGTTCGCCCAGCAGGCGGGCCAGGTGGGTGATGTCGCGCGTGGCCTCGGCGGTGCGCACATCCAGATGCCCGTTGTGCAACTCACCGCGGCGCACGAGGTCGTGTTCCCAGTGCAGGGTGATGGCGAGCACGCCGCGCTGGCGTGCCAACAACCAGCTGGCCAATTGCTGCAGCAGGCGGCGCGCGCCGAAAAGCATGCCCTCGGCCACTTCGATGCGGCCATGGAACTCCAGCCGTGCGCTGAAGGTTTCAGGCAGCGCTATCCATTCAAAGGCCTCGGGCCGCTGGGCGTAGGCGCGGTCCAGTGCCTCCAGCAGCGCGGCACCGAAACGACGCGAGAGGCCTCCGCGCGGCAGCGCACGCACATCCCCCAGCGTGCGACAGCCCAGGCGCGCGAGCACGCCCTCATGCGCACGCGCGGCGCTCAGGTGCAGAAGCGGTAGTGCGTCGAGCGTGGCGCTGAGGCGGCGCGTGGTGCAGGACACGGCGGGCGCAGACGTGGTCTCATCCGCCAGTGGCAGCGTACGCAGCAGGGCCAGCGCGGCCAGGGCCGTGGGGGCCACGGCGAGACCTGTGCCGCCGGCTAGCGGTAACTCGTCACGCAGGCGCTGCAGCAATGCGCGCTGACCGCCGAAGAGGCGCAGGCTGGCCCCGGCCTCCAGCAGCACCGCCTCTTCCAGCACGCAGACCCGGGGGCTGAACTGCAAACCCCACCAGGCGAGGGCTTGTTGTTCAGGCGGGGGCGGCGGGGGCTCATGCGCTCTGGAGCTGGCGTCGGGCGGGGCGTGTGGGCGCAGGGCGATCCACAACATGGCCGGGGTCCTGGAGAGGCCGTCGCTTGCGCAGCGCGGCCATCACGGGCAAGGGCGCGGCAAGGGTGAGGGGGTGATCGGTGACGGGGCCGCGGCGCTTGAGCAGCTCGATGCCCAGGCCCAAGGCGTCGGGTGCGCTGCGCAGTGTGAGGCGCAGCGGCGCGGGCGAAGACTCGTGGCGCGCCGCTTCGGGCCTAAAGGCGAAGACCAGCGCCTGCGTGTGGGTGCTGGCCAGCTGCAGGCGGCGCAGCTGCTCGGGCCGGGCTTGCGGCAGCCAGGCCATGAGCGCGCCGAGTTCACGACAGCGCAGCACCTGCTCGGCGGCCCAGAGGCGCTCGGCCGGCGTGCGTGCGTCGATGCGCAGCAGCTGCGCGGCGGGAATGCCGGCAGCCGCGAGCGCGGGCAGGTGCGGCAGCAGTGGCGCGCCGATGAGCACGAGCGGCCCCTGCGCCACGGCGCGTTTCAGCGCGGGCAGCAGCAGGCGCCACTCAAACAGGCCGCTCTGCAGCTGCAGCACTTCGGTCAATTGCCCCAGGGGCCAGCCGCCGCCGGGCAGCTCGGCATCGAGTTCCGCATGGCCGCTGCTCAGCACGGCCTGTGGCGCCTGGTGCAGCTGGTCTGCGCGCCAGACGCCCGCGACCTCGTCGGGCG
>JAXMMJ010000033.1:0-12114 GCA_034366585.1 Hylemonella sp.
GTCGGCGGGGCTGGGGTTGCCCTTGTTGCCCACCAGCACATTGAGGTACTCGTTGAGGATGAGGCGCAGCCGGGTGGTGCGTGCAATGCTGGCGTTCTGTTTGCCCACTACCTTGTCGGGGTCGGTCAGGATGGGAACAGCGGCGGCGAACTCCTTGCGGGCCTCATCGACCCGCCCGGCGCGTTGCAGGGCCATGGCGCGGTAGGCGCGGGCTTCGGCGGTGTTGTAGTGGCCGGGGCCGAAGTTGCGCGTGGTCTGGCGCAAGAGGTTGTCGCCGTCGCGCAGCGCGTCGTCGATGCGGCCGGCCAGGATGTAGGCCCGGATGGACAGCAGCGAGCCTTGGCCGAAGCCTTCTTCCAGACGGCTGTCGTCGGCCAGGTCGCGCCGCAGCTCGTCGATGAGGGCCACGGCTTCCTTGGCCCGACCCACGTTCACCAGCGCATTGGCCAGCCTGCTGCTGGCCTGGATGGAAGAGGGGCTTAGCCTGGCCTGGCCGGCTTCTGCCAGCGTGCGCACGCTCCACTCGGCCAGCACGGCCGCTTCGGCGTGGTGGCCGCGCTCGGTCGCCAGACGGGACAGGGCGGTGAGTGCGCGCCCCACCTGCCGTGAATTGCGCCCTTCGCGCACCAGGGAACTCTTGAGCACCTCACGCAGTATCACCTCGGCCTCGTCCAGGCGGCCCTGGGCGATGAGGTTGTTGGCCAGATAGGTCTGGGCGCTGTCCTCCTGCATCAGCAGGCGGTCTTCGGGCTGTGCGTAGCTGCCCCGGGCCTCCAGGGCCGCGAGATTTTGCAGGCTGGCCTGCCGCTGCCGCTGCGCGGCAAGAAAGGCCCGCTCGGCCTCCTGCAAGCGCCCGGCGCTCTGCAGGATGCGCCCGCGCGTGGTTTCAATCTGCGCGGACCAGTGCGGCAGCTGCAGCGACTTGCTGCGCTTGGCCGCCTGGGTGCGATAGAGCGCATCGAGCTTGTTGAGGACACGCCGGGCGTTGTCCAGGTCACCCAGCTGGCGGTAGTTGTCCGCGGTGTGGCGGTACACACTGATCTGTATGCCCAGGTTGTTGTCGGGCCTTTGCTCCAGCTCGCGCGCAAAGTCCAGAAACTCATCCTGCGCCGCGGCGATGCCCCGCGTCGGCCCCAGATTGCCGGCATATTCATTGCGGATGCGCAGGTAGCTGCCCACCTCCGTGCTGTCGCGCCGGCCCGACTGCCGGGCATAACGCAGCGCCTGTGCCAGGTAGTCGCCGCGGGTGCCCATCTCTTGCAGGGCATCGGCGGCCATGGCCTTCAAGTGCCAGGCCAGGGCCAGCGCGTCAGGGTCGGTGCTGGCCGGCACCGGCTTTTGCATGTCGGCGGTGATCTTGCGCACGCGCTCGTGGTCCGGCACATAACTGCGCAGCAGCAGCACCAGGTCTGCAATGGTGGCTGGGGCCGCAGCCGCAGCCGCAGCCGCAGCCGCAGCCGCAGCCGCAGCCGCAGCCGCTTCGGCAACGGGCGCGGGTGATGGGCCTGGCTCTGGTGCGGCCTGGGCCGGCGTTTGACTCAGCAGGGCAAGCGTCAGGCCAAGGGTGTAGCTGCGGAAGTGTGATCGCATCTCAGAGGGGTGTTGGGGGGCGGACCCATGATAGCGGACACAAAATTGCATCCACGGTCATGGCCGCCCGGGCGTTCTGCGATTCCTAAAGGCAGATTCTGTTATCTCCCAGGTAGGAGATGTCTCCAGGGCAGCAAATGATCTGCCCTGTATTCAAGTTACGACCGGTGGGGCCCCCATTCGGACAATCCGTGATGCGGACTCTCCCATCAGGAAAATGGCCGCCACATATCCAGCCATCGGGCGCACACAGGTTGTCGCACATCGCTGAATTGGGCGGGCAAGTGCATTGGTTATTTTTGCAGGTGGAACTCACCGTGGTGACCACCACGTTTGTGCTGGGGTTCGCCCAGGGAAATGCCTGCAGGCAGACATCGCCACAGGTTCTGCAGTTGTCATTCGTGCCTAGCCGTGTGCAAACGCCATTGCAGCATGCTTCGCCGCTCGCGCACCGCTTGCCGCAGCTCCCGCAGTTCTGGATGGTGTTGAGCGAAATACAGTTTCTGCCGTTGCAGCAGCCCGATAGAGTGCCGTTACAACAAACCCCCGCACAGCAGCCAGAAGCACAATCCCTTCCGCATTCGCCGCAATCAAAGTCTTGCTTCAGGTCGGAGCAATATGCATGAGGTAAGGTACCCGCAGCCCCTCTGGTGGTGCAACACGTCATTCCGCGTGCGGAGCAATCTCTGGAACATCCGCCGCAGTTGGGGTCCGCATTCAGAGAGACGCACTGTCCGTGGCAGCATTCCTCCGCGGGGGCGCACTCAATTCCGCAGGCGCCGCAATTCTTTCGATCGACCTGGAAGTTGACACACTCATCACCGCAGAGATCCAGGCCGTCGATGCAGGTGCATTTGCAGGTTCTCGGGTCTTGCAAGCGGAATCCGGGTTTGCATTCAGGGCACTTGCACAGGCAGTCCGTGCCTTGAATCATCGGCGGTCGGCAGCTGCGTGCGCAGTCGCATTGGCATGTGCTGCGGTTCCTGATCTGCGCCAGCGACAGGCAGGGGTCCACACACCCGCCGTTGCACGGCACCTTGCCGTTGGGGCAGCAATATTCAATCTGCGGCTTTGCCTCGTCCTGGGTGCAGCTGTAACCGTTGATGCAACCATAGGTTTTCTGGCAGGTGAGGCCGGCTTCCTGCAGGGTGTACCGGCAGTCCGGCCATTGCCTGCGGCAGGCACTGCAGACCGCTGTGCGCGGGGCATCAGGATATTGCTCACCCGGGCCGCAAGAAGCGTTGCACATCGCCGCGCAACGGGCGTACTCGGCCTGGGCGCTGGCAAGGCAGTCCGTCAGCATTGCGGAGTTGCAGGTCTTGCCGACCGGCTCGAAAGGAAGCGGGCCACGAATGGGGCCTGGCGGCAAGGGTCTGGGAGGACCCAGGGGCTGGCGCGGGTCGAAGGTTGCAGGGGGCAGGCCCGGGTTGAGGGGCTGTGGAGGAAAGCCCCTGAGCGACCGCGGCACAGTACCTGTGGGATCCTGGGCAAGGGCCTGCTTGCCCACCAGCGATCCGAGCGCAACACCCAGCAACCCCGTACCGAGCACGCGCAACGCTTCACGACGGGACTTCGCCTGCCCGATCTGTCGCGTCAACTGGTCAAATGCTTCGCTCATGTTCAGGCGCTGCCATCAATGAGAGCGTTGCGGCTCACGCCGCTTCCAGGTAACGCTGGCCAGCGTGCGCCAGGGCGAACACGGCGCTGGCGCCAACGGCGACTTGCGAGGCGATCTTTCCGTGCTCGTCCACCAGGATGGCCGAGGGCGTGCCGCTGGCGCCATACAACGGGCCCACGCTGAAGCCCTGGTCCAGCAGGATGTCCGAGCGCAGCCCCAGGTCGCGGTTGGCCTGCACGGTGCCCGTGGAAATCAGCATCAGCTCCGGGGACAGCTCGTCACGGCTGCCTTCCCACCGCTTCAGGCGATCCAGCATCTGCGCACAGTAGCCGCAGCCCGGGTTCCAGAAGAGCAGCAGCCTGCGGCCCGCCTTCTCGCGCAGCTGTACCGGTTTGCCGGTGATGCTTTGCAAAGTGAAATCCGGCGCCGGGTCGCCCACCTGCATCGGGCTGCTCCTTTCCGCCGGAGCGGGGGCCAGCGCAACGAGTTCCGTGAGCGGGGTGTCTCCGCTGGCCTGCCTGAAAAGGCTCTCCATCGGCACCGAGCCGGACGCGGCGGGGAACTGGATCAGGCCATCGGCGCCGATGAACACGGCGCTGGGCGTTCCATACACTTCAAACCTGTCGGCCACCTCGTCCTTGGCCTGGAGCAGCACATTCTTCAGGTCCAGCGCTTTTGCCTTCTCTTCATTCGCCGTGCGATCACCGCGGTTGACAAATGCGACCGTCACCTTGTGCGCCAGCTCTTTCTGCCACCCGGCGATCGCGGGCATGAGCTGGTTGCAGGGGCCACATTGCGGATCGGAGAACACCAGCATGACCGGCCGGCCCAGGCCCAGGAGCTCACCCAGGGACAGGGTGCCTTCTCCCAGCAGCCTGGGCAGCTCGAAGCCGGGTGCCTTGCTGCCCACCGGCAGGCCGGCGGGTGCCGCCGCTGGTGTCGGCGCCTGATAGCGCTGGGCATTGCCCGTGGCAAGCTGGTGCTCAAGCATCTCCAGCCGCAGCAGGAGCCTGCCTTGCTGTTGCATCAGGTTCAGGGCCAGCCAGCTACCTGCCACCAGGCCGGCAAGCAGCGCCAGCCCCAGGGCGGCCGTGGTGGCTTGCAGAAACTCCACGCGCGTGGTCGCATCGCTGATGTCGGCCATCGGCGCATCGGTGGTCAGCAGGAAGGCGGCCACTGCAGCCAGCACACCATTGCGCACCAGCGTGGACTGGCCGACAGGCTTGGCGCTGACCTGGCCGAAGCACCGGCACTCTGGCTTCTTGCCCTGCAGCAGGTTCCAGCCGATGGCGCTCATGAAGAGCAGCAACAGCGCCAGTGCCGCGGCCGCGCCCCACTGCGCGGTGGAAGCCGGCCAAAGTGCCAGGGCCACCGTGATTTCTGCAAGCGGCAAGGCCAGTGCACCCGGACGCGAGAGCCATTCGGGAGCCCCGAACTCCAGCAGGTTTTTGGCGGTGTCTTCGCGGTTGAACAGCTTCAGCACACCCGCCATCAGAAACACAGCCGACAGAATTAGCGAACCCAATAGATGTAAGAACACGATGCCCCCTTATTCCTTGTTTTGGGGCATTGTGTGACTGCCGGGTGCTCATGCCTATCCCTTGTTTATGGGATGCCTGTTTGCGCATCGCTACGGCGTGAAGAGGCCCAGCCCAGACCCGTGCGCGACGCCAGGCCGCCCCCTGCGGCCCGGCCATGCTTTACAGTTCTGGCGACGCACGTGATCCCAAGAATTCCCCCATGACTTCCCATAACAAAGAACAGGCCCCCGTCCTCATCGCCGGCGGCGGCATCGGTGGCCTCACGCTGGCCCTCACCCTGCACCAGATCGGCGTGCCCTGCCAGGTCTTCGAGGCCGTGCCCGAACTGCTGCCCCTGGGCGTGGGCATCAACCTGCAGCCCAATGCCGTGCGCGAGCTGTACGAGCTGGGCATAGGCGCCGACCAGCTGGACACCATCGGCATCCAGGCGCGTGAATGGGCCCTGGTGGGCCGCAATGGCAACGACGTGTACGCCGAGCCGCGCGGCCTGCTGGCCGGCTACAAGTGGCCGCAGTATTCGGTGCACCGCGGCCAGCTGCAGATGCTGCTGCTCAAAGAGGTGCAGCGCCGCCTGGGGCCAGGCGTCGTGCAGCTGGGCAACCGCGTGGCCGCTTACCGCAACGACGCGCAGGGCGTCACTGCCTTCGTCGAAACGCGCAATGGCGAGCGCCGTGAAGTGCAAGGCAGCTTGCTGGTCGCCGCCGATGGCCTGCACTCTGCCGTGCGCGCGCAGATGCACCCCACGCAGCCGCCCATCCAGTGGGGCGGCGCCATCATGTGGCGCGGTGTCACGCCGGGTGTGGCGCATCGCACCGGTGCGTCCTTCGTGGGCGTGGGCTCGCTCAGGCACCGCGTGGTGGTCTACCCCATCTCCCCGCCGGACCCGGCCACCGGCCTCTCGATGATCAACTGGATCGCCGAGATCACCGTGGACAACAAGGGCGGCTGGACCCAGGGCGACTGGAACCGCCGCGTGAAGCTGGAAGAGTTCATCCACCACTTCGAGGGCTGGAACTACGACTGGCTCGACGTGCCCGCCATGCTGCGCGGCGCCAAGGAAGTGTTCGAGTACCCCATGATCGACCGCGACCCCGTGCCCACCTGGGTGGACGGCCGCGTGGCCCTGCTGGGCGACGCCGCGCACGTGATGTACCCCGTGGGCTCGGCCGGTGCCAGCCAGGCTATCGTGGACACACGCGTGCTGGGCGCGGCCCTGCTGCAGCACGGCGTCACGCCGCAGGCCCTGCAGGCCTACGACCAGAAGCTGTGCAAGGACATCTCGGCCCTGGTGCTGCGCAACCGCGGCTCCGGCCCCTTCGCCATCCTGGGCCTGGTGGACGAACGCTGCGGCGGTGTCTTCGACAACATCGACACCGTCATCCCCAAGGCCGAACGCGACGAGTTCATGGCCCGCTACAAGCAGGCTGCGGGGTTTGCCATCGAGGCGCTGAACGCGGCCCCGCCCATCATCCCTGCGGGCGCGCGGGTCGGCTAAGGCGGGCAGGGCCGGCCTGCCGGCGCTGCAGCGTTTCATCCCGTCCCGGATCAGGCTGCAGATGGCGCTACGAACGACGGGTGCTCAGGCCAGTTCGCAATACTGGATCCGGTTGCTGCCCGTCTTCTTGGCCCGGTACATGGCCTCGTCGGCCATGGTCAGCAGATGCTCGGCATTCCGGGAGTGCAAGGGGTAGACGCACACGCCGATGCTGGCGGTGACCCGGATGGCGTGTCCCTGGATCTCGGTCGGCTGGGCCGCGGCGGCCAGCAGGCGATCCATCGCCGCATGGCAATCTTCCTTGCCCTCGATGGCCGGCAGCACGGCCACGAACTCGTCGCCGCCGATCCGTGCCAGCGTGTCGCCCTCGCGCAGCTCGGCCTTCATGCGCTGCGCCAGGGAAATCAGCAACTCGTCACCAACATCGTGTCCGTGGAGGTCGTTCACCGCCTTGAAGCCGTCCAGGTCGAGGAAGACTACGGCCACCAGCTTCTTGTCGCGCTGGGCATCGGCGAGCGCCTGGTTCAGCCGGTCCATCAGCAGCACGCGGTTGGGCAGGTTGGTCAGCGCATCGTGGTTGGCGCGGCGCTCCAGGTCCCGCTGCAGGTTCTTGTGCGGGGTGATGTCGGAGCACACGCCGACGTAGTTGCGAACGTTGCCGTTACTGTCGCGCACCTCGCTCGCCGTCATCGTGATGGCGTAGGACTCGCCCGTCTTGCGCCGGCTCCAGATCTCGCCGCGCCACTGTCCGCGCTGGCGCAGCTCGCTCCACATCGTGTCGAAGAACTCCTCCGGCTGCCGCCCCGACCGGAAGAAGGTCAGCGTCTGCCCCAGGGCGTCCCCGGGGGCATAACCCGTCAGATCGGTAAAGGCTTCGTTGATCTCGATGATCTTGCCCGCGGCGTCCGTGATCGCAATGCCTTCGCGCACGCTGCGGAACACGCTGGCCGCCAGCCGCAGCTGGTCCTCGCCCAGCTTGCGCACGGTCACGTCGATGTTGGTGCCCAGCATGCGCAGAGGCGTGCCGTCCGGTGCGCGGAACACGCGGGCCGTGGCCTTGATGTGGCGCACCTCGCCCCCAGGCCAGACCACCCGGAATTCGGTGTCGAAGGGGTTCGTTCCGGCCACGGCCGCCTTGAGCTCGGCCATCGTGCGGTCCAGGTCGTCCGGGTGCAGGGCGTTGCGCCACGATGCATCCGTGCCCTTGAACCCGGCCTTGTCCAGCTGGTAAAGCGCGAACATGGAGTCGTCCCAGACCAGCAGGTTGGTCTGGATGTTCCAGTCGAAGATGCCGATGCCGTTGTGGCGCGTGGCCAGCGAGAGGCGTTCTTCTTTCTCGGTCAGCGCTGCGCGGGTCGCCTCCCGCTGCCGGATGCTGTGCAGCAATTGCCAGGCGATGCCCAGCAGCAGCAGCGTGGCGGCCGCGGCCACCCCCAGCATCTGCCTCTGTTGCTGGCGTACCGGCGCCATGCGCTCGTCCACGCTGGGCCCGATGACCACCGTCACCCCGTATTCCGGCAGCCGGAAATAGCTCGACAGCCGGTCCACGCCGTCCACCTGCGCCTTGCGGCGAAAGCTGCCCTGTAGCGGCGCACCCGGATCGGCGTAGGGTGACGGGGTCACGACCTTGCCGATGTACTTGTCGTGCTCGCTGGAACGCGCCATGACCTCGCCCGTGTCGCGGATCATGCGCGCGGCCCCGCCCTCGCCCAGGCCGGCGGCCTCGTAGAAGTTGACAAAGTAGAGCGGGTCCACCGCGATGGCCATGACGCCGCGCAAGCGCTTGCCGTCGTAGATGGGACGTGTCAGCTGGATGGCCCACTTGTTGGTGATGCGGCCGCGCAGCGGGCGGCTCACGAGCAGCCGGTCTTTCGGCTCCTTCAGGTGTGCCTGAAAGAATTCGCGATCCGCCACGTTGACCGGCTTGTCCGGCAGTCCAAACGAGGAGAAGGCGACCACACCCTTGGCGTCGATAACGGAGATCTGGACGATGGAGCTGGCCAGTTCACGCCGCTGCGCCTCCACCTCGGCGCTGAATTCGGCGGGTTTTCGGACCCAGGTGTCCCGCAGCTGAAGCAGGGCATGGTCCACATTGCGGAAGGTGCTCTCGGTGTGCTTGGCAAACAGCAGGGCCAGCGCCGCCGTTTCCCGGCGTATGGCCTCCAGGCCGTTTTTCTCGGCCGTGGCATTGCTCCACAGGACAGTGGACCACAGGGCCAGCAGCAACACACCCAGCAGGACGAGCAGCTTGCGTTGCACCCCGGGGCGCTTTTCCAAAGGTTCAGGCGAACTCATTACCAACCACGTGCTCCAGAACCCCTGTGATCCCCGTGTGCATGCACGGAACCGTTTTTGCTGGCCTGAGTTTACCTGCACCCCGTGGGTCGCGGCCCCGCCCATACCGGACCAGGCCACGCCCCTCAAGACGTGCGGTGCGCCTCCTGCAGCTTCTTCTCCAGCCCCTTCGGGCAGATGGCTTTTTCGAAGAACCAGCCCTGGCCGTAGGTCACGCCGTGTTCCGTCAGGTAGGCGGCCTGGGCGGCGGTCTCGATGCCTTCACCGATCAGGCGCAGGCCCAGCGTCTTGCCGATATCCAGGATGTGCGGCACCATCTGCGCCGTCACCGCGTCGGTGCCGATGGTGTCCACGAAACTCTTGTCGATCTTGATGCTGTCCACCTTCAGCGTGGCCAGGTAGGACAGGCTGGAATAACCTGTGCCGAAGTCGTCCAGCGCGATGCGGTGGCCCAGCGCCTGCAGCCGCGCAATCGCCACGTGTGCGGCCTGCGCGTCGATCAGCGAATGCTCGGTGGCCTCCAGGCGCAGCTGCAGCGGTGCGATGCCCCATTCGCGCACCAGCGCGGCCAGCCGTTGGGCAAAGCCCTCGTCCAGCAGGTCTTGCGCAGGCACGTTGATCGACACAAAAAAATCCGGGTGCTGGCGCAGCAGCTCGCCCAGGTCGCGCCGCACCATCCGCAGGAGCTTGTCGGTGACCTGCGAGATCAGCCCGTGCTGCTCTGCCACCGGTATGAAAAGATCGGGCCGCACGATCTCGCCATCGGGCCGGCGCCAGCGGATCAGTGCCTCGGCCCCGACCCAGCGGCTCGTCTGCAGGTCCACAAAAGGCTGGTAGTGCACGTACAGCTCCTTGTCACTGCGCAGGGCCTGCCGCAAGAGGGCGGGCAGGCCCGCCTGGCGCCGCAGGGCCGCCAGCACCAGCAGCGTCAGCACCGCGCCCGTGGCCAGCCCCAGCGGCAGCGCCACCCGCGCCGCACTGGCCCAGGCCGCGTGCACATCGGCCATGGGCAGCGCAGCGTAGGCGAAATACTTGTAAC
Source organism: Hylemonella sp. (assembly GCA_034366585.1). Taxonomy (GTDB): domain Bacteria; phylum Pseudomonadota; class Gammaproteobacteria; order Burkholderiales; family Burkholderiaceae_C; genus Hylemonella. The sequence goes on from JAXMMJ010000033.1 coordinate 9,579, forward strand.
GCCCCGATGGGCGCAGCGCCACCACGTGGTCCGCGTCCGTGAAGCTCACCGGCCCGGTCCCGTCCAGTCGCTGTTGCCATGCGGGTTGCCATGTGCCCGTCTGCGATATCACCTGGCCCGGTTGGGAGCCCACGATGCCCACGGCCGCCTTGCTCGTCTGCGGCAGGATGTCGAAGGCCAGCTCCGTGTTGATGATGACGGCGTAGCCTGTGTCCAGGGCCTGGGTGATGCGAAAAGTGGCCTGGGGGTCGATCATCGGCAGCTGCCGGCTGACGCGCACCGAAGCACCCTCTTGTATGACAAAGTCGCTCTTGCCGATCGGCACGTCCTTCACGTCCACCGAGGCGCAAACGATGCGGTCCTCCCTGACCCATGCCACCGCCTGCAGCAGGCTGGAGCGCAGGACGATGCGCGCCATGAGCGAGCGGGCCTTCGCCGAGCAAGGGGCATCCTTGGCAACCTCGTCCATGGCGTAGAGCGCGGAGCGCACCTGGTCCGAAATACGCTCGTTGCGCCGCAAGATCTGCTCGGCCAGCTGGCTCGCCAGGTGCTGCTGGTCGCGCAGCGCCAGCCGGTAGGCGACCCAGGCCGAGGTCGCCACACACAGCGCGACGATGCCCGAACCGATCAGCACCTTCAAGCAAGAAGTCAGTCGCTTGTTCATTCCGTGTACGTCCCGCGCAGGCACTCTGCCGGCAGAGCATCCACAGCATAGCGGGGGCAGCGGGGCCGGGCAATCCGACGCGCAGCGAACGCGGCAATATCTGGCGCTGACGTGAAGAATTGCGCATGACGGGTGCGAACCGTCCCTAAACCCATGCGTTTGCGTGCGATACCCGGGCGCTGTTACCATCGTCGCGCAAACGAGCCCCTCCCGACCCACCATGCCTGCCTTCTTTCCACCCCTTTGCATGCACTGCAGCCGCAGCCTGCTGGGGGATGGGTGCGCCGCTGTGTGCGGGTCCTGGCCCTACAAGCCGGTCGCACATTCCTCCGCCCGGCGATAACTTTTCTCACTCTTCTGCGCAACCATCTATCGCCGGGCCCCTGTCCAGCGCGATCGCGCCCGTTTCGGCCATCTGCCGAGCGGAGCGCACCTGATGGAGATGCGTCATGCATGTACACAATGCCGGTGAGCGCCAGCTGACCGAACTGGACTACGTCCGCCTGTCCAAACTCGATGGCGGGCATCTGGCCGACGCCTTCGGCGCGGCCGACCTCGTGCCCTCGCGTGAGATCGCAGCCGACGTCGTGACCATGAACACCCAGGCCGAGATCGTCTTCACAGACTCCGGCCTGAAGCAGACCGTCACCCCCTGCTACCCCGCAGACGTCGCGCCCGTGATGGGCTTTGTCTCGGTGCTGTCGCCCCTGGGCGCAGCCCTGCTGGGCCTGCGCGTGGGCGACGTCGCCATCTGGCAGCTGCCCCACGGCGAGGAGCGTTCGGCCCGGGTGGCGCGCATCGTGTTCCAGCCCGAAGCCTCGGGCGACTACACCACCTGAGCCGGGGCGTGGTCGAGGTTTGAGGTGTCTGCTGGCCTTTGCCCTGCGCAGAGGCTGTCTATACTGGCCCGCACCGAACCAGATGAGGGCTCGCCATGTGGCCGTTCAGCAAAAAGCTGGATAAGAACCGGATCGAGCTGCGCCTGCACTACTGGCGCGGGGCGGACGAGCCCGCCTGGACTTTCAAGCTCGCCGTGGGCGGGCATTCGGACCATCGGATTTTGCTGGGCGCTGCATGAGGGCGCGGGTGTCGGCCTGGGTCCGTCCGGGGGCATTTGGGAAGAGCCGAGGCGCGCTTTACACAGCCCCGCTAGACTGAGCGCCACCAGGGCAAGCGCATCGAAAGGTGCGCACGCAAAGCCACCGGTCTAAGGCATTGAGCTACGACAGCGGGGTTGCACGGAACAAGGTCCGTCAGCGTATGCCCTCGTCCAGCCGTGCTGGGGGAGGGCATTTTTGTTGGGGCGTAGCATCTGCTGCGCTGCGGTATCGGACGACAGGCGAAAGAGCGACACGTGAAAGACCACGAGAAAGTTCTCGACATCTGCAGGCGCATCGAGCGCGTGCTCCAGCGCGACTGGGGCGGCTCGGGCCATGGCTTGCGCCAGAAGCTCGTTTCGACCCAGTACGTGGTGCCCGCGGACCTGGACAAACGCATCCGCTACCTCCACGGCCTGCAGAAAAAAGCCTCGGGCAATCGTCACTTCAAACTCAAGTCGTCTGAAGAGTTCCTGGCCAAGGGTGAGCAGGTCATCAAGGAACTTGCAATCGCACGCAACACGGCCAAGCGCCGCCTGCTGCCCTGGCTGCGCGAGCTGGCGCTCAAGCATCGCGTCATCGTGGGCACGGCGGTTGTCGCGCTCGTCGCTGCGCTGGCGCTGCTGTTTTTCCTCGTCCAGCCCGAGCCCGCCCCCGTGCCGGTGGCCGCGCCCCGGCCCGTGCCCAAACCGGCCCCCAAGCCTGCGCCCCGGCCCAAGCCCGCGCCGGCACCCGCAACGGCCGCGTCAGCGCCGGCCCCGGCGGCCGTGGCCTC
>JAXMMJ010000034.1:0-16177 GCA_034366585.1 Hylemonella sp.
TGTTGGCCAGGTGCACCTGCAGGTAGTCCTTGACGGCTTGTGGCGTGTCCAGCGCGGCGCGCTCGCGCAACTGCTCGGCCAGGGCGCGGCGGGCCAGCTCCAGCACAGCCACCAGTTCGGCACGTTTGGCCGGCCCCAGGCCCTTGATGCGCTTCAGGTCGTCGGCCGTGGCGTGCAGCAGGCCGGCCATGCCGCCGAAGCCGGTCTTGACGTCCAGCAGTTCCTGCGCCAGCTGCAGCACCCCCTTGCCGGCCAGGCCGGTGCGCAGCAGCAGGGCCAGCAGTTCGGCGTCAGACAGCGCCCCCGGGCCGCGCGCCAGCAGCTTTTCGCGCGGTCGCGCGTCCGGGGGAAGGTCTTTCAGGGGCATGACGGGGGTCAAGGGCTGGGGTTTTTACAATGGAGCCCAGTTTATCGGGACTTCCATGACCACCAACCCTGCCCGGGTCCAGCCCGGCTCCTTCCTCACGCTGCATTACCGTCTCTCGGGGCCGGCCGGCGACATCATCAACACCTTCGGCGGCAAGCCGGCCACGCTGACCATCGGCACGGGCGAACTGGCCCCGGGCGTGGAGCAGGCGCTGCTGGGCCTGGAGGAGGGGGTGCACACCACCTTGCAGCTGCCCCCAGGCGCCTATGGCGAGCGCAATCCCGACATGCAGCAGTGGCTCTCGCGCAAGGAATTGCGCGAGCTGGGCGACCCCAACGAGCAGTACGCGGTGGGTGACGTGGTGCATTTCCCCACACCCGACCGCAAGGGGCAGTTCGGCGGCGTGGTGTGCCAGCTGGGCGAAGAGGCTGTATTGTTCGACTTCAACCACCCGCTGGCAGGCCAGCCGGTGAGCTTTGAAGTCCAACTGATCGGGGTGCTATGACCATGAGTACGCAGGCTGAGATTCTCCTGGCCGAACCGCGCGGTTTTTGTGCCGGCGTGGACCGTGCCATCGAGATTGTCGAGCGCGCCCTGCAGAAGTTCGGCCGCCCGATCTACGTGCGCCACGAGATCGTGCACAACACCTATGTGGTGAACGACCTCAAGGCCAAGGGCGCGATCTTCATCGAGGAACTCAGCGACGTGCCGCCCGGCGCCACCCTGGTGTTCTCCGCCCACGGCGTGAGCAAGGCCGTGCAGCGCGAGGCTGAAGCCCGCGGCTTCCAGATATTCGACGCCACCTGCCCGCTGGTGACCAAGGTGCACGTGGAAGTGGCCAAGCTGCACAAGGAAGGCTACGAGTTCATCATGATCGGCCACAAGGGCCACCCCGAGGTGGAAGGCACCGTGGGCCAGCTCGATTCCGGCATCCACCTGGTGGAGGACGAGGCCGACGTGGCCCGCGTGCAGCTGGCCCAGACGGCCAAGCTGGCCGTGGTGACGCAGACCACACTCTCCGTGGACGATGCGGCCAGCATCATGGCCGCGGTGAAGGCCAGGTTTCCCCAGGTGCGCGAACCCAAGCAGCAGGACATCTGCTACGCCACGCAGAACCGCCAGGACGCCGTCAAGCTGCTGAGCCCGCAGGTGGACGTGGTCATCGTGGTGGGCAGCCCCACCAGTTCCAACAGCAACCGCCTGCGCGAAGTGGCCAAGAAGCTGGGCACCGATGCCTATATGGTGGACAGCGCCGACGAGTTGAAGCCCGAATGGTTCGATGGCCGCAGCCGCGTGGGCCTGACCGCCGGCGCCTCGGCCCCGGAAATCCTGGTGCAGCAGGTGATTGAGCGTATCCGGGCCTTGGGGGCCGTGGCGGTGCGGAAGATGGATGGGATTGAGGAGACGATCAAGTTTCCTTTGCCTAAGGGGTTGAAGCAGGAGGTTTGACTCTTCTTCTCTCTTCCTTCTCTTTTTCCGTTTCTTCGTTTCTTTCCCCCCCCTATCCCCCCAGCCCCCTTCCCACCCCCGCCGGGGCGGGAAGGGGGAGCCCGATTTGACCTTTGGACTCCGGCGACGCTTCTACGGAACGAACCGTCGCCACCGCCAGCTCAGGCGGAGACTGCAGGGAGACGGTCGTAGTAAATGGGGCGGAGCTCTCTCGCCAGCGGCGGTGGTCGTTTCGACCTACCGCTTTCGAGCCCGAAAGTCCTTGTCTCGTTGCTGGCGCGTAGCTGCCAGCCCGAGCCGAACCGGCCCTGTGCCGTTTACTACGACCAGTTCCAGAAAATGCAGGTACTCAAACCCAGACCGCGACCTCAACCCCATAGAAGCGTAGCCGGCGCGAAGTAACAAAATCCAGGCCCCCCTTTCCGCCCCGGCGGGGGTGGAAAGGGGCGGGGGGGATAGGGGGGGACTACAAAAGCCCGCGCAGCGAAAAAAGCAGCGAAAAGCGAAGAAAACAAGGACAGGAAAACGAAAACTACAATACCCAAATGCTAGACCTCACCCTGCTCCGCAAAGACCTGGACGGCGTGCTCGCCCGTCTGCAGACGCGCAAGAACCCGCAGCCCTTCCTGGACGCCGACGCCTTCCGTACCCTGGAAGCCGAACGCAAGACCCTGCAGACCCGTACCGAAGAACTGCAGAACAAGCGCAACACCCTGAGCAAGCAGATTGGCGCGCTCATGGGCCAGGGTAAAAAGGACGAGGCCGAAGCGGCCAAGGCCGAGGTCAACGCGCTCAAGGGCGAACTCGACAGCTCGGCGGCGCGCCTGGAGCAGCTCCAGGGCGAGATGTCGGCCCTGTTGCTGGCCGTGCCCAACCTGCCGCACGAGAGCGTGCCCGTGGGCAGCGACGAACATGGCAATGTGGTGGCCCGGACCTGGGGTACGCCCAAGACTTATGACTTTGCGGTCAAGGACCACGTGGACGTGGGCGAGCCCCTCGGCCTGGACTTTGACACCGGCACCAAGCTCACCGGTTCGCGCTTCACGGTGATGAAGGGCGGCATCGCTCGCCTGCACCGTGCACTGGCCCAGTTCATGCTGGACGTACAGACCCAGGAGCACGGCTACACCGAGTGCTACACGCCCTACATCGTCAACGCCGACACGCTGCGCGGCACCGGCCAGCTGCCGAAGTTCGAGGAAGACCTCTTTGCTGCCAAGAAGGGCGGCCAGGAAGGCGCGGCCGAAGACGTGGCGCTGTACCTGATCCCCACCAGCGAAGTCACGCTGACCAACTTCGTGCGCGACGAGATCGTGGCCGAAGCGGACCTGCCGATCAAGCTGACCGCCCACACGCCCTGTTTCCGTTCCGAGGCGGGTTCTTATGGCCGCGACACCCGCGGCATGATCCGCCAGCACCAGTTCGACAAGGTCGAGATGGTGCAGATCGTGCACCCCGAGAAAAGCTACGCGGCGCTGGAAGAGATGACCGGCCACGCCGAGGCTATCCTGCAGAAGCTGGGCCTGCCCTATCGCGTCATGTCGCTGTGTACCGGTGACATGGGTTTCGGTGCCGCCAAGACCTACGATCTGGAAGTCTGGCTGCCCGCGCAGAACACCTACCGCGAGATCAGCTCGGTCTCCAACTGCGAGGCCTTCCAGGCCCGCCGCCTGCAGGCGCGTTTCAAGAACGCCCAGGGCAAGAACGAGCTGCTGCACACGCTCAACGGCTCGGGCCTGGCCGTGGGCCGCACCCTGGTGGCGGTGCTGGAAAACTACCAGCGTGCGGACGGAACCGTCGAGGTTCCGGACGTCCTCCGCCCATACATGGGCGGAGTTTCGGAGCTTGCGCCGAAATGAGCTGCTTGTTTGAGTGCAGGCTCACTTTCGCGAAGCGAAAGTTAAGCGTAGCGGGCCGAAACCAAAACTACCAGCGCGCCGACAGCAGCGTGGAGATCCCCGCTGCCCTGCAGCCGTATATGGGCGGCCTCAAGGAGCTGCGGCCGTGACCTCGCGCCTGCGCCGCGCCCTGTGCCTGCTGCCTGCGAGCGTGGTGCTGCCGGCCGGTCTGGCGCAGGCCGCGGTACCGGAAGCGGGCCAACCCGCCCCGGACTTTGCATTGCCCGACCAGCAGGGCAAGACGCGCCGCCTGGCCGACTGGCGCGGCAAGTGGCTGGTGCTTTATTTCTACCCCAAGAACGACACGCCGGGCTGCACCGAAGAGGCCTGCACCTTCCGCGATGACTGGCTGCAGCTGCAGGCCCTGGGCGCCGAGGTGGTGGGTATCAGCGTGGACAGCAGTGCCTCGCATGCGGCCTTTGCGCAGAAATACAAACTCCCTTTCCCCCTGCTGGCCGACGAAAAAGGCGAAGTGGCGGCGCGTTACGGCACCTTGTCGGACTGGGTGGTCTTCAAATACGCCCGGCGCTACACCTTCGTGATCGACCCGCAGGGGCGCATGGCCAAGGCCTACCGTTCGGTCGACACGGCCAAGCATTCCGCCGAGATCGTGGCCGATCTCAAGCAGCTGCAACAGCCCCGTTGAGCCCGGCCGCCCGGTCAGCCCATGTCCGCCCAGCCCAACGATCAGAACCAGCGGGACCCGGCGCAGCCGGCCGCCGATAGTTCGGATGAGCTGACCGGTGTGTTGAGCCGGGCCGGCTTCGACGAGCGGCTGGCGGTGGAATGGGGCCGTGCCCGACGCGAACAGACGCCGCTGTCTCTTCTGCTCATCGACATCGATCACTTCCGCGCCTACGTCGACACGCACGTCGCGACCCTGGGGCCGGACCGCCTGAAAAAGATTGCCGCTGCCCTGGGCCGCGCGGTGTTCCGCCCGGCCGACGTGGTGGCGCGTTATGGCGACGACGAGTTCGCCATCCTGCTGCCGGCCGTGCACGAGGTGGGCGCGCGCGTGGTGGCGGCGCGTGTGCGCATGCTCATCAACACCCTGGCCATGCCGCACAGCGGCGGCGAAGGCGGCATCGTCACCGTCAGCATCGGCGTGGCCGCGGTCACGCCTGCCGGCGAGGCCGGCCCCGAGACGCTGGTGGACCTGTGCGTGGCGGCGCTTGAGCAGGCCAAGCGCATGGGGCGTGACAGCATCGTCTCGCAGGACTGGATGGCCTGAGAGGCTGAGCGTTTTTCCGCTGCGGCACCGATCGCGCTAGAATGCAGCCAGGCCCTACGTGGCCAGACCCGATCGGGAGAGACTGCCGTAAATGGCAGCGCCGAAGGAGCAACCGCCCCGGAAACTCTCAGGCAAAAGGACCGATCAGGTGATTTGAACTCTGAAGAGTTGCCGGGATTCGTCGTCCGGCACACCGCAGGAGCAAGCGCAGCCGACACGGCGGCGTGAATCTCTCAGGTACCAAACAGAGGGGGCGTGCATGGCACATGGTGTGTCGCGCACCCCACCCCCATGACGTTTGGAGCCTGATCTCATGAAGTCGATCGCCATCATTGGCGCCGGTATTACCGGCGTCACCACTGCCTACGCCCTGGCCAAACGCGGTTTTGCCGTCACCCTGTTCGAGAAGCACCGCTACGCGGCGATGGAAACATCGTTCGCCAACGGGGGGCAGCTGTCTGCCTCCAACGCCGAGGTCTGGAACCATCCCGCAACCATCCTCAAGGGCCTCAAGTGGATGCTCAAGAGCGATGCGCCGCTGCTGGTCAACCCCAAACCCGGCTGGCACAAGCTGAGCTGGTTTGCCGAGTTCATCGCCAGCATCCCGAACTACCGCAAGAACACCATCGCCACCGCGCAGCTGGCCGTGGCGGCGCGCGAGCACCTGTTTGCCTGGGCCGAGGCCGAGGGTGTGGATTTCGACCTGAAGCAGCGCGGCATCCTGCACATCTATCGCGACAAAAAGGGTTTTGACCACGCGGGCGAGGTTTCCAAGCTGCTGGCCGCCGGCGGCCTGCCCCGGCGTGCCGTGACGCCCGAGGAGATGCGCGCCATCGAGCCCACCCTGGCCGGCAGCTATTACGGCGGTTATTACACCGAGAGCGACGCCACCGGCGACATCCACAAGTTCACCGTGGGCCTGGCCGCCGCGGCCGAGCGCCTTGGCGTGCGCACGCTCTATGGGCAGGACGTGCAGCAACTCAGCAGCGACGGGCGCAGCGCCTGCGTCACCGCCAGCGTGGATGGCCTGCCCCAGACGCACCGCTTCGACGGCGTGGTGGTCTGCGCCGGCGTGCTCAGCCGCGCTTTCGCCGCGCAGCTGGGCGACCGCGTCAACGTCTATCCGGTCAAGGGCTACTCCATCACGGTCAACCTGCCCGATGCGCAGAGCCAGGCCGCGGCGCCCATGGTCAGCCTGCTGGACGACGAGACCAAGCTGGTCACCAGCCGCCTGGGCCTGGACCGCTTCCGCGTGGCCGGCACGGCCGAATTCAACGGCTACAACAAGGACATCCGCGCCGACCGCATCCGCCCGCTCATCGACTGGGTGCAGCAATGTTTCCCCGGCGTGAGCACGCGGCAGGTGGTGCCCTGGGCGGGCCTGCGCCCCATGATGCCGGACATGATGCCGCGCGTGGGCCGCGGCCATGCCGCCAATGTGTTCTACAACACGGGCCACGGTCATCTGGGCTGGACACTCTCGGCCGTGACGGCCGACATGGTGGCCGGCGTGGTGCAGCAGGCCTATGTGGGCACGGCGCCGGGCGTGCGTGTGTCGGCTGCGGCGCTGCCGCAGCGGGGCTGAGTTACTTGCGTCCGACCAGGTAGCTCACGCCCTGCGGACCGTAACGCTCGGTGTGCGGTTCGGCCATGGCGAGGTGAAACACCTCGCCGGGCCGGTACCGCTGCTCCCGTCCCTGGCAGACCAGGGTGATTTCGCCACTGAGGATCAAGGCCTTGGCCTCGAAGGGATGAGTGTGGGTGTCGAGGAAGCCATTGGGCTCGCGCGTGACGGTGGTGACCTGCTCGAAACCTTGCTCGCGCAGCTGCAGGGTGAAACGCTCGGGGTCCATGCCGCTGTCTCCTGTGCTCAGGGGCGCTGCTGCAGCGCCGCTTCGATGGCCGCCACGAGCGCCTTGCTGCTGGGCTCGACCGAACTGGCAAAGCTGCTCACGGTCTTGCCATCGCGCGTGACCAGGTACTTGTGGAAGTTCCACTGCGGTGCGCTCTTGGTGGCCTGGTAGAGCTGGGTGTAGAGGGCATTGCGTTTGGGGCCCACGACGCCAGTCTTGTCGAACATGGGGAACTTCACGCCATAGGTGTTGAAACACAGGTCGGCGATCTGCTTGGCGTCCCCCGGCTCCTGCTGGCCGAAGTCGTTGGACGGAAAGCCCAGGACGACCAGGCCGCGTTTCTCGTACCTGGCGTACAGCGCCTCCAGTCCTTCGTACTGGTTCGTGAAACCGCAGTAGCTGGCCGTGTTCACCACCAGCACGACCTTGCCCGCGTACTGGCAGAGGTTTTGCGGCGCGTCGTCCTGCAGGCGGGGGAACTGGTGTTGCAGCAGGGCAGGGCAACTGGTGCCGTTTGTGTTTTGTGCGGAAGACGTCATGGGCAGCAGGGCCGCGGCCAGGGCGGTGGCGAGCAGAAGGAGCGGGTGGCGCAGGAAGTTCATGCGGCCATTCTGGGGGAAGGTGGGAATCCCTGCTGGCGGTGCAGGCACCTGGGTGGGTGTGGGGCGGGTTCGAATCCCGCCTCCTCCGCCTTAAATACAAAAAACAACGCCCCGCATCTGGGGGGCTTGTTCTTGGCGGAGAGGGTGGTATTCGAACCCACGGTAGTGTTGCCACTACGCCTGATTTCGAGTCAGGTACATTCGACCACTCTGCCACCTCTCCGGCTTTGTGGAGCGCGTATTGTAGCAGCGTGCCAGAAGCTGTTTGCGGCGCCGGGGCGCCCAAGCCATTCAGGCCCGGGCTGAGGCGGTACGCAGCAGGCGGTGCGAGGGGATCTGGCGCGGCAGTGCAGCCGCTTGACCCAGTCCGCGGCGCTTGCGGATCCAGGCCATGGGCGTGGTGCTCAGGAACTTGAAGAAGAGCGCGTTGAGTGTCTGATGGTCCAGGCCGCTCCTGGCCATGAGTTCCTGCCAGCCTATGGGCTCATCCAGATGGGCTTCGATCCAGGCGCACAGTTCCTCGAAGGTCTGGCGGTGGTCCGACAGGGCGGTTTGCTTGCGCGTGACGGCGGGACGGACGAAAGACATGGCTACGGCACTCCTCTGAGCTGGGGTAGCCGCAGTTTGCAAGAACCGTACCCGCACAGCTCAGAGGGTAACGGTCGCGGGGCAGGGATCAGTCCCGGGCGGCCAGCAGCTGTTGTAGCGCAGACTCGAGCTCCTGGGCGGTAACCAATTGTTTCACTGGTATCTCTTGGAGTACGGAGGCCAGGGGTTGTGTCAGTTCCTGCAGCCGTTTGACCGCCTGCCCGGCCTCCTTGGGGCTGGCAAAACCGTTACTTTGCAGCAGCAGCTGGCCCTGGGCGTCCACAAACTTGAAATAGAACTGGCCATCGCTCTCACGGTACTGCTTGAAGCTGGGCAGCGCGGCCTTGGCCGCCTTGTCCTTTTTCTCACCCGCCTGGGCACGCAGGTCGCGCAGGCCGACGGCGTGGCGCAGCTTGGCGGTGAAGGGCGTGGCGATCCTGCGGGCCTTGGTGGCGCCGGCCTTCAGCAGTTCTTCCAGACGCTCGGGGTGGCGCATCAGGGATTCATAGGCCTCACGCTTGGGCGCGATCTCGTGGTCGATGCGCTCAAACAGGATGGTCTTGGCCTCGGCCCAGGCGATGCCGTCAGCATAGGCCTGCCGCAACTGGGCGGTCTCGGCGGGCGTGGCGAAGGCCTGGTAGATCTGGAACAGGGCCGAGCCTTCGGTGTCCTTGGGCTCGCCGGGCGCGCGTGAATCGGTCTTGATACCGGCGATGAGCTTCTTGAGTTGTTCACGCGGGGCGAAGAGCGGGATGGTGTTGTCGTAGCTCTTGCTCATCTTGCGGCCGTCCAGGCCGGGCAGCGTCGCCACGCTTTCCTCGATCTGTGCCTCAGGGGGAACGAAGTGCTCACCGTAGAGATGGTTGAAGCTGGCGGCGATGTCGCGCGCCATCTCGATGTGCTGGATCTGGTCACGACCCACGGGCACGCGGTGCGCGTTGAACATCAGGATGTCGGCGGCCATCAGCACCGGGTACATGAAGAGGCCGGCGGTCACGTCCGAATCCGGGTCCACGCCGGCGGCGTTGTTCTTGTCCACCGAAGCCTTGTAGGCGTGGGCACGGTTGAGCAGGCCCTTGCCGCAGACGCAGGTCAGAAACCAGGTGAGCTCGGGGATCTCGGGCACGTCGGACTGGCGATAGAAGGTCACGCGCTCGGGGTCCAGGCCGCAGGCGACCCAGCTGGCGGCAATCTCCAGCGTGGAGCGCTGGATGCGTGCGGGATCGTCGACCTTGATGAGCGCGTGGTAGTCGGCCAGGAAATAGAAGCTCTCCACCCCGGCGGCGTGGCTGGCGGTGATGGCCGGGCGGATGGCGCCGACGTAGTTGCCCAGGTGGGGCGTGCCCGAGGTGGTGATGCCGGTCAGGACGCGGACAGTGCTCATGGCGTGGTGTCAGTGAAGAAGAAGGGACAGGGGCGTGAGCAGGATATCCAGCAGGCCGTAGGTCAGGCCCATGACGGGCTGCATCCACAGCGTGCTGACGATGCCGGTCAGCACCAGGGCCATCACGATGAAAAAGCCCCAGGGCTCGATGCGCGAGACCATGGCCGCCTGCTTCCAGGGCAGCAGGCCGACCAGGATGCGTCCACCGTCCAGCGGCGGCAGCGGGAAGAGGTTGAAGGCGAACATCACCACGTTGACCAGCACACCGGCGCGGCCCATCTCCAGGAAGAAACGCTCCTGCACGCCGGCGGCCACCAGCAGGTACATCAGCGCGCCCCACAGCAGGGCCTGCAGCAGGTTGGCACCCGGTCCGGCCAGGGCCACCCAGATCATGTCGCGCTTGGGGTGGCGCAGCAGGTCGAAGCGCACCGGCACCGGCTTGGCGTAGCCGAACAGGAAGGCGCCGCTGGTGGCGAAGTACAGCAGCAGCGGCATCAGGATGGTGCCCACCGGGTCGATGTGCTTGATGGGGTTGAGCGTGATGCGGCCCATCATGGCGGCCGTGTTGTCGCCGAAATGGCGCGCGGCGTAACCGTGGGCAGCCTCGTGCACGGTGATGGCGAACAGCACCGGCAGGGCGTAGATGAGGACGGTTTGAATCAGGTTGGCGGGTTCCACGGGGGCCATTGTCTCAGAGTGCGGGGCGCTGGCGAGGCCGGCGCGGGGAAGGGACGCCTAGAGGCCCAGCTCGGCAGGATCGCCGCGGCCGCGGCGCAGCACCTCGGGCTCGTCGCCGCTGAGGTCGATCACCGTGGTGGGTTCGTGCGGGCAGGCGCCGGCGTCGATGACAGCGGCCAGCTGGTGCTCGTAGCGCTCGCGGATTTCGTGGGCGTCGTTGAGCGGGTCAGTCTCGCCGGCCGGGATCAGGGTGGTGGCCAGCAGGGGGCCACCGCTGTGCTGGGCCAGCAGTTCGTGCAGCACCCGGTGCTCGGGCACGCGCAGGCCGATGGTCTTGCGCGAGGGGTGACTCACGCGCCGCGGCACCTCCTTGGTGGCCTCCAGGATGAAGGTCCAGGGGCCAGGGGTGGCGGCCTTGAGCAGGCGGTACTGGCGGTTGTCCACGCGGGCGTAGCTGGCCAGCTCGGCCAGGTCGCGGCAGAGCAGGGTCAGGTGGTGCTTGTCGTCCACTTGGCGGATGCTGCGCATCTTGTCGGCCGCGGCCTTGTCGTCCAGGTGGCAGACCAGGGCATAGCTGGAATCGGTGGGCACGGCCACCACGCCGCCTTTTTCCAGCAGGGCGGCGGCCTGCCTGAGCAGGCGGATCTGCGGGTTCTCAGGGTGGACTTCGAAGTACTGGGCCATGGGCTGTCTGCCGGTTCACACTTCCATCGGTTCGAGCTTGATGCGGCTCTCCCGCAGGGCCAGCCAGGCGCTGGCGGCGCCGCAGCCGGCGATCAGGATCATGCCCAGCAGGGACCAGCCGTCGGCCATGTGGCCGAAGACGAGCCAGCCCGCGAACATGGCAAATGCGATCTGCACGTACATCAGCGGCATCAGCGTGGCGGCCGGCGCGCGCCGGTAGGCCAGGATCAGCACGAAGTGACCGATGGTGCCCATGAGGCCCATGAGGAAAAGCGCAGTCCATTCGGGCAGCGTCTGCGGCGTGACCCAGATGAAGGGCAGGGCCAGCGAGGCCAGGATGGCGCCGACCCAGCCGGTGTAGAAATGCATGGTCACGCCGTCTTCGGTCTTCACCATCTTGCCGGTCAGGATCTGGAAGGTCGAGTGGGTGGCCACCTGGGCCAGCGGCAGCAGCACGTGCCAGCCGAAGAGGTCGCCACCGGGCCGGATGATGACGAGTGTGCCCGCGAAGCCGCCCGCCACGAGGACCCAGCGGGTGCGCGAGACATGTTCGCCCAGCAGGGTGGCCGCCAGCAGCGTGACCACCAGCGGCGCGATCATGGCGATGGCCGTGAATTCGCCCACGGGCATGTAGGCCACGCTCAGGAAGGTCAGCAGGCTGGTGGTTGCGAGCAGGGCTCCGCGCAGGACATGCAGGCCAAGGTGCCGCGTATGGAAGATGGTACGTCCACGCTGCGGCAGCATGACGGCCGTGGTCAGCACGGCCTGGAAGATGTAGCGGAACCACAAGCCCAGCAGTACCGGCAGGGTGAGCGAGACGACCTTGGCCGAGGTGTCCAGCGTGGCAAAGCAGGCCAGGGCGGCAAGCGCGAACAGCATGCCGCTCAGGGTGTGGGGATGTTTCATTGCTGGATGCGATCTGCCAGAAGCTCCCAGACCGGTGTGAGCTGGCCGGGCAGGAAGGGCAGGGCGCCGAGGTCGGTGTGTGATTCGTCGGGGCTGTGGAAGTCGCTGCCGCGCGAGGCGGCCAGGCCGAATTCGCGCGCCATCTCGGCGTATTTGACGTACTCGGCCGCGCTATGGCTGCCCGTGACCACTTCGACCGCGCGCCCGCCGTGTGTCTTGAATTCGGAGAACAGGGCGTATTCCTCGGTGGGCGTGAAACCGTAGCGCGCCGGGTGGGCGATCACGGCCATGCCGCCGGCGTCGGAGATCCAGGTGACGGCGTCGCGCAGCGTGGCCCAGCGGTGCGGCACGAAACCGGGTTTGCCTTCGGTCAGGTATTTGCGGAAGACTTCGTTGGTCTCGCGGCAGACGCCGGCTTCGACCAGATAGCGTGCGAAATGCGTGCGCGAGATCAGCTCCGGGTTGCCGGCGTATTTCAGCGCGCCCTCATAGGCGCCTTGGATACCTACCGCCGCCAGGCTGGCCGACATTTCACGGGCGCGCTCGCCGCGCCCGCCGCGCGTCTGGCGCAGGCCCTGTTGCATGCGCGGGTCCTCGGCATCGAAACCCAGGCCGACGATGTGGACCGTGTGCCCGGCGAAGGTGATGGAGATCTCGGCGCCCGTCAGATAGGGCAGGCCGAGGGCGCGGGCTGCGGCCAGGGCGCGCTGCTGACCGCCGATCTCGTCGTGGTCGGTCAGCGCCCAGAGTTCCACGCCGTTGGCGTGTGCCCGCGCTGCCAGTTCCTCGGGCGTGAGGGTGCCGTCGGAGACGACGGAATGGCAATGCAGGTCGGCGTTCAGGATGGAGCTCACCCGGGCATTTTAGGCGCAGGGTCGTTTTCCTGCCGGCCCCTGGGCTGCTGGCACAATGACCCCATGCGGTTCTCCACCGAGCCTCGATGCGTCTTTTCTACCGGCATCCGGGATGCCGTCCAGCTTTCCAACTGATGTCGTTCACATGGTTTCGCTCGATCTGCGCTCTCTGATCATCATGAGCGGCATCATGGGCCTGTTGCTCGGCGTCATGATGTTCTTCCTGCGCCTGAGCTATCCACGCAGCATCCGCGGGCTCGGCCTGTGGGCTGCCGCACACGCCTGGGTCTTCCTGTCCGCCATCCTGTTTGCCGGGCGCGGTTTCCTGCCCGATTTCCTCACCATCGTGGTGGCCAACCTGGTCTTGCTGACTGGCATGGTCAGCTATCACGCGGGGATCGAGCAGTTCTTCGGCCGGCGCCCGGCCTGGGCGCGCTGGATCGCCCTCCTGGTGCTGCTCACACCTCTCCTGTACTGGTATGCCCTGGTCGAGCCGAGCTACAACGCCCGCCTGATCCTGGTCTGCCTGGTGTGGGCCAGCATCTTCCTGCACATGTCCTGGGCGATCTGGCACCAGGGCCCCGAGAATTTCTCCACGCGCTTCACGGCCGTGGTTCTGCTGATCCATGCCACGGTGCTGCTGCTGCGCTTTTTCTCGGCCTGGATGCCGCTGGCCGAAGAGGGCCTGCTCACCCCCACGCGGGTGCAGAGCCTCTATGTGGGGTCCAATGCCATCATGCTTCTGGCCCTGGGCATGGGCCTCATCCTCATGGCGGGCGATCGGCTGCGCGCGGAGTTCGAGCACATGGCCTCGCACGACTCGCTGACCAATGTGCTGACGCGGCGTGTCTTCCTCGATGCCTGCGAGCAGGAGTTGGCGCGTTGCCGCCGTCATGGGCGCAGCATGGCCCTGTTGCTGCTGGACATCGACCACTTCAAGGTCATCAACGACACCCACGGCCACCAGATGGGCGACCGCGTGCTGGTGGACCTCGTGGAGCGCATCGCCTCCCTGCTGCGCCGGCCCGACCAGCTGGCGCGTTTTGGCGGCGAGGAATTCGTGCTGCTGCTGCCGGAGACCAGCCAGGACGAGGCGGTCACCGTGGCCGAGCGCATCCTGGCCCATGTGGCCGACCGTCGTGATGAGCTGCCGCCCATCACGGTGAGCATCGGCGTCGCCACCAACCGGCCCGACGAGGACCAGATCGACACCCTGCTGGCACGCGCTGACAAGGCGCTCTACAAGGCCAAGGACGAAGGGCGCAACCGCATCGCCCTGGCCTGAGGTCCCCGGCTCAGACCTGGGCGCCTTCGACGAGAAACCGCACGCGCCGCAGCCCCTGCCATTCGTCGGCATCCAGCCGGAAGGCCAGCAGTACGCGCGCAGGCAGTGGCTCGGTGTGGCCGAACCAGATGCCGTCCACGGGCTGGCCCTGGTGCTTGAGTTTCAGCGCCAGGTGTTTCTCACCCACCAGGCGTTGCGAAATCACTTCCACCTCTTCGCTGAAAGTCGGCGGCGCAAAACCCTGGCCCCAGACCTCGCGTTGCAGTGTATCCACCATGTCGGCACGGCGGTACTCCACCGGCAGCGCGCCGTCGGTTTCCAGCCGGCGTGTCAGCGTGGCGGCGTCCAGCCACTCCTGGGCCACTTCGGCCAGGCCCTGTTCGAAGGTATCGAAGTGTTCCTCGGCGATGGTGCAGCCCGCCGCCATGGCGTGACCGCCAAAGCGCAGCAACACGCCGGGGTAGCGCTTGGCCACCAGGTCCAGTGCGTCGCGCAGATGGAAACCGGGGATGGAGCGGCCCGAGCCCTTGAGCTCGTGTTCCTTGCCCGGGGCCTGGCTGGCTGCGAAGACGAAACTCGGGCGATGCAGCTTGTCCTTCAGGCGTGAGGCCACGATGCCCACCACGCCCTCGTGGAAGTCCGGGTCGAACACGCACAGCGCCGGCGGCGGTTCCTCGGACTCGTCGAACATGGACTCGACGATGGCCATGGCCTGCTCGCGCATTTCGCCTTCGATCTCGCGGCGTTCGCGGTTGATGCCGTCCAGGGTCTTGGCCAGCTCGGTCCCGCGCGCCGCATCGTCCGTCAGCAGGCACTCGATGCCCAGCGTCATGTCGGCCAGGCGGCCGGCCGCGTTGATGCGCGGGCCCAGGGCAAAACCGAAATCGAAGGTGGTGGCGGTGGCCGCCTTGCGTCCGGCCACTTCGAACAGCGCGGCCAGGCCCGGCGGCAGGGCGCCGGCACGCACGCGCTTGAGGCCTTGGGCTACCAGGCGGCGGTTGTTCGGGTCGAGCTTGACCACATCGGCCACCGTGCCTAGCGCCACCAAGGGCAAGAGGGTGTCGAGCTTGGGTTGGCTGGTCGCGTCAAACACGCCGCGCTGGCGCAACTCGGCGCGCAGCGCCAGCAGCACGTAGAACATCACGCCCACACCGGCGATGGACTTGCTCTCGAAGGTGCAGCCCGGCTGGTTGGGGTTGACGATGACCTCGGCCTCGGGCAGGGCCGGGCCGGGCAGGTGGTGGTCGGTCACCAGCACCTGCAGGCCCAGTTCGCGCGCCACGGCCACGCCGTCCACGCTGGCAATGCCATTGTCCACGGTGATCAGCACGTCGGCGCCGCTGTCCTTCACCCGCCGGGAGATGGGCGGGGTCAGGCCATAGCCATCAACCACGCGGTCGGGCACCAGGTAAGTCACCTGCTGCGCACCCAGCATGCGCAGGCCACGCACGCCCACGGCGCAGGCGGTGGCGCCGTCGCAGTCGTAGTCGGCCACGATGCAGAGTTTCTTGTTCTGCGCAATTGCGTCGGCCAGCAGCACGGCGGCTTGGGCCGCGCCCTTGAGCAGGGTGAGCGGCAACAGACGGGCCAGCCCGTCGTCCAGTTCCTCCTTGCTGGTCACGCCGCGCGCGGCGTACAGGCGGGCCAGCAAGGGGTGCACACCAGCCTGCTCCAGGGTCCAGGCGGCGCGCGGCGGAATGTCGCGGGTGACGATTTTCATGGGGTCACGAGTATGTCAGAGGCTTGCTGCGGCCTGAAACGCTGCACGAGGCGGGTCCAGGCGCTGCGGGGCGCGGGCGTGTAACGTCGCGCGATGAGTTCGCTACAGAGCGTGAGTGTGATGTCCTGGCCCGCGTCCAGCGCGGCGGCCAGCGGCGCGAGCTGGGCGTCCAGCGCCTGCCAGGCGCCGGCCCAGGCGGCCCAGTCGCCGCGCACGGCGGGCTGCACCAGCGCATCCAGCACGGTCAGCTTGTGCGCAGGGGCGGGCACCGCAGGCAGCGCGCCACAGCCGCTGAGCCAGAAGGAGTTGACGGCCAGGGCCCGGCGTTCGGCGCGTGCATCGCTCACGGCATGCGTGTAGAGCAGCATCTGCATCTCGTTCTGCAGGCGGCGCAGCAGCGGCGAGGCCGGCAGCCAGGCCGCCACGTTGCGGCCGATCACCCGCTCGACTGCGGCGCCGGCCAGGCCGCGTAGCGGCTCGCCGCTGACCAGCCAGCGTGAGGGCTGGTCGTAGTACAGGGTGAGACCGTCCTCGGCAAAAAAGGGCGACATGGCCGCCAGCAGCGCGCGCGCTTCGTCCTCGCGCAGGTCCAGCTCCTGCGGGTCGCGCAGGCTCACACGGGCCTGGCCCACTTCCCAGTGCACGGGAGTCAGGTGGCCCCAGGCCTCCGTGTCCGCG
>JAXMMJ010000035.1:0-4073 GCA_034366585.1 Hylemonella sp.
GCCCGGTCAGGCCGTTGCGACCTCGCAGGCCGGCGTGAGCTGGCAGCCCTGGAGCCCTGAAACGCAGGCCGCGCTGGTGGCCGAAGGCCGTCCGGTGTTTGTTGATTTCACCGCCGCCTGGTGCGTGACCTGTCAGTACAACAAGCGCACCACGCTGGCCGATGCATCGGTGCTGGGCGACATGGCCGGCAAGAACGTGGCCTTGCTGCGCGCCGACTGGACGCGCCGCGACCAGGCCGTGACCGCCGCGCTGGCCACGCTGGGACGCAACGGCGTGCCCGTGTACGCGATTTACAAGAATGGGCAGGCACCCCAGGTGCTGTCCGAAGTGCTGAGTGTGGAGGAGGTCCGCGCGGCGTTGTCCCGGCTCTGAGCCTGGGCCATCGCCTTCATTGTTCCGCCATCAGGAGTCATCACCATGCAACGCCGTCCCGTCATCGCCCTCGCTGCACTCTCGCCCTTTGCCAGCCTGCTGCTGCCCGCCACCGCCCAGGCGGCCACGGTGGGTCAGCCCGTACCCGACTTCACCCTGATGGACACCGCCGGCCAGCCGGTGAAGCTGTCGCAGTTCAAGGGCAAGCCGGTGGTGCTGGAATGGAACAACCCGGGTTGCCCGTTCGTGAAGAAGCACTACCAGGGCAACATGCAGGCGCTGCAAAAGGAGGTGACCGCCCAGGGCGGCGTGTGGCTGGCCATCAACTCCACGCGCGACGACAGCGGCGACTATCTGGCGCCCGCCCAACTCGGCCGCTGGATGACCGAGCAGAAAGCCAGCCCCACGGCCACGCTCATGGATGAGGACGGCAAGGTCGGCCAGGCCTTTGCTGCGCGCGTCACACCGCACATGTACATCGTCAACGCGCAGGGTGTGCTGGTGTACGCCGGCGGCATCGACAGCATCGCCTCGGCCCGCGTGGAGGACATCCCCAAGGCCACCAACTACGTGCGCCAGGCGATGGCGGAGATCAAGGCCGGCAAGCCGGTGAGCATGGCCAACAGCCGAGCGTACGGCTGCAGCATCAAATACCAAGCGGCGTGAACCTGGCCCCCATGCTTCCCCGCTGCGCGTGGTCCGCTGCCCACCGAGGGGGCTGAGCCTGCCTTGGGGCGGCCCTGCGGCTGGCTCGCACCCCACCCCGTCGCCTTCGGCGCCACCCCCCTGAAAGGGGGGCGACAACTGGGGCCGGCGGAGCCGGACCCGCGTTGTCTCTGGAATGGCGCTGCTGCTTTTGTGACGGCTCGCGCTCCGGAGACTTGCTGAGCGGGTTAATCTCTGGCACCTCCAAGGACACATTCACGCCCGCCCATGCCATTCGCACCACTCAAGAACGACACCTTCATTCGCGCCTGCCTGCGCCAGTCCACCGACCACACGCCCGTGTGGCTCATGCGCCAGGCAGGTCGTTATCTGCCCGAGTACTGCGCCACGCGCGCCAAGGCCGGGAGCTTCATGGGCTTGGCCACCAACGTGGACTACGCCACCGAGGTGACGCTTCAGCCGCTGGAGCGTTATGCGCTGGACGCGGCCATTTTGTTCAGCGACATCCTCACCGTGCCCGACGCCATGGGCCTGGGCCTGTCGTTCGCGCTGGGCGAAGGCCCGAAGTTTGCCAAGACCGTGCGCACCGAAGCCGACGTGGACACGCTGGCCGTGCCCGACATGAACAAGCTGCGCTACGTGTTCGATGCGGTCACGTCCATCCGCAAGGCCTTGAACGGTCGCGTGCCGCTGATCGGTTTCTCGGGCAGCCCCTGGACGCTGGCCTGCTACATGGTCGAAGGCGGTGGCTCCGATGACTACCGCGCGGTCAAGACGCTCATGTACAGCCGCCCAGACTTGATGCACCGCATCCTGGCGATCAACGCAGACGCGGTGGCGGCTTACCTCAATGCCCAGATCGATGCCGGCGCACAAGCGGTGATGGTGTTCGACAGCTGGGGCGGCGTGCTGGCAGACGGCAACTTCCAGGACTTCAGCCTGACCTACACCAAGCGCGTGCTGGCCCAGCTCAAGCGCGAGCACGACGGTGTGGTGATCCCGCGCATCGTCTTCACCAAGGGCGGTGGCCTGTGGCTGGACGACATGAAGGCGCTGGACTGCCACGCACTCGGCCTGGACTGGACCGTGAACCTGGCGAAAGCGCGCGCGCAGGTTGGCGAAGGCCCGCAGGGTAAAGCGCTGCAAGGCAACATCGATCCCAACGTGTTGTTCGCGCAGCCGGGGCAGATCGACGCCGAGGTGGCGCGCGTGCTGGAGAGCTTTGGCGCGCCCCACCAGGGCCCGGGCACGGGTGCCACCCATATCTTCAACCTGGGCCACGGCATCAGCCAGTACACGCCGCCGGAGCATGTGTCGGCCTTGGTGAACGCAGTGCATTCGCATTCAAAGCGCCTGCGCGCAGGCCACTGAAACCGAACCGGGAGCGCGCCAGGCGCTTCCGTTTTTGAAGCTTCATCCGCAGTTCGGGCGGGGCCTGCGGCGAACGCGACACGCCCGATTCAGGCGTCCGAAAGGCCTCATGAATCCCTCATGACACCGGGTCGGCGACGGCCAATAACACAAAAATCGCCGAAAAACGCACTTGACAATCTTCACTTATGCACAAAAGTTGTGCTGCGGTGCGCCATGGACCTCGAATCACCCTGCAGGCAGCCTGCCCCGCAAATTTTCTCCGCAAGTCGTTGATTCATATGGACTTTGGCATTTGCTTTTTTTGCAGGCAGTTTAAGCAAAGCCTTGATTCTCAAGGGCTGCGGCGCCGGAAAATGAACCTATCAACAAAGTTATCCACAGAAATTCTGGATATGTCCCGATGCCAAGCCAAATCAACGACTTACACCGCTTTCCGACAGTTCAACTGAGGAAGAACCGCTAACCATGGCTTTCTGGCCCAGCATCGTGGTGGCCACCCCGGCCCACAGCGGGGTGGGCGCGAGCCTGACCTACCGAAGTGAGTTGTCGCTTGCGCCCGGCACGCTGGTGCGGGTGCCGCTGGGCGCGCGCGAAGTGCTCGGTGTCGTCTGGGACTGCCCGGCCACACCGCCAGACGACCTGACCGAAGCGAAAACCAAACCGGTGGCCGGCGTGCTCGAAGGCCTGCCACCCCTCAACGACCGCTGGCGCCAGCTCGTGAAGTTTGCCGCCCAGTACTACCAGCGCAGCCTGGGCGAGGTGGCGTTGGCCGCGCTGCCGCCGCCATTGCGCGACCTGAGCAACGTGCAGCTGACCCGCCGGCTCAAGCGGCGTGCCAAGGTGGGCGTGGACGAGCACCTGCCGGCGGGCGATGTGGCCGACGGCCACGACCTGAGCGACGAACAACGCCTGGCCCTGGACGCACTGGCCGACGCAAAAGCCCCGGTGCTGCTGTTCGGCGCCACCGGCAGCGGCAAGACCGAGGTCTACCTGCAAGCCACACAGCGCGCGCTGGCCGCGCACGCCGACGCCCAGGTGCTGGTGATGGTCCCGGAGATCAACCTCACGCCGCAGCTGGAGGCGCGTTTTCGCGAACGCTTCGAACCGCTCTGCGGCGCGGGCGCGGTGGTGTGCCTGCACAGCGGCATGACGCCGGCGCAGCGCCTGTCCAGCTGGCTCGCAGCGCACACCGGGCAGGCGCGCATCGTGCTGGGCACGCGCATGGCCGTGCTGGCCAGCCTGCCGGGCCTGAGGTTGATCGTGGTCGACGAGGAACACGACCCGAGCTACAAGAGCCAGGAAGGCGCGCGCTACTCGGCGCGGGATCTGGCGGTTTATCGGGGCAAGGTGGAGTCGGGGGCGTTGGCGGGAAGCGGCCTGTGCCAGGTGGTGCTGGGCTCGGCCACGCCCTCGCTGGAGAGCTGGCACGCGGCCGACCAGGGCCGCTACGTGCGCCTGGCCATGCCCGCACGCATTGGCGGCGGTGCGCTGCCGCGCCTGCGGCTGGTCGACATGAACCACCAGCCCAAGGGCGCGGTGCTCGCGCCCCCGTTGATCGCCGCCATGGCCGAGCGCATCGGCCGCGGCGAACAGTGCCTGGTGCTGCTGAACCGGCGCGGCTATGCCCCGGTGCTGGCCTGCCACGACTGCGGCTGGAAGA
>JAXMMJ010000036.1:0-6201 GCA_034366585.1 Hylemonella sp.
ATGCAGCTCGACGCCGAGGTCGATCAGGCCTACCCGCAGCGCTGGATCGGCAAGGTGACGGTGACGACGCGCGATGGCCGCAGCTTGAGCGCGCGGGTCGATGAGCCCAAAGGCGACCCTGGCAACACCCTGACACGTGCCGAGCTGGAAGACAAGGCGCAGCGCCTGGCAGCCTACGGCAAGGGGGCTACGCCTGCCGAGGTTCAGGCGCTGATCGCGCGCGTCTGGGCGGTGGCCGAGGCGCCGCGCATGGACCGCTGGTTGGAGGCACGCGCATGACAGCCCATACCTCTGGCCCAAAGGCTTTGCTGCATGCCTATCTTTTTGTGCCCGCCGACCGGCCCGAGCGCATTGCCAAGGCGCGCGCCAGCGGTGCCGACGCGGTGATTGTTGACCTGGAAGACGCAGTGGCCCCCGAGGCCAAAGTGCGCGCGCGCGAGGCGCTGGCGGCGCTGCTGGACGAGGCCGCGCCGCTGGTGGTGCGCATCAACGCCGCCGGCACGCCCTGGTTTGACGATGACCTGGAACTGTGCCGCCACCCCGGCGTGGCCGCCATCATGCTGCCCAAGGCCGAAGGCATCGACGCCGTTTGCACCGTGGTCGAGACCACCTACCAGGACGTGCTGCCCATCATCGAGTCGGCGCGCGGCCTGCATGAGATGGACAGCATCGCACGCGTGCCGGGCGTGATCCGGCTGGCCTTTGGCAGCGTCGATCTGGCGCTGGATCTGGGCATTGAGTGTGCGCCCGATGGCACGGAAATCGAGCTGCTGGCCTTCCGCTCCCAACTGGTGCTGGCTTCGCGGCTGGCCGGGCTGGCGGCGCCGGTGGATGGTGTCAGCACCGCCATCGACGACCTGCAACGCTTGCAGGCCGACACCGAACGCTCACGTCGACTCGGCTTTGGTGCCAAGCTGTGTATCCACCCGAAGCAGCTGGCCACCGTCCAGGCGGTGTTCACGCCGAGCCCTGAACGGCTTGACTGGGCGCGCCGCGTCTGCAAAGCATTTGAAACGGCGGGTGGTTCCGCCGTGGCCGTGGACGGCCAGATGGTCGACCTGCCGGTGGTGCAGCGCGCGCGCGCCGTGCTGCGCGACGCGGGTCTGAGCGCCTGATTTTTTAACCCACTCCAATCGACTGGAATTCCTTATGACTCGCAAAGCCAAACCCATCCGCTCCGACATTGCCTGGAGTACCCCCGACCGCATCGAGGTGCACGGCAAGAGTCTGCCTGACGAAATCCTCGGCCATCTCAACCTGGGTGATATGGCCTTCTTGCAGATCGTCGGGCGCATGCCAACGCAGCAGGAGTCCAACGTCTTCAACGCCATCGCGGTGACGCTGGTCGAGCACGGCATCACGCCCAGTGCGCTGGTCGCGCGACTGACCTACGCCGGTGCGCCCGAGTCGTTGCAGGCCGCAGTGGCGGCCGGATTGTGCGGCCTGGGCAGCGTGTTCGTCGGCAGCACCGAAGGCACCGCCAAAATGCTCTACGAGGCCCTGCCACCCGGAACGAAAGGGGCTGACCTGGAGCGCATCGCCATCGACACCGTGGCAGCCTTTCGTGCCCGCGGCCAGATCATCCCCGGCCTGGGACATCCGCTGCACAAGCCGGTCGATCCGCGCGCCCCGCGCCTGTTCCAGATCGCCAAGGACAATGGCTTTTCCGGCGACTACATCCGGCTCGAACAACTGATCTGCGCCGAGGCCGAACGCGTCGCTGGCAAGTCGCTTCCCGTCAACGCGACCGGCGCCATCGGCGCCATCAGCTGCGAGCTCGGGCTACCATGGAAAATTGTGCGCGGCATCGGCGTCCTGGCGCGTGCCATAGGGCTGGTGGGACACATCCTGGAAGAGAGCAAGAACCCGATGGCGGTCGAGATCTGGCAGCGGGTCGAAGACGAGGCCACCCAGCACATCAGACCACAAGGCGCCTGAAGCGCTGTGGCTGGCCTTGCAGGCACGATGCGCCCGCGTCGACCTATCGATTGAATTTTGCTGGACACCACTGGAGTATTGCGCAATGAATGACACGATCCTGAGAGAAGAACCCATCCACTGGGTGCAATCACCCCCGCAGCCTGCCGAGGCATCGAGCGTGGGAACCTTGTCGGTCGAGGCCCGCCAGCAGGCCTGGCCGGTGGCCGAGGTGCAGGCCCTGCTGGACCTGTCATTCCCTGAGCTGATGCACCGCGCGCAGACCGTGCACCGCGAGCACCACGACCCCACCGAGATGGAGCTGGCCACGCTGCTGTCCATCAAGACCGGCGGCTGCCCGGAGGACTGCGGCTACTGCCCGCAGTCGGTGCACTACGAGACCGGCGTGCCCGCCACCAAGATGATGACGCCCGAGGAAGTGCGCGAGGCCGTGCTCGGCGCCAAGGCGGCCGGCGCCTCGCGCTTCTGCATGGGTGCCGCCTGGCGAGCGCCCAACGACCGCGACCTGGAAAAGGTCGAGGAGTTGGTGCGCGTGATCAAGGACGAGGGCCTGGAGGCCTGCTGCACCCTGGGCATGCTCACGGGCGACCAGGCGCAACGCCTCAAGGGTGCTGGTCTGGACTACTACAACCACAACCTGGACACCGCGCCCGAGCTGTACGGCGACATCATCACCACCCGCGACTACCAGGACCGGCTGGACACGCTGGGCCACGTGCGCGGGGCCGGCATCCACGTCTGCAGCGGCGGCATCGTGGGCATGGGCGAGTCCCGCGCCGGGCGCGCCGGCCTGATCGCGCAACTGGCCAACCTGGCACCGTACCCCGAGTCGGTGCCGATCAACCACCTGGTCAAGGTGCCCGGCACGCCGCTGGCCGACGAGCCCGACCTCGACCCGCTGGAGTTCGTGCGCACCGTGGCGGTGGCCCGCATCACCATGCCCAGGGCCAAGGTGCGCCTGTCGGCCGGGCGCCGGCAGATGGACGAATCGACCCAGGTGCTGTGCTTCCTGGCCGGCGCCAACTCCATCTTCTACGGTGACAAGCTGCTGGTGACCGGCAATCCCGACGTGGAAGCCGACCAGGACCTGCTGGCCCGCACGGGCATGCACACCACGCGGGCGCACGCCTGACCTTGGCCCTGTCGATGGCCGAGGCTCCCTCCGTTCAAGCAAATCCCCTATGTTCCGCACCCTGCTGAAATCCAAAATCCACCGCGCCATCGTCACCCACTGCGAGCTGCACTACGAAGGCTCTTGCGGCATCGACGAAGACCTGCTGGAGGCGAGCAACATCCGCCCCAACGAACAGGTTCACATCTGGAACGTCAACAACGGCGAACGGTTCATCACCTACGCCATCAGGTCGCCGCGCGGCAGCGGCATCATTTCGCTCAACGGCTCGGCCGCCCGGCGCGCCAGCGTGGGCGACCTGGTGATCATCGCGGCCTTCGGCATGGTGCACGAAGACAAGCTCGACGAGGCCGTGCCCCAGCTGGT
Source organism: Hylemonella sp. (assembly GCA_034366585.1). Classification (GTDB taxonomy): domain Bacteria; phylum Pseudomonadota; class Gammaproteobacteria; order Burkholderiales; family Burkholderiaceae_C; genus Hylemonella. Next base: position 3,437 of record JAXMMJ010000036.1, read on the forward strand.
GTTCCCCGACGCTGCCAACCGCATCGTCGAGATCCGCAGCGAGCCCGCAGGTCCGCAGGCCGGCGACCCGGTCATCCTGCCCCTGGGCGCCGAGCTTTGACGCAGCCCGTGTCGGCCAACGCCGTGGCGCCAGCGCAGCCCTGGTGGGTCAACCTGTTCGGCCACAACCACCCCGCGATCCGCGCCGCGCTGATCGACCAGCTGCACACACTGGGCCACGTGATGCTTGCAGGCTTCACCCACGGGCCAGTGGTTGAACTCTCCGAACGCCTGGCCGCGCGCACCGGCCTTGGCCACGCCTTCTACGGCAGCGACGGTGCTAGTGCCACGGAGTTCGCGCTGAAGATGAGCGCCCACCACTGGCGCAATGCGGGCCGGGCAGGCAAGTGCCGGTTTGTCAGTGTCGCCGGGGGCTACCACGGAGAGACGGTGGGCGCGCTGGCCGTGACCGACATCGCGCTGTTCCGTGAAGCCTACGCGCCGCTGGTGCGCATGGCCGCCACCGTGCCCAGCCCCGACGCCAGGCAGGCCGCGCCCGGCGACACCCCGGCCGACGTGGCCGAGGGGGCCGCCGCCTCACTGGGCGACTGGCTGGCCGAACACGCGCACGAGACCGCTGCGGTGATCATCGAGCCGCTGATCCAGTGCGCCGCCGGCAAGGCCATGCACGACCCGCTGTACCTGAAATGTGAAACGCGCGCGTGAGCTTTGCGACCGGCACCAGGTGCACCTGGTGCTCGACGAAATCGCGGTCGGCTTCGGCCGCACCGGCACACTGTTCGCGCACGAGCAGGCGGGCATCCGCCCCGACTTTCTCTGCCTCTCCAAGGGCCTGACCGGCGGCACGCTGCCACTGTCGGTGGTGCTCACCACCGACGCGGTCTATGCCGCCTTCTACGACGACGAGGTGGCGCGCGGCTTCCTGCATTCGCACAGCTACACCTGCAACCCGCTGGCCTGCCGCGCCGCGCTGGCCACACTGGACCTCTTCGCGCAGACCGACGCGCTGCGCCAGAACCTGGGCACCAGCGAGCGGCTGGCCGCGCAGTTCGCGCCGATCTCCAAGCACCCGCGTGTGCGCTTCGATCGACGCAAGGGCATGGTCTTCGCGTGGCACGTGCTCAGCACGCCTGCCCGACTTCGGCCGCCGCTATGCCTGCCGCGCGCTGGCGCAGGGGCTGCTGCTGCACCCCATCGGCCACACGATCTACGCCATCTTATCGACGATGCCCTGGTGCGACAGTAGTGGTCACGCCACCTCCAAATCCACCATCGCCTCGATGCACAGGTTGCGTTCGTACAGCAGCAACGCGCGGATCGCGCGCAGCCTGACCGCCAGGCACGAGGCGTCGGGAGCAAAAGCCAGCTCTTCGGTCAGCGCCGAGGTGCTGTCTGCCAGGGCCTCACGATGCCGCCCCGCCTTGAACAGCAAGGCGGAAAAGATCACCCGCACCCACATGTGGCCGAAAGGCGAAGGAGCCTCCCCGAACTTCACTTGCACCTCGCGCAAGGACTGGGGGGCCACGGTGAAACGTCAATTGCATTTGTGCGCATAGGCCAGAACCGTTTGTGCGGCGCCATAGTGGAATGGGTCCTGATCTTGTGGTCCTGCCGGCCACTGGCGCACAAAGACCTGGCATAGCGGCGCAAAAAAGCATCATGGGACGACGACGTTGTCCAAGGGCCTGCAACAACGCCAGCAAGCCGCTCTCGACCACCGCCGCCGCGTCAATGGCCCCCATCGCGACCGGCTCCGACGGGCCTCCGATCGCATTCAACAAGGAGCGAACAAAGAACACCTGGTCGCGCCAGGAAGCATCGAGTCCCACCCACACGGGGTCTGCGTCTTTGCAAGCGCGAAACCATCCGCCCATCAATGTCGTCTTGCCATAGCCGACCGGCGCAACGATGGCCACGATCCGATCATGCATGGACAAGGGCGCAATCGCCCGCCGCGCCACTGTGGCCGTCGTCAGGTCAGGAGGAGCCCCCTCGACTGCCGCCTGGGAGGACGGCGCAGCAACAAGCTGCGGCCACCGAAATCCCGCGTTGGGTTGGGTCATGTCCTCAGACACTCAGAAGGCGCACGACGACGCTGCCTCACGCTGGAGGTCCGGCCGCCCGGAATCGCGGCAGCGACACACCACCACCGACGGGTTCGCAAACCAACTCGACAGCCATGTCGAAAGTGACTGCTGAAGGGTCTGCGCCGATGAAGGAGCTGATCATCCGCGGACCTTCTTCGAGTTCGACCAGCAGCACCGCATAGGGCGTGTCCTGTTTGAAAGCCGGGCCGGGCGCCCGGTGAACCACGCTGAACGAATGCACCTTGGCGCGACCGCTGGCGGCCCGGTGCTCTAGGCGCTCGCTACCGCACTCACGGCAGATCGCCTGTTGGTAGAGCTGCACGTGGCCGCACGCTGGGCAGTGCTGCAGCAGCAGCTTGCCCTCCTGAATGCCGCGCCAATAGATGTCCGAATCTGCATCTGGCATCGGCTGTGGCTTGAGGTGGGCGTCTTTGAGGTTGATCACAGCGTGGCCTCCGTTCCCAGGATGGTGGTGGCGTTGGTCGCAAAACCGGCGCCCAGGCTGTGCACCAGGCCAAGTTCAGCGCCCGCGACCTGGCGTTCACCGCAGCTTCCGCGCAGCTGGTTGACGACCTCGTAGAAATGAAACAGCGAACCCGGCATGCCCGAGTGCGCAAACGACAGCAGGCCTCCATGGGTGTTGCAGGGGATGGCGCCGCCGTAGGTGATCTGCCCGTC
>JAXMMJ010000037.1:0-17234 GCA_034366585.1 Hylemonella sp.
TCCTCTCCAGCATGAGCCATGAGCTGCGCACGCCGCTCAATGCGATTCTTGGTTTTGCGCAGCTGGTGGCGTCGAGCACGCCCGTGCCCACCATCGCCCAGCAGCGCAGCATCGACCAGATCCTCAAGGCGGGCTGGTACCTGCTGGAGTTGATCAACGAGATCCTGGACCTGGCCCTCATCGAGTCCGGCAAGCTCATCATGTCGGAGGAGCCCGTGGCGCTGGCCGATCTGCTCACCGAGTGCCGCGCCCTGGTCGAGTCGCAGGCGGTGCAGCGCGAGGTGACCTTGCACTTCGCAGCGATGGATACGCCGCTGCACGTCAAGGGAGACCGGACGCGGCTCAAGCAGGTCCTGGTGAACCTGCTCTACAACGCGGTCAAGTACAACCGCAAGCCTGGCCGTGTGGATGTGACCTGCCTGGTGCTGTCGCCCGATGTCGTACGCATCACGGTACGTGACACCGGCCAGGGCCTGTCCACGGAGCAGCTCGGCAAGCTGTTCCAGCCATTCAACCGCCTCGGGCGCGAGGCCGGCGTCGAGGAAGGCACGGGCATAGGCCTGGTGGTCACGCAAAGGCTGGTGCACCTGATGGGCGGGCAGATCGGGGCCGAAAGCACCCCGGGGGTGGGCAGCATGTTCTGGGTCGATCTGACCCGGGTGGCTCCCGCCCAGACGGACCCTGGCGGCATCGACTGGGTGCCCGCCAAGGATGCGTTCATCCGTCATGGCCAGGCCATCCAGACCGTGCTCTACGTCGAGGACAACCCTGCCAACCTGGAGCTGGTCGAGCAGATCATCGTTCGCTACCCCAACCTCCGCTTGCTCAGTGCCGCAGACGGCAGCACCGGCATCGAGTTTGCGCGGACCTATCTGCCGCAAGTGATCCTGATGGACATCAACCTGCCGGGGATCAGCGGCATCGAGGCGATGCGGGTGCTGCACGCCGATCCGATCACGGCCCGCATCCCCATCATTGCGCTCAGTGCCAACGCGGTGCCGCGCGACATCCAGAAGGGGCTGCAGGCCGGATTTTTTGCCTACATCACCAAGCCGATCCGTGTGCCTGAACTGATGAAGACCCTTGAATTGGCGCTGATCCAGGCCAACGCAGCCACCGCACCCCTCTCCCTACAGGCAACACCGTGACCCTCACCGAAAAAGACATCCTCAACGCACGCATCCTGGTGGTGGACGATCAGCCGGTCAACGTGAGCCTTTTGACGGAAATGCTCGCGTCCGCCGGTTACACGCAGGTTTTCTCCACGCTGGACCCCACGGTCGTGTGCCGCATGCACCGGGAGACGCCTTTCGATCTGATCCTGCTGGACCTGCAGTTGCCCGGCATGGACGGCTTTCAGGTGATGGAAGGGCTCAAGGCCAACAGCGCCGACAGCTATCTGCCCGTGCTCGTGATCACCGCCCAGCCCGGCCACAAGCTGCGCGCCCTGCATGCGGGTGCCAAGGACTTCGTGAGCAAGCCTTTCGACCTGGTCGAAGTCAAGGCCAGGATCCACAACCTCATCGAAATCCGCCTGCTCTACGGGCAGCTGAAACTGCAGAACCTGGAACTCGAACGGCAGGTGCAGCACCGCACCGCCGAACTTCAGGAGAGCGAGGCACGCTACCGCGCCTTGACCGAGCTGGCCACCGACTGGTACTGGGAGCAGGACCACGCAGGGAACTTCACCAAGGTATCCGGGCCGGTACTTGAGATGCTGGGCCTGCGCGTCGCGGGACTGGCGGGTGAGACGCAGGTGTCGCTCAGCGAAGGCTGGAACGAAGCAGGACGCCGGGCCTTGCAGGAGCGCATCGAATCACGCATGCCCTTCATCGACTTCCTGCTGGAGCGCAGCCGGCCGGACGGCGGCCGCCAGACGTTTCGCGTCAGTGGCACCCCCATGTTCAACAACCGCTGCGACTTGATCGGCTACCGCGGCATCGGTGTCGAGGTGAGGCTTTAGACGCATGCCGAGTGCGCCGAGCAGGATCGTCTGCCGGCAACCAACCTACTACTTCGGCCGCGGACGCGGCTGGCCTGGCTGCACCGCCTGCAGCCGGCCCGAGCGCAAGTCACCCACCGCCTTGCCCACGGCGCGTGCCACATTGCGCGCTTCCTCCTGCACGGCCTCGTCGCGGTCCAGCGTGTCATGGCTGGTGGCATAGGGTTCGTAGTAGCCGATGTAACGACCCAGGCGCGCCTGGGCCCCGGCGTCGATGAGCCCCATCCAGTCCAGCCAGTCCGACAGCGCACGGCGCGTGTCGTCCACACCGGCCACGTCGCCATGCACGATGAGACCGTAGGTGCGCCCGGCCAGGTGCTGGGGATAGTCCCAACCGGCCATCTCCATTTCCTTGGCCTTGGCGGCTTGCTTGCCCAGGGTCGAAGTGGGGTCCGGGTTGCCGCCATCGGCGCAGACCAGGCGGTCCATCATGAGCTTGAGCGGGCTCGGGCTCTGGTACCAGTACACCGGGGTGACGATGATCACGCCATGGGCGGCGGCCCAGCGTTCGTAGATCTCGGCCATCCAGTCATTGGTCTGGTTCAGGGCGTGGTTGGGGTAGCAGCTGCAGGGCCAGTGGCACAAGGGCATGGCCGTGGACGCGCAGCCCTTGCAAGGGTAGATGTTGCGGCCGTACTCCGAGGTGATCAGGCTCAAGTCCAGCACGTCGACCTCGACGCCACTGGTCTCCAGCGTTTCGCGGGCGATCTGCAGCAGGCGGAAGGTCTTGGACATTTCCCCCGGGCAGCTGCCTTCGTTGCGGGCCGATCCGCAAATGAGCAAGGCGCGCGAAGGGCTGGCCGGATCGGCCCAGCGCCACTGCGCGGCTTCGATGCGTTGCTGGGTGTTGATCCATTCGGACGAAAGTTCGTACTCCGGATGGGCGTAGGCCAGGCCCGCCTTCTGCCGGTGGGGGGCCTTGCGGCCCTCGCTGTAGGCCGCCCAGGCAATCGCCTCCAGCCGGTCGATGCACAGGTCTTCGGCGCGAAAGGCCGGGTCCACGTAAGCAGCACGAAAGCGCTGGCTGAACTCGGCGCGCGCCAGGGGGGCGAGGATCTGGCCCTTGCGGATGTCGATCATGGGGCGCTCCACAGGCAGCTTGGTTTCATCGGTTTCCTTCATGCGCATCGGGTGGGGGGCGGGGCTGCAGGAGCGCCATCTTGCGCGCCTCGGCGTTGACCCGCGAGAGGCAGATGCCGCTGACGACGTGGTCCTGCAGCTTGTCACAGCGCCAGAGGGCCCGGGCATGCAGGGCCTCGGCCTTCTGCCGCAACTCGTCGTGCTGCAGGGCGCCGCGCACGACGTAATGCAAGACCAGCAGCAGGCCCATCAGGGCCAGGATGGCCAGAATCAGCGGCCAGCCTTGCGCACGGTTGCGCAGGGGCAGGTGGTCGCGCTCATCGCGCTGCTGCAGTTCGTGCCGCCACGCCGACGTGCTGCGGGTCTCATTGTTCGGTTGAGTGGCAATCGGGAAAGGGTGATCCATGGACAGCTCTCAGGTCGGCCCTGCCGCTTGGACAGTTCGGCCCCAATCTACAAGTGCATGGCTTCCCTGTTTGTGCGGTGGGCAACATTGCGGCCCAAGGAAAACCCCGCCCCGGCTGGCAGCCGGGGCGGGGTTTTAAAAGCGGAATGCCGGTTAAATCAGGCCGGCTGGACGCTGGACGGGGCCACAGCGATCACGCGCCATGGCCTGGCAGCGTCAGCTCCGCCTGGAGCCCGCCCAGAACGGAAACACCGAGCCTCACCTCGCCCTGGTACAGGCCGGCCAGCTCGCGCGCAATGTCCAGGCCCAGGCCGGTGCCGGGGGTGCGTTCGTCGGCGCGCACCCCGCGCTCGAAGACGCGGCTGCGCTCGGCCTCGCTCAGGCCAGGCCCGTCGTCTTCGATACGGATACACAGCTCGCCATCGGCATGGCTGGCGGCCAGCTGGACGCGGCTATGGGCCCATTTGCAGGCGTTGTCGAGCAGGTTGCCCACCATCTCCTGCAGGTCCTGCGACTCGCCGGCGAACTGCAGGTTCTCCGGTAGCGGCGCCACGGTGATGACGAGTTCGGGCCGGCCTTCGCGCTGGGCGTGGACCTTGCGCATGACACGCACCAGCCCGTCCACCACGGGGGCGACCTCGGTGCGCAAACCGGCGATGCCGGCCCCCGCAGCCCGGGCGCGGCCCAGGTGCCAGTCCACCTGGTGGCGGATGCTGGCCACCTGCTCCTGCAAGGGGCCGGCCCAGGCGCGCCGGTCCGCGCTCGGGTCTTCGGCCAGATGGGCCAAAACGGCCAGCGGGGTCTTGATGGCGTGCGCCAGGTTGCCGGCCATCTGGCGCGCGCGCTTGACGACCTGTTCGTTCTGGTCGAGCACGTGGTTGAAGTCCTGCACCAGGGGATCGACCTCGGCGGGAAAGGCACCGCGCAGGCGCTGCTCTCGGCCCTGGCGGATGGACAGGACCGCTGCCTGCAGCTTGCGCAGCGGCAAAAGGCCCAGGGTCACCTGTGCCCAGGCCGCGAGCAACAAGGCGATACCCAGCACTGACAGCGAGAGCGCGAGCTGGCGCGAGAAGCTGGCCACGGCGTGATCCAGCTCAGCCATGTCGGCGGCCACGGTGAGGCGCCAGCCCGGTGCGGCCTGGGCCGGACCCTGGTCCGCACTCACGAACTGCACGCGGCGCTCCAGCGCCAGCAGGCCCTGCCCGTCGGGCCCCGGGATCTGGTGGTGGTGCAGCTCGCCACGGCCCAGATCATCGGGGGGCAAGACCAGTTCGCTGTCCCACAGGGAGCGCGAGCGCAGCAGAGGGCGGGCGGGTGACGGCACGGCGCCGGCCGGGGCCAGGGCCTCGATCTGCCAGTACAGGCCCGAGTACGGTGTGTGCCAGCGCGGATCGCTCAGGGGCGCCTTCAGTTGCGGGCGTTGCTGTGCATCGGGCTCCAGCGCGGCGGTGAGCTGGTCCAGCTGGCGCAGCAGCTGGGTGTCGAACTGCGCGGTGACATGCGTGCGAAACAGGCTGGAGATCAGCAGGCCCGCGCCCAGCAGCGCCAGGGCCACCGCCACCAGGGTCAGGCCCAGCAGGCGCCAGCGCAGGGAGCGCGCCCAGGCCTTCATCCGGCGGCGGCCGGGCCGGCCGGCACGTTGAGTCGGTAGCCCAGACCGCGCACGGTTTCGATCAGGGCGGCGGGCAGCTTCTTGCGCAGGCGCGCGACGAAGACCTCGATGGTGTTGGAGTCGCGCTCGAAATCCTGCGCGTAGAGATGTTCGGTGAGCACCGTGCGCGAGACCAGCTCGTTGGGATGGTGCATGAGGTAGGACAGCAGCTTGAACTCCTGCGCGGTCAGGTTCACGGGCTGGCCGTCCAGCGTGACCTTGCCGCTGCGCGTGTCCAGCGCGAGCGGGCCGCAGGCCAGCAGCGCCGAGGCCAGGCCGCTGGCGCGGCGGATCAGCGCGCGCACCCGGGCCAGCAGCTCTTCGGTGTGAAAGGGTTTGGTGAGGTAGTCGTCGGCGCCGGCGTCGATGCCGGCCACCTTCTCGTGCCACTGGTCGCGCGCGGTGAGGATGAGCACCGGCGCGCTCATGCCTTCGCTGCGCCAGCGCTTGAGCACGCTCAGACCGTCGAGCACGGGCAGGCCCAGGTCCAGCACCACGGCGTCGTAGGCCTGCACGCCGCCCTGGACCCAGGCGTCGCGGCCGTTGTCGGCCTGGTCCACGGCGTAACCGGCATCCAGCAGCACCTGGCGCAATTGCGCGGCCAGCGTGGGTTCGTCTTCGACCAGCAGCACGCGCATCAGCGTTGAACCTCGCGCTGCCGGATGATCGCGGCGGTCTTGGCGTCGACCTTGAGCTTGAGCAGGCCACCACCGCTTTGCAGGATCTTGAGTTCGTAGATCCAGAGGCCCTTCTCGCGTTCCAGCTCCACTTCCAGCACGTTGCCGGGGTGGTCCTTGGCCACGCGCTCCAGCACCACGTGCAAGGGCAGCACTTCGCCGGCCTGCAAGGCGGCGCGGGCGCGGTCGTGGTCGCCATCGGCCAGGCTGGCCAGCGGCGTCAGGGCCGCGGCGGCAAACAAGGTGGCAATGGCGAAGGTGGTGCGCATGGGAGGGAGACCTGATGGAGATCTTATTCCCCCATTGTGCGCAGCGAAGCTGAACGGCAGATGAACGACCGCTTCAGCCTGCGTACAGGCAGCGGGGCGCACCATCAACGCCATCCCGAAACCCCACCCCAACAACAGGAGTCGTTCATGAAGAAGATCAAGTGGATGTCGGCCGCCGCCGGGCTGGCCATGGTGCTGATGCTGCAGCCGGCCCAGGCGGCAGACACCAGCATGGCCAAGGAGCTGGCCCGCTGGAACGCCCTGGCCGGCGCACCCGGCAACGCGGCCCAGGGCAAGGTCTTTTTCGGCAGCCAGCACGGCGGTGAATGGTCCTGCGCCTCCTGCCACGGCACGCCGCCCACCGCCCAGGGCAAACACGCCAGCACGGGCAAGACCATCGCCCCGCTGGCGCCGGCCTTCAACCCGCAAGGCTTCACCGACAGCGCCAAGGTGGACAAGTGGCTGCGCCGCAATTGCAAGGACGTGCTGAGCCGCGAATGCACGGCCGCCGAGAAAGCCGATGTGCTGGCCTACCTGGCCAGCCTGAAACCCTGAGCCCGCCGGAGCAACACCATGCCATCTCTATCCCTCATCCGAAACGCAGGCCTGCGCACCCTGCCGGCCCTGGCCCTGCTACTGGGCCTGACCACCGCCGCCCTGGCCGACAGCGGCAACCTGAACCCGCGCCAGATGCTGCCGAGCTACCAGCAGGAATGTGCGGCCTGCCACCTGGCCTACCCGGCGGGCCTGCTGCCGGCGCGCTCCTGGGAGCGCATCATGAACGGCCTGGACAAGCACTACGGCACCGACGCCTCGCTCGACGCAGCCACGGTGCAGCAGATCGGCCAGTGGCTGCAGGCCAACGCCGGCACCTACAAGCGCGTGAGCGCGCCGCCGCCGCAGGACCGCATCACCGAATCAGCCTGGTTCCTACGCAAACACCGCAAGCTGGACGCGCCCGTTTGGCAACACGCCAGCGTCAAGAGCGCGGCCAACTGCGCGGCCTGCCACACCCGCGCCGAGCAGGGCGGCTTTGACGAGCGCGAACTTCAATTTCCCCGTGGCCTGGACGCGCGCTACCGCCGCGCCTTCCAGGACTGATGAACCCGAACCGGAGCCACCCCATGAACACCACCTCCCCCCACACCACCTTGGCCGGCACCACACCACGCCAGGCCATCGCAAGCCGCCGAGTCATCGACGCACCCACGCGCATGTTCCACTGGCTGTTTGCCCTGTGCTTCGTCGGGGCCTACCTCACGGCCGACGGCGAGCGCCTGCGCCTGGTGCACGTTGTGCTGGGCTACAGCATGGCCGGCCTGCTGGTCCTTCGTGTGCTCTACGGCCTGTTCGGGCCACGACAGGCGCGCCTGTCCCTGCTCTGGGGCAAGGTGGCGGCCGCGCCGGCCTGGCTGCGCAGCCTGAAAGCGGCCTGGTTGGGCACGGGCCAAGCCACGGCGCCGGTGAACTGGCGTCAGGGCCAGTACCTGGCCATGGCGATGACCGTGGTCGCCCTGCTGGCCGTGGTGCTGCCGCTCACGCTGAGCGGTTACGCGGCCTTTCACGAATGGGGCGGCGAATGGCTCGAAGAGATCCACGAAGCGATGGGTGAATTCATGCTCGGTCTGGTGCTGGGCCACCTGGCCTTCCTGCTGGCCCTGAGCGCCTTGCGCCGCAAAAACCAGGCCACGCCCATGCTCACCGGTCGCATGGAAGGCAAGGGACCGGACCTAGCCAAGCGCAACCACGCCTGGCTCGCCGTTCTGCTGCTGGCTGGCGTCCTCTCGTACTGGGCCTGGGAGTGGCAGCAGGCGCCCCATGCCGCGCCGACCCAGGTCAGCTGCAGCAGGGATCGCCACGCCGACAACTGCTGACACCTGAGACCCCGGACGTGAAAAACCCGCCCCTGCGTTGGCAGGCGGCGGGCTTTATTTGGGGCGAAGCGCCGGGGGACTCAGACCTTGTCGAAGCTGAACTGCCCCGGGTTCTTGATCGGGTCCACGTCCACGGCAATGACGTCCTTGGGCGCGAACTTGCCTTCCAGCAGCAGCTTGGAAAGCGGGTTCTCGATGCGCTGCTGGATCGCACGCTTGAGCGGCCGGGCGCCGAACACGGGGTCGAAGCCGACCTTGGCCAGTTCGGCCAGGGCCTTGTCGGACACCTGGAGCGCCAACTCCATCCTGCTCAGGCGGTCCTGCAGGGCCTGTAGCTGGATGCCGGCGATGCTGGTGATGTGCTCGGCGTCGAGGGCGTGGAAGACCACGGTCTCGTCGATGCGGTTAAGGAACTCGGGGCGGAAGTGGTTCTTGAGCTCACCCCAGACCGCGTCCTTCACGTCATCGTACGGCTCACCCACCATGGCCTGGATCAGGTGCGAACCGATGTTGCTGGTCATCACGATGACGGTGTTCTTGAAGTCCACGGTGCGGCCCTGGCCGTCGGTCAGGCGGCCGTCGTCGAGCACCTGCAGCAGCACGTTGAACACGTCGGGGTGGGCTTTTTCCACCTCGTCGAGCAGCAGCACGCTGTAGGGCTTGCGGCGCACGGCTTCGGTCAGGTAACCGCCCTCCTCGTAACCCACGTAGCCGGGCGGCGCGCCGATCAGGCGGGCCACGGAGTGCTTCTCCATGAACTCGCTCATGTCGATGCGCACCAGATGGTCCACGCTGTCGAAGAGGAAACCGGCCAGGGCCTTGCACAGCTCGGTCTTGCCCACACCGGTGGGGCCGAGGAAGAGGAAGGAGCCCGTGGGGCGGTTCGGATCGGAGAGGCCCGAGCGTGAACGGCGGATGGCATTGGCCACCGCGCTGATGGCCTCGTCCTGGCCGACCACGCGCTCGTGCAGCTTGGTTTCCATCTGCAGCAGCTTGTCTTTTTCGCCCTGCATCATCTTGGCCACGGGGATGCCGGTGGCGCGGCTCACCACCTCGGCAATCTCTTCGGCGCCCACTTGCGTGCGCAGCAGGCGCGGCGCACTGCCCTCGCCCTGCCCCTGTTCGCGGGCCTGGGCTTCCTTGAGCAGTTTCTCCAGCTCGGGCAGCTTGCCGTACTGCAGCTCGGAGACCTTGGCGAAATCGCCCTTGCGGGTGAGCTCGGCGATCTGCGCCTTGAGCTTCTCGATGTCTTCACGCACGTGCTGGCTGCCCTGGGCCTGGGCCTTCTCGGCCTTCCAGATCTCGTCGTAGTCGGCGATCTCCTTCTGCAGCTTGCCGATCTCTTCCTGGATCAGTTCCAGGCGTTTTTGCGAGGCCTCGTCCTTTTCCTTTTTCATGGCCTCACGCTCGATCTGCAGCTGGATCAGCCGGCGGTCGAGTTTGTCCATGACTTCGGGCTTGGAGTCGATCTCGATCTTGATCTTGGCGGCGGCCTCGTCGATCAGATCGATGGCCTTGTCGGGCAGGAAACGGTCGGTGATGTAACGATGGCTCAACTCGGCCGCCGCCACGATGGCCGGGTCGGTGATGTCCACGCCGTGGTGGACTTCGTATTTCTCCTGCAGGCCGCGCAGGATGGCGATGGTCTGCTCGACGGTGGGCTCACCCACCAGCACCTTCTGGAAACGGCGCTCCAGCGCAGCGTCCTTCTCGATGTACTTGCGGTATTCATCCAGCGTGGTGGCGCCGATGCAATGCAGCTCACCGCGCGCCAGCGCCGGCTTGAGCATGTTGCCGGCATCGATGGCGCCTTCGGCCTTGCCGGCACCCACCATGGTGTGCAACTCGTCGATGAAGAGGATGATGCGGCCTTCGTCCTGCGAAACTTCCTTGAGCACGGCCTTCAGGCGTTCCTCGAACTCGCCGCGGTACTTGGCGCCGGCCAGCAGGCCCGCCATGTCCAGCACCAGCACGCGCTTGTCGCGCAGGGTCTCGGGCACTTCGCCGTTGACGATGCGCTGGGCCAGGCCTTCGACGATGGCGGTCTTGCCCACGCCGGGCTCGCCGATCAGCACGGGGTTGTTCTTGCTGCGGCGCTGCAGCACCTGGATGGCGCGGCGGATCTCGTCGTCGCGGCCGATCACCGGGTCCAGCTTGCCGGCACGGGCGCGCTCGGTCAGGTCCAGGGTGTATTTCTTGAGAGCTTCGCGTTGACCCTCGGCCTCCGGGTTGTCCACCGACTGGCCGCCACGCACGGCGTCCACGGCAGCTTCCAGCGCCTTGCGGGTCAGGCCGTTGGCCTTGGCCAAGTGACCGATATCGCCCTTGTTGTCGGCGGCGGCCAGCAGGAAGAGTTCGCTGGCGACGTACTGGTCGCCGCGTTTGATGGACTCTTTCTCGGCGGCCTGCAGCAGGCCGACCAGGTCACGGCCGACCTGCACCTGTTCCTGGCCCTCCACTTGCGGCAGTTTCTTGACGGCCGCCTCGGCACCGGCCAGCAGGCCGGCCACGTTGACGCCGGCACGGGCCAGCAGGGCCTTGGGGCCGTCCTGCTGGCGCAGCATGGCCACCAGCAGGTGGGCCGGTTCGATGTAGGCGTGGTCCTGTCCCAGGGCCAGCGTCTGTGCTTCGCCCAGGGCTTCCTGGAATTTGGTGGTGAGTTTGTCGATCCGCATGAAATCCTCCGGTTGCAGCCCAGCTTTGGGTGCATAGACTGAATTTCAAGGGCTGGGGCCTGGAATGATTTTGACGGATATCAAAACCAGGGCAAGCATACGGAACAAACACGCGCCAGGCGCCGCAAAACCTTGCCCTAGAATGACCCCGCGACGGTTCCCCGGCTTCGTTGATCCATGGTACGGGTCGGGGTGTCGCACTTCATACAAGCGCCGCGGCCTGCGCCAGCGGAAACAGAAAACGGTGAAGGGAGGAAACATGTCTGGATCGAAGTTCGCGCGCGCGCTCGCGCTGGTGGGCCTGGTGGTACTCGGGCTCGCTGCCTGCAACCGGGGCCCCGGCTCCTCCCTCAAGATCACCCCGCAAGACCCGGCCTGGAGCCGGATCATCAACTCGCACAGCGCGGGCCTGCTCTCGCGCAAGGACAAGATCCGCGTGGTCTTCTCGGGCGACGTGGTCTCGGCGGACCGGGTCGGGCAGAGCGCCACCCGGCATCTGGCGGCCTACCCGGCCATCAAGGGCAACGCGGTCTTCGCCAGCACGCGCGAGATCGTGCTGGCGCCGGAGCAGGACTTGGAGTCGGGCCGGGACTACCGCCTGACGGTCAAGCCGGCCGGCCTGCAGGGCGTGGACGCCGACGTGAAGGACTACGAGTTCGTGGTGCAGACCCAGCCGCGCCGCTTCGAGGTGCAGGTGGCCGGCCTGGCCACCGACCAGAAGCATGAGGGCCGCATGCAGCTGCGCGGTGCCGTGCTGACGGCCGACGTGGAAGCGGCGGCCGACGTGCAGAAGGTGCTCAAGGCCCGCTTCCAGGGCCAGCCGCTGGCCGTGGAGTGGCAGCCCGCCCCGGATGCGCGGCGGCACGAGTTCACCGTCACCGGCATCGAGCGGCAGCAGACCGCGCATGAACTGTCCATCGAATGGGCCGGCCAGAGCCTGGCGCAGAACACCACGGGCCAGAGCCAGATCGAGATCCCGGCGCGCAACCAGTTCAAGGTGCTGCAGGCACGCGCCGTGCAGAACGACAACGAACAGTACGTGCAGCTCACCTTCTCCGAGCCCCTGGACGCGCGCCAGAACCTGCGCGGCCTGGTGGAGCTGAGCTCCGGCCGGTCGACCCACCGTGTCGAGAACAACGTGATCAAGGTCTATCCGGACGGGGGCGCCGAAGGCGAGGTGCAGGTGACGGTGGCCGCCGGCCTGCGCACGGCCCGGGGCGACCGGCTGCTCTCCGGCTTCCAGCAGGCGCTGACCTTTGCCAGCATCAAGCCGCAGGTGCGTTTTGTGGGCAAGGGCGTGATCCTGCCCGAGAACAAGGTACTGAGCGTGCCGATCGAGGCAGTGAACGCGCGCTCGGTGCGCGTGACGGCCTTCCGCATCTACGACAACAACGTGGGCCAGTTCCTGCAGGTCAACAAGCTCGACGGCCAGCAGGAGCTCGGCCGCGTGGGCCGCTACCTCTGGCGCAAGACCATCACGCTGCCCGCCACGCAGGCCAACCGCTGGGGCCGTTACGCGCTGGACGTGACCGAGCTCTTCGACAAGAACCCGGGCGGGCTGTTCCGCCTGACGGTCTCGATCAGCCGCGCCGACTCGACCTACGCCTGCCCCGGCACCGACGCCGATGAAGCGACCATGGAGTCGCCGCTGGTGAACGAGGAGGACTTCGGTCAGCGCGAAGCCAGCAGCTGGGACTTTGCCGAGCAGTACTACGGCGAGGGCGAGCAGGAGGGCTGGCACGAGCGCGAGAACCCCTGCAAGAAGAGCTATTACCGGTTCTTGGAGCGCACACGCGCCGCACGCAACCTGCTGGCGTCCAACATCGGACTGCTGGCCAAGCGCGACCAGAACGGCAAGATGCTGGTGGTGACCACCGACCTGCGCACGGCCCAGCCGCTGGCGGGCGTGAAGGTCACGGCCATGAACTTCCAGAACCAGCCGGTGGTGAGCGAGGTATCCAACGGCGAGGGCCTGATCCACTTCAACCTCAAGACCGCCCCCTTCTTCCTGCTGGCCGACAAGGGCGGACAGAAGGGTTACCTCAAGGTTGCGCAGGGCTCGGCCCTGCCGACCAGCCACTTCGACGTGGGCGGCGAGAAGGTCAGCGCCGGCCTGAAGGGCCATATCTACGGTGAGCGCGGCGTCTGGCGCCCGGGCGACGACATCTACCTCACCTTCGTGCTGCAGGACAGCCACAAGACCCTGCCGCCCAACCACCCGGTGACCATGGAGCTGCGCAACCCGCAGGGCCAGCTGGTGCAGACGCTGACCAACACCACCCCGGTGGGCGGCTTCTACAAGTTCGCCATGAAAACGGCCGACGGTGCGCCCACCGGCGACTGGACGGCCAAGGCCATCCTGGGCGGCACCAGCTTCAGCCGCAGCGTGAAGATCGAGACGGTGATGCCCAACCGGCTCAAGATCGACCTGGACGTGGGGGCCGGCAAGCTGGCGGGCAGCGCGCCCCTGAAGGGCCAGCTGGCGGCCCAGTGGCTGACCGGCGCCACGGCCGCCGGCCTGAAGGCCGAGGTGAAGATGCGCCTGAACCGCACGGCCACGCGCTTCGAGCGCTACGCCGACTTCGCCTTCGACGACCCGGCACGCGAATTCAACGCCGAGCCCGAAACCATCTTCGAAGGTGAACTCGACAACGATGGCAAGACCACGTTCGAACACGCGGGCAGTTCTGCCAAGGAGGCGCCGGGCATGCTGAGCGCCACGCTGACCACGCGCGTGTTCGAGCCGGGCGGCGCTTTCAGCATCAACCGGCAGACGGCGCCCTACTCGCCCTTCGACCGCTACATTGGCATGAAACTGCCCAAGGGCGACGTGGCGCGCAACATGCTGCTGACCGACAAGCAGCACACGGTGGAGATCGCCAGCGTGCTGGCCGACGGCAAGCCGGCGGCAGTGCGCAACATCGAAGTCACGCTCTACAAGGTGGAGTGGAAGTGGTGGTGGGACAAGTCCGGCGATTCGCTGGCGCAGTACGCCTCGGCCTCCAGCAACCGGGTGCTCAAGAAGGACACCATCACCACCGCGGCCAACGGCCAGGGCAGCTGGAACTTCGAGATCAAGTACCCGCAGTGGGGCCGTTACCTGGTGCGTGCCTGCGACCTGGACGGCGGCCACTGCACCGGGCAGACCTTCTACATCGATTGGCCGGCCTGGGCCGGTCGCGCCCAGGAGCAGTCCGGGCCGGGCGCCAGCGTGCTGACCTTCAACGCCGACAAGGAACAGTACGTGGTGGGCGACAAGGCGGTGGTCCAGCTGCCCGAGGCCAGCCAGGGCCGCGCGCTGGTGACGGTGGAAAGCGGCAGCGCCATCATCGAGGCGCGCTGGATCGAGTTCCAGAAGGGGGCGACGCGCTTCGAGGTGCCGATCACACGCGCCATGGCGCCCAACGTCTACGTCAGCGTGACGCTGATCCAGCCGCACGCGGAAAAGAAGAACGACCGGCCGATCCGCCTGTACGGCGTGATCCCGCTGCTGGTGACGGACCCGCAGACACGGATCAAGCCGCAGATCGCGGCAGCCGAGGAATGGAAACCCGAGTCGCGCGTGGCGGTGGATGTCTCCGAGGCTTCGGGCCGCGAAATGACCTACACCCTGGCCGTGGTGGACGAGGGCCTGCTGGGCCTGACCAACTTCAAGACACCCGAACTGCACGAGCAGTTCTACAAGCGCGAGGCGCTGGGCGTGACCACCTGGGACCTGTTCGACGACGTGGCCGGCGCCTACGGCGCCGAACTGGAACGCCTGCTGGCCCTGGGCGGCAGCGATGCTGGCAAGGCCGAGGAGGCCAAGAACCGCAAGCGCTTCCCGCCGGTGGTCAAGTACCTCGGGCCGTTCAGGCTCAAGGCCGGCGAGAAGCGCCGCCATGAGCTGACGCTACCGCCCTATGTGGGCGCGGTGCGTGCCATGGTGGTGGCCGGCGAGGCCGGGGCCTATGGCTCGGCCGAGAAGTCGGTCTACGTGCGCCAGCCGCTCATGCTGCTGCCCACGCTGCCGCGTGTGGTCGGGCCGTGGGAGGACATCACGGTGCCGGTGTCGGTCTTTGCGATGGACCCTTCGATCAAGGAGGTCACGCTCAAGCTGGAGGCCGACTCGCGCTTCCAGCTGGTCGGCGGTGACACGGTCAAGATCCAGTTCACACGGCCCGAGGAGAAGCTGGGCCAGCTGCGCATCAAGACCCAGCCGCGCCTGGGCAAGGGACGGCTGCGTTTCATCGCCACCAGCGGCGCGCACCGCGCGCAGGCGGACGTGCACCTGGAGGTGCGCAGCCCCAACCCGGCCACGACGCGTGCGCAGACGAAGATGATCGCCCCGGGCGAGACCTGGGAAAAAATCGTCGCCCCGCACGGCCTGCCGGGCACCAACACGGTGACGCTGGAGATGTCGGCAGTACCGCCGCTGAACCTGGAGCAGCGGCTGAACTACCTGATCCGCTACCCGCACGGCTGCATCGAGCAGATCACCTCGGCCGCCTTCCCGCAGCTCTTCCTGCCTTCGCTGCTCAAGCTGGAGGATGGGCGCAAGAAGGAGATCGAGGCCAATGTGCTGGCGGCGATCGACCGGCTGCGCGGCTTCCAGTTGCCCAACGGCTCCTTCGCCTACTGGCCGGGTGACTTCGGCGGCTTCAGCGGCTTCGACACGCGCAACGCCTGGTCCACCAACTACGCGGGCCACTTCCTGGTGGAAGCCGGCAAGCAGGGTTACACGGTGCCTTCGTCCATGCAGAGCGAATGGGTGCGCTTCCAGAAGCAGGCCGCGCAGACCTGGAGCGGCAGCAGCGGCACACCCGCGCTGGACCAGGCCTACCGGCTCTACACCCTGGCCCTGGCCGGCCAGCCCGAAGTGGGCGCCATGAACCGCCTGCGCGAATCGGCCAACCTGCCGTCGACGACGCTCTGGATGCTGGCCGCGGCCTACAAGCTGGCCGGCATGGCCGACGCCGCCAACGACATCGTCAAGGCCGACCGCCTGGCGCTGCAGGATTACGCCGCACCCGACGGCACCTTCGGCTCGCGCCTGCGTGACAGCGCCATCGTGCTGACCGGCATGGTGACCCTGGGCCAGAGCGAACGCGCCCGCCCCCTGGTGGACGACATCTCGGCCCAGCTGAGTAACGACAGCTGGCACAGCACGCAGTCGGTGGCCTATGCGCTGATGGCCATGTCGCGCTACGTGGGCGGCGCCAAGGTAGGCGAGTACAGCTACGAGCGCTCGACCGGCGGGCGCACGGAGCGCCTGCGCGCGGGTGCGCCCGTGGACACGACCGAGCTCAAGGACTTCCCCGTGCAGGGTGCGCCGGTGCGCGTGAAGAACACCTCGGACCGGCCGCTGTTCGCCACCCTGCTGGTGCGCGGCACGCCCAAGCCCGGCACCGACGAGGCGGCCTCGTCCGGCCTGGCGCTGGAGGTCGACTACCGGACGGCCGACGGCGGCCCGATCAACCTGGACAAGCTGCCCCAGGGCCAGGACCTCGTGGCCGAGGTCACGGTGCGCAACACCACGGCCCAGCGCATCGACAACATCGCGCTGACGCAGATGGTGGCGGCGGGCTACGAGATCCACAACGAGCGCATGGACGGCGCGGACACTGCGGGCACGCGCAGCAAGCCGGCCCAGCGCAGCAGCCCCTTCTTCCTCGGCTCGCGGGCCGAGACCACGGGGCGCGTCGAGCACCTGGACATCCGTGACGACCGCGTGCTGCGCTACTTCGGCCTGAAGCCCGGCGAGAGCATCAGCTTCAAGACCCGGCTGACCGCCGCCTACCTGGGCCGCTTCTACCTGCCCAGCCAGACCGTGGAAGCCATGTACGACGCGACCAAGCATGCGCGCACCAAGGGCCAGTGGGTGGAGGTCGTGCCGGCGAAATGAAAGCCTGGCTGTGGCGCCACCGGCGCCGGACCCTGGGCGCACTCGCCGCCCTGGCGATCGCGCTGGGCGTCTGGCGCAGCCTGCCCGACCCCTTGTTCGAGCAGCCGCTGTCCAGCGTGCTGCAGGCGCGCGACGGCACGCTGCTGGGTGCGCGCATCGCCGATGACGGGCAGTGGCGCTTTCCGCCGACGGATCAGGTGCCGCAGAAGTTCCGGCGCGCGCTGATCACCTTCGAGGACAAGCGTTTCGAGCAGCACCCGGGCGTCGACCCGCTGGCGCTGGCGCGGGCCGTGCGACTCAACCTGCAGCAGGGCCGCGTCGTCAGCGGCGGCAGCACGCTGAGCATGCAGGTGGTCCGCCTGGCACGCGGCGAACGCCAGCGCGGCTACCTCGAGAAACTGGTCGAGTCCCTGCTCGCCCTGCGGCTGGAGCTGGGCTACAGCAAGGACGAGATCCTGGCGCTGTACGCGGGGCATGCGCCTTTCGGCGGCAACGTGATCGGGCTGGAGGCCGCCGCCTGGCGCTATTTCGGCCGCGCGCCAGACCAGCTCTCCTGGGCCGAGGCCAGCACGCTGGCCGTGCTGCCCAACAGCCCGGCGCTGATCCACCCGGGACGCAACCGCGACAGGCTCCAGGCCAAGCGCGACCGCCTGTTGCGCCAGCTGCAGGCCCAGGGTGCCCTGGGCGAGATGGACCTGGCCCTGGCCCTGCGCGAA
>JAXMMJ010000038.1:0-16524 GCA_034366585.1 Hylemonella sp.
GGGGCAGCAGCTGCAATGCCGGCCCGCCGGCCTGACCCACCAGCAGGCTGGCACCAGCGGCCGAGGTCTGCAGCGAGACTATGGCATCGAAGCCGCCCCCGGGCGCTGCTGCGGCCTGGGCGACGATGCCGCAGGGCTGGCTGGGGTCGGCCGCATCGAAGACTTCCTGGCCGGCCTGTATTTCGGCGGCGGCGTGTGCCAGGTAGGCGCGGCGCTTGAGCGTGCCGCGGAACTGGCTGCGCGCCACCACCTCCTGCCCGGGGTAGCAGCCCTTCTTGAAATTAACGCCGCCCAGGGACTCGTAGTTGAGCATCTGCGGCACGAAGGCCTCGAAGATGGGCTGGGTCAGCGTGGCCACGCCGCTGCGCACCTCGCCCCAGAGCCAGTCCTCGTTTTTCAGGGCGGGAACCGTCGGTAGCGGCGTGCCGGCCGGCGCTACCCACAAGGCGCGGGGCGTGCCATCGGCCGGATAGAGATGCACCAGGGTGGCCGGGCCCAGATCATTGCGGCTCCAGGGTGCGTGCGCGCCCGGCGCCAGGGCCTGCACAGCTTCTCCGGCCAGACCGCAGAGGACCACCTCGGCACTGGCATCGCTGAGTTTCACCTTGGAGCGCAGCACGAACATGGACAGGCGCTTGAGCGTGGGCGCCAGCAGGTCGCGGCTGCAGATGAGCAAGATGTCGGTGTGGCTGCGCTTGAAAGCGATGAAGCTGGCCTGCATGCGCCCCTTGGCCGAACAGAAGGCTGCCAGACGCGCTTCGGACAGACCCAACAAGGAAAAGTCCTGGGTGAGCTGGCCGTGCAGGAATTTGGCGGCATCTTCGCCTTCGGCGCGGATCACCCCAAGATGGGGCAGGGAAGACTGGCCGTTCAGATTGGAGTTCATGAGGGTGAATTATCATCGTCTGCCATAGACATGAATTCCTTAGGGCTGTGAAATTTCTTGCATCGCTTTTTTTCCTGCTGGCCAGCCTGCTGGTTGCCAGCACGGCCTGGTGGCTGCAGCAGCCCCTGGTGCTCACGGCTGAACCCGTGGAACTGACCATCGAGCCCGGCACCAGCGCACGCACAGTAGTGCGCTCCCTGGTGGACGGCGGGGTGCAGGTGCAGCCGCAGCTGTTTTACTGGTGGATACGCCTTTCCGGGCAGGCGCGTCAGCTCAAGGCCGGCAGTTATGAGATCAGCGGTACGCCCACCCCGCGTACGCTGGTCAACAAGCTGGTGCGCGGCGAAGTGGCCCAGCGCAACGTGACCCTGGTCGAAGGGCTGACCTTCACCCAGTGGCGCGAGCTGCTGGCAAAAGCCGACCGACTCAAGCCCGACATCAAGGATTTGAGCGACGCCGAGATCATGGAGAAACTCGGCCGCCCGGGTGTACCCCCGGAAGGACGCTTTTTTCCGACGACCTACAGCTATGCCAAGGGATCCAGCGATCTGGCCCTGCTGCGGCGCGCCCTGCAGGAGATGGACCAGCGCCTGGCGGCCGCCTGGGCCCAGCGTTCGCCCGACAGCCCGCTCAAGAGCCCGGACGAAGCCCTGATCCTGGCCAGCATCGTCGAGAAGGAAACCGGCCGTCCCTCGGACCGCGGGCAGATCTCCGGCGTCTTCAACAACCGCCTGCGCATCGGCATGCTGCTGCAGACCGATCCCACCGTCATCTACGGCCTGGGTGCCAAGTTCGATGGCAACCTGCGCAAGCGCGACCTGCAGACCGATACGCCCTGGAACACCTATACCCGTGCTGGCCTGCCGCCCACGCCGATCGCCATGCCCGGCCAGGATGCGCTGCTGGCAGCCGTTCAGCCCGCGCAGACCAGGGCGCTGTATTTCGTCTCGCGGGGCGATGGCACCAGCGAATTCAGCGCCACCCTCGAAGAACACAACCGCGCCGTGCGCAAATACCAGCTGGGACAGCGCTGAATGCCGGGCCTGTTCATCAGCTTCGAGGGCATCGACGGCGCCGGCAAGTCGACCCACATCGAAGGGCTGGCTCAGGCCTTGCGCGCGCAAGGCCGCCATGTGACGCTCACGCGCGAGCCCGGTGGCACGCCGCTGGCAGAAAAGCTGCGCACCCTGGTCCTCAATGACCCCATGGACGCCATGACCGAGGCCTTGCTGGTCTTCGCGGCGCGCCGCGACCACTTGCAGCAGCTCATCGAGCCGGCCCTGGCGCGCGGCGACGTCGTGTTGTGCGATCGTTTTACCGACGCCACCTATGCCTACCAGGGCGGTGGGCGAGGGTTCGATCTGCCCGTGCTGAGCGTGCTGGAAACCTGGGTCCAGGCCAGGCCCGGCACCACGGCCCTGCGCCAGCCCGACCTGACCGTGTGGTTCGACCTGGACCCGGCCATTGCGGCACAGCGACTGGCGGGCGCGCGCGTGCCCGACAAATTCGAGGCGCAGCCGGTCGAATTCTTCCGCCGCGTGGCACAGGGTTATGCGGAACGCCTGGCCCAGGACCCACAGCGCTTTGCCCGCATCGACGCGGCGCAAGTCCGGGAAAAGGTCTGGCAGGACGTGTTGGCCGCCGTACGTCAAAGGGGATGGCTGGCATGACGCAGGAAAGCACCCTGGCACCCTGGCTCGCTCAGCAAAGTCGCCAGTTGCTGGCCCAGCGCGGCCACGCCTGGCTGCTCCAAGGGCCGTCCGGCCTGGGGCAGTACAGCCTGGGCCTGGCATTGGTGCGCGCCTGGCTGTGCGAGCAGGCCACGGAGCAGGGCGCCTGCGGAACTTGCCCCTCCTGCCACGCCATCGAGGTGCGCACCCATGCCGATCTGTGCGTGCTGATGCCCGAGACCGTCATGCTGGAGCTGGGCTGGCCCCTGGACGAAAAATCACAGAGCGACATCGACGAGAAGAAGCGCAAGCCCAGCAAGGAGATCCGTATCGAGGCCATGCGCAACGCCATCGAATTCGCCCAGCGCACCAGCGCGCGCGGACGCGGCAAGGCCGTGCTGGTCTATCCGGCCGAGCGCATGAACCACGTCACGGCCAACGCCCTGCTCAAGACCCTGGAAGAGCCGCCTGGTGACGTGCGCTTCGTGCTGGCTAGCGAGGCCGCGCACCAGCTGCTGCCCACCATCCGTAGCCGCTGCCTGACCCATACCATGACCTGGCCGACCGAAAGCGAGGCCTTGACCTGGCTGCAGGGGCAGGGCCTGGCCGCGGCCGATGCCCGCACACTGCTGCGTGCGGCGGGCGGACGGCCCGACGATGCCCTGGCGTTTGCCGCCACGGGGCGCGAGCCCAAGAGCTGGCGCAACCTGCCGCGTGCGATGCAGCGCGGCGAACTCGCCACGGTGGCCGACTGGAGCCCGGTCCAGCTGGTCGACGCACTGCACAAGCTTTGCCACGACCTGCTGGCGCTGGGCAGCGGCGCAACACCACGTTATTTCGACGCCAGCGACCTGCCGCCGCCGCCAGCTTTGCCTGTGCTGAGCGCCTGGCAGCGCGAGTTGGGGCAGGAGAGCCGCAGCGCGGAACACCCCTTCAACACGGGCCTGATGATCGAGGCGCTTGTGAGTCGCGCCCAAACCGCTCTAAACTAGCAGCTTCGCATCGCCCCGCACCATGTCCACAGCCCCTACCACCGCCACACCCCGCCCCAGCGTCATCCAGCTGGCGATCAAGGAGAAGGCTGCGCTCTATGCCGCCTACATCCCCTTGTTCGCCGAAGGCGGCGTGTTCATCCCGACCACGCGCGAATACCGACTGGGCGACGATGTCTACGTGCTGATGTCCCTGCCGGACGACAGCCAACGCTACCCGGTTGCCGGCAAGGTGGCCTGGGTCACGCCCGCCAAGGCGGCCGGCACCCGCACCCAGGGCGTGGGCGTGCGTTTCCCGGCAGACGAGAAATCGCGCCTGCTCAAGAACAAGATCGAAGAGATCCTGGGCTCCCACCTGTCGTCCGACCGCACCACCCAGACCATCTGAGCGCCGCGCCGGGCTGCCCTGCGCGCACCGCAGGGTGGCTGCGGCCTCATTGCCATGTACACCGATTCCCATTGCCACCTGACCTTCCCCGAGCTGCGCGAAGATCTGCCGCGCATCCGCGAGGCGATGGCCCGGGCCGGCGTGAGCCGGGCCCTGTGCATCTGCACCACGCTGGAAGAGTTCGAGCAGGTGCATGGCCTGGCCCTGGGCTACGACAACTTCTGGGCCACGGTCGGCGTGCACCCGGACAACGAGGGTGTGACCGAGCCCACGCTGGACGACCTGCTCACGCGCGGCCGCCTGCCGCGTGTCATCGGCATTGGCGAGACCGGGCTGGACTACTACCGCCTCGGTGAGCGCACCGTGGCGGACATGGAGTGGCAGCGCCAGCGTTTTCGCACCCATATCCGGGCGGCACGCCAACTGGGCAAACCCCTGGTCATCCACACCCGTAGCGCTTCGGACGACACCCTGGCCATCCTGCGCGAAGAGGGCGAAGACGGCTCGCCCGGCGCGGCCGGCGGGGTGTTCCACTGCTTCACGGAAACCATGGCCGTGGCACGTGCGGCGCTGGACCTCGGTTTCTACATCTCGTTCTCGGGCATCCTGACCTTCAAGAATGCCGCCGACCTGCGTGAAGTGGCCGGCTTCGTGCCCATGGATCGCATGCTCATCGAGACCGACAGCCCCTATCTGGCGCCGGTGCCGCACCGCGGGAAAACCAACAACCCGTCCTACGTGCCCTTCGTCGCGCAGCAGATCGCGCAATTGCGGCAATGCACGGTGGAGTCCATCGCAGACCTCACCAGCCGCAACTTCGAGCGCCTGTTTTCCCCCTATTCCCGCGCCGCCGCACAAGGCTGAATCGCCGCGCCCCCCGGTCCGGGCCACTCCACCCCGTCTCGTCACGGGAAGGCAGGCTTTGTAACAGCTTTCGTTTCAAAGCTGGTGCAAATGTAAAAAACTGTAGTGTTGCTTGAGCCCCTTGCAGCCGCAGCGCAAGATTTTTTCAAGTTGTTGCGCAGATGAGCCGGCGGCAACAGAAAAAAAAGGCTCGTCACGTCTAGGCAGTCCAATCTGGGAGGTGGCTGTGAGCAGTGAAATCCACGCAAGGGGGATGGAGCGCACTTCTCTGCGCCCCTCGGCCGCCATGGCTGAGGCGACATCATCGGCACGCAAGCAGGAGGCCGCCGGCTCCGCGCTCAAGCTGCTGGTCCGGGGGCTCGAACGCGACGAACGCCAGTTGCTCGACGGCCTGGTCCGGGTTTCCCTGAGGCGTTCACCGCGCCTGGAAATCCTGGAAGAACACGACGCAGAGCGGGCCGATGTGGTCCTGATCGGAGCCGGCGACAGTACCGCCGTCACCTGGGCCAGGCAGCAGCCATGGATTGAAAACAAGGCCGTGATCTGGATCGGAGGCCGCGGCCCGGTGCCGGCGGGTCACACCATCATCCGCCGGCCGGTGCAATGGTCCATCCTGCCCATCCTGCTGGCGCGCGCGCTGGAAAACGGCCCGAGTGCCCCCTCCGTGGTGCAGGCTGCAGCGCAGGACACGGCCCATAGCACTTTTCTCGGGCGCTTCTCCGATCGTCCCATCCTGGTGGTCGACGACAGTCTGGCCGTGCGCAACCATCTGCGCTCCTTGCTGGAAGCAGGCGGCTTCGCCGTGAGCGAAGCCGACAGTGTGACGTCTGCGCTCAGAATCCTGTCGCACGAACGGGTCGATTGCGTGCTGATGGATGTCTTGATGCCCGGCCTCGACGGCTATGAAGGTTGCCGCCAGATCAAGTCCATGCTGCGCGGCAGCCACGCCGTGCCGGTGGTCATGCTCACCAGCAAGTCATCCCCCTTCGATCGCATCCGCGGAAAGATGGCCGGTTGCGACGCCTACCTGACCAAGCCCATCGACCCCCAGCATCTCGGCGATGTCCTTGCCGTGCATCTGCCCAACTGAATCCCCCATTCCAGGAGTACCCACCATGGCCCGCAACATCCTCATCGTCGAAGACAACCCGGTCGACCGCCAGCGTCTTGAAAAGCTGCTCAGCGAAGCCGGCTACATGGTGGCAACGGCCGCCGACGGCGTCCAGGCCGTGGCCTCCGCCAAGCGGAGCCGGCCCGATGCCATCCTGATGGACATCAACATGCCCGAAATGGACGGCTTTGCCGCAACCCGCGCCCTGCAGGGCGATGCACAGACCAAAGATATCCCGGTGCTCCTGGTCTCGTCCAAGAACCAGAAGGCTGACAAGGCCTGGGGCCAGATGCTCGGTGCCAAGGGCTATGTCACCAAGCCGTTCAGCGATGAACAGCTGCTGTCGCAGGTCCGTGCCTTGCATTGAGCGCCGACTTGCGCACATCCTCGTCAGAACAAAGGGAGAGCAAAAATGGCAAGAAAAATCCTCATCGTCGATGACACGCAGGCCGACCGCGCCCATCTCGAGCGCATCGTCTCCGAGGCCGGCCACCAGCCACTGCTGGCGGAGAACGGCGCCATGGCGCTGGAGCGGGCCAGGCGCGACCAGCCCGATCTGATCCTGATGGATATCAACATGCCGGAAGTGGACGGGTTTGCCGCCACGCGCATGCTCAAGGCCGATGAGTCGACGAGGAACATCCCCGTGGTGTTCGTCTCGGGCAAGAACCAGAAAGCTGACATGGCCTGGGGCCAGATGCTGGGTGCCCGGGGCTATGTCACCAAGCCCTACAGCCGCGAGCAGATCCTGGCGCAACTGGCTTGAGTGGCGAGACCATGCAGCCAGCCATGAACGATGCGCAGACCTCGGTTCACGCGCTGATGCCGCCCACCGCGGCGTTGCGCCGCGGATTCACGTTCGAAGGAGCGGATCCGGCAGGCACCGCACTGGCGACCGCCTACGCCACCGCCGGCACCGGCGTGGCTGCAGCCGGCGACGAGCTGCAGCAGCGCGAGGGCTTTTTCATCGGCCACCTCGGGTTGATGATCCGTTACGAGGACGGGAGCGAACTGTCCGACATGCCTGCGACCTACCGACTGCCGAACGCGCCGGACTGGTTCATCGGCATCGCCAACCTGCATGGCCTGCTGGTGCCCGTTTTTGATCTGGCGATCTATCTGGGCCTGGAGCACCAGCAGGGCGCCAAGCCCATGCTGCTGGTGTTGGGGCATGGCGCGGATGCCGCGGGCGTGCTCATCGACGGTCTGCCCATGCGTCTGCGTTTCAAGCCCGGCGACCGTGCGGAGGGCGCGCCGGTGCCGACCGTGCTGGAAGCCTGCGTGCATCAGACCTACTGGGCCGCCGAGCGTACCTGGATGGACTTGCAGGTGCCGGCGCTGCTGAGCCAATTGATCGACGAACTGGCGGCCACAGGCGCATAACCGGGCCATGGCCGCCCCCTTGATGATTGCAACGACTGGAGTGCCATGATGACATTGAACCTGACGATCCGAACCAAGGTGCTGGCCGGCTTCAGCCTGCTGCTGCTCCTCTCCGCCGTATTCGCCGTGGTGGCCACCTGGCAGGTGAACACCTTCCAGCGTCTGCAGGCGCTGACCGAGACCAAGTTCTCGATCATTGCGCAGGCGGAAAACTCCGTCTGGGAACTGCGTTCCGGCTTCCCGCTGTACATGACCAGTCCGGATGCGAAACGGCGCCAGGGCATCAAGGACGCCAACCCGAAACACATCCGGGACGTCGAGCAGGGCCTGCAAGCCTACTCGGAGCTGCCCAACCTGACGGAAGAAGAAGCTGAAAAGCTGAAGCAGACGAGGGCGTTTCTTGCGGAGTATGTGGCCAAGCAGCCGCTGCTTTTCGGCATGTTCGACGAAGGCAAGGTGGATGAGGTCCAGGAGATCCGTCTCAAATGGACGACCCCCGGGGCGATTGCCACCGTGAAGGGTATCACGGATTTGCGCAAGCTGGCGCAGAAGAATAACGAAGAGAGCATTGCCCAGATCCACTCGACGGCCAACCGCCTGATGGGTCTGACCGGCCTGCTGCTGGCATTGCTCGGCATCGGCACGGCGCTGTATGTGTACCGCGGCATCAGCCGTCCCTTGCAGGATTTGCAAAACACGGTGGAGCGTGTGCGCGCAGGCGAGGAGTTGAAGGAAGCCGAGGGCGTCAAGTCGCAGGACGAACTGGGTGCCATCTGGCGCACGGTGCATGGTCTTCTGAAGGAACGCCGCGATGCCCAGCTGAAGGCCGAGACGGAAAACGACCGTCTGAACCAGTCGGTCATCTCGATCCTGGAATCGGTGCACCAACTGTCGCAGCGTGACCTGACCGTGAAGGCCCCCGTCACCGAGGACGTGATCGGCACCGTGTCCGACTCCATCAATTCCCTGACGGCCGAGACCTCCAAGGTGCTGCAGGGCGTGAGCCAGATCGCCGGCCACGTGGCCCAGGCCTCGGACAAGGTGCGCACCCAGGCCGAGATGGTGTCCAAGACGGCCGCGGACGAGCGCACCAGCGTGGGCAAGATGATCGAATCTCTCACCAACGCAACGCAGACCATGAACCAGGTGGCGGAGTTGGCGGAGCAGTCCAATGCATCGGCCAGCAAGGCCACGGCCGTGACGAATACCGCGCTGGAAACGGTGAACGGCACGGTCAAGGGCATGGAGTCGATCCGCGAAACGATCGCCGAGACGGAGAAGCGCATCAAGCGCCTGGGCGAGCGTTCTCAGGAAATTTCAGGCATTGTGAACCTGATCAACACCATCTCGGAACGCACCCACGTGCTGGCGCTGAACGCGTCCATGCAGGCCGCGGTGGCCGGAGAAGCGGGGCGTGGTTTTGCGGTGGTGGCGGAAGAAGTGCAGCGACTGGCCGAAAGCTCGCGGACGGCCACACAGCAGATCAGCACGCTGGTGAACAACATCCAGCTCGAAACCAATGAAACCATCAGCACGGTAAACCGCACCATCGGCCAGGTGGTGCAGGGCTCCGAACAGGCGCAAAAGGCAGGGGAGCAGATGCGCATGACCCAGCAGATCACCGGAGAACTGGTGGCACAGGTGAAGCGGATTGCCGAGATGTCCGAGCAGCAGCGCGAGATGTCGGCCAACCTGCTGGCCTCGGTGCAGCACATCGGCCTGAGCACGGAGCGCACGGCAGACCAGATCTCGGCGCAGAACCGCGAAACCGAGTCGCTGCTGCAATCGGCGCGCCGCCTGGTGGAGTCAGTCAACGTGTTCAAGCTGCCGAAGATGGCCTGAGTCCGACGCCGGCATTGTTTTCCCGAGGAGGCTACGCCCGTGAAGCTGAACGACCTGATCGATGCCCTGGCCGCCGAGATCGAACTCGCCCAGCCGCAGCTCGACCGCGACCTGGACGAACTGGCATCCCTGGATGCCGCCGACCAGGCCTTTCTGGTGGCGCTGGATGAATACAGCAGCCTGGCGCAGCGGATGGGGGAGGCTGCCGAAATGGCGGGCTTTCCGGGTCTGCAGGCGGTCTGCAACCATGTGCTTGAGAACACGCTGGCACTGCCGGGTCTGCAGAACCATGAACGCGGGGACCTGATCAGGTTTCTGCGCGCGTGGCCGCCGCTGATCATCTATTACCTGCGCAACATCTCCGATCCGACCACGGCTGCGGGCCTGGTCGACCACCTGGTGCATGCGCCCTATGCGCTGGATGAGGAACAGGCGCTGAAGATCATGCACATGCTGGGCGCCATGCCGCTGCAGGTGCAACAGCCGGGCGGAGATGGCCAGCCGGCACGCGCGGTGCTGGCCACACCGGAAGACGTGGCACTGCAGATTCCGGCCGATGTGGATGCCAAGCTGCTGGAGGGCTTTTTCCACGAGGCGCCCGACCAGGCACGCTATCTGGTGGACCTGTCGCGCAACATGGCACTGGGGCAGGGCGACAGCTCGGACCTGGTTGCCGCGCGGCGCATGGCCCACACCCTCAAGGGTTCCGGCGCCATCATCGGTCTGCGCGGCCTGGCTTCGCTGGGACACCATTTCGAGGACATCCTGGATCACTTCGAAGGCCAGGGCGGGGTCGTTGCCAAGCCGGCCGCGGACACGCTGCTGGACGCCGCCTACTGCCTTGAGCAGATGGTCGGTTATGTCACCGGCACGGACGATTACCCTCAACAGGCTCAGGAGGTGCTGCAAAGAGTCCTGGATCTGGCCAATCGCATCGACCGCGGCGAAGTCATCGACCAGCCTCTGTCGCGCTCCACTTCCGTGGTGCTGGCCAGCACGGCGCCGTCACAGGTCGCCGGCCACAGCAACGCGCCGGAGTCCCGGCAGGCGGTCGCGCAAGCCCACGAAGGCGCCTCGTCTGCGGCGCGCAACGCCACCGCGCTGCGTGTCAGCGTCCAGCAGGTTGACGAACTGTTCCGCGTCTCGGGCGAAGTCTCGGTCAACAGCGCCGCGCTGGAGGCCCGCATCAAGCGCCTGACCGAGCACGCCCGCGATCTGATCAACCAGAACCTGCGGGTGCAGAAGCGCCTGTTCGAACTGGAGACCCTGGTCGACGTGCGAGCCCTGACCATGATGCGCGCCCGTACGCGCCGTGAGAACGAAGAGGCTTTCGACCCGCTGGAGATGGACCAGTACAGCGAACTGCACAGCACGACCCATGCACTGATGGAAGAATCCGCCGATGCCCGCACGCTCGCTTTCCGCCTCGAAGAGGACATTTCCCAGTTGACGGGGGTGCAGTCGCTGCAGCAGCGCCTGTCCAAGGACTTGCAGCACTTGGTCATCCGCACACGGATGAGCCCGGCCGGCATACTGGAGCCGCGTCTGCAGCGCAATGTGCGTGCGACCTGCCAGGCCACCGGCAAACAGGCGGTGCTGGGCATCAAGGGCAGCGAGGCGCTGATCGACGGCGACATGCTCAATCGCCTGGCTGAGCCGCTGCTGCATCTGCTGCGCAATGCGGTCGATCACGGGATCGAATCGCCCGAGGAACGCAGGGTTGCTGGCAAGGAGCCCGTGGGTCGCATCGAGCTGGCGTATTCGCGCCAGGGCCAGCAGGTCGTGCTCCAGTGCAGCGATGATGGCCGCGGGCTGGATCTGGCCGCCATCCGCAGGCGCGGCATGGAAAGGGGGCTCATCAATCCGGACCAGGTATTGACGGACGACGACCTGGCGCGCCTCATCCTGTTGCCCGGTTTTTCGACGCGTGATGCCGTGAGCGAGGTGTCGGGGCGCGGCGTGGGCCTGGACGTGGTGCGGGACTGGATCAGCGCCATGAATGGCACCATCCGCATCAGCACGCGGGAAGGGCAGGGCTGCACCTTCGAACTGCGCTTCGCCGCCTCGCTGTCGACCATGCAGTCGCTGGTGGTGGAGGTCGGTGGTCAGCGCTTTGCATTGCCTTCGCTGCATATCGAACAGGCCGTCCCGAGGGGCGTCGGGAGATTCGAACGCGCTGGCGACAAGCTGGTCTACCACCACGGCAAGCGGATACTGGGCGGTCGGCTGCTGGCTGAGCTGACCGGGCTGGCCTTGGACAGCGAAAAACCGCTGGATGACTACGATGCCGTGATTATCCGGGCGGACAACAAGACGCATGTGCTGGGCGTTGATCGCCTGGTCGATTCGCGCGAGTTGCTGGTGAAGAATCCGGGCCGGTTTGCGCGCCACATCCGCGGCGTGGCCGGACTGTCGATCCTGGGGGATGGCAGCGTGGCCGTGAACCTGGACACCAGCCAGCTGCTTGCCAGCGAAAGCGTCCGGCGTCAGGTGAAGAGCCTGCGCACGTCCGATACCGCGGCGGCGGCGCAGAAAGACTCGCCGGGTGTGTTGATCGTCGACGATGCCTTGTCAGTCCGCACCTCCCTGATGCAATTGGTTCAGGATGCGGGCTTTCGGGTGCAGTCGGCGCGCGACGGCATCGACGCCATCGACACCCTGGGGTCCTTCAATGCGGACATCGTGCTGACCGACCTCGAAATGCCCAATATGAACGGCATCGAGCTCACCACCCATATCCGCAACCGCGACGATCTCAAGGCAGTGCCGGTGATCATGATCACCTCGCGCTCCCAGGACAAGCACCGTCGCCTGGCCGAACAGGCTGGCGTCAGCAACTACATCACCAAGCCCTACAACGAGGGCGAACTTCTGCAGACCATACGCGAGGCGTTGGTGGCATGAAGGAACCGGGGAGCCACAAAGAATGAGCGATCCGAGCCGCACGGGCCAGGCCCGGACCATGAAGATGCGCGGCGACTTCGTGCTGTTACGCGCCGATTCGCTGCGCCTGTTGATCCCTCAGCGCGACGTGTCGTCGACCGAATACATCGATCAAGCACCTGTGGCGACTACCGAGCCGGGCGTCTTTACGCTGGGGGACAAGCCGGGCGGGGCGCAGGCGGTGCTGGCGCTGTCCGCGCAGATGGATTTGCTGGGCACGTTTCCACCGGATCGCTTCCTTCTGACCCGTTTCACTGGCTCCGGTCAGGAAACCGCGCTGGCCTGGACCGAAGTCCGGGTCCTGATTGATACGGAGCTCGAATTTCATGCCATACCTGCCGTCATGCAAGGCAAGATGGAGTTGATCGACGCCTACGTCGAGATCGACAGGGAGCTTGCTTTTTGCACAACGGCCGAGCGCATGCTCCCTGAGACGCCGCGGCATCCGGACTGAACCATGGACATGCAACTGCCCGTTCTGCTTGACGATACGCTCCCCGTTGAAGCCGGGCGTGAGACCCCGGCGCTGGCCTGTGTGCTGGAATACGCACAGGATTCGTTCATCGCCCTGCCGGTTCATGCGGGCGTCGAACTGGTCGACTCGCCCCGGCTTGTGCCGGTGCCCGGCATGGCGCATTTCTGCCGGGGACTGGTGGCCTGGCAGGGCAGGCAACTGCCACTGATCGACCTCCAGGCCTACCTGGGCGGCGTCGATGCGCCGGCCGCTCCGCCTTTCAGCCATGTGCTCGTGGTGGCCTATCAGGTGGCGCCCGGCGTAGCCATCGAGTACGGGGCCTTATGTGCCCCCTTCCTCATCCGCATGGTCGAGGTCGTCGACAGCGATCAAAGCCCGCTGCCAGATGACCAGGCGTGCTGGACCCGCATTGCCATCTCGTGTTTTCTGCACCGGGGAAGGGCGATTCCCGTGCTTGAGCCCTCACGCATGTTCACGAGTCCGGTTTCACCCGCCCCCCCTTGAAAGAGGTCTTATGCTGTCGCAAAACTTTCTGGATACACCCAAGCGCATCCCCAAACCCCGGGATTTCGGCCTCACCGCCCTGATCGATAACGGTGTTCCGACCCGTTACTTCACGGACGTGGTGGAAAGCGATGCGGCCCTGATTGATGTCGTCAAGTTCGGCTGGTGCACGGCCATGGTCACCAGCGAGCTGGAAAAGAAGATCCAGTGCCTGATCGACAACGACGTGATGTTCTATTTCGGCGGCACCCTGTTCGAAAAGGCGTTGGCCCAGAAGAAGCTGGACGCGTTTTACCGCTTCCTCAAGCATTACAACTGCCAGATCGTCGAGATCTCCAATGGCACCTTGCCGCTTTCCAGCGAAGAAAAGGGCAAGCACATCGCCGATTTCGCCGAGGAGTTCTACGTCCTGAGCGAGGTTGGAAAGAAGGACATCGACGAGGCCGACAACATGCCGATCTCCCAATGGATCGCCGAAATCCATGCCGATCTGGCTGCCGGAGCGAAAAGGGTGATCCTGGAAGCGCGGGAATCGGGCAAGAGCGGCATCTGCGATGCCCAGGGCCGCCTGCGCTCCGACCTGGTGGAGAGCATCAGCAATGCCCAGTTCAACTCTTCCGATGCCATCTGGGAGGCGCCGACCAAGGCCTTGCAGACCAAACTGATCGCTGCGCTCGGCCCCAACGTCAATCTGGGCAATATTGCCTTTGGCGACGTGATCGGCCTGGAAACCTTGCGGCTGGGCATCCGGTCCGACACCTTTTCCCTCTACGACGGGCCGGACGGGCGCTTCGTCGAACCCGAGGCCAAACCGAGCCGCTTCAGTACGGGCGTAGAGCGGCGCCGCAAACTCGAAGGCACGGGAAGGAACGAATGGCCGCAACCAGCCGCGTTGATCCCCGGCATGGTGAGGCTCAAGTAATACCGGGCATCGCCTTGACTCGAAGGACCGATGCACCGGGCGTGGCGGCATGAGCGGCCCGGCACCTCCTGAGATCCGGATCCTGCAAGGGAGTGATCAGCCCTATCCGGACGCCGACATCAATATCGTCATTGATGTCATTCGCGCGTTCACGGTGGCGCACGTCGCTTTCCTGCGCGGTGTTCGGGAAATCCTGCTGGTCAACACCGTCGAGGAGGCCATGACCCTGAAGGCGAGTGATCCCGCCTTGCTGCTGGCGGGAGAAATCAAAGGGCTCGGCATCCCCGGCTTCGACCTCGACAACTCGCCGTACCGCGTGGCCCAGGCCGAATTGGAGGGCCGCCGCCTGGTTCAAAAGACCACCAACGGGGTCAAGGCCACTTTGGCGGCTCTAGAAGCCCGCCATGTCTTCGTCACGGGCTATTCCAATGCCATGAATACGGCCAGGCACGTACGCCATCTCTTGGCCAGGAAGGGGCTGCGGACCGTCAATGTCATCGCGTCGCATGCCCAGGACGACGACGACCTTGCCTGTGCCGAATACATCCGGGACCAGATCCTGGGCCTGGACCAGCTGCGGGTGGCAGATGTGGTGGAACGCATCAGGCGCTCCAGGCCAGCTGCGAAATTCCTGGCGGTGTCGGCCGGTGACTTCGAACCCAGGGATCTCGATATCTGTGTCCGCGCAGTCCCGTCCGGTTTCGTCATGGAAGTCGACCGTCTGGGCAAGGTCCCGTCCATCCGCAGGGAAGTTTCGATGCAAACCAAATCTCATAAATTACGTTAGATGTTTAATATAGTTAATTGATTTTTAACGATATTGTTTGTTTTACCCCTGTTTATTGAGGTTTCTTTAACTTAATACGATGTATATGTTCTGTCTTATGGATCATCGCTGCAATCCTTTCATTCGTTGATATTAGAAGACCGCTTTTCAGGGCGCGCAGCCAGCACCTGGGCAGGGGCAGGGCAGTCCACGCGGCTGGAGGGCTTGGAAGGGCTGTTCTGGGCTTTCATGGGGGTCATAACCCCCATCCCCCCTAGGTCGTGCCGTAGGCGGACTAGGAAGGCCAGGAAGCGCAAAGGAACCATGCGGAGAGGCAGGGGGATGAACCTGGGACCATGGTTAGCCAGCCAGACGGCCCGATCGACCGCGGACCGGAACAGGACCAGGATTAATCGGCCCATGATGCGACCTCCCCAGCCTTTGTTAGTGGAGACTGACCTAGAGGCCGGTTTTCGGGGGGGTCTTGGAACCCGCATGTTTCCTCGGTTTTCACTGCGTGTGCCCCAAAGTTTCTTAGGGATAAATCTAGGCCGGGCGGCTTCGCCGCCCGCCCGGCTTCGCCGGTCGGGACGGTCCCCGCCACCGGCCCGGGGTGCGCCAGCGCATCCCCGGTGCCGGTTGCCGGAGCCCTTCCGGCCCGTGCAAGCAGGGCTGTAAGCTGGGTTTCCCGATCGTAGAGTTGGTGGAAAAGCCGAGCTTTCCTGACTAGCAGACCCCACCAGCTGGAATCCTGAGGCTCGAACCCATAGCCCTCAGGACTCCAGAGCTTGCCGGAATGCATATGCCAGCCGTCCCAGCCGTTGGAAGGAAGCTCGGAGCCAGCCAGGATGCGCAGAAGCCGATAGGCCGCATACGGCACAAGAGTCTTGCCTGAAATCCAGTGCCTGACCGTGCGGGGGGTGACATGCAAAGCTTGCGCAGCCGAGTCCGGACTCAGGCCCAGATCGGCCAACATCACCTTGAGCCTGGAGGCAAGCAGCATGCGGGTTTGACGAGAGTTAAGCAGTTTAAATAATCTTTGTACATTCATCGTATGAAATTCTTGAGGGATGGAGCGTCATGCTTCGTTGAAGTGTACAAAGATCACGTCAGAAAACTCTGACATAAAGCTTCGAACACGCTGCAAGAAATTCAGATTCCTTTCAATCAATTTGTCCACTATAGTGGACAAATGAACATCCAGGATTCCCTGACCGTCTTGGATCTCCAGTTGTTGATGAAATTGGGGAGTCGACTGAAACGGTTACGTCAAGCGCAAGGCCTAGGGGTCATTGAGATGGCCAAACGGGCAGGGGTCTCGCGCATGACCCTACAGTCGGTGGAATCAGGCGACCCGGCCCCTTCCATCGGGATGTACCTAAAGGTCATGGCCACACTCGGATTAGAAGGTGAGCTAGCTCGTCTGACTGAGGACTCTATGCGTCACGCTTCAACGGCATTTGACGCGAAATACCAACGGGCAGGCCACGAACGCCAAATCGTCATTTCGATCGACGACTCAAGCCATCGATCCCAGGATTTGCAAAGCCTCGCCCTTCATCGAGCTGCAGTTCTGGCAATGCAGAAAGATCCCTCCTTAATTAAACAGGCGCAAGAGATCTTGGCCAAATGGATGGCACCAGTTGCGAGGTCATGCTCTCCTGCATTGACCAGCCCACAATCCGGCGCGAGTACAGGTCCAGCACGGCGGCCGCATACAGCCAGCCCTCAGCCGTCCAGATGTACGTGAAGTCGGCCACCCACTTCTGGTTGGGGCC
>JAXMMJ010000039.1:0-27828 GCA_034366585.1 Hylemonella sp.
TGACCATGGCGCCCGGTTGCTTGACCAGCTTTACCGCCTCACGCTTGAACTCGTCCGTGAAGCTCCGTCTTGTCCTCGTCATGAATATCTCCTGAACACATCATGTTATTGAATGTGTCCGGGAAACTGGGGGAAGCCCAAGATGATGTCGACGAGTGCTCAAATCAAAAGATGATTGACGCTTTCAGCTTCTCGGCTTCTATGAAGCTACATGCACACCCTCTATGCATCCAATTGCATACATCATCAAACTAAATCCTCGCATGTCTCGAATCAATTTGACCCAAGGTTGATCCGAGACTGACACTGCGCCTCGTTAGACGCGTCCTTTCCCCGGGCGTGTCGCTGAAAAAGCGAGGCAAACATGACAAGCAACAACCAGGTCCAGAGCACCCTACGCCGGGTGCTGGACGACAAGCGCGACATGCCGGGGGCGCTGCTCCCCATCCTGCACGACATCCAGGACGAACTGGGTTATGTGCCCAATGACGCCGTGGCCGACATTGCCGAGGCGCTCAACCTCTCCCGCGCCGAGGTGCACGGGGTCATCTCCTACTACCACCACTTCCGCACCGAGGCGCCCAAGGGCGCCGTGGTGCAGGTCTGCCGGGCCGAGGCCTGCCAGTCTTGCGGCTCGGAAGCCCTGTGGGAACACGCCAGCAAGCACGCTGCCGGCCAGAACGTGACGCTGGAATCCGTCTACTGCCTGGGCCTGTGCGCCACGGCGCCGTCCATGAGCATCAACGACAAGCCCTACGCCCGCGTGAGCCACGCCAAGTTTGACCACCTGCTGGCGCAGCTGAAGGAGGCCGCATGAGTTCCATCAAGATTTTTGTGCCGCGTGATTCCGCAGCCCTGGCCCTGGGGGCCGACGAAGTGGCCGCGCTCATCGTGCTGGAGGCGCGCAAGCGCAAGGTGGGCATCGAGCTGGTGCGCAACAGCTCGCGTGGTTTGTTCTGGCTGGAGCCGCTGGTGGAAGTGGTCACCCCCAAGGGCCGCGTGGCTTACGGGCCGGTGCAGGTGGAAGACGTGGCGGGCCTGTTCGAGGCCGGGTTCCACACGGGTGGCAAGCACCCGCTGAACCTGGGCCTGACGGATGAGATCCCCTACCTGAAGAAGCAGGAGCGCCTGACCTTTGCACGCATGGGCATCACGGACCCGGTGTCGCTGGAGGACTACCAGGCGCACGAGGGTTACGCCGGCCTGCGCCAGGCCTTGGCGCTGAAACCCGCCGAGGTGGTGCAGCAGGTGCTGGACTCGGGCCTGCGCGGCCGTGGCGGTGCGGCCTTCCCGGCCGGCATCAAGTGGAAGACGGTGGCGGCCGCTAAAGCCGAGCAGAAGTACGTGGTCTGCAACGCGGACGAGGGCGATTCGGGCACCTTCTCTGACCGCATGACCATGGAGGGCGACCCCTACATGCTCATCGAGGGCATGACGATTGCGGCCATGGCCACGGGTGCTACCCGTGGCTACATCTATGTGCGCAGCGAGTACCCGCATGCCATCGCGGCGTTGAACGAGGCGATCACTCGTGCCACGGCGGCCGGTTTCCTGGGCAATAAAGACGGTAAGGGCGTGCTGGGCTCGGGCAAGGCCTTTCACCTGGAAGTGCGCAAGGGCGCGGGTTCTTATGTGTGCGGCGAAGAAACGGCCATGCTGGAGAGCATCGAAGGCAAGCGCGGTGTGGTGCGGGCCAAGCCACCGATTCCGGCGCTCAGCGGCCTGTTTGGCAAACCGACCGTCATCAACAACGTGATCACCTTTGCCTCGGTGCCCATCATCCTGGCGCGCGGCGCGGCGTTTTACGCCAACTACGGCGTGGGCCGCTCCAAGGGCACGCTGCCCATCCAGATCGCGGGCAACGTCAAACACGGGGGCCTGGTGGAAAAGGCTTTTGGCGTGACGCTGCGTGAGCTGATGTACGACTACGGCGGTGGCACGGCCAGCGGCCGGCCCATCAAGGCGGTGCAGGTGGGTGGCCCGCTGGGCGCCTATGTGCCCGAGGCGCACTGGGATCTGCCCATGGACTACGAGGGCTGGACGGCCGTGGGCGCCACGGTGGGCCACGGCGGCATCGTGATCCACGACGACACGGCCGATCTGTCCAAGCTGGCGCGTTACGCCATGGCGTTCTGTGCCATCGAATCCTGCGGCAAGTGCACGCCCTGCCGCATCGGTTCCACCCGTGGGGTGGAGGTGATCGACCGCATCACCCGGGCCAAGCCGCAGGACGGCACCCAGCCGCAGCAGGTGAAGCTGCTGCGCGATCTGTGCGACACCATGGTCAACGGTTCGCTCTGCGCCATGGGGGGCATGACGCCTTTCCCCGTGCTGTCCGCTCTCAACCATTACCCGCAGGATTTCGGCATCACCGTGCCGGACCGCAAGGCCGCCTGAGCCGAAAAGGAGCATGAACATGCTGAACCACCTCAAACTCGAAATCGACTACGGCACCCCCAAGCGTGAGTCCGCCCGGGAAGTAACGCTGGAGATCGACGGCCAGCAAGTCACGGTGCCCGAAGGCACGTCCCTGATGCGCGCGGCGGTGGACGCCGGCGTGAAGGTGCCCAAGCTCTGCGCCACCGACAGCCTGGAGCCCTTTGGTTCCTGCCGCCTGTGCCTGGTGGAAGTGGAAGGCCGCCGCGGTTACCCCGCCAGCTGCACCACCCCGGCCGAAGCCGGCATGAAGGTGAAGACGCAGACCAGCAAGCTGCAGGAGCTGCGCAAGAACGTGATGGAGCTCTACATCTCCGACCACCCGCTGGACTGCCTGACCTGTTCTGCCAACGGCAACTGCGAGCTGCAGGACATGGCCGGCGTGACGGGCCTGCGCGAGGTGCGCTACGGCATGGGCGACGCCATGACGGGCGCCAACCACTTCCGTGGTGAGAACAAACCCAAGATCGACGACTCCAATCCCTATTTCAGCTACGACGCTTCCAAGTGCATTGTCTGCAACCGTTGCGTGCGGGCGTGTGAAGAGACCCAGGGCACGTTTGCGCTCACCATCTCGGGCCGCGGCTTCGAGAGCCGGGTCTCGCCGGGCCAGGACCAGCCTTTCATGGAGAGCGAGTGCGTGAGCTGTGGCGCCTGCGTGGAGGCCTGCCCAACGGCCACGCTGCAGGAGAAGTCCGTGATCTGGCTGGGCCAGAGCGAGCACAGCGTGACGACGACTTGCGCCTATTGCGGCGTGGGTTGCGGCTTCAAGGCCGAGATGAAGGGCAACGAGGTGGTGCGCATGGTGCCGTGGAAAGACGGCAAGGCCAACGAAGGCCATGCGTGTGTGAAGGGCCGTTTTGCCTGGGGTTACGCCACGCACAAGGACCGCATCACCAGCCCGATGATCCGCAAGAGCATCCACGACGCGTGGAGCGAGGTGAGCTGGGAAGAGGCCATCAACTACGCGGCCAGCGAGTTCAAGCGCATCCAGGCCAAGTACGGGCGTGATTCCGTGGGCGGTCTGGTGTCTTCGCGTTGCACCAACGAAGAAGGCTACCTGGTGCAAAAGCTGGTGCGCGCGGCTTTCGGCAACAACAATGTGGACACCTGCGCCCGCGTGTGCCATTCGCCCACGGGTTACGGCCTGAAGCAGACCCTGGGTGAATCGGCCGGCACGCAGACTTTCAAGTCGGTGGAGAAGAGCGACATCATCATGGTGATCGGGGCCAACCCGACGGATGGCCACCCGGTGTTCGGCTCGCGCATGAAAAAGCGCCTGCGCGCCGGTGCCCGCCTGATCGTGGTGGACCCGCGCACCATTGACCTGGTGCGTTCGCCCCACGTCAAGGCGGACCATCACCTCAAGCTGCGCCCAGGCACCAACGTGGCCGTCATCAGCGCCCTGGCCCACGTGATCGTGACCGAGGGTCTGGTGGACGAAGCTTTTGTGGCCGAGCGTTGCGACATGAAGTCCTTCAACGAGTGGCGTGAGTTCGTGGCCAAGCCCGACAACTCGCCCGAGGCTATGGAAGCCATCACCGGTGTGCCGGCCGCCGAGCTGCGCGCCGCCGCCCGGCTGTTTGCCAGCAAGGGTAAAAACGGCGCCATCTACTACGGCCTGGGGGTGACCGAGCACGCCCAGGGCTCCACCATGGTGATGGGCATTGCCAACCTGGCCATGGCCACGGGCAATGTGGGCCGTGAAGGCGTGGGCGTGAACCCGCTGCGCGGCCAGAACAATGTGCAGGGTTCCTGCGACATGGGTTCCTTCCCGCACGAGCTGCCGGGTTACCGCCATGTGTCGGACGGCACGGCACGCGCCGCTTTCGAGAGCGTGTGGAATGTGTCGCTGCGCGCCGAGCCGGGCCTGCGCATCCCGAACATGTTCGACGCGGCCATCGACGGCAGCTTCAAGGGCCTGTATTGCGAGGGTGAAGACGTGGTGCAGTCCGACCCGGACACCCAGCACGTGGCCCACGCGCTGGAGTCCATGGAGTGCGTGGTGGTGCAGGACCTGTTCCTGAACGAAACCGCCAAGTACGCCCATGTCTTCCTGCCGGGCGCATCTTTCCTGGAAAAGGACGGCACCTTCACCAACGCCGAACGCCGCATCTCGCGCGTGACCAAGGTGATGCCGCCCAAGGCCGGGTATGCCGACTGGGAGGTGACGCAGCTGCTGTCGAACGCGCTGGGTTACCCCATGAACTACAAGCACCCCAGCGAGATCATGGACGAGATCGCCGCGCTGACGCCCACCTTCAAGGGTGTGAGCTTCAGGAAGCTGGACGAGCTGGGCAGCGTGCAGTGGCCCTGCAATGACGAGGCGCCCGAAGGCACACCCACTATGCACATCGACACCTTTGTGCGTGGCAAGGGCAAGTTCATCATCACGCAGTACGTGCCCACCGACGAGAAGGTCACGCGTTTGTTCCCGCTGATCCTGACCACGGGGCGCATCCTGTCCCAGTACAACGTGGGCGCGCAGACCCGCCGCACGGAGAACGTGCGCTGGCACAGCGAGGACCGGCTGGAGATCCACCCGCAGGATGCGGAAGACCGGGGCGTCAAGGAAGGCGACTGGGTGGGCATCCAGAGCCGCGCGGGCGAGACGGTGCTGCGCGCTACCATCACCGAGCGGGTGCAGCCGGGCGTGGTCTACACCACCTTCCACTTCCCCGAGTCGGGCGCCAACGTGATCACCACCGACAACTCCGACTGGGCCACCAACTGCCCCGAGTACAAGGTGACGGCGGTGCAGGTGATGCCGGTGACGCAGCCGAGCAACTTCGGCGCCGGGCCGCCCCAAGCCGAAGTTAGCCCCCTCGGGGGGCAGACGGCTCGGCCGTCGTGGGGGCTGTCAGCCTGGCAAAAGGGCTACGAGCGTTTCAACAAGGAGCAGCTGGAGCATCTGCACGCGGCGCACCCCGCCGATGCCACCGAGACGGTGGGGAAGTAATGGGGCAGGCCATGCACATGCATGAACTGCCTTACCCCCCGGTGGCCGGCGCCCGCGCCACGGCCGTGCGCGGCCTGCGCAGCGGTGAGTTCTTCGAGGCCACGGACTGGGTGGCCGAGGAGGTGCCGGTGGCCCTGGTCTACAACGGCGTTTCGCACGCGGTGATGCTGGCCTCGCCCTCGGACCTGGGGGACTTCGCCATCGGCTTCAGCTGCAGCGAAGGCATCGTGGACAGCCCGGCGCAGATATACGACATCGAGGTGCAGGCGGGTGAACGCGGCATCAGCGTGGTGCTGGACATTGCCTCGGCCTGCTTCATGCGGCTGAAGGACCGGCGGCGCAACCTGGCCGGTCGCACGGGCTGCGGCCTGTGCGGCACCGACAGCCTGGAGCAGGCGGTGCGCCAGCCCGGCGCGCTGGGCGCGGGAGCACCCTTTGATGCGCCGGCCGTCTCGGCGGCGCTGGGCCGGCTGCGTGAGCGCCAGCTGCTGCTGGGCGTTACCGGCGCCTCGCACGCGGCGGCCTGGTGCACGGCAGCGGGTGAGATCGAACTGCTGCGCGAGGACGTGGGCCGCCACAACGCGCTGGACAAGCTGCTGGGCGCACTGCACCGCGCCGGCCTGCCGGCGGGCCAGGGTTTCATCGTCGTGACCAGCCGCGCGAGCTACGAGATGGTGCAGAAGACGGCCAGCGCGGGCGTGGGCCTGCTGGCGGCGGTCTCGGGTGTGACGGGCCTGGCCATCGACACCGCGCAGGACTGCGGCCTTACGCTGCTGGGTTTTGCGCGCGGCGCCGACCTGAGCGTCTACAGCCACCCCCAACGTATCTCTCTCGAAAGCAAAACATCATGAACCGCGAACACCTGGTCCGCATGGCCAACCAGATCGGCACCTTCTTCCAGTCCCAGCCCGACAAGGCCGAAGCCCTGGAAGGCCTGGCCAGCCACATTGCCCGCTTCTGGGAGCCGCGCATGCGCCGCGAATTCCAGGCCCTGCTCGAAGAGGGCGGCGAGGGTGTGCTGCCCATCGTGCGCGAGGCGCTGGAGAAACACCGGGCGCTGCTGGCCTGAGGCGACAACCGTCAGCTGGTGCGCGTTCGCGGGGAGACAGTGAAAACGGGCGTTGCCTGATATATTGGTTGGCACCGCGCTGGGTATGCGGGGCAAAGAACCAATTCTGTGCGCACGCCATCCATCCAAACCCTGCTCTTGCTGCTGGTGCTGGCGTTGTCCGTCCCGTTTGTGACGGTGG
Organism: Hylemonella sp.; assembly: GCA_034366585.1. Taxonomy (GTDB): domain Bacteria; phylum Pseudomonadota; class Gammaproteobacteria; order Burkholderiales; family Burkholderiaceae_C; genus Hylemonella. Next base: position 6,646 of record JAXMMJ010000039.1, read on the forward strand.
TCGGGTTGAGCATCTACTACGACCGGCAGCAGACGATCGACAGCACCAAGACTTCGCTGCGCACCCTGGCGCAGACCATGGTCAGCAACACGGGTGGCAAGATTTCCGATGCGCGTGTGATGCTGGAGCGCCTGGCCAGCCGCCCGCTGGTGCAAAAGGTGGACCCGCGCAACTGCGATCCGGCGCTGCAGGGCGTGCACCAGCTGAGCCCGGGTTATACCAATATCTCTTATGCCAATCGCGACGGGCTGATGGTGTGCGCGGCGGTGCCGCCCCGCGACGGCCGGCAGATCAGCTTTGCGCAGACGGACTGGTTCCAGCAGGTGCTGCGGGAGCCGCGCGTTTCCGCCAGCCTGCCCTACCGTGGGCCGATCACCGGCAAGTGGGTGGTGGTGCTGAGCGCGCCGATCTGGAACCAGCGGCAGGAACTGGTGGGTTCCGTGCAGCTGCCGCTGGACCTGGCCACTTTCGACCCGCATATTCCCGTTGAGTACCTGCCGCCCGGCAGCCGCTACGGTTTTGTCAGCGCCGACGGCACCCTGATCTGGCGCAACAGCGACCCCGAGGCGATGGTGGGCCGACAGCCCGGCTCCGAGGCCACGCGCCAGATGGCCCAGGTCCACGATGGCGAATTCGTGGCGCATTCCAGCGACGGTGTGCGGCGGTATTTCACGGTACAGACCATGCCGCAGACCGGCTGGATCGCCTACGTTGGGGTGCCGGAGGAGGGCGTGTATGCCGCCGCCGACCAGCGCGCCATGGGGGCGTTGATGATTGCGTTCATCGTGCTGGGGCTGCTGGTCATGCTGGCCATGGACATCGCGCGGCTCATGGCCGAGCCGGTGGCGGCGCTGGTCAAGGCGGCGCAGGCCGTTGAAAAGGGAGACCTCGAGGTGCGGGCGGCCGTGAGCGGTCCGCGCGAGATCGCCGCAGTGGCGCAGGGCTTCAACACCATGGTCGAGGCGCAGCAGCGCCACGTGGAGATGCTCAAGGGCAATGTGGAAGAGCTGCGCATTGCCGCCACGGCCTTCGAGGCGCAGGACGGCATGATGGTGACCGATGCCAACTACCTGATCCTGCGGGCCAACCGGGCCATGACGGAGATCACGGGTTACACGACCGAAGAGCTGATCGGCCAGACGCCCAAGATGCTGAGGGCCGACGGGAAAGAGCCGCCCGGTTTCTACGAGGAGCGCTGGCAGACCGTCATGCGCGAGGGCAAGTGGCAGGGCGAGGTGATGGGCCGGCGCAAGAACGGCGAGATCTACCCCCGCTGGCTGACCATCACCGCCGTGCACGGGGATGACGGCGCCATCACCCACCTGGTGACCAGCGAGTCGGACATCACCAAGCGCAAGGCGGCCGAAGAGGAGATCACCCGGCTGGCCTTTTTCGACCCGCTGACGATGCTGCCCAACCGGCGCTTGTTGATGGACCGCCTGCAGCATGCGCTGGCTTCCAGTGTGCGCAGCCAGCGCCATGGCGCGCTGATGTTCATCGACCTGGACCACTTCAAGACCCTGAACGACACGCTGGGGCACGACAAGGGCGACCAGCTCCTGCAGCAGGTGGCGCAAAGGCTGGCGGGCTGCGTGCGCGAGGGCGACACCGTGGCGCGCCTGGGCGGCGACGAGTTCGTGGTGATGCTCGAAGGCCTGAGCGCAAGTTCCGAGGAAGCGGCCACGCAGGCCGAACACGTGGGCGAAAAGATCCTGGCCGCGCTGCGGCTGCCCTATGCGCTGGACGGGCACGAGAACCGCAGCACGCCCAGCATCGGCGTGGCCCTGTTCATCGGCCACCAGACCTCCATCGAGGAGCTGCTCAAGCAGGCCGACCTGGCCATGTACCAGTCCAAGGCGCACGGCCGCAACACGCTGCATTTCTTCGACCCGAAGATGCAGGCCCTGGTGGCCGAGCACGCGGCGCAGGAAGAGCGCCTGCGCGAGGCGGTGCGTACGCAGCAGTTCGTGGTGTATTACCAGCCGCAGGTCCTGGGGCGCGACCAGGTGGTGGGCGTCGAGGCGCTGGTGCGCTGGGTGCATCCTGAGCGCGGCATGGTGTCGCCGAGTGAATTCATCGCCCTGGCCGAGGAAACCGGCCTGATCCTGCCGCTGGGCCTGTGGGTGCTGGAGACGGCCTGCACGCAGCTGGCGCGCTGGGCCGGGCGGCCCGAGACCGCGCAGCTCGTGATGTCGGTGAACCTGTCGGCCAGCCAGCTGCGCCAGGCCGACTTCGTGGAGCAGGTGCTGGCCATCCTGCACCGCACGGGGGCCGACCCGAAACGGCTCAAGCTGGAGCTCACCGAGAGCCTGCTGGTGCGGGATGTGGAGCCCACCATTGCCAAGATGAGTGCCCTGAAGGCGCAGGGCGTGGGCTTCTCGCTGGACGACTTCGGCACGGGTTATTCCTCGCTTGCCTACCTGAAGCGCCTGCCGCTGGACCAGCTGAAGATCGACCAGGGTTTCGTGCGCGACATCCTGGTGGACCCCAACGATGCGGCCATCGCCCGCATGGTGGTGGTGCTGGCCGACAGCCTGGGCCTGGCCGTGATTGCCGAAGGGGTGGAGACCGAGGCGCAGCGCGAGTGCCTGGCCCAGCTGGGCTGCCATGCCTACCAGGGTTATCTCTTCAGCCGCCCGCTGCCGCTGGCCGAGTTCGAGGTTTTCCTGAAGCGGGGCTGAGGCCGGTAGCGCGGGTTTTTGCGCTCATGCGTGCAGGCCTTTGCAAGTTTGCCTACACTGGCCCGGCTTTTTCCATTTTCATTCCCGAGACCCACACCATGAAACTCTTCATCAAACCCGGCGCCTGTTCCCTCTCTCCCCACATCGTGCTCGAAGAACTGGGCCTGAAGTACGACACCGAGGTGGTGGACCTCAAGGACAAGAAGACGGCCTCGGGCGGCGATTACCTGGCCATCAATCCCAAGGGCTACGTGCCGGCGCTGCAACTGGATTCCGGCGAAGTGCTGACCGAAGGCCCCGCCATCGTGCAGTACCTGGCCGACAGCCAGCCCGCCAAGAAGCTGGCCCCGGCCAACGGCACGGTGGAGCGCTACCGCATGCAGGGTTGGTTGACCTTCACCGGCACCGAGCTGCACAAGACCTTCAGCCCGCTGTTCAACCCGGCCGCCCCGCAGGAGTGGAAGGATTTCTGCCGCGGCAACATCGAGCGCCGCCTGAAATACGTGAACGAGCAGCTGGCCGGCAAGGACTACCTGATGGGCAAGGACTTCAGCGTGGCTGACGCCTACCTGTTCACGGTGACCACCTGGACCAAACGCGTGGCCATCGACATCAGCGGCCTGCCCAACCTGGTGGCCTACATGGCCCGCATAGCCGCGCGCCCGGGCGTGCAGGCGGCGATGAAGGCTGAAGGGCTGGTCTGAGCGCAGCCGCACCCGGCACAAAACACAAGGGAGGCCGGTGGCCTCCCTTTTTTCATGGGGTCGCGTTGCACGCGCTCAGCCACGCCGCCGGCCGGGCAGCATGGCCATGAGCACGCCGTCCCCGAGCACGAACTGGTTTGTGGGCCAGCTGCGTGCGGCTTTCCATGATCCCGGGCAAGGTTCGGTTGCGCGGCGTCACGCGCCTTGCCATGACGTCTTGCTCTAGCTGATAGTGCGCACGTGCCGGGTGCGCGGGCCCAGGCGTGGCTACACTGCTTCGTTGCCAGTGTGGCAACCGTGTCCTTTCCTCTTCCACACACAGCCAGCCATGACCTCTCACACGCGTGACCCTGCCGTCGCCGCCCCGGCGCATCCCGGTGGCTGGCTGATGGCCACGCTGCTGCTGCAGATCACCTTCGGTGTCGTGGCCATGACCCTGTGCCTGCCATCGATGCCGACCTGGGCCGCGGAATTCGGTGCCAGCCAGGCCAGCGTGCAGCTGACCTTCAGTGCTTACGTGGCGGCCTTCGGCGGTCTGCAACTGGTGTACGGCCCCTGGTCGGACCGCATCGGGCGCAAGCCCCTGCTGCTGGGTGGCATGGCGCTGGTCCTGCTGGGCTCGGTGACCGCGGCGCTGGCCCCCAACCTGGCGGTGCTGGTGCTGGGGCGTGTGCTGCAGGGCGCGGGCGGCGCGGCGGGCATGTCCGTGGGGCGGGCCATGGTGCAGGATTTTTTCAGCGGCCGCGAGCGCACGCGCATGATGGCCTACGTGGGCATGGCCATGGGCACCTGCCCGCCGCTGGCCACGCTGCTGGGCGGCCAGGTGCACGTGGCCCTGGGCTGGCAGGCCAATTTCTGGATCACGGCGGCGCTGGCAGCGCTGGCCCTGCTGGCGGCCTGGCGCGGCCTGCCGGCGCGCAAGCCGGTCCAGGCGACCACCACCCACTGGCTGACCGCGCTGTTCAGTGCCTACGGGCGGCTGCTGCGCGAGCCGACCTTCCTGAGCTACGTGCTCATCATGGCGATGCTCACTTCGGCCTTCTACTGCTTCCTCTCGGGTGCGCCCATCGTGCTCACGCACTACGGCGTGCCGCCGGACCGCATGGGCTGGTACATCATGGCGGTGCCCATTCCCTACATCTTCGGCAACATGCTGACCAGCCGCCTGGTGCACCACATGGGCGACCGCCGCCTCATGGGGCTGGGTTTCTTCGCGGTGCAGGCGGGGCTGTGGCTCATGCTGCTGCTGGCCTGGGCGGGCTTGCACACCCCCTGGGCCTTTGCCCTGCCGCTGACGCTGCTGGGCCTGGGCCACGGATTGATTGCTCCGCCTGCCATCTCGGGTTCGGTGGGCCTGATCCCGGCGCTGGCCGGTGCCGCCGCGGCCGTGGCCGGCGCCTCGCAGCAGGTCATGGGGGCCTTCGGCAGTTATGTGGTGGGCCTGCTCGAACACGAGGGCCCGGTGAACCTGGGCCTGCTGATGATGGGCTTTTCGCTGATGGGCGGTGTGGCCCAGCTGCTGCTGAGCTACGCGGTGAGGCGCAAGCCGGTGGTGTTCTGAAGGCGACCTAGCGACGGCTCAGGCGCAGGGCATTGCCGATGACTGAGGCCGAGCTCAGGCTCATGGCCAGGGCGGCCACCATGGGCGAGAGCAGCCAGCCGGTGAAGGGGTACAGCAGGCCCGCCGCAAGCGGGATGCCCAGCGAGTTATAGAGGAACGCGAACATCAGGTTCTGCTTCATGTTGCGCACGGTGTCGACCGACAGCAAACGCGCCACCGCGATGCCGCGCAGATCGCCCTTGACCAGGGTGACCTGCGCGCTGTTCATGGCCACGTCGGTGCCGGTACCCATGGCCACGCCCACATCGGCCTTGGCGAGTGCGGGCGCGTCGTTGATGCCGTCGCCCGCCATGGCGACGATGCGGCCCTCACGCTGAAGTTTTTCAACCAGCGCCAGCTTGTCGGCGGGTTTCACTTCGCCGTGCACTTCATCGATGCCTAGCTTCACGCCCACGGCCCGCGCCGTGGTGAGCCCGTCGCCGGTGGCCATGACGATGCGCAGGCCCGCGGCCTTGAGCGTGGCCAGGGCCTCGGGGGTGCTGCCCTTGATGGGGTCGGACACCGCCAGCAGGCCCGCGAGCTGGCCGTCCACGGCGAGGTACATCACGCTGGCGCCTTCGGTGCGCAGGCTTTCGGCCTGGGTGCTGAGCGTGCTCACTGCAATGCTGGCCTGTTGCATCAGCGCCGTGTTGCCCAGGACGAGGGCGCGCCCGCCGACCGTGCCACGCACGCCGATGCCCGAGCTGGATTCGAACTGTTCGGAGCTGTCCAGCGCCAGGCTACGTGCGCGCGCGGCCTGCACGATGGCGGCGGCCAGCGGGTGTTCACTGCCCTGGTCCAGGCTGGCGGCCAGGCGCAGCACCTCGTCGTCGGTGAAGCCAGGCGCGGCGATGGTCCGCTCGAAGGCCGGGCGGCCTTCGGTCAGGGTGCCGGTCTTGTCGATGATCAGCGTGTCGATCTGGCAGAACTTCTCAATGGCGGCCGCATCGCGGAACAGCACGCCGTGCGTGGCGCCCCGGCCGGTGGCGACCATGATGGACATGGGTGTGGCCAGGCCCAGCGCGCAGGGGCAGGCGATGATGAGCACGGCCACCGCGTTGATCATGCCGTAGACCCAGCGCGGCTCGGGCCCCCACAGGCCCCAGGCCAGCAGGGTCAGCACGGCGATGGCGACAACGACGAGTACGAAATAGCCGGCCACGACGTCGGCCAGGCGCTGCATGGGCGCGCGCGAGCGCTGCGCCTGGGCCACCATCTGCACGATCTGCGCCAGCATGGTGGCCGAACCCACACGCTCCGAACGCATGACCAGCGCGCCGCTGGTGTTCATGGTGGCGCCGATGACCTTGTCGCCCGCGCGTTTGGTGACGGGCAGGGGTTCGCCGGTGAGCATGGATTCGTCCACCGCACTGCTGCCCTCGGTCACGGTGCCGTCGACCGGCACCTTCTCGCCGGGGCGGATGCGCAGCAGGTCGCCGACGTGGACATGCGCCAGTGGCAGGTCTTCTTCCGTGCCGTCGTTGCGGATGCGCCGGGCCGTCTTGGGCGCCAGGCCCAGCAGGGACTTGATGGCGGCCGAGGTCTGCGAGCGCGCCTTGAGTTCGAGCACCTGGCCCAGCAGGGTGAGCGAGATGATGACGGCCGCGGCCTCGAAATAGACGCCCACACGGCCCATGGAGACGAAGCTGTCCGGGAAACTCTGCGGCGCGACGGTGGCCAGCACGCTGTAGACAAAGGCGGAGCCGGTGCCCAGGCTGATGAGCGTCCACATGTTCGGGCTGCGGTTCACCACCGACTGCCAGCCGCGCGCGAAGAAGGGCCAGCCGGCCCACAGCACGATGGGCAGCGACAGGACGAACTCCACCCAGGTCTGGGTGGCGGCACTGAAGAGGGCCAGTGTGTGGCCGGCCATGGCCAGCAGGGTGACCACCGCGGTGAGCGGCAGTGTCCACCAGAAGCGGCGCTGGAAATCGCGCAGCTCGGGGTTGTCGTCTTCCTCCAGCGTGGGCATGACGGGTTCGAGCGTCATGCCGCACTTGGGGCAGGTGCCCGGGTGGTCCTGCCGGATCTCCGGGTGCATGGGGCAGGTGTAGACGGTGCCTGCTGCCAAGGGCGCCACCGGTGCAGCCGGCGTGGTGGCCGGGGCATGGTGATGCGCGTGATCGTGCTGGCTGTTCATCGCAGTGGCGGCGGGGCGCTGTCAGTTCTCAGGCCGGTCGCGGTCGAGCAGGGCCTTGGCTTGCTCATAGGCTTCGGGCGTGATCTCGCCGCTGGCCAGCCGCCGGCGCAGGATCTCGTGCGGTGTTTCGCGATCTCGGCGCCGGGCGCGTTTCTCGGGGCTCAGCACCGTGAACCACAGCACCACGATCAGCACCAGCCAGATGAACCACCAGAAGCCGTGCATGCCGCCCATGTAATAGCCGTATTCGGAGAACATGGTTCACCTCCTCGAGGGTGACGTGTGGCCAGGGGTGCCCGTGCGCCGCGCACGTCCGTCGATGTGCGGTTGTGGCACCGAAGCCTGGTCTTGTCAACTGAGGCCTGGCGCGGCGACGCAGCGGCCGGGCTCAGTCCCTGTAGACGATGCGGTTGCGGCCGGTCGCTTTGGCTTGCAGCATGGCCTGGTCGGCCTTGTCGATGGAGGATGCCAGGTCGTGGCTGGCCAGAACTTCGGCCACGCCGATCGAGGCGGTGACCGGGGCCGGCCCGGCGAGCTCGGCCACGGCGCGGCGCAGTTTCTCGGCGACCAGCAGGGCGTCGTCATGCCGGGTGTTGGGCAGGCAGACCAGAAACTCCTCACCGCCCCATCGCAACACGCTGTCGTCGGGGCGCAGCATGTTGCGCAGGGTCATGGCGATGTTGCGCAGCACCTGGTCGCCCACGGCATGGCCCAGCGTGTCGTTGACGGTCTTGAAGTGATCGACGTCGACCATCAGCAGGAAGGACGATGGGTCGGTCGTCGAACGGCGCAACAGGCGGCGCTCGATGATGGGCAGGGCGTGCCGGTTCAGCACGCCGGTCAGCGCGTCGTGGTAGACGGCCTCTTCCAGTGCCGTGCGTTCGGCCAGGGAGGTCAGCACCGAAGAGAACAGCTCGCCCAGCGCAGTAAAGAGGCTTTCGCCCACGTCGCGGAAGTAGTGCTCGTGGTCGGCGTAGATGACAAACAGCCCGCCCATGCTGGTGAAGCTGGACCTCAGTGGCACCGCCATCACGCTGCGTACGCCATGGTCGTTCGCCATCTGGCGCCAGGGGCCGTAGGGGGAGCGGCTGGAGATGCGGAACTGTTCCGGGGTCTTGCCGCCCAGGGTGCGATAGGCCGGGCCCTGTTCCGTCAGGACATTGCGCTCGATGGTGGTGTTGGCGGCGTAGTCGCTGGCCACGCCGGCGTAGGCCTGCGGGCGGATGACGTTGGTCTTTTCGTCGCCGAACCAGGTCCAGGCCAGGCGGATGTGCTGGCTGGCGCCGCACATGGCTTCGCAGACGCCGCGCACCAGCTCCAGTTCGCGACGCACGGTCATGAGCCGTGCCGCACTGGCCAGCAGGGTTTCGGCAATCAGGGCGCGCTCGGCCAGGGGATTGAAAGGCGCGTGCGGCCCATCGGTCGCTGCGGGTGGGACCCGCATGGGGGCTGGCCGGCGCAAAAGCCGCTTGAAGAAGCTCATGGGGTGGGTTCCAGGGAGGGCGACACGGCTGCCGCCGCAGGGTTCAGTCGCGCTTGGCCGTGCCCAGCTTGCGGTAGACCGTGGCGCGGCTGATGCCCAGGTTGCGCGCGGCCTGGGCCACGTTGCCGCGGGCTTCTTCCACGGCCTTGCGGATCAGGCTGGTTTCCACGTCGCGCAGGGGCAGGGTGGTGGCCGGGGTGCTGGCCGTGCGCGGCGCCATGGTGGGGCCGGCGGTGCGGCCCACCAGTTCGGCACGGGCCTGCAGGCGCAGGCCGGACCACAGCGGCACTTCCACCGGCTGGCCCAGGCGTGCGGCGTCGAACAGCATTTCCCAGGGCAGGGCGAAGAGGTCGCGGCTGTGCAGCTCGCTGTGCTGGCTGCCGGCCAGCAGCGGCAACAGCTGGCGCGCTGCGCGGTTGCTGGCGCATACCTGGCCGTCGGCGTCCAGGGCCAGCAGGCCGTCGGCGTCGTCGCCCAGCGGCATACCGGGCCAGTTCATGCGCAGCAGCAGGCGGTGCGGGCGCTGCAGCATCAGCGCGTTCTCGATGCGGCGCGCAGCGTGGGTGGCCAGGTGGCGCAACTCGGGGCGCTCGGCGGCTTCGATGCCGGTGAGGTCGAGCATGCCGACGCAGCGGCCGTCGGGGCCGAACAGGGGCGAGCCGGCGCAGCTGTAGACCGAGGTGTCCTGGAAGAAGTGTTCCCCGCGGTGCAGCCAGACCGGCTGCAGCTCGCGCAGCGCCGCGCCGATGGCCGTGGTGCCGACGCTGTCTTCCGAGAGGCTGACGCCGACGCGGGTGATGAGGGCGGCACGGCGGTCACTGCGGTCGACGGGGCCGTCGGTGTCGATCACCACGCCTTCATGGTTGGTGAGGATGGCGAAGTAGCGTGTTTCGGCCAGGGCGCCGCCGAGCTGCTTGAGGATGGGGCGCGCGGCCTGCATGAGCTTGTGGTTGGCCTCCGAGGCCTGGCGCATGACGGCGGCCGAGACGGCCTCGAAGTTCACGCGCTCCTGCGGGCGCAGGCCGCGGGCCAGGCAGCGCTGCCAGCTCTGAGCGATCCAGGGTTCGACCAGGCCGCCGGCCAGCGGCGCGGCTTCCTGCAGGGCGAGCTGGCGCGCCTGCGCGATGCGCGCGAGGCGGGAAACGGGTTGGGGAGCGGGCGTGGCGTGCATGACGGTATGCGGCGGCGGTTCGTGCCTGACGCGCATCATGCCAGCGTTTGGCATTCTTGGCGCGGTGTTGCATTTTGAGAATAAAGCTCGCCGACGCGATAGCCGACTAGGGTTCTCCCTAGTCCCTCCTGGGGGCCGCAATTCAAGAATGCCTATGCACAACGATTCATAGGCAAAGTGCCGCGGCACGAAACCCCAGGAGACCTCCATGCAAAAGGTGTTGCACATCAACGCAGACAAGTGCACCGGCTGTCTGCAGTGCGAAATGGCCTGTTCCTTCGAGAACTACGGCACCTTCGCCACCGCCAAGTCGCGTATCAAGGTATTCGACTTCCACCACACCGGCAAGAAAGTGCCCTACACCTGCACCCAGTGCGACGAGGCCTGGTGCCTGCATGCCTGCCCGGTGGAGGCCATCACGGTCAACAAGGAGACCGGCGCCAAGGTGGTGAACGACTCCACCTGCGTGGGCTGCAAGGTCTGCACCATCGCCTGCCCCTTCGGCACCATCAACTACGTGCAGGAAACCGGCAAGGTGCAGAAATGCGACCTGTGCGGCGGTGAGCCGGCCTGCGCCGACGCCTGCCCGACCGGGGCCATCACCTTCATCGACGCCAACTGGACCGGCTTGGGCAAGATGGAACAGTGGGCCAACAAGCTCGGCAACCAACCCTCTGCGACTTAAGGAGAAACATCATGTCTTGGGCAGGAAAAATTCTCCGCGTCGATCTGACGAAGGGCACCGTGAAGTCGGAGCCGCTGAACATGGACTGGGCGCACGCCTACCTGGGCTCGCGCGGCCTGGGCTCCAAATACCTGGTGGAAGAGGTGGACGCCAAGGTCGACCCGCTCTCGCCGGCGAACAAGATCATCTGGGCCACCGGCCCGCTGACCGGCACCATGGCCTCCACGGGCGGGCGCTACACCGTCATCACCAAGAGCCCGCTGACCGGCGCCATCGCCTGCTCCAACTCGGGCGGTTACTGGGGTGCCGAATTCAAGATGGCCGGCTGGGACATGGTGATCTTCGAAGGCAAGAGCCCGAAGCCGGTCTACTTGTACGTGAACGACGACGTGGCCGAGCTGCGTGACGCCGGGCATCTGTGGGGCCAGAGCGTCTGGAAGACCGAAGAGGCGCTGAAGAAGAGCCTGCAGGACCCGCTGCTGCGTGTCTCCAGCATTGGCAAGGCGGGAGAGAACGGCGTGCTGTTCGCCGCCGTGGTCAACGACCTGCACCGCGCGGCTGGCCGCTCGGGCGTGGGCACGGTGATGGGCAGCAAAAACCTGAAGGCGATTGCCGTGCGCGGCACCAAGGGCGTGGGCAATATCCGCGACCCCCAGGCCTTCATGAAGGCCGTGAAAGAGAAGAAGCAGATCCTCAAGGACAACGCGGTCACCGGCCAGGGCCTGCCGGCCTACGGCACGCAGGTGCTGATGAACGTGATCAACGAGGTGGGCGCGCTACCCACGCGCAACCACCAGGACGTGCAGTTCGAAGGCGCCAAGGACATCTCGGCGGAAGCCATGGCCACGCCGCGCAAGACCGATGGCAAGAAGCAGCTGGTGACCAACCAGGCCTGCTTCGGCTGCACCATCGCCTGCGGTCGTATCAGCAAGATGGACGAGGGCCACTTCACGGTGGCCAACAAGCCGCAGTACTGGGGTGCCTCTGGCGGCCTGGAGTACGAGGCGGCCTGGGCGCTGGGTGCGGCCAACGGCGTGAACGACCTGGAGTGCCTGCAGTACGCCACCATGATCTGCAACGAGGAAGGTATCGACCCCATCAGTTTCGGCGCCACCGTGGGCGCGGTGATGGAGCTCTATGAAAAAGGCGTGCTGACCAAGGAGCAGATCGGCATCGAGGCACCCTTCGGCTCGGCCAAGGCGCTGGCCTTCCTGGTGGACGAGACGGTGCATGGCCGCGGTTTCGGCAAGGAGATCGGTCAGGGCAGCAAGCGCCTGACCGCCAAGTACGGCCACCCCGAGCTGTCCATGACCTCCAAGGGGCAGGAGTTCCCGGCCTACGACGGGCGCGGCATCCAGGGCATCGGCCTGGCCTATGCCACCAGCAACCGCGGCGGCTGCCACCTGCGCGGTTACACCATCGCTTCGGAAGTGCTGGGCATCCCCGTCAAGACCGATCCGCTGCAGCATGAGGGCAAGCCCGAGCTGGTGAAGGCCTTCCAGGACGCGACCGCGGCTTTCGACTCGTCGGGCCTGTGCGTGTTCACCACCTTTGCCTGGGGCCTGGCCGACCTGGCGCCGCAATTGCAGGGCGCCATTGGCGAGCAGTACACGACCGAGGAGCTGGAGAAGATCGGCGAGCGCATCTGGAACATGGAGCGCGAGTTCAACAACCGCGCCGGCCTGACCAAGGCGGACGACTCGCTCCCGAAGCGCCTGCTGACCGAGCCCGCCAAGACCGGCCCGGCCAAGGGCAAGGTCAACGAGCTGGCCAAGATGCTGCCCAAGTACTACGAGGTGCGCGGCTGGGACACCGAAGGCCGGCCCACCGCTGCGACCAAGAAGCGCCTGGGACTGTAAATATCGATCCGCCTGCAGCTCCTCAAGGGGCGCGGGCGGTCGAGTGTGAGGGGCCTTGCCCTTGGAGACTCATATGCACCATGTGATCCTGGGCGCCGGCCCGGCCGGCGTGATCGCGGCCGAGACCTTGCGCCGCCAGGCGCCGGATGACCGCATCACCCTTGTGGGGGAGGAGCGCGAGGCGCCGTACTCGCGCATGGCCATTCCCTACCTGCTGATGGGCAACATCGGCGAAGAGGGAACCCTGCTGCGCAAGGGCGCGCGCCACTACAGCGACCTGCGCATCGAGGCCGTGCAGGCCAAGGCCATCCAGCTGGACACGAAGGCGAAGCAGGTCACGCTGGACAACGGCCAGGCCCTGACCTTCGACACGCTGCTGATCGCCACCGGCTCCAACCCGGTGAGCGCGCCCATTCCAGGTATGGACCTGCCCGGCGTGGAGAGCTGCTGGACGCTGGCCGATGCGCGCGCCATCCAGGCGCGTGCGGCCAAGGGTGCACGCGTGCTGCAGATGGGCGCGGGTTTCATCGGCTGCATCATCATGGAAGCGCTGGCTGCACGCGGCGTTGCGCTGACCGTGGTGGAGATGGGCGACCGCATGGTGCCGCGCATGATGGGCCCGGCCGCCGGCGGGATGATCAAGCAGTGGGTGGAGGCCAAGGGTGTGGCGGTGTTTACCGGCACCAAGGTGGAGTCCATCGCGCAGGGCAAGGCCCAGACGCTGGGCGTGAAACTCTCCAACGGCAAGACGCTCAATGTGGACCTGGTCATCAGCGCCACCGGTGTGAAACCGGCCATCGGCTTCCTGGAAAAAACGGAGGTGAAGTGCCTGCAGGGTGTGCTGACCGACGAGCATATGCAGAGCAATGTGCCGGGCATCTACGCCGCGGGCGATTGCGCCGAGGCCTTTGACAAGGTCAGCGGCACCACGGTGGTGAGCGCCATCCAGCCCAACGCGGCCGAGCAGGCACGGGTGGCGGCGCTGAACATGGCGCTGCAGAACCGGCCGGGCAAGCGTGCCGTGCTGCGCGGCGTGACGCAGATCAACGTGCTGGACACCCTGGGCCTGATCTCCACCAGCTTCGGTAACTGGCAGGGCACCCCCGGCGGCCAGCACGCCGAGCTGACCGATGCGCCGGCCTGGCGTCACCTGAGCCTGCAGTTCCAGGGCGACGTGCTGGTGGGTTGCAACAGCGTGGGCTGGACTGAGCACGTGGGTGTGATGCGCGGCCTGGTCGAAGGCCAGGTGAAACTCGGCGGCTGGAAGGACGCACTGCTCAAGGACCCCACGCAGCTGGTGCCGGCGTATCTCGCCTGCGCGCAGGCGCAGGGCCACTGGAGCGGGGCGGACGATGCGCGTCGGCGTGCATGACTGCCTATCATCCCCGGTGATGAAGATCACCTTCAAGCTCTTCGCCTCGCTGACCGACTACCTGCCGCCGCAGGCGCGCGGCGACAACCAGATCGCCGTGGACGTGGCGCCCGGCGCCACCATCACGCAGGTGATCGAGCCCTATGGCCTGCCGCCCAAGCTGGTGCACCTGGTGCTGGTCAACGGCGTCTACATTGCGCCGGAGCAGCGGGCCACGCGGGCGCTGGTCGAGGGCGACGTGCTGGCCATCTGGCCGCCGATTGCCGGTGGTTGATACGCGCGAGCCGGCGCTGTGCAATCCTTCTACCCCGAGCGTTTCGAGCGCGACATGGCCTGCACCGAGGCCGAGTGGCTGTCATGGCTGCCGCGTGCCGTGGGCGAACACGCCCATGAGGTGCGGGGTGCCTCGGCCCGCGTCACCCTCGGCGCAGGACAGTTGCAACTGGACTGGCGGGTGGAACCCCCGCGCGTCATCGCCCTGATGCGCCTGCCACGCCTGGCGCTGCGTTTTGCCTTCAGCGGTGTGCCTGAAGCCGAGCGCTACGCTTTCATGAAGCGTTTTGATCTGTACACGCAGCGCGGGGGCGGGTAAACCCGAGGTCTCGGGCGTCAGCCCCTGATTTTGCTTGCGGTTCAGTGAAACTTTCTTATATGCTCACACACTTAACTATGTGAGCATGGTTGCCGTGCAGGCCCCGAGCGGGTGTGCCCTTGCGGCCGGGCTCACGCCCACTGACCCGAGGTCATCCATGCCACTGATTAAAGCCCACGGACCGTTTTCCGCCACCTTGCGCAAGCTGTGGTTCCAGGACCCGACCGCCGACACCCTGTTCATCAACGACATCGCGGTGCGCATCCGTGCCGGGCTGATGCTGGCCATTCCCCTGTTCATGGCCTTCACGCTGTATGACGCCGTGTTCGGCTCGCACTGGGTGGTGACCGGCAATTTCATCAAGGACACTTTCGAGACGGACTTCGACGAGCGCATCCTCTACCACGTGGAAGCCGTGCGCCGCACCTACGACTACACGCTGCAGACCTGGGTGCTGCTGTATGCGCTGTTCGAGATGCTGGCGGGCATGTTCGCCATCACCGCGCGTTTCTCGCCCACCATCCTGATCGCCAGCCTGCTGGCGCGCGGCCATGCGCCGGTATGGAAGCCGCTGACCCCCAAGCGTTTTGCCTGGTCCATCGGCGCGAGTTTCATTGCGGTCTGCCTGGTCTTCTTCAACCCGGACACCTTTGCGGGCTGGGTCAATGCCGTGACCATGCACGCGCTGCTGCCCACCACGGTCAACTACCTGCCCAAGTGGATTCCGCTGGTGCTGGTCTGGGTCTGCCTGGGTTTCATGTGGATGGAGACCGTGCTGGGTTTCTGCGTGGGCTGCAAGGTCCATGCCCTGCTGGTGAAGATGGGCCTGATGAAGGACGAGTGCGAGGCCTGCAACAACCTGAGCTGGAACGCCTGAGGCAAGCGGCAGTTCGCACCATGCAAAAAGCCGCGCCCTGCGCGGCTTTTTATGGTGGACAGGGTGCCCCGGTGCCGGCCGCCGCTGGCGTGGGCCTTGCCGACCGGGTCTTTGCGGCAAATGAGGACCGACCTGCACAGCCAGGACGCCCGGGATCGGGGTGTCTTGACGCCCGGCACCGACGGGTGAAGCGCTCGGGTCAGCGCTCTCTGGTGCGCTCGGTCGGTTTGCCATCGGGGTGTCTTGAGCCTTGTCGGTGCACGCGCACTGGAGCGGTGCGGGTTTTCCCGGGCAAAGCGCGTCGAACTCTGTGGCATAAACGTTGCTTGTGTAATTCAAGTCACTTGAATCGCGTGCAAGTCACGCGACTGCAGCTGGCGTGATTCTGTTCGGACCTCTCCCCATTCCCTCGAAAGGATATGACCATGCTCTCCCGGAAAAATATTCAGGCTGGTGCGGCGCTGCTGGCTGGCGCGGCGTTCTCTCTCCTGGCCGCTCCCTCTCTGGCCAAGGATGTCGTGAAGATCGCTTTTATCGCCCCCCTCACGGGCGGTGTGTCGAACATGGGTCTGGGCGGGCGCAATTCGGCGGATCTTGCAGTGCGTCTGCGCAATGATGATCCCAAGGCCAAGTACACCTATCAGCTGGTCACCCAGGACGACGAATGCAAGCCCAATGTGGGCGTGCAGGTGGCCACCAAGGTGGCAGCGGACAAGAGCATCATCGCCGGCGTCACGCACTACTGCTCGGCCGTGGCCATGGCCACCGTCAGCGTCTACAACCGCTTCGGCATGCCCGCCATCGTCTGGGGCGCCGTGCTGCCCGACGTGACCTACGCCAACAACTTCAAGGAAGTGCACCGCGTCAACGGCACCATGATCAACCAGAACGAGGTCGCCGCCAAGTTCATGACCGGCCTGGGCTACAAGAAGTGGGCCGTCATCCATGACACCACCGATTACGGCAAGGGTCACAACAAGTTCTTCAGCGATTACCTGAAGAAGAACGGCGGCACCATCCTGGGCACCTTCGGCGTCACCGCCGACCAGCAGGACTTCACCACCGAGCTGACCAAGATCCGCGAGCTCAAGCCCGATGTGATCTACTTCGGTGGCCTGACACCGCTGGGCGTACGCATCCGCACCCAGATGGAAAAGCTGGGCATCAAGGCCCAATTGCAGGGCACCTCCGGCATCAAGTCCGACGCCTATATCAGCGGCGCTGGCAAAGAGCTGGCCGAAGGTACGCTGTCCTTCATCGAAGGCGCACCCTGGGAGAAGCTGCCCGGCGGCCTGTACTTCACCGGCAAGTACACCCAGCAGAAATACAGCGAGCCGGCCGAGGCCTATGGTCCTTTTGCCTTCGCCGCCGCCAACCTGATCATGGACGCGGTCGAGAAGGTCGGTCCGGACCGCAAGAAGGTGCTGGAAGTGCTGAACAAGACCAAGGACGCCGACACCATCATCGGCAAGGTCACCTTTGACGACCACCGCCAGAACATCGTGCCGCTGATCAGCAAGTATGTGGTCGAGAACGGCGCCTGGGTGGTCTGGGAAGACAGCAGCTACGGCAAGGGCAAGCGCAAGCTGGCCGGCCTGTAAGCAGCCCTGTAACCAAGCCTGACCGTCCGCGCCCGGTGCGCGGACGGTCGGTCTGCCCATGTTCTGGAACTGGCGATGAGCGAAATCGGTCAATACATTTTCAACGGCTTGATGCTGGGCATGATCTATGCCATGGTCGCCGTCGGCTTCACCCTGTTCTTCGGGGTGCTGGACGTCATCAAGTTTTCTCACGGCGACACGCTGATGGTCGGCGCCTTCGCCGGCCTGACGGCATCGATCGCGCTGACGCTGGTGGGCGTCACCTCGCCGCTGCTGCAGCTGGTGGGCGTGGTGCTGTTCGCGGTCGGGCTGACCGGCGCGCTGGGTGCGCTGATCGCCAAGTACCTCATCCTGCCCTTGCACAAGGCGCCGCCGCTCAACACCCTGCTGGCCACGTTGATGCTGGGCACGGTGATCCGCGAAGCGGTGCGCCTGTTCTATCCCGATGGCTCCAACCCCAAGCCCTTTCCGGCGCTGCTGCCCACCTCCTCGCTGGAGCTCGGCGGCCTGTCGCTGCGCATCGACAACCTGATCCTGCTGGCCTGCGGCCTGGCGGCCATTGCCGGCGTGCACTTCCTGATCACACGCACCAAGCTGGGCATGGCGATCCGCGCCGTGGCGCAGGACGGCGAGACTGCGCGCCTGATGGGCATCAACTTCGAGGCGGTGGTGCTGTTCACCTTTGCGCTGGGCTCGGGCCTGGCCGCGCTGGCCGGCGTCATGAACGGCCTGTACTACAACGAGGTCAACTTCAACGTCGGCCTGCTGCTGGGCGTGATCGGTTTTGCCGCCGCCATCCTGGGCGGGCTGGGCAATATGTATGGCGCCATCATCGGCGGCTTCCTCTTCGCCACCCTGCAGGTGCTGGGCAGCGCGCTGCTGCCGGCCCTGATCCCCGATATCCCGAGTGCCTACAAGGACGTGTTTGCGTTCGCGGCGGTCATCATCTTCATGGCCTGGAAACCCACCGGCCTGATTGCAGAAAAATCCAGCGAGCGCGTTTGAAACCATGAGCCAGACCGACAAATCTCCAAGGGCCACCATGATCCTGGTGGCGGCCGCCGTGGTCATGACCCTGTATGTGTGGATGTTCCTGCATGCCGAGAGCCAGGTGGCTGTTGGTGTGCTGATCGTCGCGGCCGCCATTGCGCTGGCCGTCAGCCGCAAGCTGGGCGCGACCAAAACGATGGAAGCTGCGGTGGCCGAGCGCCCGGGGCTGACACGCGTGCTGTCGCTGCTGGGCGCCGTGGCGCTGATCGCGGCCTTCCACGACTCGCACTTCGTGCTGCTGATGCTGTGCGCCGTGCTGCTGTTCTCCACCGCCTGCCTCGGGCTGACGGTGCAGTTCGGCTACTCGGGCGTGGCCAATTTCGCCGGCGCGGCCTTCTTCGGCATCGGCAGTTACGCCACGGCCGTGATGGCCGCGCACACGCAGATCCCGCACCTGCTGGTGATCCTGTTCTCGGGCCTGATCGCGGCCCTCATCGGCTCGGTGCTCATCACGCCGGTGCTGCGCACGCGCGGCCACTACGCCGCGCTGGTGACCATTGCCTTCGGCATCCTGTTCAAGACCTTCATCGAGGTCAACGACGTGCTGGGCGGCCCGCAGGGCCTGCAGGTGCCAGGCATGAAGCTCTTCGGTGTGGCCCTCAACGAAGGCATCACCATCCCCGGCGTCGAGATGTCCTTCTATGTGGCCTATGCGCTGCTGAGCCTGGCGGTTTTTGCGGGGGTCTACGCCCTGGTCAGCGCGCTGGAGCGTTCCTGGATCGGCCTGAGCATGGACGTGGTGCGCACCGACGAGACCGCCGCTTCCACCTTCGGCCTGCACATCGCGCGCTGGAAGGTGATCGCCTTCACCACCGGCAACTTCTTTGCCGGCATCGCTGGCGCGCTCTACGGCATGGTCTCGGGCTTCGTGGCGCCCAACAACTTCACCTTTGCCGATTCGCTGCTGATGCTGTCCATCGTCATCCTGGGGGGGCTGGGCAATATCGCGGGCCTGATCCCGGCCGCGCTGATCGTGCTGGTGCTGCCGGAGAAACTGCAGTTCATCCAGGAGTACCGTTTCCTGCTGTTTGCCGCGCTGGTGATCGTGATCCTGCTGTTCCGTCCGCAGGGCCTGCTGCCGCGCAAGACCCGCATCTTCTTCCGCGGGGAGACTTCCAAATGAGCCATGTGAACCTGATCGAGGTGGAAAACCTCACCATGCGCTTTGGCGGCCTGACCGCGCTCGACGAGCTCAACATGTCGGTGCGCCAAGGCGAGATCCTCGGCCTGCTGGGGCCCAACGGCTCGGGCAAGACGACTTTCTTCAACGTGCTCACCGGCCTGTACAAGGCCAGCAGCGGCAGCATCCGCTACGACGGCGCCGACGTCATCGGCAAGACGCCGCAGGAGATCTACCGCAGCGGCGTGGCGCGCACCTTCCAGCGCTCGCGCCTGTCGCTCTCGCTCACCGTGTTCGACAACATCGTGATCGGCGACTACCAGCACATGCAGCACGGCCTGCTGTTCAACCTGCTGCGCCGCAAGGCCTTCCGCGCCGAGTACGAGCAGTATGTGGAAAAGGTGCGCGACCTGCTGAAGATCTTCAGCCCGCCGCTGGTGGGCCGCCTGTTCGAGCCGGTGGACACCTTCACCATGATCGACCGCCGCCGCATCGAGGTCTGCCGCGCGCTCATGAGCCAGCCGCGCCTGCTGCTGCTGGACGAGCCATCGGCCGGCATGACGCACGACGAGACGGATGAACTGATGCAGGACATCCTGCAGGTGCGCGGCAAGATGAGCCAGCTCTCGGTGGTGCTGATCGAGCACGAGATGAACGTCATCGAGCGCGTCACCGAACGCTGCGTGGTGCTGAACTACGGCCGCAAGATCGCCGAGGGCACCTACGCCGAGATCACGGCCGATGCCAATGTGCAGACGGCCTACCTGGGAGAGGCCGCATGAGCCAGCTGACGGTACGCAATCTGACGACCGGCTACGACAAGGTCAACGTCCTGCACGATGTGTCGATCCAGACCGAACCCGGCAAGATCACCTGCATCCTGGGCGCCAACGGTGCCGGCAAGAGCACGCTGATCCGCGCCATCCTGGGCCTGACGCCCGCGCGCCAGGGCCAGATCCTCTGGGACGGACAGGACATCACGCAGGAGAAGACGCACCGCATCATCGCCAGCGGCATCGCCTGCATCCCCGAGGGTCGCAAGGTCTTCCCGCGCATGACGGTGCAGGAGAACCTGACCCTGGGCGCCTACCTGGAAGTGGACGCCAGCCAGCTGCGCAAGCGCCTCGACAACGTCTTCGAGGTGTTTCCGCGCCTGAAAGAGCGCGCCAGCCAGCTGGCCGGCACCATGTCCGGTGGTGAGCAGGCCATGGTGTCGATTGGCCGCGGCCTGATGGCCAACCCCAAGCTGCTGGTCATCGACGAGCCCTCGCTGGGCCTGTCGCCGCTGTACGTGAAGGAAAACTTCCGCGTCATCCGCCAGATCAACGAGCTCGGCATCACCGTGCTGCTGGTGGAGCAGAACGCGCGCCAGACGCTGGCGATCGCGCACTACGGCTACGTGCTGACCCAGGGCCGCGTGGTGGCCGAAGGCACGGCTCAGGCCCTGTCCGAGAACGACGAGGTTCGTTCGGCCTACTTCGGCTGAGGGCTGCCATGCGCGACATCACGAGTCTTTCCGTTAAGGAACTAGCGGCTGCGGTATCACGGCGCGAACTCACGGCCGAGGCGGTGACCCGCGCCTATACCGAGCGCATCGCGGCCATGGAGCCGCAGGTGCAGGCCTGGCAGCATGTTGATGCCGAGCGGGCCCTCGACCAGGCGCGCGCACTGGACCGCGGCGGTGCCGGTGGGCCGCTGCAGGGTGTGCCGGTGGGCGTCAAGGACCTGATGGACACGACCGACATGCCCACTACCTATGGTTCACCCATTTATGCCCGGCACCAGCCGCAGCTGGACGCGGCCTGCGTGGCGAGCTGCCGCCAGGCCGGTGCCGTCATCCTGGGTAAGACCGTCACCACCGAGTTCGCCACCTTCCAGCCCGGCCCCACGCGCAACCCGCGCGCGCCCCTCGATGCACCGCACACGCCGGGCGGCTCGTCCAGCGGTTCGGCGGCAGCGGTGGCCGCCGGCATGGTGCCGCTGGCCTTTGGCACGCAGACGGCCGGCTCCATCGTGCGGCCGGCGTCCTACTGCGGTGTGGTGGGCTACAAGCCTACCCACGGCACCCTGCCGCTGGCGGGTGTGAAACCCCTTTCGCCCAGCCTGGACACCATCGGCGTGCTGGCACGCTCGGTGGAGGACGCCGCCTTCTTCATCGGCGTGCTTGCGCGCCGCGAATTTTCGCTGGCTCCAGCGGCCGGTGTGCGCGTCGGCCTGCTGGGGCCCAACGGCTCGGGCAAGACGACTT
>JAXMMJ010000040.1:0-49710 GCA_034366585.1 Hylemonella sp.
AAGAGTCTCGAACTCTCGACCTCAACCTTGGCAAGGTTGCGCTCTACCAACTGAGCTATTCCCGCGTTTCAAGCCTCAAATTATAGCGGCATTTTTTAACTTTTGCAAAAGGCCGCCAAAAATTTTGACTCAGTGCTTGATCGAGTCCTGCACCGGCGCCACGGCCGGGGCCACCGGCGCGGCGACCGCCGGCTCCTCGTCCGGCAAGGGCGTGGGCTTGCGCTCCAGCGCGACCTCCAGCACCTTGTCAATCCAGCGCACCGGCACGATGTCCAGGCCGCTCTTCACGTTGTCCGGGATTTCCTGCAGGTCCTTGACGTTCTCCTCGGGGATCAGCACCGTCTTGATGCCGCCGCGCAGCGCCGCCTGCAGTTTTTCCTTCAGGCCGCCGATGGCCGTGACCTCGCCACTCAAGGTGATCTCGCCGGTCATGGCCACGTCGCCGCGCACAGGAATGCCGGTCAGCGCCGACACCATGGCCGTCGTCATGGCGGCACCTGCACTCGGACCGTCCTTGGGCGTAGCGCCGTCGGGCACGTGGATGTGCATGTCGCGTTTCTCGAAGTATTCGTCCGGGATACCCAGCTGGCGGGAACGACTGCGCACCACAGTGCGTGCCGCCTCGACCGACTCCTTCATCACGTCGCCCAGCGAACCCGTTCGCGTGATCACACCCTTGCCGGGCATCAGCGCCGTCTCGATGGTCAGCAGGTCGCCGCCGACCTCGGTCCACGCCAGCCCGACCACCTGCCCGACCTGGTTCTGCTGCTCGGCGCGGCCATAGCTGAACTTGCGCACACCCAGATAATCGTTGAGATTCTCGGCCGAGACCTTGACCAACGGCTGCAGCTTCTTGAGCTGCAGGCCCTTGACAACCTTGCGGCAGATCTTGGAGATCTCGCGCTCCAGCGAACGCACACCCGCCTCGCGGGTGTAGTAACGCACGATGTCGCGCAAGGCATCCTCGGCGATCAGCAACTCTTCTTCCTTGACGCCGTTGTTCTTCAGCTGCTTGGGCAGCAGGTAACGCTGGGCGATGTTGACCTTCTCGTCCTCCGTATAACCGGACAGGCGGATCACTTCCATGCGGTCCAGCAGGGCCGGCGGAATGTTCATGGAGTTGGAGGTTGCCACGAACATCACGTCGCTCAGGTCGAAGTCGACCTCCACGTAGTGGTCACCGAACTTGTTGTTCTGCTCGGGGTCCAGCACCTCCAGCAGCGCACTGGACGGGTCCCCACGAAAGTCGGTGCCCAGCTTGTCGATCTCGTCCAGCAGGAACAGCGGATTGCGCGTGCCGGCCTTGGTCAGGCTTTGCAGCACCTTGCCCGGCATGGCGCCGATATAGGTGCGACGGTGGCCACGGATCTCGGCCTCGTCACGCATGCCGCCCAGCGCCATGCGCACGTACTTGCGCCCGGTGGCCTTGGCCACGGACTGCCCGAGCGAGGTCTTGCCCACGCCCGGTGGGCCGACGAGGCACAGGATGGGTGCCTTGACCTTGTCCACACGCTGTTGCACAGCAAGATATTCAAGGATGCGGTCCTTGACCTTTTCCAGGCCGAAGTGGTCTTCGTTGAGCACCGCCTCGGCATTGGCCAGGTCGTGCTTGATCTTGGTCTTCTTGCTCCAGGGCAGGCCAACCAGGGTGTCGATGTAGTTGCGCACCACGGTCGCTTCGGCGGACATGGGCGACATCAGCTTGAGCTTCTTGAGCTCGGCGTCGGCCTTCTTGCGCGCCTCGGCGGGCATCTTGGCGGCCTTGATCTTCTTCTCGATCTCTTCGATATCAGCGCCGTCCTCGCCCTCGCCCAACTCCTTCTGGATGGCCTTGACCTGCTCGTTCAGGTAGAAATCGCGCTGGTTCTTCTCCATCTGGCGCTTGACGCGGCCACGGATGCGCTTGTCGACGTTGAGGATGTCGACCTCGCGCTCGATCTGCTCGAACAAGTTCTCCAGGCGCTCCTTGATGTCGGACAGGCTCAGCACGGCCTGTTTGTTCTCCAGCTTGAGCGGGAGATGCGCAGCAATGGTGTCGGCCAGTCGGCCCGGGTCGTCGATGCTGGAGATCGAGGTCAGGATCTCGGGCGGAATCTTCTTGTTGAGCTTGACGTACTGGTCAAACTGCTGCATCACGGCGCGGCGCAGGGCCTCGATCTCGCTGGTCTGCTTGTGTTCGCCTGCACCCGCCTCGGCAGGCGCCTGCACCGGCGTGACGGTGGCGGTGAAATGCGTTTCGCCGTCGATGATCTTGTCGACCAGGGCGCGCTGCTGCCCTTCGACCAGCACCTTCACGGTGCCATCGGGCAGCTTGAGCATCTGCAGGATGGTGGAAACGCAGCCGACTTCGAACATGTCGGAGACTTGCGGCTCGTCCTTGGCGGCGGCTTTCTGCGCCACCAGCATGATACGGCGCTCAGCCTCCATGGCCGACTCAAGCGCCTTGATGCTCTTGGGGCGGCCCACGAAGAGCGGGATCACCATGTGCGGAAAGATCACGACATCGCGCAGCGGCAAGAGCGGCAACTCGATGGGCGTGGCAGGCAGAGGGGTATGACCGGACATGGGTAAACCTTTAGTTGACCTGTTGAATATGGATTGCGAATGGGAATTTTCAACCCGGCTTTGATTATGAGACGGGCTGTTAGGTCAAATCCATGAAGGTGGGGCAGGAAAACCCGCTGGTTCAGGCCTTCTTGGCGGCCTCGCGATACACCAGCAGGGGCGGCTTGTTTTCCTCGATGGTGGACTCATCCACCACCACACGCTCCACATTGTTCATGCTGGGCAGCTCAAACATGGTGTCGATCAGGGACTGTTCCAGGATGGAACGCAGGCCACGGGCGCCGGTCTTGCGGGCCAGGGCCTTGCGGGCAATGGCCTTGAGCGCGGCAGGGCGAATCTCCAGGTCCACACCCTCCATGGCAAAAAGCTTGGCGTACTGTTTGACCAGGGCGTTCTTCGGCTCGGTCAGGATCTGCACCATCGCGTCTTCCGACAGCTCGGCCAGGGTCGCGACAACCGGCATGCGGCCGACCAGTTCCGGAATCAGGCCGAACTTGATCAGGTCCTCGGGCTCGACATCCTTGAACACCTCGGTCAGGCTGCGCTGCTGCTTGCTCTTGACGGCAGCACCGAAGCCGATGCCCGAGGACTCGGTACGGTTCTCGATCACCTTTTCCAGGCCGGCAAAGGCACCGCCGCAGATGAAGAGAATGTTGGTGGTGTCGATCTGGATGAAATCCTGGTTCGGGTGTTTACGCCCGCCCTGCGGCGGCACACTGGCCATGGTGCCTTCGATCAGCTTGAGCAGCGCCTGTTGCACGCCTTCGCCCGACACGTCGCGGGTGATCGAAGGGTTGTCGGACTTGCGCGAGATCTTGTCGATCTCGTCGATGTAGACGATGCCGCGCTGGGCGCGATCCACTTCGTAATTGCAGCTTTGCAGCAGCTTGGCGATGATGTTCTCGACGTCCTCGCCCACATAACCGGCTTCCGTCAGCGTGGTGGCGTCGGCCATCACAAAAGGCACGTTGAGCTGGCGCGCCAGCGTCTGGGCCAGCAGCGTCTTGCCCGAGCCCGTGGGGCCGATCAGCAGGATGTTGCTCTTGGCCAGCTCCACCTCGTCCTTGCGCGCGGATTCCTTGTGCTGCAGCCGCTTGTAATGGTTGTAGACCGCCACCGCCAGCGTGCGCTTGGCAGGCTCCTGGCCGATCACGTAGTTGTCCAGATTGGATTTAATCTCGGAAGGGATGGGCAGGTTGCCGCGCCCTTCGGATGACTCGGTGCTGGCCGGCAGCTCGTCACGGATGATCTCGTTGCACAGTTCGATGCATTCGTCGCAGACGAACACCGAAGGGCCGGCAATCAGCTTCTTGACCTCGTGCTGGCTCTTGCCGCAGAAAGAGCAGTACAAGGTTTTTTCGCTGGTCGTGCCTTTTTTGTCGGCCATGAGAGGAACGCCTTTTCGGTGTTTAACCGAATCTATGATAACCATGCGGCGCCCGCCCCGACCACGGGGCTGGCGCCAGAAAACAACAGCCTCAGGGCCGCCTCAGCCTCAGGGGCGCTTGGCAATGACCTGGTCGACCAGGCCATAGTCCTTGGCTTCGTCGGCCGAGAGGTAATAGTCCCGCTCGGTGTCGCGCTCGATCTTGTCCAGCGGCTGACCGGTGCGCTCGGCCAGGATCTTGTTGAGCTGCTCGCGGGTCTTGAGGATCTCCCGGGCATGGATCTCGATCTCGGTGGCCTGGCCCTGCGTGCCTCCCAGCGGCTGGTGGATCATGACCTTGGAATTGGGCAGCGAGAAGCGCTTGCCCTTGGCACCCGCGGCCAGCAGGAAGGCACCCATGCTGGCGGCCATGCCTACGCACAGCGTGGACACGTCGGGCTTGATGAAGTTCATGGTATCGAAGATCGCCATGCCGGCGCTGACCGAGCCGCCGGGCGAGTTGATGTAGAAGGAGATGTCCTTGTCCGGGTTCTCGCTCTCCAGGAACAGCAGCTGGGCCACCACCAGGTTGGCGGTCTGGTCATTGACCGGGCCGACCAGAAACACCACGCGCTCCTTGAGCAGGCGCGAATAGATGTCGTAGGAACGCTCACCACGGCCGGACTGCTCGATCACCATCGGGATCATGCCGAGGGCCTGGGTGTCCAGGGCGCCGTTGTAGGCGGGGTTGCGCAGGTTCATGTTCTCTCCAAATATGGGTCTACTTTACCGAAAAATGTCGGCCCCAAATGAAAGTGGGGCTTGCTGCCCGGACTGCAAGCCCGGCACAAGCCCCACTCGCTGGAATCCGGAGTACCCGGATCAGGCCTGGCCCATCAGTTCGTCGAAGGAAATCGCCTTTTCGCTCACCTTGGCCTTGGACAGCACAAAGTCGGTAACGTTGTTCTCGATCACCACGACTTCGACCTCGGCCATGCGGCGGTTGTCGCCCAGGTACCAGCGCTTCACGTCTTCCGGGCGCTCGTAGCTGGCGGCCAGCTCATCCACGTGGGCCTTGATCTGGTCCGGGGTGGCGTGCAGATTGTTCACGCGCACCAGTTCGGCCACCACCAGGCCCAGGCGCACACGGCGCTCGGCCTGCGGCTGGAACATTTCGCCGGGGATCGGGGCCTTGTCGGCGTCCTTGATGCCGCGCTGCTTGAGGTCTTCGCGCGCGCCTTCGACCATGCGGTCGATCTCGGCCTGCACGATGGACTTGGGCAGGTCCAGCTCGGCCTTGGCGGCCAGGGCGTCCATGGCTGCCTGCTTGTTGCGGGCGGCCAGGCGCGACTTGACTTCACGCTCAAGGTTCTTCTTGATGTCGGCATGCAGGGCAGCCACGGTGCCTTCGGCCACGCCCAGGGACTTGGCCAGGGCGTCATTGACTTCGGGCAGGTGGGCCGCTTCGATCTTCTTCACGGTCACCAGGAAATCGGCGGTCTTGCCGGCCACGTCCTGGCCGTGGTAATCGGCCGGGAAAGCCAGGGGGAAGGTCTTGCTCTCGCCGGACTTCATGCCGCGCACGGCGTCCTCGAACTCCTTGAGCATCTGGCCGTCGCCGACCAGGAACTGGAAGTCTTCAGCCTTGCCGCCGGCAAAAGGCTCGCCGTCAATTTTGCCTTCAAAGTCGATCGTCACGCGGTCGCCGTCCTGGGCGGCGGCGTCCATGGCGCGCTGGGCAAAGGTGCGACGCTGCTTGCGCAGGATGTCCAGGGTCTTCTGGATGGCGCTCTCGCTCACCTCGGAATTCAGCTTCTCGATCTCGGCACCGGCCAGGTCGCCGATCTTGACTTCCGGATAGACCTCGAACACGGCGTCGAAGCTCACCTCGCCGGCCGGTGCGCCTTCCTTCTCGGTGATGCTGGGCTGGCCTGCGACGCGCAGCTTGGCTTCGTTGGCGGCCAGGGCAAAGGCCTCGCCGACCTTGTCGTTCAGCACTTCGTAGTGCACGGAATAGCCGTAGCGCTGGGTCACCACGTTCATCGGCACCTTGCCGGGACGGAAACCGTCCATCTTGACGGTGCGGGCCAGCTTCTTGAGGCGCGTCTCGACTTCGGACTGGATGGCTGCCAGCGGCAGGCTCAGGGTGATCTTGCGCTCGAGTTTCTCGAGGGTTTCAACGGTAACGGCCATGATGACTCACTCCAATCAATTCAAAAACGGGGTCGGCCCACAGGCTGGGCTGCGGCCGGACTGGTGCGCGGGGGGGGACTCGAACCCCCACACCATTGCTGGCGTCAGGACCTAAACCTGGTGCGTCTACCAATTTCGCCACCCGCGCGGGTCCAAACAAAAGGGGAGGTCCGACAGACCTCCCCATGAAATCGGTCAACCGGGCATTTTAACCCGGCCAGAAGACCGCCGTTTCATCTCAAACCAGGCAACACCGGTGTTTCGCGTTTCACACGGAACCAAGCGGGGCCTGGCGCTACGCGCTGGCCCCTGCGGGGCGGATTCAAGGTGACGCCGGTGTTTCGCGCTTCACGCGAAACCATGCGGCGTACATGGCCGGCAAGGCCAGCAGCGTCAGCACGGTGGCGACGATCAGGCCGCCCATGATGGCCACGGCCATGGGGCCCCAGAACACCGAGCGCGACAGCGGGATCATGGCCAGCACGGCGGCGGCGGCGGTCAGCACGATGGGGCGCAGACGGCGCACGGCGGACTCCACGATGGCGTCCCAGGCCGGGATGCCGGCAGCGCGGTCCTGCTCGATCTGGTCGATCAGAATCACCGAGTTGCGCTGGATCATGCCCAAGAGGGCGATCACGCCGAGCAGGGCCACGAAGCCGAAGGGACGGTTGAGTACCAGCAGCGCGCCGGCCACCCCGGCCAGGCCCAGGGGACCGGTCAGGAACACCAGCATGGCGCGGCTGAAGCTCTGCAACTGCAGCATCAGCAGCGTGAAGGTGATGAAGAGCATCAGGGGCATGCCGGCGGCGATCGAGCCTGTGCCCTTGCTGCTCTCCTCCACCGCGCCAGCCACTTCGATGCGATAGCCGGTGAGACCCGCGGCATGCCATTTGGACTCCAGAGCGCGCAGCGAGGGCAGCAGTTCGGCCGTCAAGGTGGCGCCCTGCATGCCTTCCACGGCGTCGGACTGCACGGTGATGCCGAACTCGCGGTTCTCGCGCCACATCACGCCCGGCTCCCAGGTGAAGACCGGCTTGGCGATCTGCGTCAGCGGAATGGAACGGCCGCTGCTGGTCGGCAGGTAGGCGTTGGCCAGGTCGGTCAGGGCGTTGCGCTCGTCCAGGGGCTGGCGCAGCACGATGTCGATCAGCTTGTCGCCCTCGCGGTACTGGCCCACGTTCTGGCCCGCCAGCAGGGTGCGCGAGGCCTGGGCGATGGACTGGCTGCTCACGCCCAGGGCGCGCGCCTTAGCCTGGTCGACCTCCAGGCGCAACACCTTGACCGATTCATTCCAGTTGTCGTTGACGCCGCGCGTGTTGGCGCTCTCGCGCATCACGGCCTTGACCTCGTCGGCACGCTCGCGCAGCACGGCCGGATCGGCACCGACCACGCGGAACTGCACCGGATAGGGGACCGGCGGCCCGTTGGGCAGCAGCTTGACGCGGCCACGTGCCTCCGGGAATTCCTGAGCCAGCAGGGCCGGAAGCTGCACACGCAGCGTTTCACGCGTCTTGAGGTCTTTGGGCAGGACAATGAATTGCGAGACATTGGTCTGCGGAAAGACCTGGTCCAGCGGCAGGTAAAAACGCGGCACACCCGAACCCACCCAGGTACTCACCGCATTCACGCCCGGCAGCGCCAGCAGGCGCTTCTCGACGCGTTGTGTCGTTTCCTCGTTGGCGGCAAAGGACGTGCCCTCGGGGAACCAGAGGTCGACCAGGATTTCCGGCCGGCTCGAATCGGGGAAGAACTGCTGCTGCACCTTGCCCATGCCGGCAATACCCAGCGCAAAGGTCAGCACGGTGGCGCCGATGGTGAGCCAGCGATGCTCGACGCACCAGTCCACGGTCTTGCGAAAGCGGCTGTAGAAGGGGCTGTCAAACAGTTCATGCGGCTGGTCTCCAGCGGCATGGGGCTTGGCCTTGAGCAGCAGCGTGCCCAGATAGGGCACGAAATAGACCGAGACGATCCAGCTCAGCACCAGCGCCAGTGCCGTCACGCCGAAGATGGCGAAGGTGTACTCGCCTACGGCCGACTTGGCCATGCCGATGGGCAGGAAACCGGCGGCGGTGATCAGCGTGCCGGTCAGCATGGGCATGGCCGTGATCTCGTAGGCAAAGGTGGCGGCGCGCACCTTGTCGTAACCCTCCTCCATCTTGCGCACCATCATCTCCACGGCAATGATGGCGTCGTCCACCAGCAGGCCCAGGGCGATGATCAGCGAACCGAGCGAGATCTTGTGCAGGCCGATGCCCCAGTACTGCATGCCCAGGAAGGTCAGGGCCAGCACCAGGGGAATGGTGATGCCCACCACCAGGCCGGGGCGCATGTCGACGTAATAGCGTTTCCAGAGCGGCAGATGGGCGGCCCCCTGGTGCTTGTGCAGGCCCAGGCTGATGAAGCTGACCACCAGCACGATAAGCACTGCCTCGATCAGCACGCCAACGAATTCGTTGACCGAGGTGGAAACTGCCCTGGGCTGGTCTTGCAGTTGCACCAGCTGGATGCCGGCCGGCAGGGTCTTTTCGATGCGGTCCGTGGTCTTGCGCAGCGACTTGCCCAGGGCGATGATGTCCCCGCCCTTGGCCATGGAGATGCCCAGCGCAATGACCTGTTTACCCTGGTGCCGCACCTTGATGGCGGCCGGGTCCACATAACCGCGCTTGATCTCGGCAATGTCGCCCAGGCGCAGCTGGTTGCCCGTGCTGCCGCGGATGGGCATGGCGCGCAACTGAGCCACGGCCTCGAACTGGCCAGCCACCCGCACCTGCACCACGTCCAGCGGCGTCTGTACCGCGCCGGCGCTCTCCACCGCGTTCTGCTGGCCCAGCTGGGCCAGCACCTGGTTCAGGTCCAGCCCCAGTTGCGAGAGGCGCTTCTGCGAGATCTCGATGTAGAGCTTCTCGTCCTGCACCCCGAACAGCTCCACCTTGGCCACGTCGGGCACGCGCAACAGCTGCTGGCGCACCTCGTCGGCAAAGACCTTCACTTCGGCATCGCTGAAGCCATCCGACTCCAGCGCGTAGATCACGCCGTAGACGTCGCCGAACTCGTCGTTGAAAAATGGCCCCTGGATGCCGCCGGGCAGCGTGCCCCGCATGTCACCGATCTTCTTGCGCACCGTGTACCAGGTGTTGGCCACCACGGCCGCCTGGGTCGAGTCCTTGAGCTGGAAGATGATCTGCGACTCACCCGGCTTGGAGTAGCTGCGAATCTTGTCGGCGCCCGGCACTTCCTGCAGGGTGCGTTCGAGCTTGTCGGTGACCTGCTCGGCCACCTGCTGCGCCGTGGCGCCGGGCCAGTAGGTGCGCACCACCATGGCCCGGAAGGTGAAGGGCGGATCCTCGTCCTGGCCCAGCTGGAAATAGGCCACGAAGCCCAGTACCATGAGCACAAGCAGCAGGTAACGCGTGAGCGCGGGATGCTCGATGGCCCAGCGCGAGAGATTGAAGCTCTGCGATTCTTGTTCTTTTGAACTCATGCGCGCCTCACTTGCTGACAGCCGAAGGCACGGCTGCGGAGCCGATCGTGGCGTCGATGGCAGTCTGCGGCACGCTGGTCAGCGTGCTGGCCGCCTTCTCGCGATAGATCGTCACCTTCTGCCCGGGGGAGAGCACGTGCACGCCCGCCGACACCACGAGCTGGCCGTCCTGCAGACCGGCAGCCACCACCGCCTCGTTGCCATCGGCCGTGGCGATCTGTACGGCTTGCGACGCGACCGTCATGGTCTTGGGGTCCAGCACCCAGACCGCCGTGGTCTGGCCGTCCTGGCGCAAGGCGCTGGTCGGCAGCTTGATGGCCGCCACGCGTTGTTCGCTGCGCAGCTTGGGGAAGACCGTGACGGTCGCGCCCAGGGGCGGGGGCTGCTTGCCTTCCAGCGCCACCTTGACTTGGTAGGTGCGCGTCACCGGGTCGGCACTGGCCGAAACCTCGCGCACACGGCCGACCAGCTGGGTCTGGCCGGGCCAGACCCGCACGTCCACCGCGCTGCCCTGGCGCATGACGGCCAGCTTGTCTTCCGGTACCGCAAAGACCGCATCGCGCGGGCCATCCTGGGCCACGCGCACCACCGGAAGTCCAGCACTGACCACCTGGCCGGGCTCGGCTTCAACAGCCGTCACCACGCCGGCCGCATCGGCCACCAGGGTCGTGTAGCTGCCCTGGTTGCGCTGCGAGGCCAGTTGGGCCTGGGCCTGGTCGACCTGGGCCTGCGCCGCCTTGAGCGCGGCATCGCGCCGCTCCAGTTCCGCCCCGCTGATGAAGTTCTGCTCGCGCAACTCCTTGAAACGCTTGAAATCGGCAGCGGCCAGGTCGCGGTTGGTCACTGCGGCTCCCATCTGGGCCTGGGCAGCGTCGGTCGCCAGGCGGTAGTCCTGCGGGTCCAACCGGGCCAGCACCTGGCCGGCCTTCACACGCTGGCCCAGTTCGACCTCACGGCTGACCAGCTTGCCCGCCACCCGGAAGCCCAGGCGCGACTCGATGCGCGGGCGCACTTCACCCGAAAATTCCTGGGTGGCGTTCAGGCTGGCATGGCGCACGGTCATGACCTTGACGGCCCGCACCGGCTCTTCGGGCGGTGCCGCCTTGGAGCAGGCAAGCAAGGTCAAGGCCGCCATCGGCAGCATGGCCGCCCAGGCTGCGCGCCTGGACCAGTGGGGGCGTGTATCGGACATGGCAGGGGTTCCGGAAGTGAGTTTTTAATTAATAACCGATGGGTCAGTAATCTAGGTAAAAACCCGACCTATGTCAAGCCGGGCGAAAATCCACGGCGTGAACAAGCCCATCCCCACCCAGCCCGTTGAGCATTACGAGAACTTCCCCGTCGCTTCCTGGCTGTGCCCGCCGCGGCTGCGCCCGCCCATCGCCGCCATCTACCACTACGCCCGCACCGCCGACGACATCGCCGACGAAGGCGAGGCCACGGCCCAACAGCGCCTGGACGACCTGAGCGCCTACCGGGCCGACCTGCTGGCCTTGGCACAGGGTCAGCCCCCTGGCGGGCGCTGGCCGCAGGTCTTCGGCCCGCTGGCCGCCATGCTGCGGGAATTCCACCTGCCCGTGCCGCTGCTGGACGATCTGCTCGACGCCTTTGCCCAGGACGTGCGCAAGACCCGCGACCAGGCCAGCTACGCCGACCCGGCTGAATTGCTGGACTACTGCCGCCGCTCGGCCAACCCGGTGGGCCGCCTGCTGCTGCACCTCTATGGCCTGCACGACGAGACCGCGCTGCGCGAGAGTGATGCCGTCTGCAGCGCCCTGCAGCTCATCAACTTCTGGCAGGACCTGAGCCGCGACATCCCGCGCGGCCGCCACTACCTGACGGACGCAGATTGCGCCGCCCATGGCGTGTTACGCGCGGAACTGGCCGCCCTCACGCCGACGCCCGACATCCTGGCCCTGATCGCATCTCAGGTACAAACCGCACGCGCCCTCATGCAAACAGGCGCGCCGCTGGTGCACCGCATCCCTGGCCGCGCCGGCTGGGAACTGCGCCTGGTGGTGCAAGGTGGCCTGCGCATCCTGGACAAGATCGAGGCCCTGGGCTTCAACAGCCTGCAGCACCGCCCCACGGTCGGCGCTATGGACGCCCCGCTGCTCCTCTGGCGCAGCCTGTGGATGTGAAGCCAGTGGACAATCACGCCATGACGCCCGAGCATTACGTCCAGCAAAAAGCCGCCGCCTCCGGCAGCAGCTTCTACTACGCCTTCCTCTTCCTGCCCAAGCCGCGCCGCGCGGCCATCACGGCCTTCTATGCCTTTTGCCGCGAGGTGGACGACGTGGTGGACGAGGTGTCCGACCCCGGCGTCGCCCAGACCAAGCTGGCCTGGTGGGAAGCCGAAGTGAGCCGTGCCTATGCGGGGCAGCCCACCCACCCGGTGCTGCAGGCCCTGATGCCGCACACCGCCGTCTACGGCATCGAGGCGCGCCACCTGCTGGCCGTGATCGAAGGCTGCCAGATGGACCTGCAGCAGACCCGCTACCTGGACTACCCGGCCCTGCAGCGTTATTGCCACCTGGTGGCGGGCGTGGTGGGCGAAGTGGCGGCGCGCATCTTCGGCCAGACCCAGGAGCAGACCACGCGCTACGCCCACACCCTGGGCCTGGCCTTCCAGCTGACCAACATCATCCGCGACGTTGGCGAAGACGCGCTGCGCGGGCGCATCTACCTGCCGGTGAAGGAACTGCAGCAGTTCGAGGTCAAGGCGCACGAACTGCTCAAGCGCCAGCACTCGGAGCGTTTCGCGGCCTTGATGAAGTTCCAGGCGCAGCGTGCCCACAGCCTCTACGACGAGGCCCTGGCCCTGCTGCCCGAAGTCGACCGCCGCGCGCAGAAGCCGGGCCTGATGATGGCCAGCATCTACCGCACCCTGCTGCGCGAGATCGAGCGCGACAACTTCCAGGTGCTGCACCAGCGCATCAGCCTCACGCCGCTGCGCAAGCTCTGGCTGGCCTGGCGCGTGCAGGCGCTGGGGAAGTTATGACCCCCACGCTTGTCACTGCGTGTACTGCGCTGCCCCCAGAGGGTGCCCTCGCACCTTGGGGCGGCCCGGCGGTGCTCAAGTGAAACTTGCCATCGTCGGCGCCGGCTGGGCCGGCATGGCCGCGGCGGTAGCCGCAACACAGGCTGGTCATGAAGTCACTGTGTTCGAAGCCGCACGTACCCTCGGAGGGCGAGCGCGTGGCCTGCAAGGACAACTCCCCGATGGACGTAGCGTCGCCCTGGACAACGGCCAGCACATCATGATCGGCGCCTACACCGAGACGCTACGCCTGATGCAAGAGGTCGGTGTGGACACGGAGGCCGCGCTGCAACGCTTGCCGCTGACCCTGAAGTTCCCCGACGGGGCCGGCCTGCAACTGCCACGCCTACCCGTGCCGCTGGACGTGCTGGCCGGTATCCTGCGCAACGGCAGCTGGCCGCTGCCCGAGCGCCTGGGCCTGTTGCGGGCGGCCCTGGGATGGAAACTCCGGGGTTTCGAGTGCGAGGCACAGCTGTCGGTGGCCGATCTGTGCCGCCAGCTCGGCCCCCATGTCATGCAGGAGCTGATCGAACCGCTGTGCGTGTCGGCCCTGAACACCCCCGCCCAGCAGGCCAGCGCCCAGGTTTTCCTGCGCGTGCTGCGCGATGCGCTGTTCGGTGTGCGGGGCGGCTCGCAACTGCTGCTGCCGCGCATCGATCTGTCGGCCCTGTTCCCGCAGGCTGCCGCGCGCTGGCTGGCGCAGCGAGGTGCCAGCGTGCAAACCGGCACGCGCATCAGCACCCTGCAGTCCGGGAACGGCCAGTGGATGCTCGATGGCCAGGGGTTTGACGGCGTGCTGCTGGCCTGTCCGTCGACCGAGGCGGCGCGCCTGGTCGACGGTGCCGCAGGGCCCCAAGCGGAACCCACTGCCCTGCAAGCCTGGGCGGCGACCGCCGCTGCGCTGCGCTTCGAAGCCATCACCACCGTCTACGCCTGGGCCGCAGAGGCCCGTCTGCCGGCCCCCATGCTGGCCCTGCGCCACGGCACCCAACATCCGGCGCAATTCGTCTTCGACCGCGGCCAGCTCGATGGATCAACCGGCCTGCTGGCCTTCGTGGTCAGTGCCAGCCGGGGAGAACGCGAGACGATCCAGGCCCAGGTCCTGCAGCAGGCCCGCAGCCAACTGGGCCTGGACCTGCAGGCCGTACAGACCGTGGTCGAGAAACGCGCCACCTTTGCCTGCACGCCCGCCCTGCAACGCCCTGTACAGACCATCGCGCCCGGCCTGCTGGCCTGCGGCGACTATGTCGCAGGCCCCTACCCCGCCACCCTCGAAGGTGCGGTGCGCAGCGGCCTGGCGGCCGCGCAGGCCCTAGTCAGGTGATACAAAGCAGACATGTGGCAACGCAACAGAATCAAGATCAGCGCTGCTGATGACCAGGAGACCCCACCGAGATGAAACGCAGCTTCAAAGTCCTGTTCATCCTACTCATCGTGCTGATCACCGCGCTGGCCATCGCCATCGCCGCAGGCGTCTGGCATGCCCGCAGCAAGCTGCCGCAGCGCAGCGGCACGCTCACGCTGAACCAGCTCAAGGCCCCGGTCCTGGTGAACTGGGACGAACGTGGCGTACCGCATCTACAGGCGCAGAACGAGACCGACCTCTACAGAGCGCTAGGTTTCCTGCACGCGCAGGACCGCCTGTTCCAGATGGAAATGGTGCGGCGCCTGGCACGCGGTGAACTGGCCGAGATCCTCGGCCCCAAACTGCTCGATACCGACCGCCTGTTCCGCACGCTGGAGCTGCGGGCCCATGCCGAGGAACGCGTGAAGCGCATCGACCGCAACAGTCCTGCCTGGCTGGGCCTGCTGGCGTATCTGGACGGCATCAACGAATTCCAGGACACGCGTCCCCTGCCGATCGAATTCGAGCTGCTGCGCATCCAGCCCCAGCCCTACACGCCCGTCGACACCCTGGCCGTGGCCGGTTACCTGGCCTACAGCTTCGCCGCCACGCTGCGCACCGAACCCGTGCTGAGTTACGTGCGGGACCAGCTCGGCCCCGACTATCTGCGGGTCTTCGACCTGGAATGGCAACCCCTGGGGGTGGTCGGCCCGATGGCGCACAAGACACCCGCGCGCAAGCTGGCCGCGGCCGACTGGCAGGCCCTGGCACGCGTCTCCGAAGTCAGCCAGCAGGCCATGGACATCGCGGGGGTGCCGCTGTTCGAGGGCAGCAATGCCTGGGCCATTTCCGGGCGCCGCACCGCCAGCGGCAAACCCCTGCTGGCCGGTGACCCGCACATCGCCTATGCCTTGCCCGCGGTCTGGTACGAGGCGCACCTCAGCGCGCCGGGTTTCGAGCTCTACGGCCACCACCAGGCGCTCAATCCCTACGCCCTGCTCGGCCACAACCCCCAGTTCGGCTGGAGCCTGACCATGTTCCAGAACGACGACATGGATCTGGTGGCCCTGAAGGTGAACCCGGACAACCCGCGCCAGGTCTGGTACCAGGGCCAGTGGGTCGCGCTGCAGAGCCGCACCGAAACCATCGCCGTGAAAGGGGCCGATCCGGTCAACATCACGCTGACCCGCTCGCCCCACGGCCCCCTCATCAACCAGGCCTTCCCCGACAGCCTGGGCCAGGCACCGATCGCCATGTGGTGGACCTTTCTGGAGACCGAGAACCCCATCCTGGACGCCTTCCATGAACTCAACCGCGCCGACACCTTGCCCAAGGCGCGCAACGCCGTCAGCAAGATCCACGCCCCGGGCCTGAACGTGGTGTGGGCCAACGCCGCCGGCGACATCGGGTGGTGGGCCGCGGCCAAGCTGGTTCAGCGCCCGCCCAGCGTGAACCCCAGCTTCATCCTCGACGGTGGCAGCGAGCAGGCCGACAAGCCGGGGTATTACCGCTTTGCCGACAACCCCCAGGAAGAAAACCCGGCGCGGGGTTACATCGTCTCGGCCAACCACCAGCCCGTGCCGCGCAGCGGCGTGCCGGTGCCGGGGTATTACAACCTGCCCGAACGCGCGCGGCGCCTGGACCAGCTGCTAAGGCCCGCCGGCACCCTGTGGAACCTGCAGAACAGCCAGGCCCTGCAGCTCGAC
This sequence comes from Hylemonella sp., assembly GCA_034366585.1. Taxonomy (GTDB): domain Bacteria; phylum Pseudomonadota; class Gammaproteobacteria; order Burkholderiales; family Burkholderiaceae_C; genus Hylemonella. The sequence goes on from JAXMMJ010000040.1 coordinate 15,697, forward strand.
GAGCAGACCGACTACGCGGCGCGCGTGCTGGGCCCGCTGCTGCCACTGCTGCGTGAAAAGTCCACCGACTCCATCGAGCGCGCGCTGATCGACCAGGTCGCCGAATGGGATGGCCGCCACAACACGGCCAGCATCGCACCCACGGTCTACAACCAGTTCGTCTACGAACTGCTAAAGGCGACCATGGCCGATGAGCTGGGCGAGGTGCAGTTCAGCAACCTCCTGCGCACCCGTGCCATCGACCATGCGCTGCCGCGGCTGGTGGCCGACCCGCGCTCGCCCTGGTGGGACAACCGCCGCACACCGGACACGGAGAGCCGCAACGACACCGTGTTGCTGGCCTGGCGCGCCACCCTCAAGCATCTGCAGGACCTGCGTGGCCTCTCCCTGCCCGGCTGGACCTGGGGCAACAACCACACGGTAACCCACGGCCACCCGCTGGGGCGCCTCAAGCCGCTGGACAAGCTGTTCGACGTCGGTCCGCTGCAAGCCCCGGGCGGGCGGGAGATTCCCAACAACCTGGCCCACGCCCTGGGCCCGGCGCCCTGGAACGTGAACTACGGCCCCTCGACGCGACGACTGATCGATTTTGCCGATGCCGGCAAGGCACTGGGCATCAACCCCGTGGGTCAGAGTGGTGTGCTGTTCGACCCCCACTACGCCGACCAGGCACAGGACTTCATCGCCGGCCGCTACCAGCCCATGCACCTGAACCCGGCCGACGTGAAAGCGGCCACGCGCAGCACCTTGGTGCTGCAGCCGACGCCCTAGAGCCTGTTCATGGGCTCTTAAGCGCCCGGCTCCAGCAGCGCACAGAGCGCCTGCATGTCCACCACGGTGGCATGTGGGCGATGCTTGTCGTGCGCCCAGTCGTGACCGGCCCGGTTGACCCAGACGGTCTGCAAGCCGGCGTCCAGCGCGCCCACGACATCCAGCGCGGCATCGTCGCCCACGTGCAGCACCTCGTGCGGCTTTACGCCCGCGGCCCGGGCAGCGGCGTGGAAGAAGCGCGGATCCGGCTTGCCCACGCCGAACTCCTGCGCGCTGAAGCCCGCATGGAAATACTCGCCCAGGCCGATGCGCTGCACATCGGCATTGCCGTTGGACAGGGCCACCACCGGGTAACGCTGCGCCAGCCAGGCCAGCGCCGGGCGCGCATCGGCGTAGAGTTCGACGCGCATGCGCTCTGCGATGAAGACCTCGTAGGCCGACTCCACCAGCGTGGTGTCCTCGTCATGGCGTTGCAGGGCGCGGCGGATCAGCTCCTGGCGCAGGGTGCGCAGGTCGTGCCCGATCTCGGGCCGGCTGGCCTGCACCTCGCGGCGCAGCGCCAGGCGCCGTTCGCCGTCGGTCAGGAATTCGGCGGTGGCTGGCGCATGCGGGCGCAGCCAGTCCTGCAGGGCCAGTTCGGCGCGGGTGATCACCGGCCAGATCGGCCACAGGGTGTCGTCGAGGTCGAGGGAAATGGCCTTGATCCGGGAGGCGTCGAGCGTGGCTTGCATAGGTGGGCGAGAATACCGCATGGCATTCAAAAAAGAACCCGCGTACACCCATGGCCAGGCGCCGACCACGGCCATCCTCTTGTGCAACCTGGGCACCCCCGACGCCCCCACCCCGGCGGCCCTGCGCCGCTACCTGGCCGAGTTCCTGGGAGACCACCGTGTGGTGGAGATCCCCCGGCCGATCTGGTGGCTGATCCTGCATGGCATCATCCTGCGCCTGCGTCCGGCCAAATCGGCGGCCAAATACGCCACGATCTGGACGCCCGAAGGCTCGCCGCTCAAGGTCTGGACCGAAAGGCAGGCGCAAGCCCTGCAGGCGTGGATGCAGCAGCAGGGCCACCACGTCACCGTGCGCTACGCCATGCGCTACGGCAACCCGTCCATGGCCGCGCAGCTCGATGCGCTCAAGGCCGAGGGCGCCACGCGCGTGCTGGTGCTGCCGGCTTACCCGCAGTACTCGGGCACCACCACGGCCAGCGTGTTCGATGCCGTCTATCACTGGGCTGATCGCGTGCGCACCATCCCCGAGTTGCGTTTCATCAACCGCTACCACGACGATGCCGGCTACATCAGCGCACTGGCGCAGCGCATCCGTAGCCACTGGCAGACGCATGGCCAGCCCGACCAGCTGGTCATGAGCTTTCACGGCGTGCCCGAGCGCACCCTGCACCTGGGTGACCCCTACCACTGCGAGTGCCACAAGACCGCGCGCCTGCTGGCGCAGGAGCTGGGCCTGGGCAAGGAGCAATACACGTTGACCTTCCAGTCGCGCTTTGGCAAGGCCAAGTGGCTGGAGCCCTATACCGAGCCGACCGTGATCCGGATGGCGCAGGCCGGCGTCAAGCGCATCGACGTGGTCTGCCCCGGCTTCACCAGCGACTGCCTGGAAACGCTGGAGGAGATCGCGCAGGAAGTTCGCGAAGCCTTCCTGCACGCCGGCGGCGAAGCCTTCCACTACATCCCCTGCCTGAACGACAGCCCCGAGTGGATCGCCGCCATGGGGCACTTGTGTGAACAGCACCTGGGCGGCTGGCCCACGCGCCAGGCCCCGGATGCCGCGGCGCTGGCGGCCTCGCGGGCCGCCGCACTGACGCTCGGCGCCAGGAACTAGGCAGCGCCAGCGGTCCGGCCCCTGTCAAGATCCATTTCGGCGCGCAGCGCCGCCAGGGTGTCCTGGATCGTGGACTCGAAACGCTGCTGCCAGGCCTGGGCATCGGCAGGTGCCGTGCCCTCGCGGCAGGCCGCCTCGGCCGCGGCCGCCAGCGCGGACAGGCGCGTGGCCCCCACCGTGGCCGCCAGCCCCTTGAGCGAGTGCATGCGCCGCAGCGCCTCCTGCATCATCATCGGCTGGCGCAGTTCCTGGAGCCAGTCGGCCAGCTGCTGATCCAAGCCCGCGGTGAAGCTGCGCGTGACTTGGTCAAGCAGGTCCTGGTTGCCACCCAGCCGCCGCATGGCCGCCGGGCGCTCCAGCAAAGGCGCCGACCCGGACGGCGACACCAGGGCCGGCGCCGGCACGGCAAGCGCCGGGCGCTCAGTGCCCTGGCTGGTGAAACGCTGCAGCAGGTCCACCAATTGGTCGATCTCGAAGGGCTTGCCCACATGCGCGTTCATGCCGGCAGCCAGGCTGCGTTCGCGATCGGCCGGCAGGGCATTGGCCGTCATGGCAATGATGGGCAAGTCCATCAGTCGGAGTTCGGTGCGGATCAGGCCGGCGGCCGTGAGGCCATCCATGACCGGCATCTGCACGTCCATCAGCACGGCGTCGAAAAGGCGACCCGCGGCCTGGGCCGCCGCCACGGCATCCACGCCTTCTCGTCCGTTGCCGGCGATCTGCACCTGCGCGCCCTGGGCCTGCAGCAACTCGGCGGCCACCTGCTGGTTGATCGGGTTGTCCTCCACCAGCAGCAGTCGCTTGCCCGTCAGCCCCCGGGGCGTTGGCGCGTTTGCAGGGGGCTGGGTACCGCCCGCTGCCGCGTCGACCACGGCATCGAGCAGCATGGAAGCGGTCAGCGGCTTGAGCAAGAAGCCGTCAACCCCTTCGCGCTCCGCTGCCGAGCGCACCGACGGCAGGTCCTGGGCGCAGGCCCCCACCAGGAAAAGCAGCGGTGCCTGCGACCCCGAGCCGCAGGACTGGCGGATGGCGCGGCACAGGGTCCGTCCGCCCATGCCGGACATCTGCGCGTCGACAAAACAAGCCTGGTAGCTCTGGCCCTGCGCGGCCGCCTGCTGCAGCATCTGCCAGGCGACCTCGCCGTCACCGGTTTCCTCCACCGTCCAGCCCAGCGTGCGCCCCATGCCGGCCAGCAGCTGGCGCGCCACCGGGTTGTCATCCACCACCAGCACCCTGGGCGGCGTGCCGCCGCTGCGGCCCAGCCAGGGCTGCGCCCGGGACGGCACAGGCGCCGCCAGCTGCTGCGCTGGCGCAGCGGGAAGCGGCAAGTCGAGGCTGAAGAAAAAGGTGCTGCCCTGCCCCGCTGTGCTCTGGAGTTCCAGCCGCCCCCCCATCATGGCCACCAGGCGCTGACTGATGGCCAGCCCCAGGCCCGTGCCACCGAAACGGCGGGTGGTGGAAGACTCGGCCTGCGTAAACCCCTCGAAAATCCTGGCCTGATGCTCCGGTGCAATGCCGATGCCGCTGTCACGCACAGCCAGGCGCAGCCGCACCGCGTCGGCCGTGCGGGCCTGCACCCGGATGCTCAGCACCACTTCGCCGCGTTCGGTGAACTTGATGGCATTGCCGGCCAGGTTGATCAGGATCTGCTTGAGGCGCAGGGCATCCCCGACCAGTTGCGGCGGCGTATCGGGATCGATGTCGAACAAGACCTCCAGAGGCCGGCTGTCGAGATTGGCCGAGAGAATGACCGAGAGCTCGCGCAGCAACTGGTCCAGCGCGAAGGGGTGCGGATCCAGCACCATCTTGCCGGCCTCGACCTTGGAGTAATCCAGGATGTCGTTGAGCAAACCCAGCAGCGAACGCGCGGCCCCTTCGGTCTTGGCCGCATAGTCTCGCTGGCGCGGATCGAGCTCGGTCCCCTGGAGCAGCTGCAGCATGCCGAGCACGGCATTGAGCGGCGTGCGGATTTCGTGGCTCATGTTGGCCAGGAACTCTCCCTTCGCCTGCGAAGCCGTCTCGGCCGCCTCCACCGCCTGCTTGAGCTCGGTGATGTCGATGCGAAAACCCACGTGGTAACCATCGGGCGTGCGGGCTTCGAGAATGCGCAACCAGCGCCCGTCGTCCAGGCGCTGCACGACGAACTGCCGGTGCCGGCGATGTGCGACCAGGCGTTCGGCCACCCATTCGTCGATGCGGCCGATCGCTTCGGGGTACTGGCCGCGTTCGGCCCCTGTGCGCACGATGTCCTCGAAACGGGCGCCAGGAACGATCAGGTCGGCCGAGGTCTCGTAGAGCGCGCGGTACTTCTCATTGCAGTAGAGCAGGCGGTCGTCCTGGTCGTAGATGACAAAGGCCTCGTCCAGCGCGTCCATGGCGCTGTGCAGGATGCGCTTGTATTCCTCCAGCTCCTGCTTGCTGCGATGTTCGGTCGTGACGTCGGTGTAGGTGGTGACGAAGCCGCCCCCGGGCAGGTTGGCCCCGCGCACCTCCAGGATCGATCCGTCAGGGCGCTCGCGCCGGAACTGGTGCGGTTGCGGGTTGCGCGCGCGCTGCAGCAGGATGTCGACCGTGGTGTCTCCCTGCGGGCCGTACTCGCCGCGCTGGGCATTCAGGCGGATGATGGACTCGAAGGACAGGGGTGGGCGTTCGAGCAGCGCCGGCGGCACATCGAGCAGCGACAGGAACAGGCTGTTGTAGATCGGAATGTTCAGCTCGCTGTCTACCACGCTGAGGCCGCAGGGGATGTTCTCGATGATGGTGCGCATCAGCTCATTGCCGTGGCGCAGGTCCGTGACGGCCTGCCGCAGTGCCGTGACGTCGGTGCGGATCGAGATGTAATGCTCCACCACGCCCGCGGCGTCGGTAAACGGCATGATCAGCGTGTCGACCCAGTACAGGTGCCCATCCTTGGCCCGGTTGCAGACCTCGCCGCGCCAGATCCGGCCCTCGATCAGCGTGGCCCAGACCCGCGGCCAGAGATCCTCATCCTGCACACCGGACTTCAGGATGCGGTGATTCTGTCCGATCAGTTCCTCGCGGCTGTAGCCGCTGATGTTCTCGAAAAACGCATTGACCTGGGTGATGCGCCCCTGGCGATCGGTCATCGAGACGATGGCGAACTCGTCGATGGCCCGCATCAGCTGCTCGTTGTCGCTCAAGGCCCGTTGCAGGGCCTTTTCGCGGCTGAGCCGCTCGGTGATGTCGCGCTCCACGGCCATGAAACCGGTGAGTTGGCCGGCCTCGTCGTACACCGGCTGGATTTCCAGATCCAGCCAGTATTCATGGCCATCCTTGTGGCGGTTCAGGATCTCGACACGGCAGGGCTCGAGGGCCCGCAGGTAACGCGCCAGACGGGCCACGGTTTCGGGATCGGTCTTTGGAGACTGCAACAGACGGCCCGGCTTATGCCCCAGGGATTCCTGCATGCTGTAACCGCTGATGCGGGTATAGGCCTCGTTAACCCAGGTCATGCGCCCCTGCGGATCGGTGATGATCACCGCATCGGTCGTGTGGCGGGCCACCCGGGCCAGCCGTTCCAGTTCGACCGTCATTTGCCCGGCCAGCCGCTGGGCACGCTGGCGCGCGCTGGCCAGGAGCCAGACCACCCAGGCCAGCAGCCCGCTCAGCGCGAATCCCCCGATGCCGCTACCGATCAGCACACCCGTGTTGATGCTGCCCTCCAGGGCAGGCAGGGTGTTGGCCCGCAGGGTCAGCGGCCTGCCACCGATCAGCAGTGGCTTGAGCGACGTCAAGCGGGGCTGACGGTTGAGCGAAGCATCCGAGGCCTGCGAGCTGAAGAGCGTGGTGCTCTCGCCCTGGGGCCCGGTTTCGAGGATCTGGAAGTCCAGGCCGGTATTGCGCAGGTTTTGCAAGCCGGGCTGCATCAGTTCTTCCATCACGATCGGCGCGTAGACCAGGCCCCGCAGGGCGGCAAACCGCTGCGCTTCGGTCGCCAGCGGCATGCCGGGCCGGTAGACCGGCGCCAGGTACAAAAAGCCTGGCCTGGCCTGGCCGTCCTGGGCGAGCCGAATCGCTGCGCTGAGGGACGTGGTGCCGGTCCGCACCGCACGCTCCACCGCCTCCCGACGCACCGCCTCGGCGCCGACATCGAGGCCCCGGGCCTCGCGGTTGCGCGCCAGCGGCTCGATCAGCTTGATCACATACAGGTCCTCGGCATTCCCGCTGGTCTTCAGCTCGAAATCCGGCGCGGCGTCGGCGCGCTCGCGCTGCACAAAGGCCGCCAGCTGCTTGCGTGGCACCCGCTCGATGAAGCCGAAACCCCGGACACCCGGGATATCCACGTCGAGCCGACGCTCTGCGACATAGGCCGCAAACTGGGCGCGGCGCACGGGATCGATGGCGGCGTACATGCCGCGCGTGCCGCCCAGTCCGTTGGAAACCAGTTGGAAACGACGCTCGATGTTGTCGACCAGGCTTTCCACCTCGTCGTCGAAATGGATCTGCAGGCGCTCGGCCTGATGCATCGCCTCCATGCGTACCAGCGCTGCCGTCAACGCGCTGCCCAGCAGCAGGATCAGCAAGGGCAAGGAGACCGGATGCCGGACCCAGGCCGCACTCGCGCCAAGGCGGAAGGGGAACCAGGATGCCGAAGGGAGGCTGGTGGAAGGGGTGCGGGGCGGGTCAGCGGTCTGCTTCATGTCGCAGGCAGGAATGTGATGATCAGGCCCTGCAGGTCAATTCTCGCCACCCGGCGAAAAGTCGGGCTTGAGCTGGATCAAGAACGTCCCACTGGGTCTGCGGACACGATAGCAGAGTTCCTGCGACGTTTATCGTGTCAGCCCAGCCCCGTGCGGACCCTGCCGCTGTCGCAGCGATCAGGACTTCCGGGGATGCCGCAGGGATTCGTAGGCCGGCCGGCTCAGACACTGCTGCAACCAGGCGCTGACCAGGGGAAACTGGGCCATCAGTTCGCGGGCGGCACGCACCCACAGCAACACGCTGGCCACGCAGAGGTCGGCCACGGTGAAGCGTGCCGCGGCAAGATGGGACTCACCCCGCGCCTGCTGCTGTGCGAGGTGCTGCTCCAGCACGCGCAAGGGCACCTTCAGGCGAGACTCGGCCGCGTCTGCGAGTTCGGGCTTGCGCTGCTCGACCGGCATCGCCAGACGATGCATGAGCACGGTGAGTGCATCCTTCTCCAGCTCGGTGACGGTCCAGAAGCTCCAGCGCAGGGCCTCGGCATCCTCGCGCGGCGTGGCCGGTACCAGATTGAGACCATCGGGGCGACCATGGTGGCGCGCAATGTAAAGCGCGCAGGCCATGCTCTCCCAGACCGTCACATCGCCCTCGGGCCGGTGGTCCACGATCACCGGAATATGGCCGTTCGGGTTGAGCGCCAGAAAATCCGGCGTACGCGTGGTGCCCGCCCTGTAATCCGTCTGCACGTGCTCGAACGCCAGGCCGAGCTCAGTCGCCACCCAGAGCGGCCGGACCGTGCGCGACGCCTGGATGCCATAGATCGTCAAAGCCATGAAGTCTCCTCAATTGGACAGCCCGCATTGTGCCCAATGCGTCGGGCGCAGAACGGGTGGAGAAATCGCCGCGATCGGGTCGCGCAGCAGATCTATCCGCAAGTTCTCAGTCGTGGCGTCGTATGAAGTCCAGCACCGCGTCGAGTTGCTCTGGCACATTGAGCGCCGGCGCATGGCCACAGCCTGGCACCTCGATCACCTGCAAGCGGCCGCTACGGCCCGGGCCCCGCGTGCGCATGCGCTCCACCGTCTCGCGCAGCACCAGATCCGATTCGGCCCCGCGCAGCAGGAGCATCGGGGTGTCGACCTGGTCGTAGTGTTCCCAGAGCAGGTAGTCATCCGGGTAGTGGACGAACTGCTGCACCATCGCCGGGTCGTAGTGCGGGGTCACCCGGCCGTCGGGCAGACGGCGCGTCGACGTCTCGGTCAGGCGGCGCCACTGCGCGTCGCTGAGCCAGCCAAAGGGCTTGTAGGCCTGACGGAAAAAAGCTTCCAGTTCGCAGACTGTGTCGAAAGCTGGCGGGTTGCCGGCATAGGCACGGATGCGTGCGATGGCGGCATCGGCCAGCTGCGGCGCGTTGTCGTTGAGCACCAGGCTGCGGATGCGGGCCTTGAGTTGCGGCTGCAGGCGGCCGGCGGCGCACACCGTGCCGATGGCCCCGCCCATGGAGGTGCCCACCCAATGCGCCGAGGCGATGCCCAGCTGCTCGAACAGCTCCGCCGCCAGGCGCGCGTAGAAGGCCAGCTTGTATTCCTGCTGCGGCTGCGGGCTCCACTGGCTCAGGCCGCGGCCCAGGGTGTCAGGGCAGATCACGCGGTAGCCCTGGGCGCTCAGGTGCGCGGCCAGTTCGTCCATGTCGCGCCCGGTGCGCGCCAGGCCATGCCAGGCGATCACGGTGCGCACCTGCCCTGCACCCCATTCGGTGTAGTGGATTTCGCGTCCGGCCAGGCTTAGGTAGTTCGACGTGGGTTTCATGACCTGCCTCGTAGCGCCAGCGCGCGCAAACGTCCCACGACCCCGGTGGGGAAGTAATAAACCGACAAGACAAAAAGCAGACCGAGCCAGAGCAGCCAACGGTCGGGGGAAAGCAAGGCGGCCAGCAGCGGCAGGCCGGCGGCGGCCTCGCTGCCCAGGCGCAGCAGATCCTGCAGATAACTCTGCGCCACCACGAACAGCGCCGCGCCGATGGCCGAGCCGTAGATCGTGCCCATGCCGCCGATCACCACGATCAGCAGCACGTCCATCATGATTTCGAAGGAGAGCGACGTGTCCGGCCCGTTGTAGCGCAGCCAGAGCGCCAGCATGGCGCCGGCCAGGCAGGCGAACAGGGCCGAGAGCACGCTGGAGAGCGTGCGGTAGACCACGACTCGGTAACCCAGCGCCTCGGCGCGGAACTCGTTTTCGCGGATGGCCTGCAGCACACGGCCGAAGGGCGAGTTGACGATGCGCAGCAGGGCCAGCAGCAGCACCAGGGCCACGACAAAAAGCAGGTAGTAGGAGATCAGCTTGCCGTCGATCATGGTGCCCAGCACCGGTTCCTCGAACAGCTCGAAGCTGGGCGAGAGCAGTGCCGGCAGCTTGAAGCTCAGGCCGTCCTCGCCGCCGGTGAACTCCGACAACTGCGAGGCCAGGGTCTGGAAGGCAGCGGCCACGGCCAGCGTGATCATGGCAAAGAAGATGGCCCGCACCCGCAGTGAAAACAGGCCGATGGCCAACGCCAGCAGCAGCGACAGCGCCAGGGCTGCCAGCAGCCCCACGACCAGCGCCGACCAGGTGGGCCCCAAGTGCGTGGTGGCGATGGCGATGCCGTAGGCGCCGATACCGAAGAACATCGTGTGCGCGAAACTGACGATGCCGGTGTAGCCCAGCAGCAGGTCGAAGCTGGCCACCAGCACCAGGAAGATCAGGATCTTGGCGGCCACGTTGAGCGCCTTGACACCCGGCACGATGAAGGGCGCCACGGCCAGGGCCAGCAGCAGCAGGACCAGCAGCACGGCCAGGATGCGGCTGCGCGGAAGGTCGTTGGAGATGAGTCGAGCAAACATGTGTTGCGCCTTAACGGTTGGCCACGGGGTAGACGCCCTGCGGGCGCCACAGCAGGATGGCGACCATGAGCGCGATGTTGGAGAACAGCGCCACCTTCGGGACCAGGAAACCGGTGTAGTTGGCCATCAGGCCCACCAGCAGCGCACCGATCAGAGCGCCGGTCGTGGAGCCCAGGCCGCCGATGATGATGACGATGAAGATCAGCACATTGACCTGTGCCCCCATCTGCGGCACCACGTTCTGCTGGTACAGGCCCCACATCACGCCGCCCAGGCCGGCCAGCGCGCTGCCCATGACGAAGACCCCCACGAAGAGCCGCCGGATGCGGTAGCCCAGGGCCTCGACCATCTCGCGGTCCTGAACACCGGCGCGGATCAGCAGGCCGATCTTGGTGCGCGAGAGCGTCCAGGCCTGGGCGGCAAAAACCGCCAGGCCGACCACCACGGCGATCAGCCGGTATTTCTCGACGGAAGCATCGCCCAGGAGCACCGCACCGCGCATGCCTTCGGGCAGCGGCAGCGCGATCTGCAGCGGCCCCCAGATCACCTTGATCAGCTCCTCGCCGATGATCATGCCGCCCATGGTGATGAGGATCTGCTTGAGGTGCTGGCCGTAGACCGGGCGCACGATGAAACGCTCGAAAGCCAGGCCAATCGCGCCGGCCACGAGCATGGCCACCACCATGGCCGGCAGCACGGCCAGCAGGTTGCGCCACAGTTCCTGCGAACCGGTCCAGTCGCCCATCATCCCCAGCACGCTGGTGGCCACGAAGGCACCCAGCGCGATGAAGACGCCGTGGCCGAAGTTCAGCACGTCCATCAGGCCAAACACCAGCGTCAGGCCCGAGGCGATGATGAAAACGATCATGCCCATGGCCAGGCCCGCCACCGTCAGCGTGAGCCAGGTCGAACCCGAGCCGATCAGCGGCAGTGCAGCCAGCGCCAGCACGGGCACCAGCAGCAGGGGCTTGTAATCGAAGTCCTTGTTCATCGTGCCCCCACGCTTGTCACGCTGTGTACTGCGCTGCCCCCCGAGGGGGCGATCGCGCCTTGGGACGGCCCTGCGGCGCTCATAGCGCCAGCCCCAGCAGCGACTGCTGCAGTTCCTCGTCGCCGGCCAGGGCCTGCATGGTGCCGGCATGGACGACGCGGCCGTTGTCCATCACGACCACGCTGTCACCCAGCTGTTTGGCGAAATTGATGTTCTGCTCGACCAGCAGGATGGTCACGCCGCTGGCCTTGAGCTGCTGGAAGGCGGCAATCATGTTGGCGACCATCACGGGCGCTAGGCCCTTGCTGGGTTCGTCCACGATCAGCAGGCGGCGCGGCTCGACGATGGCGCGCGAGACCGCCAGCATCTGCTTCTGCCCGCCCGAAAGCTTGCCGGCCGGATTGTTCCAGAACTTCTCAACGGCGGGAAACAGCTTGAATATCCACTGCAGACGGGCTTCGTCCATGTCGCCGGCACGGCGCGCCTGACGCGCGGCCAGCAGCATGTTCTCCTTGACCGTGAGGTCCGCAAAAATGCCCATGTTCTCGGGCACGTAGGCGATATCCAGCGCGGCGATGGCCGGCGTGTGCAGCGCGGTGATGTCCTGGCCATCGAAAGTGATGCGTCCCTGCGAGGCCGACCACAGGCCCATGATGGTGCGAAGCGTGGTCGTCTTGCCCGCGCCGTTGCGGCCCAGCAGCAGGGTGAGCTGACCGCGCGGCACCTGCAGGTCCACACCATGCAGGATGTGATAGGCCCCGATGTGCGTGTGCACCCCTTCAAGCTTCAGCAACACGTCGCTCATGCGGGCTCCTTCGCAACGCCCAGATAGGCTTCTTGCACCACGGGTGATGCAATCACCGCAGCCGGCTCGCCATCGGCCACCAGTGTGCCGTTGTGCAGCACGATGATGCGGTCGGCGAGTTCACGCACCACGTCCATCTTGTGCTCCACCAGCAGGATGGTTTTGCTCTTGTCCTGCTTCAACTTGCGAATCAGGTTGAGGATCACCGGCGCCTCGTCGTGGCTCATGCCGGCGGTGGGTTCGTCGAACATATAAACCTGCGGGTCGAGCGCCATCAGCAGCGCCACCTCGAGCTTGCGCTGGTCACCGTGCGGCAGGCTGGCCACCGGCGCGTCCTGCTGCTGTGCCATGGCCACCGATTCAAGGATCTCGTGCGCCCTCGCGGTCAGGTGCGCGTGGTCGCTCCAGATGCTCCAGAGGTTGAGGCCGCGGCGATGCGGACCGTCCAGCGTGGCCTGCACGGCCAGGCGCACGTTCTCCAGCACGCTGAGGTTGGGAAACAGGTTGGTCAGCTGAAAGGCTCGCCCCAGGCCCGCGCGCGTGCGCGCCGAAGCCGGCAAGGCCGACACGTCGCGCCCGCCCAGCAGCACCTGTCCCTCGCTCGCAGGCAACTGCCCCGAGATCAGGTTGAAATAGGTGGTCTTGCCGGCCCCGTTGGGGCCGACGATGGCCGTGAGCGTGCCCGGCTCGAAGCGGCACGAGACGGCGTTGACCGCCACGTGGCCGCCGAAGCGGATCGTGAGATTTCTGGTTTCCAGCATAAGAACTCAGGTCCCCGGTGCGGCCGGAGATCGGGTTGCGGACACGGCGCTACACAGCACCGTGCCGGGACTCGGATGGCTTACTTGTTCCGAATGGGAACGTTCATCTCTTCAGGTTTGATTTCACGCACCAATTCCGGCACACCCCAGTTGAACGCCGGGTCCACCTTGATCTTGAAGTGGTACATGCTCTGCATGGCCTGGTGGTCTTCCTTGCGGAAGGTCATCTTGCCCTTGGGCGTGTCAAAGCTCATGCCTTCCATGGTCTTGATCAGCGTGTTGGTCGCCGTGTCGCCGTTGGTCTTCTTGAGCGCCGTGACGACGGCCATGGCCGCGCTGAAACCACCGGCCGTGAAGAAGTCCGGCGGGGTCTTGAACTGCTTGTAGTGCTGGGCCACCAGCACCTCGTTGACCGGGTTCTTCGGGATGCCGAAGTAATAGTAGGCCGCGCCTTCCATGCCCGGGAACTGCTTGTAGGCCGTCATGGCCGGCAGGATGTTGCCGCCCGTGGCGATCTCGATGCCGTGGCGCTTGAGGTCCATGTCGGCGATCTTGAAGGGGTTGCCACCGGCCCAGATGATGAAGATCACCTTGCGGCCCGGCAGGCCCTTGAGCTTGTCGATCATGCGCTGGCCGCCGGCGGTGAAGTCGGTGGTGGCCGGGGGCAGGTACTCCTCGTGCACGAGCTTGGCCTTCTTGAGCGCCTCGCGGAAGGCCTTGACGCCGTCCTTGCCGAAGGCAGAGTCCTGCGCCATGGTGACGATGCTCACGCCCTCCTTGTCCAGTGCGACGGCGTTGGCGATGGCGTCCTGGCTGCTGTTGCGGCCGGTGCGGAAGATGTACTTGTTCCACTTGTCGCCGGTGATGGAGTCGGCCACGGCGGGCTCCACCAGCAGGATCTTCTTGTATTCCTCGGCCACGGGCAGCATGGCCAGGGCCACGGGCGAGGCAGTGGGACCGACCGCCAGATCCACCTTGTCGTCACCATAGGCGGCAGCCAGCAGGCTCTTGCCCAGGTCCGGCTTGCCCTGGTCGTCTTTTTCCAGCACGACGATCTTGCGGCCGGCCACGGTCATGGTGCCGCCGGTGGCGTAGTCCAGGCCCATCATGAAACCGGTCTGGGTCTGCTTGCCATAGGCTTCCAGCGGGCCGGTCTTGCTGTAGATGTGGGCGATGCGGATGTCCTTGCCCTGGGCGAGTGCGCCAGTGGCCAAGACGGTGGCGGCCAGGGTGGCGCCGATCAGGCCGCTGCGGATGATCCATTGACGACGTTGCATACAGGTCTCCTCATGTGAATGTTATGGGTTCATCTCTGCAGATACCGTGCCATATCGCAAGCCATTGATTTCATTGGGCTTCAGCTTCACGCCGGGCCTTGAATGTATGTATTTCATACATTTAATTGCCTGAAATATATACAAATGCCTTAATTCAAGACACTCGTTTCCAGGCGTTCATACAGCGTGGCACGCGAGATCCCCAGCATCCTGGCTGCTGCGACCTTGTTGCCGCCACAGGCCTTCATGGCTGCGGCGATGGCCGAACGTTCGAGTTCGGCGACCTGCTCGGCCAGTGGCCGCACCCCACCCTCGGGCACGGCACGGGCCGGTACCGCGGCCGGCAGTGGCGCTTCCAGTTGCTCGATGCCGGTTTCGCGCAGCACCCGTGTGATCCGTTCGCCGTCAATGCGGCTGGAGTCGCCCAGCAAGGCGGCCTGCTCCAGCACATTGCGCAGCTCACGCACATTGCCGCGCCAGAGCTGGGCTGTCAGCAGGTCCATGGCTTCGGGCGTGTACTCGGGCTGCGGCAGGCCGCTGCGCTGGGCCAGCTCTTCGCCCAGGGCCTCGACCAGCGCAGGGATGTCGGAGCGGCGCTCACGCAGCGGCGGCACGCGGATGGGCAGCACATTCAGACGGTAATACAGGTCTTCGCGGAACTTGCCTTCGCGCACCAGGCGCACCAGGTCGCGTGAGGTGGCAGCAATCACCTTGGCCTCGAAACGCAGCAGCCGGTTGGAGCCCAGGGGTTCGAACTCGCCCTCCTGCAGGGCACGCAGCAGCTTGGCCTGCAGGCCGGGAGGCATGTCGCCGATCTCGTCCAGGAACAGCGTGCCGCCGTCGGCCAGCTTGAGCTTGCCGTCGCGCCCCTTGCGCTCGGCCCCGGTGTAGGCCCCTGGCGCCACGCCAAAGAGCTCGGCCTCCAGCAGGGTGTCGGGTACGGCGGCGATGTTGACCGTCACGAAGGGACCGTTGGGACGAGAGGACACGGCATGGATGGCATGCGCGAGCAGCTCCTTGCCGCTGCCGGTCTCGCCCAGCAGCAGCACCGGGCTGCCCGACTGCGCGGCGCGGCGCGCCAGGCGCTTGAGCTCTACCACGGCCGGGCTGCCCCCCACGAAGCTGGCAAAGGTGTATTTGGCACGACGCTGGCCGCTGCTGCGCTGGCTGGCCAGTTCGCGCCTTGCGTCATCCAGTTCACGCTGAAGAGCCGCGAACTTGTTGATCAGCGGCTGCAGATTGGTCTCGGGATGATCGAACAGCACGATGCCCAGGGCACCGATGACTTCCCCGGAACTGTCGCGCAGCGGAATGCGGCTCACGCCAAAGGTGCCGGCCCGATTGCTGAGCAGATCGATCAAGATGGGTTTGCCGGTTTCCAGCACATGATGCATCTGCGTGTTGTGGACCACGCTGGACACCGGATGACCTACGAAATCCTCGACCCGCGCAAACCCGAGCGCCGGCAGGAAACGCTTGTACTGCTCATTGATCCAGACCACCTTGCCCTGGCGGTCCACCAGCAGCATGCCCTCGCTGGCGTTGGCAAACAGGTCGAACATGGAGCGGGCGGCGAGCTCCAGGATGCTCTGGGCATCACGCGGCAGGACGTCCGTTTTTTCCATGCGGCAATGGTACAGTGACCCGCATGTTGCACCCTCCCCGCTTTCCCTGATGGACGCCTTGCGCATCGACAAATGGCTTTGGGCGGCGCGTTTCTACAAGACACGCTCACTGGCCGTGGAGGAAATCGACAAGGGGCGCGTGCTGGTCAACGGGCAGACCGTGAAGCCGGCGCGCGAGGTACGGCCTGGCGACCTGGTCAGCGTGCGCCAGGGCGCCATCACCCGCATCGTCACGGTGAAAGGCCTGAGCGGCCAGCGCGGCCCGGCTCCCGTGGCGCAGCAGCTCTACGAAGAAACCGAGGCCAGCCGGCTGGCGCGCGAAGCGGCGGCCGAGCAGCGCCGTCTTGCCGCAGAGCCTGCACTCAGCATTGAGCAAGGGCGGCCGACCAAGCGGGATCGGCGGCAGATGGACAAGGCGGGGTGGAATGATCGGTGGAGTGCTACGGCGGATTCGTGACCGCATCTCTGCACAACAGCCAATACGAAGTTGATCCTCGTGACGCGGAGGGATTGCTCGAAATTCGTCTGGCGCGAATTTCTCGGGGCTGCGCCCCCGCGCTGCGCGCGTCCAGCAACAGTCCCCCGGACTGTTTCTGAGCGAACCAGAGGGTCCTCACCCTCCCGACTGCGCCAAAAGCAAAGCCCCGCACTAGGCGGGGCTTTTCTTTTGGCGGAGACGGAGGGATTCGAACCCTCGATGAGGCTCTACACCCCATACTCCCTTAGCAGGGGAGCACCTTCGGCCACTCGGTCACGTCTCCAAAAGGTGACAGGATTATCGCATGAATCCCGCCCTTGTCAGCGCTATATCAGGCAGCAGGCTGGTCCAGGTCGAAGGCCTTGTGCAGGGCGCGCACGGCCAGCTCCATGTACTTCTCGTCGATCACGACCGAGGTCTTGATCTCGCTGGTGGAGATCATCTGGATGTTGATGCCCTCCTCGCTCAGCGCACGGAACATCTTGCTGGCGATGCCCACGTGGCTGCGCATGCCGATGCCCACGATGCTGACCTTGCAGATCTTGGTGTCGCCCTGCACTTCCGAGGCGCCCAGCGCCGGGACGATCTTGTCCTTGAGCAGGTCCATGGCACGCGCGAACTCGTTGCGGTTCACGGTGAAGCTGAAATCGGTCAAGCCACCCTTGCTGATGTTCTGGATGATCATGTCGACTTCGATGTTGGCCTCGGCCACAGCACCCAGGATCTGGTAGGCGATGCCGGGCTTGTCGGGCACGCCGACCACGGAAATCTTGGCCTCGTCGCGGTTGAATGCAATGCCGGAAACAATGGCTTGTTCCATTTTCTCGTCTTCCTCAAAGGTGATCAGGGTGCCGGACTTGGCTTCCTCGTTGATGTCGATGTCCCAGGGCGTGAAGCTGGAGAGCACGCGCAGCGGCACCTTGTACTTGCCAGCGAACTCCACCGAGCGGATCTGCAGCACCTTGGAGCCCATGGAGGCCATCTCGAGCATCTCCTCGAAGCTCACGGTGTGCAGGCGGCGCGCCTCGGGCACGACGCGCGGGTCGGTGGTGTAGACGCCGTCGACGTCGGTATAGATCAGGCACTCGTCGGCCTTCATGGCCGCCGCGACGGCCACGGCCGAGGTATCGGAGCCGCCACGGCCCAGCGTGGTGATGTTGCCCTGCTCGTCGATACCCTGGAAACCGGTAACGATGACCACCTTGCCCTGGGCAAGATCGGCGCGCACGCGCTGGTCGTCGATCGACTCGATGCGGGCCTTGGTGTAGGCGCTGTTGGTCTTGATCGGCACCTGCCAGCCGGCATAACTCACCGAAGCCATGCGTTCTGCCTGCAGGGCATTGGCCAGCCGCGCGCTGCTGGCCTGCTCGCCGGTAGCGGCCAGCATGTCGAGTTCGCGATTGGTGGCGTCATTGGACTTCGCGGGCGCCAGCTCCTTGGCCAGGCCGAGCAGGCGGTTGGTTTCGCCGCTCATGGCCGAGGGCACCACCACCATCTGGTGACCGGCGCGGGCCCATTTGGCGACGCGCTTGGCGACATTGCGGATGCGCTCGGTCGAGCCCATGGACGTGCCGCCGTACTTGTGAACGATCAGTGCCATTGAAATATCTGGATTGGATGGCTGGCCCCGCCTGGATGGCGAAGCGCCGGTATCTACAAGGGTGAGTGAGCTGCCGCCGCGGCAACACCGCCAGGGGCAAAACCTAGGGATTGTACCAAGTCAGCACGGGTCCCTGTCGCTGCACAAAGCCACGCCCCACCTTCAGGTGGATGCGGTGGCCGCGCGTGGTGCAGGCACCCACCTGGTCCAGCAACTCCTGCAATTGCGCCGCGCTGGGGGTCGTGGCATGGCTGCTGCGCAGCCAGGCGCGCAGCAGGTTGGCCTGGCGCTCCCGGGACAGCCGCTGCACGGCCAGGATCTGCGGCGGCACCCCCACACGCGCCAGGTCCTCGGCCGCCAGCTCGTCCAGCAGATGCTGAGCCTGGGCCGCATGGGCCGCGCTGCGGGCAAAGGTGTCGCGAAACTGCGGGAAGGTCGCCTGCAGCGCCGGCAACAGGCGGGCACGGATGCGGTTGCGTGTGTACTGCTCGTCGGCATTGGTCGGGTCCTCCACCCAGCTTGCGCCACGCTCGCGCAAGCTCCGTCGCAACTCGGTCCCGCTCACCTCCAGCAGCGGCCGGTAGTAGCAGATGCCGTCGCGCGCCCACTGTGCCGGCATGGCGCTCAGGCCCGGCAGGCCGGCGCCGCGGCTCAGCGCCAGCAACAGGGTCTCGACCTGGTCGTCGGCATGCTGGGCCAGGGCGATATGCCGGATCGGCGGATCGTGCGCCTCGGCACACTGGCGCAGGGCGACGTAGCGGGCACTGCGGGCGGCTTCTTCGGGGCTCTGGCCGGGTGCAGGGCGGGCATTGACGCGTTGCACCTGCAAGGGCACGCCCAGGCGGGCACAGACCTCGCGGCAATGCGACTCGAAGCCGTCGGCAGCGGCCTGCAGGCCGTGATGGATGTGGATGGCGCTGACCTGCCCCGGCCAGCGCTCGGCACAGGCCAGCAGCAGTGCGGTGGAATCGGCACCGCCGCTGTAGGCCACCGCGAGGGGCAGGCCGGGCTGGAAATCCTGCAGGGCCTGCACCAGGGTGCGGCTCATGCACGCACCCGGGGGCCGGACACCAAGACCAGCGGCAAATAGGCCCCTGGTCTTGGTGTCGGTGTAGCGGCCATAGCTCTGCAGACGCTCATAACGGCGCTCCAGCAGCTCCTTGACCTTGAGGTCGGCCACCTGGCGATAGGCATCGCCCAGGGCGCGCTTGAGGAAGGCCGCCATCTGCTTGGGGTCGCGGTGCGCGCCGCCCACGGGCTCGTTGACGATCTTGTCGACCAGGCCCAGGGCCTTGAGCCGGTGCGCCGTGATGCCCAACGCCTCGGCCGCGTCCTGCGCGCGCTCGGCGGTTTTCCAGAGGATGGAGGCACAGCCCTCGGGGCTGATCACCGAATAGACCGAGTACTGCAGCATCAGCACCTGGTCGCCCACCGAGATCGCCAACGCGCCACCGGAGCCGCCCTCGCCGATGATGGTGGTGATGATCGGCACTTCCAGCTGCGCCATCTCGAAGATGTTGCGGCCGATGGCCTCGGACTGGCCGCGCTCCTCGGCGTCGATGCCGGGGTAGGCGCCAGGGGTGTCGACAAAGGTGAAGACCGGCAGGCCGAACTTCTCGGCCGTTTTCATCAGGCGCAGGGCCTTGCGATACCCTTCGGGCTTGCTCATGCCGAAGTTGCGCAGGCCGCGCTCCTTGGTGTCACGGCCCTTCTGCTGGCCGATCACCATGCAGGCCGTGCCGTTAAAACGCGCCAGGCCGCCCACGATGCTGAGGTCGTCCGCAAAGTGGCGGTCGCCATGCATCTCGACGAAGTCGGTGAAGAGCTCGTTGACGTAATCCAGCGTGTAGGGACGCTCGGGGTGACGGGCGATCTTGGTGATCTGCCAGGGATTGAGGTCGCTGTAGACGTCCTTGGTCAGCTGCTGGCTCTTCTTGCTGAGCTGGTCGATCTCCTCGCTGATATCGACGGCGGATTCGGTCTGCACATAACGCAGCTCTTCGATCTTGGCTTCGAGTTCGGCAATCGGCTGCTCGAAATCGAGAAATGTCTTCTTGGCCATGGAGAAACTCCTTGTTCTGTGTGCCCGCTCCCAAAGCGCCGGGCCCCAAACTTCAATACTCGACCGGTAGCGGATCGAGCGAGCGCCAAATATACCAAGTTGCGACGCTGCAAAACGGCGCCCAGGCGGCGGCCACTTCGCGGGCATCGCTGCGACTCACGGACTCGCCGGAGAAATAGCTGCGGCTGATGCCGTTGATCAGGCCGACGTCGTCCAGCGGCAGCACATTGGGCCGCATCAGGTGGAAGATCAGGAACATCTCGGCCGTCCAGCGGCCAATGCCGCGGATGCCCACCAGTTCGGTGATGATGGCCTCGTCGTCCATGTCCTTCCAGGCCGGCGCGCGGATGGCGCCGCTGTCGAAATGCAGAGCCAGGTCCACCAGGTACTCGACCTTGCGCGCGCTCAGGCCGGCAGAGCGCATGTCATCCACCTTGAGCTTGAGCACATTGCCCGGCGTCATGCGCCGGGGCAGGGCTGCAAAGCGGTCCCAGACGGTCTGCGCCGCCTTGACCGAGATCTGCTGGCCCACGATGCTGCGCGCCAGTGTGGTGAAAGCGTCACCCCGGGTCTGCAGGCAGGCGTCGCCATGCTGCGGGATCAGGCGCTTCATCACCCGATCTTTTTTCATCAGGTGCTTGCAGGCCTCTTCCCAGTAGTCAGGGGTGTACACCTTGGGGGCGAGTGCCGGGCTCACTGGGCTGCCTCCCAGGTGGTGCCGGCGGGCGAATCCTTGAGCACGATGCCTTGCTCCAGCAGGGCCTTGCGGATGCGATCGGCCTCGGCGAAGTCTTTGGCCTGCTTGGCGGCGGCCCGCTGTGCGATCAGGGCCTGGATGGCGGCCTCGTCCAGCGTGGTGCCGGCCTTCAGGAAGGCCTCGGGGTCGTCCTGCAACAGGCCCAGGCAGCCGCCCAGCGCCTTGAGCAGGCCGGACAACTGCGCCGAGCCCGTCTTGTTGACCTCGGTCGCCAGCTCGAACAGCACGGCCACCGCCTCGGGCGTGCCAAAGTCCTCATCCATGGCGGCCTTGAAGCGCGCCGCATGGGCGTCAAGCCAGTCGACCTGCATGGTCGCGGGCTTGACCGCGTGCAAGGCCGTGTACAGACGCTTGAGGGCGCCGCGCGCATCGTCCAGATGCGCGTCGCTGTAGTTCAGCGGGCTGCGGTAATGCGCGCGGATGATGAAAAAGCGCACCGTCTCCGGGTCGTACCTGGCCAGGATCTCGCGGATGGTGAAGAAATTACCAAGCGACTTGGACATCTTCTCGTTGTCCACGCGCACGAAGCCGTTGTGCATCCAGTAGCGCGCCAGCGGCTTGCCGGTGGCGCCTTCGCTCTGGGCGATCTCGTTCTCGTGGTGCGGGAACTGCAGGTCGGCACCACCGCCGTGGATGTCGAAGGTCTCGCCCAGCATCTCGCAGCTCATGGCCGAGCACTCGATGTGCCAGCCTGGCCGGCCGGCGCCGTAGGCGCTGTCCCACTTGGCCTCGGCCGGCTCGCTCGGTTTGGCCGATTTCCAGAGCACGAAGTCCAGCGGGTCGTCCTTGCCATCGAGCACGGCCACGCGCTCGCCGGCACGCAGTTCGTCCAGCGACTTGCCCGAGAGCTTGCCGTAGCCGGGGAACTTGCGCACGGCATAGTTCACGTCGCCATTGCCGGCGCGGTAGGCCAGGCCTTTTTGCTCCAGCGTGCCGATCAGGCCGAGCATCTGCGGCACGTACTCGGTGGCGCGCGGCTCATGCGTGGGGCGCTCGATGCCCAGGGCATCGGCGTCCTGGTGCAGGGCCTCGACCATGCGGTCGGTCAGGGAACGGATGGTTTCACCGTTCTCCAGCGCGCGCTTGATGATCTTGTCGTCGATGTCGGTGACGTTGCGCACATAGGTCACACGCCATTCGCTGGCCTTGAGCCAGCGTTGCACCACGTCGAAGGCCACCATGGCACGGGCGTGGCCCAGGTGGCATAGGTCGTAGACCGTCATGCCGCAGACGTACATGCGGACATGGCCGGTTTCCAGCGGGATAAAAGGCTCCAGCGCACGCGACAGCGTGTTGTATATGCGCAGACTCATGGATCAATCAGAAACCGTCGCGCAAGGGCAGGCGCGCCGGCAGAGGACTAGGACGGGGGGCTACAATCGAACGCAGTATAAAGCCCCGGCCAGCCTCCCCGGACCGGGTATGCCCCACCCCTAGCACAGCCCTCATGAAGCCCGGTCGCTCCCCTCTTCTTGCATTGCTACGCCTGCTCGCGATCAGCGCCTGCCTGGGATCGGGCATGGCCGTGGCAGACGAGTACAGCGAGGTCGGCCAGATGCTGCGCGCCGGTCGACTGGCCGAGGCCCAGGCCCGGGTCGACCGCGCCCTGGCCGCCAAGCCGCGCGACCCGCAGATGCGTTATTTCAAGGGGGTCATCCAGCGCGAATCGGGCCAGTCGGCTGAAGCGCTGGCCACCTTCACCAAGCTGACCGAGGACTACCCGGAACTGCCCGAGCCCTACAACAGCCTGGCCGTCATCCACGCCGCGCAGGGCGAGTTCGACAAGGCACGTATCGCACTCGAGATGGCGATTCGCGCCAATCCCGGCTATGCCACGGCGCATGAAAACCTGGGGGACGTCCACGCCCGGCTCGCCCAGCAGGCCTACTGCAAGGCACTGCAGCTCGATGCCACCAACAGTGGCCTGAGGGCCCGGCTGGCTACCCTGGGTGCCAGCTGCCCGTGATCCGCCCCTCTCGCCGGCTGCAGCCGGTCCCGCTGTCTGCCATCATTCGGGACCTGTCCCTCTACAATTCGTCCAGTTCATGAAGCCAGGTCGTGCCCATTCCTCCACTCTGCTGCTGGTTCGCCTGCTGGCCCTGGCCATCAGCCTGACCCTGGGTGCAGCACACGCCGACGACTACAGTGACGTGGCGCAGCTGCTGCGCGAGGGCAAACTGGCCGAGGCCCAGACCCGGGTGGATCGCCACCTCGCCGCCCAGCCACGCGACCCCCAGATGCGCCTGTTCAAGGGCGTGATCCAGCGTGAGTCGGGCCGGCCGGCCGATGCCATCACCACCTTCACGCGGCTCAGCGAAGACCACCCCGAACTGCCCGAGCCCTACAACAATCTGGCGGTCATCCATGCCGCCCAAGGGCAATACGACAAGGCCCGCATCGCGCTGGAAAAGGCCTTGCGCACCAATCCGAGCTACGCCACGGCGCATGAGAACCTCGCGGACGTCTACGCCCGCCTGGCCAGCCAGGCCTACAGCAAGGCCCTGCAGCTTGACGGCGCCCCCCAGCCCGGCCCGGCCCGCCTGGCCCTGATCCGGGAACTCTCCCCCGCACCCGCCAGCCAGACGCGGCCAGTGCTGGCAGCTGCCCCCAGCACAGCGGCGAGCAAGCCTGTCGTGCCCGCGCAGACCAAACCAGCCGTCGTGGCCGTGGCCCCCGCCCCGACCAAACCCGCAGTTGCAGCCGCAACGGCAGCAGTGCCAACCCCCTCCGCCACGCCGCAGCAGCCCCCTGCTGCAGCGGACAGCAGCAACCGCGACGTGGAACTGGCCGTGCGCGCCTGGGCTCGCGCCTGGACCGACAAGAACATGACCCAGTATCTCGCGGCCTACGACAAGAGCTTCGAGACGCCTGGCCAGCAAAGCCGCAGCGCCTGGGAACAGGACCGCAGACTGCGCATCACCGGCAAGTCGCGCATTTCGGTCAACGTTCTGGAATTGCAAATCACTGTCAAAGGTAACCGCGCCGTGGCAAAATTCCGTCAGGACTACAAGGCCGACGCACTGGCGGTGTTGAGCCGCAAGACGCTCGAACTGCTCAGGACGGGCGACCGCTGGCTGATCGTCAAGGAATCCAGCGGCGGCTGAGAACCTGACTGCAGGCCTTGGGCCACTGCGCTGGACACATTCCTTACCGACATGAAACTAGGCTCTCGCCCTCTGCTGCTGCTCCTGGGTACCACCCTCGTCCTCGTGGCGCTTGCCAGCGACCGTGGTGAACAGGCGCGTGGCGAGACCGTGGCGATGGCTGCGCCGCAGACGCCCATGCAAGCAGCGCTCATGCCGTCACCGGCATCTGGTGCCGGCCAGGTCAATGGTGCGGCCGAGGCCCGCCTGATCGAGATCTACCGGCTGACCGGCGCCGGTTACACGCGGGAAGCCCTGGAGCGCGCCGAAAGCCTGGTGCGCGACCATCCGAACTTCCAGCTGGCCCAACTGGTCTACGGCGACCTGCTGACGACCCAGGCCCGACCCTTGCGCGATTTTGGGGATGTGCCTGCGGCCCTGGCCGGCGGCAACGCAGGCGCCACCCTGAGCGACCTGCGCCACGAGTCGCAGATGCGCATCAAGGCCTTGCGCGAACGGCCGCCCGTCGGCGCCATTCCCTCGCAATTCCTGGCCCTGTCACCGCGCAACCGCCACGCCATCGCCATCGACGCGTCGCGCTCGCGCCTGTACCTTTTCGAGAACACTCCGCAGCAGCTCAAGCTGGTGGCCGATTTCTACATCTCGGTCGGCAAGTCGGGCATCGAAAAGATGGTCGAAGGCGACGCCCGCACGCCGCTGGGTGTTTACTTCATCATCAGCAATCTCGACCCCAAGTCATTAAGCGACTTCTACGGCTCGGGGGCGCTGCCGATCAACTACCCCAATGTGCTCGACAGCAAGCGCGGCAAGACCGGTCGCGGCATCTGGTTGCACGGCACGCCGCCCAACCAGTTCTCCCGCGCGCCCCTGGCCTCTGACGGCTGCGTGGTCCTGTCCAACCCTGATCTGGCGTTTCTCAGCCGCACGGTCGAGATCCGCACCACGCCGGTCGTGATCTCGCCCAGGCTGGAGTGGGTCGCACCTCACAGCGTGCAGGCCGAGCGCAAGCCTTTCGAGGACGCATTGGGCGCCTGGCGCAGTGCCAAATCGCGTGGCGACTTGGATCAGCTGCTGAGCTTCTACACACCTGATTTCAAGAGCTACGACAAATCCCTGGCTGAATGGGTGCCGGCGCTGCGCAGCGAGGTCGACAAGGCCCGCGGCAAACCCATCCAGCTCAAGGACCTGTCCTACCTGCGCTGGACCGACGCTACCGACACCATGGTCGTGACCTTCGGTGAAGTCGCCGACGGCGAACGCAGCGGACCGACCAAACGCCAGTACTGGGTACGCCAGGGCAACGAATGGAAAATTTTCTTTGAAGGAATCATTGGATGAGTCTGACTTTTTTCTCCGGGCTGCGCCGTGGCCTGTTGCTGGCCGGCGCCTGCCTGCTGTTCACCGGTGCGGTGCAGGCACAGGCCAAATCGCCGCGCGTCAAGCTGGCCACCAGCGCTGGCGACATCGTGATCGAACTGGATGCCGCCAAGGCGCCCAAAACTGTCGAGAACTTCCTGGCCTACGTGCGCAAGGGCCACTACAAGGGCACGATTTTTCACCGCGTCATTCCCGGCTTCATGGTCCAGGGCGGGGGCTTTGACGCCGCCATGGCGCAGAAGCCCACCGAGAAGCCGATTGAAAACGAAGCCAACAACGGCCTGAAGAACGACAAGTACACCCTGGCCATGGCGCGCACGCCGCATCCGCACTCGGCTTCCGCCCAGTTCTTCATCAACGTCGCTGACAACGCCTTCCTCAACCACACGGCGCCCACCCAGCAAGGCTGGGGCTATGCCGTGTTCGGCAAGGTCGTTGAAGGCATGGATATCGTCGACAAGATCAGCGCTGTGCCCACCGGCGACAAAGGCATGCACCAGAACGTGCCCCAGACCCCCATCACCATCAACGCGGCCACCGTGCTGCCCTGAGAACCACCATGAGCAATCCCCAAGTCGAACTCCACATCGCCGGCCTCGGCACCATCAAGATCGAACTCGACGCCGCCAAGGCGCCCAACAGCGTGGCCAACTTCCTGGCCTACGTGAACAAGGGCCACTATGACGGCACGGTGTTCCATCGTGTCATCCCCGGCTTCATGATCCAGGGCGGCGGCTTCGAGCCCGGCATGACCCAGAAGGCAACTGACAAGCCGATCGACAACGAAGCCAACAACGGTCTGAAGAACACCAAGTACACCCTGGCCATGGCGCGCACCAATGATCCGCACTCGGCCACGGCGCAGTTCTTCATCAACATCGCCGACAACGGCTTCCTCAACCACACCGCCCCCTCGGCCCAGGGCTGGGGCTACGCCGTGTTTGGCAAGGTCGTCGCTGGCACCGACGTGGTGGACAAGATCGCCGCCGTCAAGACCGGCCAAAAAGGCTTCCATGGCGACGTCCCCAAGGACGACGTGGTGATCGAGAAGGCCGTCGCGCTCTGATCGCGGGCCCCATGACGACGACCACCCCCCGGTTCGCCGAGCTGCACGCACCGGCGCACTGGCGGGTGGTCGATTTCATTTCCGATCTGCATCTGCAGGTCGGTGACCCCCTCACCCTGCAGGCCTGGGAACGCTACATGGCGCAGACACGCGCAGACGCGGTGTTCATCCTGGGCGACCTGTTCGAAGTGTGGGTCGGCGATGACGGGCAGCAGGACCAGGATGAGGATGCCCGCTTCGAGCGCCATTGCATCGAGGTGATGCTGTCGGCCTCGGGACGTTGTGCCGTGCACTTCATGCACGGCAACCGCGATTTCCTGCTCGGCCCTGCCTGCGCCCGCGCTGGCGGCTTCACCCTGCTCGATGATCCGACGGTACTGGTCCTCGGCGAGCAGCGCTGGCTGCTCACGCATGGTGACGCGCTGTGCCTGGACGATGCAGAGTATCTGCAGTTCCGCGCCCAGGTGCGTACCCCCGCCTGGCAACAGGCCTTCCTGGCCAAACCACTGGCCGAACGGCGTGCCATTGCACGCGGCATGCGACAGCAGAGCGAAGACCGCAAGCGCAGCGGCATCCCCTATGCCGACGTCGATGCGCCGCTGGCGCGTCGCTGGCTGGCCTTGGCCGCTGCGCCAGAACTCATCCATGGCCACACCCACCGGCCGGCCGATCAAGATCTGGGGCCAGGCCTGAGCCGGCGCGTGCTCAGCGACTGGGATGCCGGCGCCAGCCCGCCGCGCGCCGAAGTGCTGCGTATGCAGCGCTCCGGCCCGGCGGGAGCCGTCCAGGTGCTGCGGCTGCCTGCCACCGACATCGCCTGAAACCATGTGGGCGTGGCTCACCCGACTGATCGGACGCGAACGCCGACCGCGCAAGCCCATCCCCGACGCACTCTGGCAGCAGACCCTGGCCGGCTGCCCCTTTCTGGAAACGCTCGCCAGTACCGAACTGATCCGGCTGCGCGAATTGAGCGCCCTCTTCCTGGAAGACAAGGAATTCCACGGTGCCCAGGGCCTGCACATCACCGATGCCATGGCGCTCACCATCGCCGCCCAGGCCTGCCTGCCGGTGCTGCATTTCGGCCCCGGCGACCGGGCGCTGCGCTGGTACGACGACTTCGTCGGCATCGTGGTACATCCCGACGAAGTCGTGGCGCAGCGCGAGGTGGTGGACGAGCACGGCGTGGTGCACCTGTATGAGGAAGCCCTGGCGGGTGAGGCCATGCACGAGGGGCCGGTGATGCTGAGCTGGCACGACGTGACATCCGCGTCCAGCGAGACCGGCTACAACGTGGTCATCCACGAGTTCGTGCACAAGCTGGATCTGCGCGACGGCGTTGCCGACGGCTGCCCGCCTCTGTCGGCCGGCTTCCTGGGCCAGCCCAGCGCCCGGGCTGCACGCGCCCACTGGCTGGCAACGCTGCAAACGGCTTACGACGCCTTCCGTGTGGCGGTGATCAAGGCCGAACGCTTTGGCGGCGAACCCACATGGCTCGACCCCTACGGGGCCGAAG
Source organism: Hylemonella sp. (assembly GCA_034366585.1). GTDB lineage: Bacteria > Pseudomonadota > Gammaproteobacteria > Burkholderiales > Burkholderiaceae_C > Hylemonella. Next base: position 43,267 of record JAXMMJ010000040.1, read on the forward strand.
CCATGGACGAATTTTTCGCGGTGGCCAGCGAAGCCTATTTCGTGAACCGCGCACGCTTCGCGCGCGAGTTCGGCACGCTGCTGCCGCTCTTCGACGCCTACTTCCGGCCCGGTCGCTGAGCAGGCCCGGGAGGCCTCTTCAGCGCTTGAGCAAGGCCTTGAGCGCCTGCTGCAGACGACGCGCCTGGCCGGCGTCATAAGCAGCCGCCAGCACACGCGCCACGTCCTGTCCCCAGGTCTGCGCCGGCGCCGGATCATTGCGCCGCGTCAGCAACTGCAACTGCATGGCGCGACGCGCGTCCAGTTGTTCAGCCGGCGTCGGCACCTCGGCCGCAATCTCCAGGCGCAGCAGGGTTTCATCGGCGGAGGCCGATGGAGTGGCAGAGAGCGCCTGGGTCCACAGGCTGCGCACGGCCGGCGTGACACGCCCACCGATCTCGGCAACCGTCGGCAACTGGGCTGCGTCGCGCTGCTCCCAAGCCGTCAGCAAGTGCGTGAGCGCCTCACCATGGGCCTGTACCGCTAGTTTCTTCAGGGCGGCCTGCGCATGGTCCAGCGCATCGCGCTGGGCTCGGAAAGCGGCATCCCCCAGGCGCGGGCCTTCCCGCTCGCGACCGACCTCGCGCCGGCCTTCGCGCTCGGGACGGCGTTCGTCACGGCGGGGCGCATCGCGGCGCTCCCCGGGTCGTGCCCGCCCGGCGGGTGCTGCCGGCTCGGTGCGTTTCATGCCCGGACGGTCATCGCCACGCACGGCCACTACGGGCTTACGCGGCTGAACCGGCGAGGCGGCCGGGGATGCGGATTCTTCGCTCGCCGTCGCGGCAGACGGTTGCGGGGCGGCCTCCGGCGTTTGCCCTGCCCCCTTGATCACAGCTTCCAGCGCGACCATGGCGGCACGGATGGCCTGCGCATCGCCACTGGCATTGGCCGCATCCAGCGCCTGGGACGCCTGCAGCACGGCCTTGTCGTGTTCGCTCATGGTCGCAACCGCCTGCTCGCGCGACGCGCTCTTGCGTGCGAAGGCCTCGTCGATCGGTTTGCGGAAAGCGTCCCACAGCTTCTGCTCCTGGCGCCGCTCCAGCGGGACGGCATGGGCCTCGGCTTGCCAGCGCTGCTGCAGCGCCTTGACGGCATCGATACGCAGCATGGGCGCAGCACCAAGCTGCGTCGCCTCCTCGATCATGGCGTGCCGGTTCTTCAGGCTGAGTTGCTGGGCGGCTTCCAGGGGGGCAGCGGCGGCCTGCATGGCGGCCTTCCACTGAGGCTGCATCTCAGCGAACGCTTTTTCACTCAGGTGCCCGGCCTCCCGCCAGCGCTCGGCAAACTGGTGGAGTTCACGGTTGAAGGCTTTCAAGTCAATCTCAGGTGCGGCCGCCTGGGCCACCCCCCAGGTCCTAAGCTCCTCGATCAGGGCCAGACGCTTGGCCTTGTGTTCGGCCGACTCGGCCCTGACCTTCTCCAGCCAGGCCTCGACCACCTTGTAGGCCTGGTTGCAGGCTTCGTCGAAACGCTTCCAGAGTGCGTGGTTGGGCACCCCGCCCTGGTCGGTCTGTTTCCATAGCTCGCGCAGTTCGCGCAAGGACTCCTGCATCTTGCGCCCGCCCAGGGCTTGGCCTTCGGGTCGTTTGAGCAAGGCCTCGGCCTTGCCCACCAGTTCTTCACGCAACTGGTCGGCACGCCAGCGCTGCCAGCCCTCCAGTTCACCAGCCGCCCCCAAAGCGGCATGGGCCTGGCGATCCAGATGACTGTCTATATGACGGCCGTGTTCTTTCAGCGCCTGGCGCAGTGCATTGGCCGCGCCCGCACTGGCCTTGCCGTGGCCCTGCGCCACTTCCGCTTCCAGCCGGCTCAATACCTCGCGCACGGCCACCATGGCCTGGGCACGGGTTTCGGGGTCGACCTTGGGCTTGGACGGCGGCGACACAGCCTCGACCGGCAGGCCGCGCGCCTTGCGCAGCTCATCGGCCCAGACCGGCACCTGGGGCAGGGGCGCGGCCGGATCGGTCGCCGCAGCCCGCGCCTGGGCCAGCGCCGCGCTAAAGGCCTCCCAGACCAGGGCCAGTTGAGCACGCGAGGCCTCCAGCTGCGGAGCAAAACGCAGGTCGATGCTGGTCCAATGCGGATCGCCCGGCAGCGCTGCCGCTTCGGCCTGCCAGTGATTCACGTCAGTCGCCAGGCTTTCGGCGATCGCCTGGGCGTCGACCCAGGACTTGGTGGACAGCACCTCGATGCGCTGGGCCAACAGCACGGCGGCCTCGCGCTGCACCTGGGCACGGTGCTGCACATCCTCAATGGCCTTCACGCGGTCCGCCAGGCGGGTCTTGAGGGTGGCCAGCGGCTCCCGGCTCAGCGGTGCCCCGGCCTTGGCGGCATCACGCTGCCAGGCCATGGCGTCGGCCAGATTCAATTTGGCAGCGTCCAGCAAGGCCTGCGCTTTCTGCGCCCAGTCGGCCGCCATGCCCTCCTGGTCGCGCTGGCGCTTGAGCTCGTCCAGCTTCTCGCGCAGAAGTTTGGCTGCCCCCTTGTCCTTGACGCTGAGTTCTCGATAGACCTGCTGCATCTGATCCGCAGCGGGCATGCTCTGCAGCCAGGTTCGCACGCGGGCAGCGCGCTCCCCCGCCGTAGGCGCGGAAAAAGCACCGCCTGTCAGTTCATCGAGGGCTTGGGTATCGTTGCGTTGGGCAGAAGAAGACGGGGACACGGCACAGACTCGGGGTGGCAAATGAAGAGGCTGATTGTCGCCGTCATTTGCATCCGCTTCGCGGATTTTTGCCCCCACAAGCAGAAAGCCCGGCCGGGTGGCCATGAGCCAGCCCGCCGGGCCTGACGGCGGGCTACAAGCCCATGCCGTCTGGGTATCGCAAAGGGGAGAGTCGAGTCCCGCAATGCGAAGGAAGCAAGAGATTGCTTCCATTTGATTGCCAGTTTGGCGCTGGCACCTGCACCCTGAAGGTGTGTACCGGCTACTTCCAGCAGAGATGCCTGATGTGACAGGCCCATTCACTCTAGCTCGCCCACCACGGGATTCAAATCACCGTATCAATGAAACCCTCTGTCCTGATTGATACCCGACGCTTCTCGCTAAAGGGCTTGAATACGACTGGGAGGCACTGTTACAAAATACAGTAGAGCTAAGGCTGTTTTTGATGTGAATTACGTAAGTCATTGATTTATATGGAATACCTTCAACCATCTTTGCTTTGAAAGCGCCTTGTTATGTATTTAATATATATAAAATTGATTTGATATTATTGACTGGTTATATATGGGGTCTTACAATTCGTTTCACCCTGAACTAGGGATTACCCCACTCCGCTGCCGACCCCGGCTACATCGGATCACATGCCGGCAACACGTCGCCAGGCCGATCCAGATGGCGTACCAACCCAGACGTGCTGACTGCGGTCTGGTTCTGTGAACAAGTCACAGCCCCAGACCCGGCACCACGCGAGATGAGGAAGTGCTATGACAGCGTTTCAAGAAATGGGCCAGGGCCTGCGATCCGTCGCACGCCAGATCTCCCAAGTCTTCTTCGCCACCATCCACAACAGCTTTGCGCTGTTGGGGCTGGCCGTCCTTTTTGCCACCATTGCGCTGGTCGCCCGCCCGGAACTCCGCCAGGCGGGAGAAGTCCAGCTGATGGACTGGCTGCAGAACCGTCAGATCGAAAACGTCGGCATCGAAGCCGAACCGGAAGCCGTGGAACGCGCCACGGCCGCCCACCCGCATGAACTGCCCAAGCAGCAGGCCGCCGTGGCTTACTGGCTGAGCAAGAAGTACCGCGTGGCACCCGAGCCGATCTCGGCGCTGGTCATGGAGGCCTACGAGATCGGGCGCCGCACGGAGCTCGACCCCCTGTTGCTGCTCTCGGTCATGGCCATCGAGTCCAGTTTCAACCCCTTTGCCCAGAGCTCGGTCGGTGCCCAGGGCCTGATGCAGGTCATGACGCGCGTGCACAGCGAAAAATACGAAGCCTTCGGCGGCAAGCTGGCGGCTTTCGACCCGGTCGCCAACCTGCGTGTGGGCGCCCTGGTCTTGCAGGAATATGTCCGGCGCGCCGGCTCCATCGAAGGCGGCCTGCGCATCTACGTCGGAGCTGCCAACCTGCCGGACGATGGCGGTTACGCTGCCAAGGTGCTGGCCGAGCATGCGCGCCTGGTCCAGGTGGCCTCCGGCCACGCCGTCCCGACCCAGGCCGTCCAGCCTATCCCGGTGACGTCGCCAGCCAAACCGGCGACGACCGAAACCGTCGTTCTGCTCAACTCCTGACCGCCTGAGCGGCACGGCCGCTGCTCTCCGCTACACTAGCCGGGCACGCGACTGGCGATAGGCGCGCCCGCCCACCCCTGGGCCGGGTGGCGCTGACGTGGACCCACCACCGGGAAGCGTGCCGCGGGATAGGGCAGCAAGCCTTGTCCGGTGTTCAGCCGTTCGCCTGGGCAGCCCCCACCCCACCGGGGGACACCTGTTTTTTCCGACCGCCATGTACAACCGCAACATCCTCGTCGAACAAACCGACCCCGAACTCTGGGCCGCCATCCTGGCCGAGAACGCCCGCCAGGAACACCACATCGAGCTGATCGCCAGCGAGAACTACGCCTCGCCCGCCGTCATGGCCGCCCAGGGCACTCAGCTCACCAATAAATACGCCGAGGGCTACCCCGGCAAGCGCTACTACGGCGGTTGCGAGCACGTGGACGTGGCCGAGCAGCTGGCCATCGACCGCGTCAAGGCCATCTTCGGCGCCGATGCCGCCAACGTCCAGCCGCATTGCGGCGCCTCGGCCAACGAAGCCGTCTTCCTCGCCTTCCTCAAGCCGGGCGACACCATCATGGGCATGAGCCTGGCCGAAGGCGGCCACCTGACCCACGGCATGGCACTCAATATGAGCGGCAAGTGGTTCAACGTCGTCTCCTACGGCCTGAACGCCAAGGAAGAGATCGACTACGACGCGATGGAGAAGAAGGCCCACGAATCCCGCCCGAAGCTCATCATTGCCGGCGCCTCGGCTTACAGCCTGCACATCGACTTCGCGCGCTTCGCCAAGGTGGCCAAGGACATAGGCGCCATCTTCATGGTGGACATGGCGCATTACGCCGGCCTGATTGCCGCTGGCGTCTACCCCAACCCCGTACCGCACGCCGACGTGGTGACCTCCACCACCCACAAGAGCCTGCGCGGCCCGCGTGGCGGCATCATCCTGATGAAGGCCGAGCACGAGAAGGCCATCAACAGCGCCATCTTCCCCGGCCTGCAGGGCGGCCCGCTGATGCATGTGATTGCGGCCAAGGCCGTGGCGTTCAAGGAAGCCATGGACCCGGGCTTCAAGACCTACCAGCAGCAGGTGGTAAAGAACGCGAAAATCGTCGCTGAAACCCTGACCCAGCGCGGCCTGCGCATCGTCAGTGGCGGCACGCAGAGCCACCTCATGCTGGTCGACCTGCGCTCCAAGGGCATCACCGGCAAGGAAGCCGAGGCCGTGCTGGGCGCCGCCCACATGACGATCAACAAGAACGCCATCCCGAACGACCCGGAAAAGCCGATGGTCACCAGCGGCGTGCGCGTCGGTACGCCGGCCATGACCACGCGTGGTTTCAAGGACGAGGAGGCCCGCATGACGGCCAACCTGATCGCCGACGTGCTGGACAATCCGCGCGACGAAGCCAACATCGCTGCCGTGCGCGCCAAGGTCAACGCCCTGACGGCCCGCTTCCCGGTGTACAAGTGAACACCCCCCTGAGGCGCTGCGCGCCTCCGAACCAATTGCCAGAGGCAATGGCTCTTCGGCCTGTCCAAGCCTGCGCAGGCAGGCTTGGAGCCGCAGTCCTCAGCCCCCTGAACGCCATCCTTCGGTGGCAGGGGGGACGCACCCAGTGGCCCGGCGAAGCCGGTTCGACGGGTGCCCTCGAATAAAGCCCTGTCTTTCAAACCTGAGCGGTCTAGGCCATGAAATGCCCCTTCTGCGGAAACTCCGAGACCCAGGTCGTCGAGACCCGGATTTCGGAGGACGGGGATTTCATCCGCAGGCGCCGGCAGTGCGGTGCCTGCGAGAAGCGCTTCACCACCTACGAACGGCCGGACGTCAATTTCCCGTCCATCGTCAAGAAGGATGGCCGGCGCATCGAGTACGAGCGGGGCAAGCTGCTGGCGTCCATGAAGCTGGCCCTGCGCAAGCGCCCGGTCAGTACAGAGCAGATCGATAGCGCCATGGAGCGTATCGAGGAAAAACTTCTCAATCTCGGCCTGCGCGAAGTGCCATCCACCCGCATTGGCGAACTCGTGATGCGCGAGCTCAAGAAGCTGGACAAGGTGGCCTACGTGCGTTTCGCCAGCGTCTACCGCAGCTTCGAGGACATCGACGAGTTCAAGACGCTGGTGGATGAAGTGCGGCGTTAGACCTGCCGTTCACGCGCACTGGGTCAGACTGGCATTCGCCACCCGTGCC
>JAXMMJ010000041.1:0-14242 GCA_034366585.1 Hylemonella sp.
GGCATGCGGATGGATTCCAGCGGCAGGTCGAACACGGTCTGCGCCACCCAGGGCTTGCTGCCGGTGGGGTTACCCGAGGTGACCGGCGAGGTCAGCACCAGGCCATCGGGCGCCGCCGGGCCGCTCAGGCGGCTGGCAGCATTGGCCGCCGAGATTGCGCCGCGGCTGGTACCGACCAGCCAGACACGCGCCTGGGTGCGCCGGCGCACGTCGGCAATGATCCGCCCCAGGTCCTGGGCATGCGTGGCCGACGCCCGGAATCCTGCCAGGCCGTCCTCGCCCGTATGGTCCGAGCGCGCATCCACCAGCGCCGTGGCAAAACCGGCGGCCTGGAAGAGCGGCAGCGAGCGCACCAGCGAATTGCCCTTCAGGGCCTGCGGGCAGGCCTGTTCGTCGAGCCGGAGATGGCCGCCCCCACCCGGCAGCAGCACCAGTGCCACCCGGCTGCCCTGGGCCGGACTCGCGGGATGGGCAAACGCGTAGCGCGTGCTGGTTCCCTCGTGGGTGTCTATCGTCACAAGTTCGCCGCAAGGCTGGGCCTGTGCAAGCGCCATGGTCAGGAACACCAGGGCGGCAGTCAGCCATGCACTGCGCAGATTCCGTTCGTGTTGCATGGGACGCTCCTCTGTGGGGGAGGACAAGCGCAAAAAAGAAACTCAGAAGTTCGGACGCACCAGCCGCACCGTGAGCATGGAACGCTTGGTGACGTCACCCCGCGCCTCACCCGAGCCCATGTGGACCGCCCAGCCCTGCTGCACGCCGAGCTGGTCGATGTTGCCGCCCGTGTGGCCCTGGCGGATATTGTCGTAGTCGTAGGGATTGATCCGCACGGCATTGATGCTGGCCGTGATGGACCAGTGCCAGTCCTGCGGAGCCGCCGGGAACAGCGCGGCCTCCGGCCCTGCAGGCTTGCCGACCTTGCCGGCCAGGCGGCGCAGTTCGGGCACGCGCGGCAGCCGCCAGGCCACGCCCTCGGCCTTGGCCCGCGCCGCGGCCAGCGCCGTGGCTTCGCCATGTGTCATCAGGCGCGCCGTACCCGTGCAGGTCTTCCCGTTCCAAGCCATGCCCTCCACGCAGCGGGGCCAGGCCAGCTTGCTGCGGGCATCGACCACATAGGCGCCATCCTCCGACAGGCTCAGCTCCGGGGATGCGGGGGCATCCACGGCACCGGCCAGCGTGCCGAAACCGGCAAGGAACAGGCCGGGAAGCAGGCAGCGATTCATGGTTTGGGCCCCAGGGCTATTTCACGAGCTTGAGGACATCCGCGAAAGCCGGATGCTCGGCCGAGCGCAGCCACTCGAAGGCCACCATCTCGGTCGTCACGAGTTCGGCACCGGCACCGGCCAGGCGGTCGAAGGCCGCGTCGCGGTTGCGCTCGCTGCGCGAACCGCAGGCGTCCGTCACGACCCAGACCTCGAACTCATCGTCCAGCAGATCCAGCGCCGTCTGCAGCAGGCAGACGTGCGCCTCGCAACCGGCCATCACGATGGTGTTGCGCCCATCGGCCGGCTGGGCCGGTTTCTGCAGGTGTTTGGGCAGGCTGCGCGCGTTGCCTTGCGGCGCACGCGCCGGCGGACGCAGCAGCTCGGCCAGACCATCGGCCACGGCGCTGAAGCTCATCTTGGCAAAGGTCTTGCCGCCGGCCTGGGCGATCAGGGTCTGCAGCGCGGGCACGGTGGGGCCCAGGCCTGCGGGGTTTTCTTCGGTGGCGAAAACCGGTACCTGGAGCAGGCGCGCCATCTGCGCCAGGCGGCTGGCGTTGGCCAGCACGGCCGGGCACTCGTGGATGGCGGGCATCAGCTTGGCCTGGTAGTCGACCAGCAGCAACTGGGAATCATCGAGTTCGAGCAGCATCTTGTCTCCTTCAGGCGATGCGGACCACCACACGGCCGCGCACCTGGCCGGCCATGAGTTGCTGGGCCTTGGCAATGGCCTGGTCCAGCGGCACTTCCTCGACCATACGCTCTAGCAGGGCCACGTCCAGGTCGCGCGCCAGGCGGTCCCAGGCGCGCTGGCGCTTGGGCAAAGGGGCCATGACCGAGTCGATGCCGGCCAGCGTGACACCGCGGAGGATGAAGGGCATCACCGTGGTGGGCAGGTCCATGCCCTGGGCCAGGCCGCAGGCGGCCACCACACCGCCGTAGCGGGTCTGCGCCAGCGCATTGGCCAAGGTGTGCGAACCCACGGCGTCCACCACCGCGGCCCAGCGCTCTTTCTGGAAGGGCTTGCCGGGCTTGGCCAGTTCTTCGCGGTCGATGATGGCGCTGGCACCCAGCGCCTTGAGATAGTCAGCCTCGGCGGCCTTGCCGGTGGCCGCGACCACCTGGTAACCGAGCTTGCCCAGCAGGGAGATGGCAACGCTGCCCACGCCGCCGGTGGCACCGGTCACCAGCACCTCGCCGGCGCCGGGCTTGACGCCATGGTCTTCCAGCGCCAGCACGCAGAGCATGGCGGTGTAACCGGCGGTGCCGATGGCCATGGCCAGTCTTGGCGTGAAGGCGGCCGGCAGCCTGACCAGCCAGTCGCCCTTGAGGCGCGCTTTTTCGGCCAAACAGCCCCAGTGCGTCTCGCCCACACCCCAGCCGTTGTGGACAAAAGCATCGCCGGCCTTCCAGGACGGGTGGCTGGATTCGAGCACGGTGCCGGCGCCGTCGATGCCAGCCACCATGGGCCAGCTGCGCACCACCGGCCCCTTGTTGCACAAGGCCAGGCCGTCCTTGTAGTTGAGCGTGGAGTACTGCACGGCCACGGTCACGTCGCCGGCCGGTAGCCGGGCTTCGTCGATCTGCTGCAAGGAGGCCGTGAATCCGTTGGCATTGTCCAACACGAGCGCTTTGAACATGAAGGAGTCTCTCAATGAATATTTATTTAAAATCAGTCACTTAGGCTGTTTTCCATGAAAAAGCTTTAATTGACATCTGCACAGGCAACGTCCTATGCTAACCGCATGCGTACCGTTTGTATCGCCCTGCTGCTGAGTCTGCTCGCCTGTGCACGTGCCGGCGCCAGCGGTGCGGGCGAAGATGAACTGGACCGCTTCCTCAATGCACGCGGCCTGGTGGAGGCCCCGGCGCGTGGCGTCTCGGCGCCGGCACCCGCTGGCACGGCGCCGGTACGCACCGAGCCCCCCTCGGCCAGCACGAGCGATCCCGCCAGTTCGAACCGGCCGATGGACCGCATGTCCGAGCTGGTGGTGGCGGCCATGGGCGCGCTGGGCGTGCCCTACCGCCGCGGTGGCAACACCTACGACTCGGGTTTCGACTGCAGCGGCTTCGTACGGGCCGTGGTCGAGCAGACGCTGGGCCTGATGCTGCCGCGCAATGCGGCGCAACAGGCCGCCGCCACGCATCAGATCGAACGCACCGAGCTCCAGCCGGGTGACCTGGTCTTCTTCAACACCCTGCGCCGCACCTACAGCCACGTGGGCATCTATGTCGGCGACCACAAGTTCATCCACTCCCCCAAACCGGGCGCGGCCGTGCGCATCGAGGACATGCGCGTGAACTACTGGGACCGGCGCTTTGATGGCGCCCGGCGTGTCACGGGCCAGGCCCCCGCTCGCGCGCCCACTCAGGCCGCAACGATGCCGACTCCGGTCTATACCAACTACTGAGTCAGCACCACGCTGCGGAGGCAGGATTCGCATACCTCCGGGGGAATCCGGCACAATGCCCCATCCCTGCTAACCTCCATGAGGAATTCCCATGTTCTATACCGTTGACACCGCCAAATCCTTCGAACAAGCCGCCGCCGACCTGGACGCTGCCGTCAAGCGCCATGGCTTCGGCGTGCTGCACGTGCACGACCTCGGCAACACCCTGCGCAGCAAGGGCCTGAGCTTCACCGAGAACTGCCGCGTCTTCGAGGTCTGCAATCCGGCCCAGGCTGCCAAGGTGCTGGCCGCCGACATGCAGATGAACATGGCCTTGCCCTGCCGCATTTCGGTCTACACCGAAAAAGGCAAGACCCGGATCGGCATGATCAAGCCCACCGACATGCTGGCCATGCTCTCCCAGGACCCGGCCCTGAGCCAGGTGGCCCGGGAAGTCGACGAGAAAACCACCCTGATGATCAACGAGGCGAAATGATGCGACCTGCCCTGCACCGACTCCTGCGCCAGACCGCGGCCCTGCTGCTGGCCGGCACCAGCCTCTGGGCCCTGGCCCAGGATGCCAACCAGCCTACCTACGCCGGCGCGGAGCCGCTGGGCGCGGCCATGGAGAACTGGGCCTATCCCTACCCGGTGCAGATGTTGCAGTTCGAGGTGGAGGGCCGGCCGGTGCGCATGGCCTATATGGACGTCAAGCCGCAGAACCCCAACGGCCAGACCATCGTCCTCCTGCACGGCAAGAACTTCGGCTCGGACTACTGGCTCCCCACGCTCAAGGCCATGTCGACCTACGGCTTTCGCGTGATCGCCCCGGACCAGATCGGCTTTGGCAAGTCGTCCAAGCCCGAGATGCGCTACACCTTCGGCATGCTGGCCGAGAACACCGCGCGTCTGCTGGACCACCTCAAGCTCCCCCGGGTCACGGTCATCGCCAACAGCATGGGCGGCATGCTGGGTGTGCATTTCGCGCGTCGTTACCCGGAACGCGTGATCGCCCTGGTGCTGGAAAATCCGCTGGGCCTCGAAGACTACGTGGCCAGCATTCCGCCCCAGCAGCTCTCCAATCTCGTGAAGCTGGAAATGGCGCAGACGCCGGCGAGCTATCGCAACTTCGTCAAGGGCTACTTCCCGGTCTGGAAACCCGAGTTCGAGCGTTTCGTGGAGCAATTCGCGCGCGTGCAGCTCAGCGGCGACTACCCGCACTTCGCCCTGGTCTCGGCCCTGACCTACCAGATGATCTACGACGGCCCGATCATCAACGAGCTGCCCCAGCTCAAGGTGCCGACCCTGCTGGTCATCGGCCAGAACGACCGCACGGTCTTCGGCCGCCGCTTCGCGCCGCCCGAGGTGGTCAAGCCCATGGGCAACTTCCCCCTGATGGGACGTAACGCACAGCAGCGCATCCCGGGCGCGGTGCTCAAGGAATTCAACGGCGTGGGCCACGTGCCCCATCTGGAGCAGCCGGAGCGGTTCCATGCGGTGGTCATGGACTTCATCTACGGCAAAAAATAAACCCTGAAGGCTGACGCCTTCAGGGTTGTTCGCGGCGTGTGACGTCGGCTTATTTGTCGGCCGGTTTCTCCGCGCTGCCCTTCTTGTTGACCTTGTTCTGGATCCAGGTGTCGGCAGGCTTGAACACCTTTTCGTTGACGGTACCGAAGGCCTTGCCCACCCCCTTGTCAGCGGCGGAGGCACCCTTCTCGATACCCTCCTGCGTCGCCTCGCCGCCCTTTTTGATGGTGCGACCGGCCTTGTCGACGAAACGCTCTTCCTCGGCCTGAACCGGCACCAAGGCCAGGAGGGCCAGCAGGCAACACAATGATCCGAATTTTTTCATCACGACTTCACTCCAGTATCAAGAGGCCAGGTCAACAGGGACCCTGTTGCGGAATCTAGCACCATTGGACCCGCACGCCGAGCCATGACCATTGGAGTGCTCGGGGCTACTTAGGTTCCTTCTCGTTTCCGGGTGACAGGTCGATCTCCACCGATTGCCCACGGTCAATCGCACCACCGGCCTGCGACGGCGCGCTGCGAGCCATCGGCACGCCCTCCAGCAGGGCAAAAACACCGACACCGGGCCGCGTGTTGTCCACCGCCGTGTCGGACGACACATTGCCCGTGACCGATGAGCGATCAGGCACCACACGGTTGTTGCCGGCGTTGTCCGCCAGGGTCTGGCCGACCTCCGGCCGACCATTGACGGTGAAGACCCCGTCACCGGTGTTGCTGACGTTGCTGAAATTGCCGCTGACGCTGCCGCCAGGCGCATCGAGCGTGAGACTGGACGCCGAGCCGGACAGATTGGCCTGGCCCTCGGCACGCACCGTGGCCGTCTGGGTATTCAGCGTCAGCTGAACCCCGCCGCTCGAGTCGACCACCGCCGCCGGTGCGCTGACAGAGCCGACCACGGAGTCACCGCTCAGGGTGGCCGTCTGCGTGGCCACGACGTCCACGTTCGCGCTGCCTTGTGCCGTCACGGCCACGTCCGCTCCCGAAATCGTGCCCGTGATGTTGTTGCCAGCCACCGTTGCATCACCGCCGGCGCTGACGTTCACCGAAACATCACCGCTGCTCTGCACGGCCACATTGCCCAGGCTGATGGTGCTGCCCGTCACGTCGCCGCTGGTGGTGAGCGTGTTGTTGCCCGTGGCATCCAGGGCGCGCAGGGTATGGTTGCTAAGCGCCACCAGGCCCAGGGCGTTGATCTGGTAGCGCTGGACCCACAGGGTGTCGCTCAGGCTGTAGCGGTTGGCGCTGACGTCGAACTGTTCCAGCGGACTGATCTCCGTGCCACCGCTGCGCATGCTCACGTTGCCGCGGTTGCTGCCCGCACCCGCGGCCAGGGTCAGGCTGTAGGCCCCGCCAGCGGCATTGCTGATGTGGCCGTCCAGCTGGATGTCGGCGCCGGTCGTGGCCAGCCGGGTGTTGGCCAGCAGTTGCACCGGTGCCTGGAAACTGATGCCACCCGCCCCCTGGGCCGTCACCTGGCCGCCGATGCCGGAGTCGGCCGCACCGGCCAGCAGTTCCAGCCCCTGCACGGTCACATTGGCAAAGCTGAGGTTGCGCCGGCTGCCGAGGCTCAGGGTTTCGCTGTAGCTGCCAGGCCCGATCGTGATCCGCGCGCCGGTGCCGGACTGGCTGATCGCAGTCACAATCGACATGGCCTGCATGCCGCCACCGACCAGGTGACCGAAGCCGACCTCGAAGTTCTGCGTGCGGGCGCCGCCATCCCAGCCCTGGATGGTGCTGGAAGACACCCCCGGCACATTGACGGCGAAGTCGTAGGCATTTTGCTGCGTGGCCTGCAGCCAGGTGTACTGGCTGCTGTCGACGCTGGCCGTGTTGCGCACGGCGTAGCCGAAGCCGGCGATGTTCAGCGTGCCGAAATCATGCAGCGCCGACTCGTCCTGCAAATAGACCGGATTGACTTCATTGAACTGGTTGTTGCCTTCGATGCTGATGTTGTTGACCCGCTGGTTGTAGCCGCCTGAACTCTTGTTGGCCTGGTACAGCGCCACCCCGCCCCAGGCGTTGTTCAGCGTGGTGCTGTAGCGCACCGTCACGTTGGCGCTGTCTGTGATCTGCAGGCCTGCCCCCTGGCTGCTGCCGGCGTCGTTGCCGACCGGCGCGCCATTGAGGGTGACATGGTCGATGAGGGCGCCATCGACCCCGTTGAGGTCGAGTTCAGCCTTGCCGGCACCGCGGCTCGTCACGTTCACGATGGTGAAGTTGCGCAGGCGCGAATCCGGCGAGCCCGAGGGCGAGACCTTGATGCCGTAGGCCGAGGCGTAGAAGGCCGAGGGCCCAAAAAAGGTGAAGTCGCGCAGGGTGACGTCATCGGCGGTGACGGACATGCCGTAAGGGGTCGTGATACCCCGGCCATCAATGGTTGTCGCTGCCTCACCGGCACCGATCAGCGTCAACGACTTATTGACTTTGAGCGTCGAGGTCTGGGTGTAGCTGCCGGCCGCCACGTTCAACGTGCCGCCGCTGACCACCGCGTTGATGCCAGACTGGATGGTCTTGAGCGGCTGCCGTGCATTACCCAGCCCGTTCCCCAGGCCAAAGTCGTCCACAGCTGTGACAGTGCTGTCGTCATCCACGATCACGCGCGTACGGTTCGAGGTTGCGTACTTGCGGTCTTCCACCGCCAACTGATTGTTCGAATTGGCCAATGCGAGCAATGACGCCTGCCACTCGGCGGGTGCTTCCCCGGTGTTGGGATTCGCGGCATTGATGTTGAAACCGATACCCCATTCGTTACCGATACCACCGTCCCTTGCCTTGTTACCGGTCATCGTGACGCCCGTTCCATTCGTGTACTGGAACAGAATGCCGCCCTTGGTGTTCTCGAACTCGTTATGGGTGATCGATCCAACGTTGCCCGTTCCGTAGACCCGTATCCCGGTACGAATGTCGTGAATCTTGTTGCCCGTGACGTTGAAACCGGTCACGTTCTGGTTGACGAATATGCCCAGGCTGTTGGGCGTCGCGTTCCATTGATCGGTCGTCAGTGACGAATACGCTGCCGTCAGCGGCCCTTCAATTTCCAGACCTTGAACGGTCACATTGTTGGCCATGACCCTGACACCGGTCGTTGTGCTGTTGGGCACGACGACCTTGGCATTGTCAACGCCGCTCAAGGTCATATTGGCCTTGTTCAATTCGACCTGCTGATTGAAGGTGCCTGCCTGCAGTTCCACCGTCGCCCCGGCACCGGGCGTTCCCGTCTTGGCGATCTTGACGGCGTCCTGGATGCGTGCCCCCGGACTGACCTCGATTCGGTTCGAGCTGCCGCTGACCGTGGGCGCATCCAGCGCAGACTTGAGCAGCACGACGTCGCCATTGACCACCAGGGTGCTGCTGGCCTGCTGCACCCCCTCCAGGTTGATGACACCGGACAGGAGGTTGGCCGCGTCGCCGGTGGTCATCAGCAGCTGCGCCCCCACCAGGCTGGCGCCGGCGTCGTTGGACACGCTGGTACCGATGGCCCCCGCGGGCAATGCAAATTCGAAGAGGCCGCCGTTGAGCGTCACCGTGGCCCGGTCGGTCCCGGACAGGGCGATCCGCCCCCCGGTGGCCGTGATGCTGCCATGGTTCACCACCGAGGGCGCCACCAGGGCCACCAGGCCCGCGTTGCTGGCGGTGATGCTGCCATCGTTGCGCACGCTGCCGGTGGTGGCCCCGGTGATGGCGATGGCGCCGCTGTTGACATCGTCCATGAAGGGGCTGACGGCGACCGTTCCTGTGGAGGCGATCAGGGAACCGACGTTGATCGTCGCACCACTGCCGAACAGGACGCCGTTCGGGTTCATCAGCAACACCATGCCATTGGCCGACAAGGTGCCGTAGATCTCGGACATGCCGGCGCTGGCCGGGACCCGGTTCAGCACGGCCGCACTGGCGCTGGGTTGCACGAATTCGACCGTTTTCCCCGCGTTGATATTGAAGGATGTCCAATCGATGATCGCCCGGTTGCCGGTCTGGGTCAGGGTGAGCTTGTTGCCCGTCAGGTCACTGGCCACACTGCCTGCGGCCACCGTGCCGCCCTTGGGCAGGCCGGCGATGGCCGGGTTGATGTCGGCCCGGCTCAGCGTGCAGAAGCACAAGGCCACGGCCAGTGGCAGGGTCTTGAGAGTCATGCCCGCAGGCATGCCACGCGTGCGCCGTCCGTGGGCAAGGGAGTGAAATCGTTGGCTCGTCATGGTGAACCTTTCAGAAGTTGGTTCGCAAGCACGGTCCGTTGGCTAAAACTGGATCAGTAGTGAGGCGAGCAGGCGCACTGCCTTGCCGTCGTCCGGGAGACTGGCGACCGGTTTGGTCAGGGGCCAGGCGGCTTCGAACTGGGCCGTCGCCGGCCCGGCCATGAAAAGACGGGTGCCGAACCCGGCCGACGCCAGGCTCTGGCTGACCGGCGTGCTGGCAGACTGGTTGCCGACCTTGGAGACCTCGCCGATGTCGTAGAAGCTGAACAGGTGATACGAGCGCAGCCCGCTGCCACCCACCGGCACGGCATAACGCGGCTCCAGCCGCAAGGCGAACCCGCGATCCCCCACCAGTTCTGCGGCCTCGTAGGCGCGGCCATAACGGCGCCCGCCCAGGGCAAACTGCTCGGAGGACAGCAACGGCGTGTCCGCGGTCCACTGCCCGGCCAGTCCCGTGGTGAGGCCCCAACGACCTCCGAGCGGCTGGTAACGCGCATAGTCGAACGTCAGCTTGCTGAAATGCCCATCGGCACCGACGCGACTCTTGAGCGCATCGCCGCCCTGCGTCCCGCCCAGACCCCGGCTGAAGTCGACGTCGAGGTTGTTCTGCCCGTCGAGCGCGTCGAGCCGGCGCCAGGTCAGCCCGGTGCGCAGGGCGCGGATCTTGTCGTCGCTCACGCGCGCGCCCAGGATCTCGCTGCGGATATCGGCCTGGTCGTAGGTCACACGCGCCAACAGGCTGTGGTTGCGGGTGCGCAGCCAGGGGGAACTCAAGGTCAGCGCAAACGCGTCCGAGTAGCCGCGTACATCAAAGGCTCGCAAGGTGTCACCCGGCTGGGTGCGCGCCTGCGAGGCCGACAGCCCCAGCGCCAGCCCCTCCCCATTCAGCACCTGGCTGTAGGAGAGCTGGGCAAAGGACATCTGCGTATTGCCCGTACCCGCGCCGATGAAACGCCATTGGTCGTTGACACCGAGCAACTGGTTGCCGGTGACGCCCACCGTGGCCTGGTTGGGGCCCAGGTAGCGGGTGCCGTAGTTGTCGATCGAGGCAAAACCTTCCACGTCCTTCACGCTGGCGATCAGGGTCAGGTCGGCGGCACCCACCGTCTGCGATGGCGACAGCACGCTGCGCAGCTGCACGCCGGGAAAGTCATTGGCAATCAGCAGGTAGCGCTCCAGCACCTGGGCCGACAGCGGCCGGGAGGCCTGGATCTTCGCCGCGATCTCCTCCAGCTGCGGACGCACGCGCGGGTCTCCTTCGATCCGCACGCTGGCCACATACCCCTCGACCGCGCGCAGGGTGAGCGTGCCGTCGGCCAGCGACTGCGGCGGCACGATCACCACCGACAGGAAATAGCCGTCGTTGCGGTACTGCACCGTCAGAGCCTGCGCCAGGGCAAAGATGTCACTGCCGCTGATCTCCCGCCCGAGGTAGGCGCCGGTCTGCGCCTGCCATTGCGCCGGCGTGTAGACGGTGCTGCCCTCGACCCGGATCGCCCGGAGCGTCACGCGCAAGGCCCTGACGGCCTCTGGCAAGACCGCCTCGGTGGCCCCTTTGAGTTCGGGCAAGCGTGCATCCGCTGGCGCAGACGGCGGGGCATCGAAGCGTTCGCGAAGCCGGCCGGGCTCGGCCGTTGCCGGCGGTACCACGGCTTGAGCCAGCGCACCCCAGGCAGACAGAAGCAGCACCGCTGCCAGCATCCCATGTATGTATTTCATCTTCCCCCTTCAGGTCAGACCTTGAGCGCCTGCTTCCTCACGACTCCCGGAGCCGGGAAGCCTGGTCGCTCTCTCCACACCTCTATTTGTAACTTAATGTAACGCAGTGTAAGCTTTTGCAACATAAAGACAAGCCCACACCCACAGGCTCATGAGGGGTGGATCCATAGGGACGAAACGTTAAAAAAGCGGCGCGGCAAAACAGCCAACTTTTTGAAGCAAAAAGACCTGGCAGCGTGCTCATGTGCTTGCCCGGCATCTGGGCGCCGGGTTGGTCTTGCAGGCGCCCACGGCGCCCCGCCCCGCGTCCTCTGCGGGGAATCTCAATGTATCGGGATCGGACTCAGCCCACCGTTCGCCAGCGCACACAAGACATGTCGATCGTGTCCATGGCGGCGGCCGTGTCGAACGCGATCGGAGACCAACGGACCGTGCCGTCGCAGGCAAAAAAAAGCCAGCCCGGTCAGGGCTGGCTGTTTTTCGCAGGGCGCGAAGGGGCTCTTATTTGCGCGCCGGGGGCACGTCGGTGCAGCTGCCATGCGCCACCTCGGCGGCCATACCGATGCTCTCACCCAGCGTGGGGTGCGGGTGGATGGTCTTGCCGATGTCCACGGCGTCGGCGCCCATCTCGATGGCCAGCGCGATCTCGCCGATCATGTCGCCCGCATGCGTGCCGACGATGCCGCCACCGACGATGCGGTGCGTCTCCTCGTCGAACAGCAGCTTGGTGAAGCCTTCGTCGCGGCCGTTGGCGATGGCGCGGCCAGAGGCCGTCCAGGGGAACAGGCCCTTCTTGACCTTCACGCCCTGTGCCTTGGCCTGCTCCTCGGTCAGGCCCACCCAGGCCACTTCGGGGTCGGTATAGGCCACGCTGGGGATCACGCGGGCATTGAAGGCGGCCGAGGCCAGCTCCTTGTTGCCCTGCAGCTCACCGGCAATGACCTCGGCCGCCACGTGCGCCTCGTGCACGGCCTTGTGCGCCAGCATGGGCTGGCCCACGATGTCGCCGATGGCGAAGATGTGCGGCACATTGGTGCGCATCTGGATGTCCACCGGGATGAAACCGCGATCGGTCACGGACACGCCGGCCTTCTCGGCGGCGATCTTCTTGCCGTTGGGGCTGCGGCCCACGGCCTGCAGCACCAGGTCGTAGGTCTGCGGTGGCGGGACCGCCCCACCCGGCTCAGCACTTTCGAACGTGACCTCGATGCCCTTGGGCGTGGCCTTGGCCCCGACCGTCTTGGTCTTGAGCATGATGTTGTCGAAACGCGGCGCGTTCATCTTCTGCCAGACCTTGACCAGGTCGCGGTCGGCGCCCTGCATCAGGCCGTCCATCATCTCCACCACGTCCAGGCGCGCGCCCAGGGTGCTGTAGACCGTGCCCATTTCCAGGCCGATGATGCCGCCGCCCAGGATCAGCATGCGCTTGGGCACTTCTTTCAGCGCCAGCGCGCCGGTGCTGTCCACCACCCGCGGATCGTCGGGCATGAAGGGCAGGCGCACGGCCTGCGAACCGGCCGCGATGATGGCCTTCTTGAAGGCCACGACCTGCTTCTTGCCGGTCTTGTCCTGCGCCGTGCCCGAAGTCTCTTCCACTTCCACATGGTTGGGACCGACGAAGGCGCCGTAGCCACGCACGATGGTGACCTTGCGCATCTTGGCCATGGCGGCCAGGCCGCCGGTGAGCTTGCCGATAACCTTCTCTTTGTGGCCGCGCAGCTTGTCGATGTTCACCACCGGCTTGCCGAAGTCCACCCCCAGGTCACCCAGATGGCTGACCTCATCCATGACGGCAGCCACGTGCAGCAGGGCCTTGGAGGGGATACAGCCCACGTTGAGGCAGACGCCGCCCAGGGCAGCGTAGCGCTCGACCAGCACGACCTTGAGGCCCAGGTCGGCCGCGCGGAAGGCGGCCGAGTAACCGCCAGGGCCGGCGCCCAGGACCAGCAGATCGCAGTCCAGATCGGCGCTGCCGCCGAAGCTGGCCGCCGCGGGCGCAGGTGTCACGGCCTTGGGGACGGCGGGCGCAGCAGCAGGCGTCGCCGGTGCAGGCGCAGCAGCCGGCGCGGGGGCGGCAGCCGACGATTCGAGCAGCAGGACCACCGAACCTTCTTTGACCTTGTCACCGATCTTGACCTTGAGTTCCTTGACCACGCCGCCCTGGCTGGCCGGGATCTCCATGGAGGCCTTGTCGCTCTCCACGGTAATCAGGCTCTGCTCGGGCTTGATGGTGTCGCCAGGCTTGACCAGCAGCTCGATGACTGCGACCGATTCGAAGTCGCCGATGTCCGGGACCTTGATTTCTATGAGTGCCATCGGTTTTCCTTACAGCATGACGCGGCGGAAATCGCCGAGCACCTGGGCCAGGTAGGCGTTGAAACGTGCGCCCGCCGCACCATCGATCACACGATGGTCGTACGACAGCGATAGCGGCAGGACCAGGCGCGGCTGGAAGGCCTGGCCATCCCAGACCGGCTTCATGGCACTCTTGGAAAGGCCCAGGATGGCCACTTCCGGCGCGTTGATCAGCGGCGTGAAGTAGGTGGTGCCGATCCCGCCGAGCGAAGAGATCGAGAAGGTACCGCCCTGCATGTCGGCCGCGCTCAGCTTGCCGTCGCGCGCCTTCTTGGAGAGTTCGGCCATCTCGGCGGAAATCTCCACCAGGCCCTTCTGGTCGGCATTCTTGAGCACAGGTACCACCAGGCCATTGGGCGTATCGGCCGCGAAGCCGATGTTCCAGTAGTTCTTCAGGACCAGCTGATCGCCATCGAGGCTGGCGTTGAAGTCGGGGAACTTCTTGAGCGCCGCGACCGCCGCCTTGATGACAAAAGCCAGCATGGTGAACTTGATGCCGGCCTTCTCGTTTTCCTTGTTGAGCTGCACGCGCAAGGCTTCGAGTTCGGTGATGTCGGCGTCCTCGTAGCTGTTGACGTGCGGGATCATGACCCAGTTGCGATGCAGGTTGGCGCCACTGATCTTCTTGATGCGCGACAGCTCCTTGCGCTCGATCGGGCCGAACTTGGCAAAGTCCACCTTGGGCCAGGGCAGCAGGCCCAGGCCGGCGCCGTCACCACCACCGGACGGGGCCGCACCCATGGCCTGGGTGCGGGCCGCGCCGCTCATCACGGACTTGGTGAAGTTCTTGATGTCTTCGTCAACGATGCGGCCCTTGGGGCCGCTGCCCTTGACCTCTTCCAGCGGCACG
>JAXMMJ010000042.1:0-5005 GCA_034366585.1 Hylemonella sp.
CTCAGCCCTGCCACACGGCATGGGGGCCCCAAAAACCAAAGTCCAACAGCAAACAACCGAACCCCACAAGGACGCGCCATGGCGCGTCCTTGTTGTCTTGGGTATTGGTATTCGGTGCCCCACCGCCGTGTGAGGAGGCGAGTAGCGCAGGCCAGGGCGGATAAAGAAGTGCAGATGTCTGAGCCCGCAGGGCGAGTTTCTGCACTTCCCGCACTGGCCGAGCAACGCAGCGTGCCCGTAGCGCAGCGGAGGGACGACGAACCCGGCTCGCCTTTTCTTTGGTGACTTTCTTTTGGCGAAGCAAAAGAACGTTACTGCCCTGACGGGGGCACATCCCGGCAATGCCACGCCAGCAAAAAAGAAACGAGACAGAAAAGCCGGGGACGATAATCGCGCCATGACAAGCCCAGCCCAACAAGAAGCCCAGGCCCGTAAAGCCGACCAGGAACTCCTCTTCAAAGGCATCGCCATCGCCCTGATCGGCGCAGTCATCCTGCTGGGCCCCTACTTCGCCCGTTCGCCAGCAGTACAGGAGTTGCTGACTGGTGGCCAGATCGTGGGCTGGTTCGCCCTGGTCCTGGGCCTGGCCTTTTTAGGCCAGTACTTCCTGCGTCGCCGCGCGAGAAGGTAGTCCCAGCCGCGCCGGCGAAACGTACTGCTGGCGGAAGATCTCGAAGGGCATGGTGTCGGCCGCCTCGATGGCCTTCTGGTCTTCGAGGGACTTGCGTGCCATCAGCTCGTAACGCAGCTGCTGCTGCGGTGTCCACGGGCGGGCCAGCAGGTGCTCGCGCGTCTGCTGTGAACGGGCGCGCACGAAACGCAGGAAAGAGTTGTCGTGCCCGCTGGCCATCTCGGCCAGCACACGCGCCGAAGGCAGGGTCGAGGGATCGTCCAGGCCAACACGGGCCGAGGCCAGGGCCGCGCTGTAGTCGGTGCACCCATGCGCGGCGTCCAGCGCGCGCGCGATGGGTTCGCAGGCCTGCACCAGTTCGCTGCCCCAGTCCTTCAACGTCACCGCCTGGCCACCGCGCAGCAATTGGAGGCCCGGTTCGCGCCCGCGTGCCGCCGTGAGGTGCTGGTTGCGTGCGAGTTCGGTGATCTCCTGCGGCGTGTCGGGCGGGCTCTCGCTCTGCAGGCAGTGCAGGAGGAAAACGTCCAGAAAGCGCATGGTCCGCGCATTGATGCCCACAGGCTCGAAGGGGTCCAGGTCCATGAGGCGCACTTCCACGTACTCCACGCCGCGCTCGCGCAGCGCGTGCAGCGGGCGCTCGCCCTGGAAGATGGTGCGCTTGGGGCGGATGGTGCCGTAGAACTCGTTCTCGATCTGCAGCAGGCTGGTGGCGAGCTGGATGTAGTCGCCGCCGGGGTTCAGCACGCCCAGGGCCTCGTAGGCCGGCCAGGGGCGCGTGAGCGCGTCGTGCAGCGAGGCGGCGTAGCCTTCCAGGCTGTTGTAGCTGACCGCCAGCGAAGCCTGTGCATCGCTCTGGTAACCCAGGCGCCCCATGCGCAGCGAGGTGCCGTGCGGCATGAACAGCGCCTGGCCGTTGAGCGACTGCAGCTCGTGCTGGCGGCCTTCGACGAAGGTGGGGCACAGGGCGGGCGAGGCGCCGAAGAGATACAGCAGCAGGAAGGCGTGGCGACGGAAGTTGCGGATCAGCGCGAAGTACTCCGCGTTGCTCACACCGGGCAGCGACCAGTTGTAGTGGATGCCCGAGATGGTCTGCATGCGCCGGCCATACCGATGACCCAGGCCCATGCGGTAGACGCTCTTGGCGCGCCCGATGTTGGAAGAGCCATAGCGCCCCAGGGGGATGGTCTCGTCGGTGGGCAGGCCGCAGGGCATGCTGGAGACCCAGAGCATCTCCTCACCAGCCTCGCGCAGCGTACGGTAGGTGTACTGGTGGGTTTCGATGAGCTCGTCCAGGCAGGCCTGCACACCGGCGTGCACGCCGGTGATGAGCTCCAGCTGGGACTCGGAATAGTCGGTGGTGATGTGCGGGTGCGTGAGGGCCGAGCCCAGCGCCAGGGGATGGGGCGTGAGCGCCAGCTTGCCGTCGGGCAGCGCGCGCAGGCTCTCCTTCTCGATGCCGCGCCGGATGCCCAGCAGGCGCTCGGAGGCCAGGAAAGGGTGGGCGGCGGGGCTGCTCATGCGGAAGATCCTGCGTCTGTTCTATTTGTAATCGGACCCGGAAGTTACCATGCCGGGATAAACCCTGCTGCGCGGGGCCAAGACCCTTCCTTTTCCCCGAATGAGCGACCAACCCGGCACCCTCGTCACACCAGGCCCGCTGGCCGACACCCAGGCCATGATCGCCGCGCTACAGCAGCGCGCCCAGATCGCCGGCGTGAGCCTGCGCAGCCCGCCGCCCCTGCCCACGGGCTGCTGCGGGCGCGGCTGCCACGGCTGCGTGTGGGAGGGGTTTTATGCGGCGATGGTCTACTGGCAGGAGGAAGCGGAATTGCGCTTGCAGAGCCGGGACGGCCCATGAACTCCCTCCTCCTCATCAGCCTGGTTTACGGGGTCATGAGCCTCGCCACCTATGCCGTCTATGCGCTGGACAAATCGGCCGCACGCCACAGGCGCCGACGCGTGCCCGAACGCACGCTGCACCTTCTGGCCCTGCTGGGCGGTTGGCCGGGCGCCCTGCTGGCGCAGCAGTTTCTGCGTCACAAATCGGCCAAGGCCTCATTTCGTTCTGCCTTCTGGGGCACCGTCCTGCTCAATGTCGGCCTGTTCATCGCCCTGAGTTCGCCCTGGATGGATGCCTGGAAACGGTTGGTCTAGAGCTGCCGGCCCACGGTGAACATGACGGCCGCCGTGCCGAGAAAATTCAGCTGGATGCTCCAGTCACGGTCCAGGCGCCAGCCCAGGGTCGGGATGATGGCCGGGGCGAAGCCGTGGTAGTTCAGCAGCATCTTGTCTTCGTAGGGATGCACGTAGCCGTAGATCACGCCAGCCGTCAGTTTCACGTAGAGCGCATCGGTCCAGCTGCTGACGTTGTTGAAGACGTGGCCGTAGTAGAGATAGGCACTGGACTGCCCGTAGGAATTGGAGAACACGGACAGGCCGGAGAGGTCGTGATCGGCGGTCTCGCGTTCCAGCCCCAGAGCCCACACCGGCCTGTACTCCGGACGGTCGATGAAATGGTGGGTCCATGGACTGACCACGACCTGCCAGCTCACAGCGTCGGCCTCGGGTTCTGCGGCCTGCCCTGAGAGACCCGACAACAACATCCCGCAGGTCACCAGACCCTGCAGGCCACGCCGGCAGACGGCGCAATACGATCGGATCATGGCATGGTTCTTTCACGTG
Source organism: Hylemonella sp. (assembly GCA_034366585.1). Taxonomy (GTDB): domain Bacteria; phylum Pseudomonadota; class Gammaproteobacteria; order Burkholderiales; family Burkholderiaceae_C; genus Hylemonella. Next base: position 3,314 of record JAXMMJ010000042.1, read on the forward strand.
GGGCCGACGCCTAGCGCACCCATTGGTTGAGCTGGATGATGGGCAGGAGCACCGCCAGCACGATCAGCATCACGACGGCGCCCATGGTCACGATGAGCAGCGGCTCCAGCAAGGTCGCCAGGTGCATGGCGCGGCGCTGCACCTCGGTACTGAGCTGCTGGGCGGCCCGCCCCAGCATCAGCGGCAGTTGCCCGGTCTGTTCGCCCAGGCGCGCGAACATGGCCAGCAGGCCCGGGAAACGTTTCTTGCGCGCCAGCGCCGTCGCCAACGGCGCGCCCTCGCGCACCAGCACGATGGCCTCCATCGCGTCGGCCCGCATCGCATGGTTGTTCAGCGTGCCGGCCGCTGCCAGCAAGGCCTTGAGGATGGGCACGCCAGCCGCGGTCAGCATGGCCAGCGTGTTGGCAAAACGCGCCGCGTTGTAGCCGCGCGCGAGCCGGCCGATCAGCGGCAGCCCGAGCCAGGCCGCATCGAAGGCGTGGCGGAACACCGCCTGGCTCAGCAGGTAACGCAGGCCCAGCGCGAACAAGGCCAGCAGCAGCAGGACCAGCCAGCCATAACTGCGCACCGCACTGCTCAGGCCCAGCATGGCCAGCGTGAGCCAGGGCAGCGTGCGGTGGCTGCCGGCAAAGACCGTGGCTACCTGCGGCACCACATAACTCACCAGAAAGAGCACGATGGCGATGGCCACCAGCGTCACGATGAACGGGTAGAGCGCGGCGCCGATCAACCGTGAGCGCAGGGCCAGGCGCTCTTCCAGGTCGTCGGCCAGGCGCTCCAGCACCAGGCCCAGGTGGCCGCTCTGTTCGCCCGCGCCGATGACGGCGGTGTAGATGGCAGAGAACTCCCGCGGGTGCTGGCCCAGGGCCTTGGCGAAGGTCGAGCCCCCGTTGACCTCGGCGCGCAGCACGGCCACCAGCCGGCCCTGGGCCGGGTCCTCGGCCTCCTCGCCCAGGGACGCCAGGGCCCGCTCCAGCGGCAGGCCGGCCGCCACCAGCCCGGCGATCTGGCGGGTCCAGATCGCCAGCTGGGTGGCGCTGAAGACGCGGCGTGCGAAGAGCGCGCGCCGTGCGGGGCAGCCCGGCTGCTGCGCGGCCGAGCCCTGCACGGGCTCGACGCGCAGGGGCACCAGCGTCTGCGCGCGCAAGAGGCTGCGCGCGGACTTGGCGCTGTCGGCCTCCACCTGGCCCTTGCGGGTGTGGCCCTGGGCGTCCAGCGCTTCGAAGACATAGGCGGGCATGGGAATCGGGCCTTGGCAAGGGAGCGTCAGTCGCGCGTCACGCGCACGAGTTCGGCGCGCGAGGTGATGCCGCCTTGCACCAGGCGCTCGCCGTCGTCGCGCATCAGCACCATGCCCGCCTGCAGCGCGGCGGCGCGGATCTCGGCCTCCGAGGCGCGGTTGTGGATCTGCGCGCGGATGGCGTCGTCGGTCACCAGCAGCTCGAACACGCCGGTGCGGCCCTGGTAGCCGGTCTGCCCGCAGTCCGCGCAGCCTTCGCCGTGGCAGGCCGTGCACAGCTTGCGCACCAGGCGCTGCGCCAGCACCCCGAGCAGGCTGGAGCTCAGCAGGAAAGGCTCCACGCCCATGTCGATCAGGCGCGTCACCGCGCTGGCCGCGTCGTTGGTGTGCAGGGTGGCCAGCACCAGGTGGCCCGTGAGCGAGGCCTGGATGGCGATCTGCGCGGTCTCGAA
>JAXMMJ010000043.1:0-29056 GCA_034366585.1 Hylemonella sp.
GACTGCGGCCGGCGCACATCATGGAAATCCCTTCCAGCACCATGTTCATGAGCACCAGGCGCTGTTCGGTGCGGCGCTCCAGCTTGACGGCGATGGGTTTGAACAGCAGGTTGGCGAGCAACACGCCGTAGAAGGTGGTGATCAGCGCGATGGCGAGCTGGCTGCCGATGACGCCCATGTTGCCGTCGCCCAGCAGGTCCATCAGGTTCACCAGGCCGAGCAGGGTGCCGAGCATGCCGAAGGCGGGCGCGTAGCCGGCCATGACGCGGAAGAGCTGGGCCTCGGCGGTTTCGCGCGAGCGCAGGCGCGCAATGCGCCACTGCAGCATGTCCACGATCTCGTCTTCCGGCGTGCGGTCGATGATGAGCTGCACGCCGGTGCGCAGGAAGGGGTTGTTGACCTTCAGCAGCGCCCGCTCGACGGCGGCCAGGTCGCCCTGGATCCAGAGGCGCGAGATGGCCACGAGTTCTTCGATGTCGCCACGGGTATCGAGCCGTTCCTGGCGCATCACCTGGCCGACCAGGTGGAACACCCGCAGCACCTCGCGCAGCGGATAGCTCAGAAAGGTGGCGGCCAGCGTGCCACCCAGCACGATGGCGATGCTCGGACCGTCGATGAACACCCAGGGGTTGTCAGCGGCAAACAGCACGATGACGGCCATGAGCAGCACGCTGGCGATCATGCCGATGAGGGTGGACGGGTTCAAGCTGGGACTCGCTGGGTGGTTGTCTCCCGATTGTTCCCGTGGCCGTCCTGGCCAATCGCCACATAAGCGGGGGCAAAACCCCGCTGTTTGTTCCAGACGCTCAGCCGCTCAGGTCATGCCGTTGCGCTGCGCTAGCTCGACGAACAGGGCGGAGTGGTCCTGGTCCGCCAGCCCGTGGTCGGCGGCCTGGGCGAAGAGCTGTTCGAAGAGACCGGTGATGGGGGCGTCGAAGCCCAGCTCGCGGGCGGTGGACAGGGCGTTGCGCATGTCCTTGAGCTGCACGGTGATGGCCGCGCGTTTGGCGAAGTCGCGCTCGACCATGCGCTGACCATGCACCTGCAGGATGCGGCTGTCGGCAAAACCGCCGCTGATGGCTTCTTTCACCTTGGCCGGGTCGGCGCCGCCTTTCTGGCACAGCAGCAGGGCTTCGGCCACGGCGCCGATGGTGATGCCCACGATCATCTGGTTGGCCAGTTTGGCCAGCTGGCCCGAGCCGCTGGGGCCGACCAGGGTGGCGCGGCCCAGGGGTGCGAACACCGGCTTGGCACGCTCGAAGGAGCTGAGCTTGCCGCCGGCCATGATGGCCAGGGTGCCGGCCTCGGCGCCCAGGGTGCCGCCGGAGACGGGGGCGTCCAGGTGGGTGATTCCCATGCCGCCCAGGCGCTCAGAGTGCGCGCGCGCCTCGGCCGGTTTGATGGACGACATGTCGATCAGCACGGTGCCCGGTTTCATGGTGCCGGCCACGCCGGTCTCGAACAGCACCTGCTCGACCACGGGGCCGTGCTCCAGCATGGTGATCACGAATTCCGCGCCCTGTACGGCGCCGGTGGCGGTGTCGTGCACCGAGGCGCCAAAGGCGGCCAGCCCTTCGGCCTTGGCGCGGCTGCGATTCCAGACATGGACGGTGTGGCCGGCTTCGCACAGGCGGCGCGCCATTGGAAAGCCCATCTTGCCGGTGCCCAACACGGTGATGTTCATCTTGTTACCTCCTGTGCTTTTCTGGATATGCCAAGATAGTCATCCTTGAAAAACCGCACTATTGTCATTCATCCGGAGCCCTGACATGAAGAAGTTCGATCCCGCCTGGCTGGACCGCATGTACAACAACCGCGCCCTGGTGCCGGAACACGCCATGCACTTTGCCCGCTGGGCCGAGGCCTCGGAGGACGCGCGCGAGGCGCATCTGTGCCAGACCGACCTTGCCTACGGCAACGGCCCCATGGAAAAGCTGGACGTCTTCCCCAGCAACCAGCCGGGCGCGCCCGTGGTGGTCTTCATCCACGGCGGCTACTGGCGCTCGCTCGACAAGTCCCAGCACTCCTTCATCGCCCCGGCCTTCAAGAACCTGGGCGGCTGCGTGTTCATCCCCAACTACGCCTTGTGCCCGGCCGTCACCGTTCCCGAGATCACGCTGCAGATGGTCAAGTCCCTGGCCTGGGTGTACCGCAACGCCAGGAAGTTCGGCGGCGACCCCAGCCGCATCTACGTGGTGGGCCACTCGGCCGGCGGCCACCTGGCTGCGATGCTGCTGGACTGCGTCTGGCCGGCCTATGCCAAGGACCTGCCGGCCGACCTGGTGAAGGGCGCGATGTCCATCTCCGGCCTGTACGACCTGGAGCCCATCATGCACACGCCCTTCCTCAAGGGCGATCTGCGCCTGACGCCCGAGCAGGTGCGCCTGGCCAGCCCGGCGCTGCTGCCGGCACCCAAGAAGGGGGTGCTCTACACCGTGGCCGGTGCCCAGGAGAGCGCCGAGTTCATCCGCCACAACAAGCTGATCCAGCAGGCCTGGGGCAAGCAGGTGGTACCGGTCTGCGAGACCATTCCCGAGCGCAACCACTTCAGCGTGCTCGAAGACCTGACGGCGCCCTGGCAGCACCTGCACCAGCTGGCCATCCGGTTGGTGTTCGGCAAGGTTTGATGTAAAGAAGTCAGCTGCGTGTCAGGCTGGAGCCGCTTTTGAGGCGGCTCTAGGGGAAGTCCCTGAGTCTCTTGCAGGCGGCGAGCGCGGCTTGCGCCACTACACTCCAATTCGGGAAAAGACGGGGGGCTCAGGCCCCTTTGCCTTGTGTAGGTACAAAGAAGAGACAACGTCCAATAATGAAAACCGACGAGCACCTGATCGCCAGCCGTGCCATACACATCGAGCTGGAGCGGCTGACCGAGCGCCTCATGGAGTTGGCTCGTTTCCGCTGTGCTGAACCGTCGAACCAGGCTTTCCTGAACCTCATGGCGCGGCAGGTCGAGCTGCTGCAGACGCTGGGCGACCTGCACGACAAGATCTCGGCGGATTTCAAGAGTTCTTCGCGCGCGCCGCTGGTTTGAACCTGCGGCGCCGGCTTTGCGCATGAGCCGCGACCGCGCCGTCACGAGGTCTCCATGAACGTCCTGGACCCCCGCTCGATCGTTGTGATCAGCGCCGTGCTGGCGGTGGTCACGCTGGTCATCCTGATCTCCTTGCGCCGCAACGCCTCCCACACGATCAAAGGGATCGGCGAATGGGTGACCGCCTTCACCGCGATCATCCTGGTCGTCGTGCTGCTGGTCACCCGGGAGAACCTGCATCCGGTCGTGGGGCATGCGTTGTCCAACACCATCCTGGTCATGGCCGTGATGCTGTTTGACGTCGGCCTCAAAAAATACTACGGGAAAGCGGCCAGTTACATGCCGGTGCTGCTGGTCGGGGCCGCCGTGCTGTCCGTCCTGATCTTCATCTGGTTTGCCGAGTACAGCGCCCGCGTTCGCCTGGCCCTGGTGACCTCTGTCCTGCTGTGTGTCTACGCGGTCGCCTCCTGGAATCTGCTGCGCAATGCCTCGGGCACGCTGGGCGAGCGCATCACGCAGATCGCGCTGCTGGTGCCGGCGCTGGGCATCACGCTGCGATTGGTCACGGTGGGTGACGTCGAGCAGAACCCCCCACTGTTCAAGGCCACGCCGATCCAGTCCTTCTACCTGGCCTCTCTGGGCGCCGGCATCCTGTCGGCTGGCGTGGGTTTCATCCTCATGGTCAACGAACGCACGAAGGCCGAACTCGAAAAACTGGCGCGCAACCTGGAACAGACCATGCTGGAATTGCGTCAGCAGAACGAGATCAAGTCCAGGTTCCTGGCGTATGCAGGGCATGACATCCGCCAGCCGCTGCAGGCGATCCATCTGCTGCTGGCGGGGCTGATGGAGTCCGGTCTCCAGCCGAAGCAGGGCCAGACGGCGCGCCAGATCGAATCATCGGTCCATGCCCTGACGGATCTGCTGGATGCCTTGCTGGACCTTTCCAAGCTGGATGCTGGCGTGGTCAAGCCCCATCTGCAGCCCCTGGATCTGGATGCCCAGCTGGCGCAGCTGGTGCAGGAATTCACCCCGCAGGCTTGTGCCAGGGGCCTGAAACTCAGGCTGAAGTTGCCAGCCGAGGAGCTCACCGTCTTCACGGATGCGCGGCTGCTGTCGTCGGTCCTGCGCAACCTCATCGCCAACGCCATCCGCTACACCCAGGCCGGAGGCGTGCTGGTGTCGGCGCGGCGCGTGCGCGCGGGACTGAAGGTGCAGGTGTGGGACACCGGCATAGGCATTTCCGATGAGCATCTTGCGCACGTGTTCGAAGAGTATTACCAGGTCGATAACCCGCAACGTGACCGCGGCAAGGGGCTGGGACTGGGCCTGTCCATCGTCAGCCGGATCTCGGCGTTGCTGGAACTCAAGGTGGCGTGCCGCTCCCGCCCGGGCAGGGGGACGGTCATGGAGATCGTATTGCCCCTGGCCGCCGCACGGCCAGCCCTCGCAACCGCTCCTGCCGTCGAACCGGCGGGTTTCAATTTCTCGGGTGTCGGCATCGTCCTGGTCGAGGATGCACTCGATGTCGCAGCGGCACTGCTCACCTGGCTGCAGGCCCAGGGGGCGCAGGTCAGGCATTACCGGTCGGCTGAAGATGCGCTCCAGGACCCAGCCACGCTGGTCGCGGATATCGTCCTGAGCGACTACCGCCTGCCGGGCAAATTGTCCGGCCTCGATCTCCTCAATCTCCTGCGGGCGCGCATGCCCCGGGACGTGCAGGGCGCGCTGCTGACGGGCGACACCTCCAGCAAATTCATCGAACAGGTCGCCGCCAGCGGCTGGCCCATCCTGTTCAAGCCCGTGCATCCCCGCGAGCTCAAGGCCCTGCTCAAGTGGCTGATCGAGTCCGCGGCGTTGCCCGAACGGGTCTGAGCGCGCGCCGGCCCTGCCGGGTTCCTACAATGGAGGCATGTCCTCTGTTCTGCCGCCTTCCGGTTCCACTTCTTCCCTGTTCCCCGCGCCCGCTGAATCGCCGCTGCTGGCCAGCCTGAACCCCGAGCAGCGTGCCGCCGTGGCCTTGCCGCCCGAGCATGCGCTGATCCTGGCTGGGGCCGGTTCGGGCAAGACGCGGGTGCTCACCACGCGCATCGCCTGGCTGCTGCAGACCGGTCAGGTTTCGCCCGGCGGCCTGCTGGCCGTGACCTTCACCAACAAGGCAGCGCGCGAGATGATGACGCGCCTGTCCAGCATGCTGCCGGTCAATGTGCGCGGCATGTGGATCGGCACTTTCCACGGCCTGTGCAACCGCCTGCTGCGCGCGCACCACCGCACGGTCGGCCTGCCGGCCACCTTCCAGATCTTGGACACGCAAGACCAGCTGAGCGCCATCAAGCGCCTGTGCAAGCAGTTCAATGTGGACGAAGAGCGTTTTCCCCCGAAGCAGCTGGCCTGGTTCATCGGCGGCTGCAAGGAAGACGGCCTACGCCCGAACATGGTGGAGGCCAGCGACCCCGACACGCGTAAGAAAGTCGAGATCTACCAGCTCTACGAAGACCAGTGCCAGCGCGAAGGCGTGGTGGATTTCGGCGAACTGCTGCTGCGCAGCTTTGAGCTGCTGCGCGACCACGACGCCGTTCGCGAGCACTACCAGCGGCGTTTCCGCCACATCCTGATCGACGAGTTCCAGGACACCAACAAGCTGCAATACGCCTGGATCAAGCTGCTGGCGGGCTTCAGCCCGGCCGGCACCTTGCGTGAGGACGGCGGCGCCGGCGCGGTGCTGGCCGTGGGCGACGACGACCAGAGCATCTACGCCTTTCGCGGCGCGCGCGTGGGCAATATGGCCGACTTCGTGCGCGAGTTCAACGTCAAGCACCAGATCAAGCTGGAGCAGAACTACCGCAGCCACAGCAACATCCTGGACACGGCCAACGCCCTGATCAGCCACAACAAGCACCGCCTGGGCAAGAACCTGCGCACCGACCAGGGCGCCGGCGAGCCGGTGCGGGTGTACGAGGCCACGAGCGACTTCGCCGAGGCGCAGTGGATGATCGACGAGATGAAACAGCTCATCCGCGAAGGCATGAACCGCAAGGAGATTGCCGTGCTCTACCGCAGCAATGCACAGAGCCGGGTGATCGAGACCGCACTGTTCAATGCCGGCCTGCCTTACCGCGTGTATGGCGGCCTGCGCTTCTTCGAGCGCGCCGAGATCAAGCACGCGCTGGCCTACCTGCGCCTGCTGGAGAACCCGAACGACGACACCAGCTTCATGCGCGTGGTGAACTTCCCGCCGCGCGGCATCGGCGCGCGCTCCATCGAGCAGCTGCAGGACGCCGCGCGCAGCGCGGGCACCTCCCTGCACGACGCGGTGAGCGCCTTGCCGGGCAAGGCCGGCGCCAACCTGGGCGCCTTCGTGGCCAAGATCGATGTGCTGCGCGAGCAGACCCAGGGCCTGACCCTGCGCGAGATCATCGAGCTGGTGCTGCAGCACAGCGGTCTGGTCGAGCACTACCAGGCCGAGCGCGAAGGCGCCGACCGCATCGAGAACCTGGAAGAACTGGTCAACGCGGCCGAGAGTTTTGTGAGCATCGAGGGCTTTGGCCGCGAGGCCGAGGCCATGAAGGCGGCCGAGCAGACCACCGCGGTGGTGCCGGCTGAACCCGGCGCACCGGACGAGAGCGGCGAGGTGATGTCACCGCTCGCCGCTTTCCTGACCCACGCCGCTCTGGAAGCTGGGGATAACCAGGCGCAGGAAGGTCAGGAGGCGGTGCAGCTCATGACGGTCCACGCCAGCAAGGGCCTGGAGTTTGACGGCGTGTTCATCACCGGCATGGAAGAGGGCCTGTTCCCGCACGAGAACTCCATGAGCGACTTCGACGGCCTGGAGGAAGAGCGCCGCCTGATGTACGTGGCCATCACGCGGGCGCGCAATCGTCTCTACCTGAGCCACTCGCAGACGCGCATGCTGCACGGCCAGACGAGGTACCACATCCGCAGCCGTTTCTTCGACGAGCTGCCCGAGGAGACGCTGAAGTGGATCACCCCGAAGAACCAGGGCTTCGGCAGCGGCTTTGCGCCGCCCGCCTCAGGCTACAACCGCCAGCGTGAAGGCTGGAGCGAGGGCTGGAAGGGTGGCAACTACAACCGCGATGCCGGCAGCAGCTCGGCCCCGGTGCCGTCCAAGGCGCAGGAAGCATCCACCGGCCTGAAACTCGGCATGCGCGTCTTCCACAACAAATTCGGCGAGGGCACGGTGCTCACGCTGGAAGGCTCGGGCGACGACGCGCGCGCGCAGATCAACTTCCCGCGGCACGGTACCAAGTGGCTGGCGTTGTCGGTGGCGAAGCTGACGCCGGTGACTTGAAGCCGGCGCTTCGAGCGCTCTTCGCATCGCCGTCAAATGAAAGGTCTGATCTTGAGTTCTTACTGCGCGTCGAACAACAAGTTAGCTGCGCCTATAGTCTGACCATCTTACGATGGGCCCACGTCCCATCTGAAGGGACATATAAACACTGCGAAAGCAACCAAGGTCTTCGATTTTGGTTTGAGACCATGCTTCCTTCATGAAGCGAATCGAGTGAGTGTTGAACAGGGGGTACATGATCGGGACAACCAAGTAACCTGGTCCGAAAGCATCCCTGCTTGGGATATACGACCGCTTCTCTAGCTTCTTTCGTACGACTTCAACGAATCGACCGGCGAATTTAGCGTCTGGCCCCGCAAATGGGCCGTTGCCAATTGGTTTGTGTTTTTCACCGGGCGTCGCGTAAGAGTATTCATCTCGCGCAAACTCGTCGCTCCAAAAGGCGTCGGTCACCTCGACCCAGCTAGTGGTTCGGCCGGATCGAATGATTGCCTCAGGCGGATTGGGCTCGTCCACAACCGCATATCTCGCTCGATATCTGGAGTTCAACCAAGCAACGAACGCCGCCACCTGGGCTCGCTCATGTGCTTGCTGCGTGTCGCGACGTCCAGACATAGGCCGCTAACGAAAGGCTCAGTTTCCTAGCCCCACAAACATGTTCTGCACGTCGTCGTTGGCATCGATGGCCGCCAGGAAGGCTTCCACTTCTTCCAGCTGTTCGGCGCTCAGGCTGGTTGGGTCCACCGGGTTCTTGGGCTTGTAGCCCAGCTTGGCGGACAGCACGGTGAAGCCGTGGGCCGGCAGGGCGCGGCTCACCAGGTCCAGGTCGGCGGCGTCGGTGATGAAGGTCGTGACGCCGTCTTCGCCCGCCGCTTCGAAATCCTGCGCACCGGCTTCGATGGCGGCCAGTTCCGGGTCGGCACCGGCCGCTGCGGGTTCGGCCTCGATCAAACCCACGTGGTCGAAATCCCAGGCCACCGAGCCCGAGGTACCTAGCTGGCCCTTGCGGAAGAGCACGCGCATTTCGGGGGCGGTGCGGTTCACGTTGTCGGTCAGGCACTCCACCATCACCGGCACGCGGTGCGGGGCAAAGCCTTCGTACATCACGTGCTCGAAATTCACGGCATCACCTCCGATGCCGGCGCCTTTCTTGATGGCGCGTTCCAGCGTGTCCTTGGGCATGGAGACCTTGCGGGCCTGTTCCACGACCAGGCGCAGGCGCGAGTTCAGGGCCGGGTCGGCCCCGCCGCGTGCCGCGACCATGATTTCCTTGGCCAGTTTTCCGAAGAGCTTGCCCCGGGCATCTGCGGCCTGTGCCTTGCCTTTTGCTTTCCACTGCGCGCCCATGTTGACTGTTCCTTGATGTTGTGGCGCATCGGTGCGCCGGCCCTGCTTCAGGGGATGTAGGCATGCGCACTATCCGTGGCGTCGTGACGCATGCCCGAAAGGGCGTAGTTATACACCCATGCGTTCACATGCCCGCCAGGGCTGGGGGGAGTGCTGGCTAGCGCAGCAGCCGCCCGTCACGGCCGATCACCGTGACTTCCATGAACTTCGAACCCGTGTGGTTCTCCGGGGAGAAGGTCACCCGGAAGCCACCCACGTCGTAGTTGTTCAGCTTGTCGAGCTGGGTGATGACTTTCTGGCGCGTGAAATCAGGGCCGCTGCGGCGCAGGGCCTCGACCAGGATCTTGGCGGCGATGAAAGACTCCATGCTTGCGTAGGAGATCACCTTGTCGGGCTGGTACTTGGCCATCAGGCTCTGGAACTCGCGCACCACCGGCACCCGGGCCGAGTAGGGATAAGGCATGACCTGCGAGATGCCGATGCCGCGGGCATGGTCTGCGCCGGCGTTGACCAGCAGCTCCTTGAAGTTCACCACCGAGATGCTGAACAGCTGGGCCTGGCTGCCCAGGGCGCGCAGCTTCTTGATGAAGGCCGCTGAGGCCCGGTTCACCGAGACCATGATGACGGCATCCGGATTGGCCGGCGCGATGGCGGCCACGGCCGCATCGACCTCCTCGGGCTTGGTCCGGTCGTAGCCGCCCTTGGCCGCGAGTTCCAGGCCCAGCTTCTTGAGCGCGGTTTCGGCGCCGGCCAGGCCGCTCTTGCCGAAGGCGTCGTCCTGGTACATCACGGCAATGCGGCGCACGCCGATGGTGTGCAGGTGTTCCACCATGCCCGCGGTCTCGTCGGTGTAGCTGGCACGGATGTGGAAGAGGTTGGGGTGCATGGGGTTGCGCAGGTCCTGCGCTCCGGTGTAGGGCGCCAGCAGCGCGATGCCGGCTTCCTCCAGCACCTTGTTCTTGTTCAGCGCCAGCACGTTAGCCGTGCCGATGAAACCGAACAGCGCCAGGGGCTTGTCTTCCGCCAGCAGCTGGCGCGTGAGGGCCAGGGTCTGGTCGGGCTTGTAGCTGTCGTCTTTCACGACGACGCGGATCTTGCGGCCGTGGACGCCACCGTTGTCGTTCACGTAGGCGAAGTAGGCCGCACCACCGGCCACGTACTCGGTGCCCGTGCCGGCGATGGTGCCGGTCAATGGCGCGACCTGGCCGATCACGATCTCATCCTGCGTGACGGCGGCCTGGGCCGTGGCGAGGCAGGCGATAAGTCCCAACGACAGGACCCGGTTCCATAGGCTCAGCATGACGGAGTCTCCTTGTAGTTTTAGTCTGGCCAGACATTATTTCTGCACAGCAGAACAAATGGATCGGCCGAGGCGGGAATTTTGTAAGCGATTGATCATGAAAGGGGCATGGATAACCCGAGAAATGACACCATGGCGACAGTCTTGGCAAGATATGCAGACCTGTTCATAATTCCGCTATGCAGAACATGATGACCAAATCGAAACCTGCGAAGGGCAGCGCCGGCCCCAAGGAGGACCGCCACTTCGTCACAGCGCTGGCGCGTGGCCTGCAGGTGCTGAGCGCCTTCCGCTCGCGTGACCGCATGCTGGGCAACCAGGAACTGGCCCGCCGCTGCGGCCTGCCCAAGTCCACCATCTCGCGGCTGACCTACACCCTCACGCGCGAGGGTTACCTCGAACCGGCGACGGACGGCCAGGGGGCCAGCGGCTACCGCCTGGGCAGCGCGGTGCTGGCGCTGGGCGGGGCCATGCTGGCGCACATGGACGTGCGCACGATCGCACGCCCCCTGATGCAGGACTTGGCCGACAGCACGCAGGCCATGGTCTCACTGGGCGTGCGCGACCGGCTCAGCATGATCTACGTGGAGAACTGCCGCAGCGAATCTGCGCTGACGCTGAGCCTGGATGTCGGCTCGCGCCTGCCGCTGGGCAACAGCGCCATGGGCCGGGCTTACCTGGCGGCCTGCAGTCCGGTGGAGCGCGACGACCTGTTCGAGCGCCTGCGCCAGCAGGACGAGCGGGCCTGGCCGCGCCTGCGCCGCGGCATCGAGCAGGCCGCGGCCGACTACCTGGAGCACGGCTGCTGTACCTCGTTCGGTGAGTGGCAGAAGGAAGTCAATGCGATCGCGGTGCCGCTGCGGCTGGAGGGCGGCCCGCTGATGGTGGTCAGCTGCGGCGGCCCCGGTGTCAATCTCTCGCCGGCCTTCCTGATGGACAAGGCGCGGCCCAGGCTGCTGACGCTGGTGCGCAAGCTGCAGGCCACAGGCGGCGTGTATGGGGGCCCGCTCCGCTGAGCGGCCGGGCGGGGTTCAGGCTGCCGGGGCGGCGGGCGGCTCGTCGGCGACAAAGCTGTCGCTGAAGGTGAACCAGATCGAGCTGAAGAACATGGCCGCCAGCAGCATGGCGGTGGGGAGCATCAGCGTGTTGGCCAGGCCGGGTTGGCCCAGGATGATGCTCAGGATCACGACGACCATGCCCACGCCCATGAACAGGCCCATCCAGGCCAGCACGTAGAGCGAGAGCGCGCCGAAGTTGCGCGTGCAGGCCACGAAGCTGAAGAACAGGCTCTTGCCCGGCGAGACGCCGTGCCAGTGCACCAGGGCCGGGGCGTGCCAGAACAGCATGGAGAAGGGCAGGTACAGGCCCATGGCCACCCACATGGCGTTCTGGAAGGCCGCCGACTGCAGCAACTCAGGGGTGAGCTCGCCGCCCACCAGGTACATGCGGGCAAACGCGCCGCCGTCGACCAGGGCCGAAACCCCCAGCACCGCGAGGAAACCTACGGCATAGGCCACGCCCAGCCCAGCCATGGCACGTGCCTGCTGGCGGCCGGCGCGAAAGGCGCTGATCAGGATGGAGGGCATGGGGAACTTGCCCTGGGCGGCCTCGCGCGTGGCGGCCATCAGGCCCAGGGTGGCGGCGGGCAGCAGCACCAGGGCCAGCACGCTGCCCACATAGGGGATCAGGCTGGCGACCGAGATCAGCGAGATGAACATGAAGAACAGCCCCGCCAGTGCCAGCGGCTGGCCCCAGAAGGCGCGCAGGCCGGCGCGGACCCAGGTCAGGCCGGTACGGGCGGGAACGATGTTGAGCTTCATGCGGGTGTTGCTTCCAGGTCGGCCACGTGCAGCGGGTACAGCACCCGCTGGCGCAGCACGCGTTCGAAATGGGTAGGGTCGTGCGGCTGCAGCATGCTGGCTTCGCGCGGCAGGTGGAAGTCCCACAGGCGCGAGATCCAGAAGCGCAGGGCGCCGGCGCGCAGCATGGCCGGCAGCAGCTGGCGCTCGGCCGCGGTGAGCGGGCGCACGGCGGCGTAGGCCTGCACGAAGGCGGCGCTGCGCTCGCGGTCGGTCTCGCCGGTGGCCAGGTGGATGCACCAGTCGTTCAGGCAGACGGCCAGGTCGAACAGCCAGGTGTCGATGCCGGCGAAATAGAAGTCGAAGAAGCCGCTGAGTTCGGGCGCATCGGTGGGGCCGTCGAACATGACGTTGTCGCGGAACAGGTCGGCGTGGATGGGGCCGCGCGGCAGGGCGGTGTAGGCGGCCGAGGCGGCCACGTGGTTCTGGAAAGCCAGCTCGCCGCGCAGCAGGGTGGCCTGCTCCGCGTCGATGTGCGGCAGCACCAGGGGCACGGTCTCGTTCCACCAGGGCAGGCCACGCAGATTGGGCTGGCGGCGCGCGTAGTCGCGCCCGGCCAGGTGCATGCGCGCCAGCATGGCGCCCACGGCGGCGCAATGGGCCGGCGTGGGGCTGAGTTCACTCTTGCCGCGCAGGCGGTTCACCACGGCGGCCGGCTTGTCCTTGAGCTTGTGCAGGATGTCACCGTCGCGGTTGGCGGCTGGGTCGGGCACCGGGATGCCCTGCAGCGCCAGGTGCTTCATGAGGTGCAGGTAGAAGGGCAGCTGCTCGAAGGACAGGCGCTCGAACAGGGTCAGCACGTAGGCGCCCTGGTCGGTGGTGGCGAAGTAGTTGGTGTTCTCGATGCCGCCCTGGATGCCGCGCAGTTCCTGCAGCTGGCCCAGGTTGAGGTCTTGCAGCAGGGCGCTGGCCTCGTCGAAAGAGACTTCGGTAAAGACAGCCATGAATCAATATCTGAAGATTTTCCAGCCGGACTTGCCTTCGCTGCCGCTGTTGCGGTCGGTCGTTGCCGGATTGCGGTTGTTGCCTTCCGGGGTGACCTCGTAGGCGGGGGCCGCACCCTTGGGCTGGACGGTGATGCTCTTGGTCTCGCCACCCACGCGCAGTTCGTCGATGCGCGAACCCGCGTCTTCGTGGCGGATGCGCTCGATCTTCTGCTCGGTCGCGCTGGCCGGAGGCTGCGCCACGTCACGCGGCAGTGCCGCCGGTGTCTGGGCCTGGGCGGCAGCGGCGGCCAGGCAGGCGAGGGCCAGCAGGGGGCGCAGGAGACGGGGGAGGAGAGCGGGCATCCCGCAATTGTAGAGGGCGCCGCTACAGGGCCCGGGCGCAGGCACAATCAGCCTCTGCCCTACGGACCCTGCTCATGAGCGACAAGAAAACCCTGCTGCTGGTCGACGGTTCCAGCTACCTGTACCGCGCCTTCCACGCCATGCCGGACCTGCGCGCCGTGCCGGGGGACCCGACCAGCCCGCCCACGGGCGCCATCCGCGGCATGATCAATATGCTGCAGAGCCTGCGCAAGGAAGTGCCCGCTGACTACGCGGTTTGCGTTTTTGACGCCAAGGGCCCGACTTTCCGCGACGAAATCTACCCCGAGTACAAGGCCCAGCGCTCGCCCATGCCCGATGACCTGCGTGCGCAGATCGAGCCCATCCACGAAGTGGTGCGCCTGATGGGTTGGAAGGTACTGGATGTGCCCGGCGTGGAGGCCGACGACGTGATCGGTACGCTGGCGGTGGCCGGCGCCAGCCACGAAGTGGAAGTCATCATCAGCAGCGGTGACAAGGACCTGGCCCAGCTGGTCACGCCGCACATCACCATCGTCGACACCATGAACGGCAAGCGCCGCGACATGGCCGGGGTGGAGGCCGAGTTCGGTGTGCCGCCGCGCCTGATGGTCGATTTCCAGACCCTGGTGGGCGACACCGTGGACAACGTGCCCGGTGTGCAGAAGGTCGGCCCCAAGACCGCCGCCAAGTGGCTGCAGGAATACGGCTCGCTGGACAACATCGTGGCCAACGCCGACGCCATCAAGGGCGCGGCGGGCGAGAACCTCAAGAAGGCGCTCGACTGGCTGCCCACCGGCCGCCAGCTGCTGACCATCAAGACCGACTGCGATCTCAACGGCTGGGTGCCCGGACTGCCGGCGCTGGACGCTGTAGCCGTGGGCGAGCCCGACAATGCGGCGCTCAAGGACTTCTACGAGAAATACGGTTTCAAGGGCCTGGCGCGCGCCATCGGTGGCGAGGCGCCGCCCGCACCGGCGGCCAAGACCAAGGCCGTTGACGACAGCAACCCCGGCCTGTTCGACGAACCGGCAGCACCCGTGGCGCCCCGCGTGAGCCAGCTCAAGTACGACACCATCCTCGACTGGGACACGTTTGACCGCTGGTTGCTCAAGGTGCAGGCCGCCGAGCTGGTGGCGCTGGACACCGAGACCACCTCGCTGGACGAGATGGTGGCCGAGGTCGTGGGCATCTCCTTCAGCGTGGTGCCGGGCGAGGCGGCCTACATTCCGCTCACGCACGACTACCCTGACGCGCCCGCACAGCTGCCGCGCGACGAGGTGCTGGCCAGGCTCAAACCCTGGCTGGAAAATCCCGCGCACAAGAAGCTGGGTCAGCACGTCAAGTACGACCGTCACGTCCTGGCCAACCACGGCATCGAGGTGCAGGGCTACGCACACGACACCATGCTGCAGAGTTATGTGCTCGAAGTGCACAAGCCGCACGGCCTGGCCAGCCTGGCCGAACGCCACCTGGGGCGCAGCGGTATCCAGTACGAAGACCTGTGCGGCAAGGGCGCCAAGCAGATTCCCTTCAGTCAGGTGGCCATCGACAAGGCGGCTGAATACTCCTGTGAAGACTCGGACCAGACCCTGGACGTGCACCGCGTGCTGTGGCCGCTGCTGCAGGCCGACGAGAAGCTGATGTTCATCTACGAGCTGGAGATGGCGAGTTCCGAAACGCTCTACCGCATCGAGCGCAACGGCGTGCTGATCGACGCGCCCACCCTGGCCGCGCAGAGCCACCAGCTGGGCCAGCGCATCCTGCAGCTGGAACAGGAAGCCTACGAGCTGGCGGGGCAGCCCTTCAACCTCGGCAGCCCGAAGCAGATCGGCGAGATCTTCTTCACCAAGCTGGGCCTGCCCATCGTGAAGAAAACCGCTACCGGCGCGCCCAGCACCGATGAAGAGGTGCTGGAGAAGCTGGCCGAGGACTTCCCCTTGCCGGCCAAGATCCTGGAGCACCGCGGTCTGTCCAAGCTCAAGGGCACTTACACCGACAAGCTGGCCCAGCTGGCGCACCCGCGCACCGGCCGTGTGCACACGCATTACGCCCAGGCCGTGGCGGTGACGGGGCGCCTGTCCAGCAACGACCCGAACCTGCAGAACATCCCGATCCGCACGCCCGAGGGCCGGCGCGTGCGCGAGGCCTTCGTGGCGCCGCCCGGTTGTGTGATTGCCAGCGCCGACTACTCGCAGATCGAGCTGCGCATCATGGCCCACATCAGCGGCGACGCTGCCCTGCTGCTGGCCTTCCACGACGGCATGGACGTGCACCGCGCTACCGCCTCCGAAGTCTTCGGCGTGCCGACCAGCCAGGTCAGCAGCGAGCAGCGCCGTTATGCCAAGGTCATCAACTTCGGCCTGATCTACGGCATGAGCGCCTACGGCCTGGCCAAGAGCCTGGGGATCGACAACACCGCGGCCAAGAACTACATCGAGCGTTATTTCGACCGCTACCCCGGCGTGAAGCGCTACATGGACGAGACGCGCCAGCAGGCCAAGGCCCGCGGTTATGTGGAGACCGTCTTCGGTCGCCGCCTCTACCTGCCCGAGATCAACTCACCCAACGGCCCGCGCCGCAGCGGCGCCGAACGCGCCGCCATCAACGCGCCCATGCAGGGCACGGCGGCCGACCTGATCAAGCTCAGCATGAACAAGGTTCAGGAGGTGCTGGACGCCGAAAAGCGCCGCACCAAGATGATCATGCAGGTGCACGACGAACTGGTCTTCGAAGTGCCGGAAGATGAGGTCACCTGGTTGCGCCACGAGATCCCGAAGATCATGGCCGGCGTGGCCCAGCTCAAGGTGCCGTTGCTGGCCGAGGTGGGCGTGGGGCCGAACTGGGACAAGGCGCACTGAGGATGGCCGCGACGTCGGGTCGCGCAAGGAAAGTAGTGGCCTTGGCTACGTCCTCGGGGGGGATCTTGTTGCCAAGGGCTTATCGCTTCGCAATGCCCATGTGGTTCATCAACTCGGCAAGTTGATCCACTCGCTCTCTTGCTTGATCCAGTGCATCGCGGTCTAGCCTTTCCATCCATTTGACTTCATGGGCGTCGACGTCCGTGTGCGCCTTGAACTTCTGCTTCATATGCCGGGTGTCGCCCTCGATTTCCACGCCGAGGATCTTCAACAACCACGCTTCCAGGCAAGGTCCACCTTCAATCACGCTGACCGGGTGTTTGCCAGCCTTGGTTTTTCTCGCCTTCGCCCGATCCGTCTCATCCCAGTCCGTATCGGTGTCCAGCATCAGAACTACCTTGTCGTATTCGCGGTTGTTCCTAGCGCGGCGCAGCGCCGTGTCCAGCACGTGCCTGCCGCCTTTGCCATGCGCGTTGATTTCCTGCACTGAACGTCCCAACGCGTCGGCATAGGTGCGCTTCACAAAGCGGGCAAAGGCAATCTCGGCATCACCTTCGCAGACGATGAGCAAGGTTTCCTTGATGACGCGCATCTTGCCCGGCGATGTCATAGCTGCGGCACGGCTCCGTAAGCACCGCTCATGTATTTCGCATACAGGTTGTCCTGGCTGCGTACGCCAGCCATCGTGTCAAGGCGCCAGGCTTCGCTCTCGCAATTTTTCTTCTCGACCAGGAACACTTGCGACTTGCCTAGCAGTCCCATCACCTCGATCGAATGACTGGTGAAAATGATTTGTGCCTTGTGTGGATTGGTGTACGGGCTGGCGAACAGGTCGAGCAAGGGCTGGATCATGTGCGGGTGCATGTCGCTTTCTAGTTCGTCGATCACCGCAATTCCGCCATTGGCCAGCACGCTCAATAAATACCGGAGTTGCTTGAATGCGGTCTGTGTTCCGTTGCTCTCTTGTGTCATATGCAGTTCGTGCTTGGAACCATCCTTCAAGGTGTGGACGCCAAACGCCTGATACTGCAGTAAGGCCTTCATGTTCTCAGGGAGTTTCGCCTCCGACGGAAGTGCCAAATCAAGTTTCTTGATTTCCACGCCGGACAAGCCGAAATCCAGGTCGCGCAGCAGGGTTTCCATTCGTTGCTTCAACGCTGTGTTCTCGAAAAAGAACAAGGACGCGTTGAAGAGATCCATGTTGGGATCAACACGGCCGACCTGCATGATGTTGCTGGCGACATTCGAGCCAACCAAGTGCCGCGCAACTTCCACGCCATACTGTGCCGCCGTCGAAATCAGCGAGGCATTCGAGCGTACCTTCCTCGCCTCGGCAGGGTCGAGGCCGAAACCGTCCTGCTTGATGAGGTATTCCTTCGCGGCCTCATTCCAATCCCGGACGAACACATGGGAAAACTTTGCGCGCGGTTTGTTCAGGCGCCGATAGACCGCTTCGTGCAGCACGCGTTCTGGCGTGGTTTTCAATACATAACGCCAGAGTGTGCCGCTCAAATCGTCGGCTTCCAACTCGAATTCCACCGGCTCGTTTGGCATGGAGAAATGCGGCGTGATCGGGATTTGCGCGGTTGGCGGACTTTGAAATGAGTGGGCGAGGAACCAACTCAAAAACGCCACCGGCTTAATAAGCGTAGTCTTGCCCGCACCATTAGCACCGATCACAGCGAGTGCCGTGGCCAAGCGCTGGCCAGATGGTGATGTCGCGTCCCAGCCGTGCGCGCTGGCCTTTTGGGTCAGCGCGAAAGACACCTCAGTTCGCTCCTTGAACGAAAGGAAGTTCTTGAACGCAAAAGAATGCAGCATGAGCAGCCCCGCCTAAATGACCATAAACAGGCCGTGAAACACATTTTAAGACAAAATTTTGTCTGTTTATGTGTTTATCTGAGCTACCGGCAACGACTGCTCGCAGACCCGCAGCACTTGGCCATGACGGTTGCCGCGTCGGGTTGTGTGAGGAAGGCGATGGCGTCGGCCACGTCAGCCATGTGGCGCAGCCCTCACTCCTCGATCTGGAGTTTGGTTTCCTTGACCAGACGCTTCCATTTGTCGACTTCGGCCACGAGGAAGTCGCGGAACTGCCGGGGTGACATCGGCGTCGGTTCAGCGGCCACGTCGCTCAGGCGCTGCTTGATGTCCGGGTGCGCCAGGGCTTCGTTGAGCGCCTGGTTCAGCTTGGCCACGGTGGCCTCGGGCGTCTTGGCGGGCGCGCACAGGCCCCACCACTGGATGGCGCTGAAGCCGGGGAAGCCGAGTTCGGCAATGGTCGGCACGTCGGGGATCATCGGATCGCGTTTGGGCGAGGCCACGGCCAGCGCCCGCAGCTTGCCCCCGCGGATCTGCGGCAGGGCCGCCGTCAGGCTGGGGAACATGGCGTCGACCTGGCCGCCCAGCAGGTCCTGCATGGCCGGTGCCGCACCCTTGTAGGGGATGTGAACCAGGTCCACCTTGGCCTGGTTCTCCAGGTACTCCATGATCAGGTGCGTGGCCGAGCCGCTGCCGGCCGAGGAGAAATTGAGCTTGCCCGGGTTGGCGCGGGCCATGGCCAGGAAGTCCTGGAAATTCTTCGCGGGGTTCTTGCTGCCCACGACCAGCACGTTGGAGGTCAGGCCCATCATGCCCACGGGCGCGAAGTCGGCGATCGGGTCGTAGCGGATCTTGAGCACCGCCGGGTTGGTGCTGTGCGTGGCCACAAAACACTGCATGAGGGTGTAGCCATCGGGCGCGGCACGCGCCACTTCCATGGCGGCGATGGTGCCCGAGCCCCCGGCCTTGTTCTCGATGACGAAGGGCTGGCCCAGGCTCTGCCCCATCTTCTCGGCCACCAGACGCGCCACCATGTCGGCGCCGCCGCCCGCGGCCACGGGCACGACGATGCGTACCGGCTTGCTCGGGAACGCGGTGTCCGCCCAGGCGGCACCGGCGACGGACAGCAGGAGCAGCAGCTTGAGAAGAAACGAGGCCGGCGCGAGGTGTGTCATGTGCAGGGAATAGCAGTGAGAGAGGCTGCATCCTAGAACGCGTGTCCTGTCCCTCCCATCTGTGGAAACCCTTGCTGCTGGCCACCCTCGGGGCGTGTCCAGCGCGGCCCTAAGCGCCGATAAGGGGCGGGTTTCGCCAGCTGTACGGTTGTCGGGAGCCATCGTTTGGCGGGACAATACCGGCATCCGTTCCCATTCTTGGCACCCATGGCGGCTCGTTTGACCTCTGGCATCCGGTCTGCGCGTTTTGTACGCGCAGCGCTGGCCTGCCTGTGTCTGACGGCATCGGCGGTGTGGGCAGCCGGCGAAGCCGCGCCGGGCACCCCTCCCCAGGACCTGCCCAAGCCCAGCCCCAAGGTCTACCGCTACCTCTCGGGCGGCGGCACCACCTCTTTCTCCGACCGGCCGCCGGCGCACGACCGCTACGTCGTCATGCACTACGGCTGCTACGCCTGCAACCCCAAGTCCACGGTCGACTGGAAGGTGACACGGCTCTACCACGATGCCTACGCCAGCGAGATCGAACAGGCTGCGCGCCTGTACAACGTTGATCCGGCCCTGGTGCGGGCCGTGATCCATGCGGAGTCGGGGTTCAACCTGCATGCGCGCTCGCCCAAGGGGGCGATCGGCCTGATGCAGCTGATGCCGGCCACGGCACGGCAGCTGGGCGTGACCGACCCGCGCCATCCGCGCGAAAACATCCGTGGCGGTGCGCGTTACCTGGCCGAGATGCTGGTCCGTTTCCGCAACGACGTGAGCCTGGCTACGGCCGCCTACAACGCCGGCCCGCAGGCTGTGCAGAAGTACGCGGGCATACCGCCGTACACCGAGACCCAGGTCTATGTGCAGCGCGTGCGCATCCTGCACCAGCGCTACAAGGCCAGCCCGCTGGGTTGAGGCGCTGACGAATCACCCCGGTCAGCACGGTCATCGGTCCTCGCCGAGAATAGGCGCATGAAAGCACTCCAAGACATCAATCTGTCCATGCTGGACCTGGTGGCCGTGCGCGAAGGCGGCACGGTGGCCAATGCGCTGGGCATTGCCCTGCGCACGGCGCAGCACGCCGAAGCCCTGGGCTTCACGCGCTACTGGCTGGCCGAGCACCACAACATGGCCGGCATTGCCAGCTCCGCCACGGCGGTGCTGGTGGGGCACATCGCCGGTGGCACGCAGCGCATCCGCGTGGGTTCGGGCGGCATCATGCTGCCCAACCATGCGCCGCTGGTGGTGGCCGAGGCCTTTGGCACCCTGGCCGAGCTCTACCCGGGCCGCATCGACCTCGGCCTGGGCCGCGCGCCGGGCACCGACCCCATGACCATGCGCGCACTGCGCCGCGACCGCGTGGAGACCGAGGAAGACTTCCCGCGTGACGTGGCCGAGCTGCAGCGCCTGCTGGGCCCGGCCCAGCCCGGCCAGCGCCTGATCGCCATGCCCGGTGCCGGCACCAACGTGCCGATCTGGTTGCTGGGCTCCAGCCTGTTCTCGGCACGCCTGGCGGCCGAAATGGGCTTGCCCTATGCCTTCGCCTCGCACTTCGCGCCGCGCCTGCTGCTGCAGGCCATCGACATCTACCGCAGCCAGTTCCGTCCCTCGGCCGCGCTGGCGCAGCCTTACGTGGCCATCGGCGTGCCGATGATCGCCGCGCCGACCGACGAGGAGGCCGAGTTCCTGGCCAGCAGCACCTACCAGCGCGTGCTGGGCATCATCACCGGTAAGCGCGGCCGCCTGGCGCCGCCGGTGGAGAACTTCATGACGCAATTGCACCCGCAGGAACGCGCGGCGATAACCGACTTCCTGGCCATGGCCGTGATCGGCGGGCCGCAGACTGTGCGCGCCGGTTTCGAGCAACTGGCCCAGGCCACGCAGGCTGATGAATTCATCCTGGTCTCCGACGTCTTTGACGCCGACCTGCGCCTGCGCTCGCTGGACATTGCGGCCGCGGCCCGCAGCCTCGTTCCGGTAGCAGCTTGAAGCACAATACGTCCCCATGAACGACACCACGCAACGCCCCGAACTCCCCGACCACCTGTCCATCGATCCGCGCAGCCCGCACTACGTGGCGGCCGTCTTCGAGCACGACGTGGGCATCACCTTCAACGGCAAGGAACGCAAGGACGTGGAGGAATACTGCGTCAGCGAAGGCTGGGTTAAGGTGCCCGCCGGCAAGACGCTGGACCGCAAGGGCAATCCGCTGATGATCAAGCTCAAGGGCAAGGTCGAGGCCTTTTACCGCTGAGCCCATCGCCAGGACCTGCTGCGGCGAGAGTCGGGGCACAAAAAAGAGGAGCGTGTATCACGCTCCTCTTTTTTTTCATCGGCGCCCAAGCCGCCGGCCTTCAGGTGCCTGGCGGCATGCAGCCGGCCTCAGCCTCAGGCGGGTACTTTGGCCGGGGTGGCGCTTTTCTTGGCCGCCTGCACCACGTGCTCGCTGGCTTGCACGGAATGGGTTCTGGCCTTTTCAACATGGATCTGGGCGCCGGTCGGATCGCCCGAGCCCATCAGCCTGGCCGCATCCTTGTGGGACTTGGCGGCCTGTTCGAGGTGCTCGGCGGCCTGCACGTGATGCTGCTGGGCCGTCTGGGCCGAAGTGGTGTCGTGGTTCTTGGTTTCGTTGAGGGTCATGTCGATGTCTTTCAGTTGGAGAGAAAACTTCAAGGTGCACGCCATGGCATGACGTCCGTTTCATCTTTCTGGATTTCGGCACTCCCCTCTGTCTGCCCGCCCACATACATGGAGAAAGTTCGTGCTTTTGATGGGCCTGTACGCCATGTACCCGTGAATACAAGTGTTACCCGTGTTTGTCTGACAGCGCACAGATCACAACCATCCCTTGGCGCACAGTGGGGCATCGATGAATGGTTTGTTCCCAGTTCATCCGGACGCACCCTGGACAAACAAGCCAGGCGTGCCCCGCGCCGTCTGCCGGGGCTTTCCGGTCCAACCCACAAGGGGAAGAAAATGAACAGATTCAACAAGACCAAGCGATCGTCCATCCATTGGCTCGTGCCCGTGCTCGCCGCAGCCGTGCTCGCGGCCTGTGGCGGCGGCAGCACCTCCAGCGGGACGCCGGCAGCGGCGGCCGTCAATCCCGGTCCCGCCGGCGCATCGCCGACCCTCGGTGCCGCGGCCACCTACGGCATCTTTGCCAGCAATGCGGCCATCACCCTCGCGGTGAATTCCTCGGTGAGTGGCAATGTCGGCCTGAATCCGGCCGGTGCCTGCAACAACTGCGTCGTCGGCGTGACGGTGCTCAACGGCGTGGTGCACAACGGCGACCAGGCAGCCATCGATGCGCAAACGGCGTTCAACACCGCCTACATCGACGCCGCCAACCGGGCCACCAATGCCTGCGCCATCGTCGACGGTGAACTCTCCCATGCCCAGGCCGCCTGCGCAGGGGTGACCAATGGCCCCAGCTATGCGCCGGGGCTGTACCGCACCGCCAACCCGATCGGGGTGGGCAGTACCTTCAGCATCACCCTGGATGCGGGTGGCAATCCGGACGCCGTCTTCATCTTCCAGACCGACGCCGCCCTCACCACGGGCACCAGCAGCACCGTGACCCTGACCGGGGGCGCACAGGCCAAGAACGTGTGGTGGATGGCGGGCAGCGCCGCCACGCTGGGCGTGAGCTCCATCTTCAAGGGCACCGTCATCGCCAACGGCGCCGCGGTGCAGGTCCTGGGCGGTACGGCCCTGCTCCCCACCGTGGTCGAAGGACGCCTGTTCTCGCATGCGGCCGGTGTGGTGCTCGACACCTTCTCCTCGGTGACCGTGCCGCAGTAAACCCTGCTCGCACCGCAAAAGCCACGCCCGGTCACACGGGCGTGGCTTTTGTCATGGCGCTTCGCCGCATGGCCCATCGCTCGATGCGTCCCTTCTGTGCGCCAACAGACGGCAAGCGTTCGAAGCAAGGCCTACAACCGTCTTGTCTTTCGTCGTCACTACCCAAGGAAACATGCCATGAACTCTCTTCAGAAGTCTTTATCCACCCTCTGTCTGGCCACCAGCGCATTGCTGGTCAGTGCCACGCCGGCCTGGGCCCAGGTCTCGCTGGGCAACGCGTCGGCCTTCTCGGTCCTGGGCGGCACGAATGTCACGTGCACGGCCGGCGTGGTCACCGGCGACATCGGTGTCGCCCCCGGCAGCGCCGTGCCCTACACCAATACCGGATGCACCGTGGCCGGCGCTGCGCCCCCGGCGACCAATGCGGCTGCGGTCCAGGCGCGGGTGGATTTCCTGAGCGCCTACGCCTCGGTCCAGTCCCTGCCTTGCACCTCTATGCCGGGTGACCTGGCTGGCCAGAACCTGGCACCCGGTGTCTACTGCACCGACGCGGTGGCCAAGGCCGGCACCTTGACACTCACGGGCCCCGCCAACGGCGTCTGGATCTTCCTCGTGAACGGCGCCCTCACCGGCACCAACTTCTCGGTG
This sequence comes from Hylemonella sp., assembly GCA_034366585.1. Taxonomy (GTDB): domain Bacteria; phylum Pseudomonadota; class Gammaproteobacteria; order Burkholderiales; family Burkholderiaceae_C; genus Hylemonella. The sequence continues at coordinate 23,424 of JAXMMJ010000043.1, forward strand.
GCCATGGCCGGCGGCGGCCAGCCCTGCAATGTCTACTGGGCACCGACCGGGGCGGCCACCCTGACCGATTCGGCGCTCAAGGGCAACATCCTTGCGGGTGACGCCACCATCGGCTCCATCACCCTGACCCGCGGCACCCTGGCCGGTCGTGCCATGTCCAACGTGGCCTTGACCATGACCGGTGCCAGCATCATCGGTTGTGGTGCGCTGACCGAGCCGGGAACCCCGGGTTGCCGCGACAAGGATCACCACGGCCACCATGGCGACAAGGACCACAAGGGCTGTGATCGCGACGGCGACAAACACGACCGTGATTGCGATGCGCCGCGCTCGGGGCACAACAATCCCTTCAAGCCGAACGACCGCGATGACAAGTCGGATGGTCGAGGCGGCAGGCGCTGAGCACGACAGGCCGGGACGGCCTGTCGCTGACCGCAAGCTGACCAGGTTCGACGTTCGCACCTGTTATTGTTGCGGGGCACATTCCATCGCGTGAATGTGTCGTGTACGTTGTCGAACTTTAGGAAATTTGAAGATGAACAAGTTGCTCGCTGCCCTCATCGCCGGCCTGTTTGCCGCAGGTGCTTATGCTCAGGCCCCCGCTCCCGCCGTCGCTCCGGCCCCGGCGGTTGCGCCTGCGCCGGCTGTCGCCCCGGCCAAGAACGACACCAAGCCCGAAGCCCGGGCCGACAAGAAGAAAAAGACCAAGGCCAGCAAATCCAGCAAGGCCAAGAAGTCCAAGAAGAAAGCAGCGATGAAGGACGACGCCGCCAAGTAATGGCCGCTGTTTTTCACCGGAAAGCCCGCCTCGGCGGGCTTTTTTCATGGCGCCAACAGGGGCGCCGCTTCAGTCCGCGCCGACCAGCCGGGCCTTCACGCTCTTGCCCTTGACCTTGCCCGCATTGAGCCGCGCCACGGCCTCGCTGGCAATGCTGCGCTCCACGGCCACGAAGGTGCAGAACTCGGTGACGTTGATCTTGCCGATCTGCTCGCGTGTGTAGCCGGCTTCGCCGGTCAGCGCGCCCAGCACGTCGCCGGGGCGGATCTTTTCCTTGCGCCCGCCCAGGATCTGCAAGGTGGTCATGGGCGGCAGCAAAGGTTGCTGGCTCGCGGGTTTCAGTTCGTCCAGCTTGTGCCAGACGGATTCCTGCGTCTGGTACTGCTCGATGCGGCCCACCGCCCCCATCTCGTCCATGCTGGCCAGGCTCAGGGCCAGGCCGGATTCACCGGCGCGGCCGGTGCGGCCGATGCGGTGCACGTGCACTTCGGGGTCGGGCGAGATGTCTACATTGATCACGGCTTCCAGTTGCGTGATGTCCAGCCCGCGTGAGGCCACGTCGGTGGCCACCAGCACCGAGCAGCTGCGGTTGGAAAACTGCGCCAGCACCTGGTCGCGTTCGCGCTGCTCCAGCTCGCCGTACAGCGCCAGCGCGCTGATGCCCTGGCCCTGCAGCAGCGTGACCAGTTCCTTGCAGCGTTGTTTGGTGTTGCAGAAGGCCAGGGTGCTGACCGGGCGGAAGTGCAGCAGCAGTTGCGCCACGGCCTGCAGGCGGTTGGCGCGGGTCACCTCGTAGAAGCGCTGTTCGATCTTTGGCGCGCTCTGTTTCGCCTCCACCTTGACCTGCTGCGGATCGCGCAGGAACTGGGTGGCGATCTTGGCGATGCCTTCGGGGTAGGTGGCCGAGAACAGCAGGGTCTGCCGCTCCTTCGGGCACTGCTTGGCCACGGTGGCGATGTCGTCGAAGAAGCCCATGTCCAGCATGCGGTCGGCCTCGTCGAGCACCAGGGTGTTGAGAGCGGCCAGGTCCAGGGTGCCGCGCTGCAGGTGGTCCATGATGCGCCCCGGCGTGCCCACCACGATGTGGGCGCCGTGCTCCAGGCTGGCGCTCTGCATGCGCAGCGGCACGCCGCCGCACAGCGTGACGATCTTGATGTTGTCCTGCGCGCGCGCCAGGCGGCGCAGCTCCACGGTCACCTGGTCGGCCAGCTCGCGCGTGGGACACAGCACCAGGGACTGCACGGCAAAACGGCGCGGGTTCAGATTGGTCAGCAGGACCAGGGCGAAGGCGGCGGTCTTGCCGCTGCCGGTCTGGGCCTGGGCGATCAGGTCCTTGCCCAGCAGCGCAATGGGCAGGCTGGTCGCCTGGATCGGCGTCATCGCGCTGTAACCCAGCTGCTGGAGGTTCTCCAGCATGGCGGGGCTCAGGGGCAGGGTGCTGAAGGCGGTGGATGTAGACATGCCCGATTATCGGGCGTCAAGGCCCGGGGCCCCCACCGTGGGGAATTGGATGGGGCGCGTGCAATGAATCGGGAGGGCCCCTAGACTACGACCTTCCGAAAACCGATACGAGGAACCTCCGATGATGAACCGCGATCTGGAAACCGAATTCAAGGCCCTGCTGCCGGGTCAGAGCACCGAGCTGGGCGCCACGCGCCGCACCGCGCTCAAGACCGCGCTGGGCGTGGGCTTTGCCGCCTCGGCCCTGCCCATCATGGCGCAGACCGTCATCAAGACCCCCACCGACGGCCTGACCGCGGGCGAGGTCAGCATCGACGTCAAGGGCTTCAGGATGCCGGCCTACCGCGCCATGCCCGCCGGCGGCAAGAACCTGCCCGTGGTGCTGGTGCTGTCCGAGATCTTCGGCGTGCACGAGCACATCGCCGACGTGGCCAACCGCTTTGCGCGTGCCGGCTACCTGGCCATCGCCCCCGAGCTGTTCGTGCGCCAGGGTGACGCCCAGAGCTATGGCGAGATGGCCAAGCTGATTGCCGAGGTGATCTCCAAGGTGCCCGACGCGCAGGTCATGGCCGACCTGGACGCCACCGTGGCCTGGGCCGGTGCCAACGGCGGCGACCTGGCCCGTGTGGGTGTCACCGGTTTCTGCTGGGGTGGTCGCCAGACCTGGCTCTACACTGCGCACAACAAGTCCATCAAGGCTGGCGTAGCCTGGTACGGCCGTATCGCGGGCGCCCAGAACGAGCTCACGCCGAAGAACCCGATCGACATCGCCGGCCAGCTGAACGGCCCGGTGCTGGGCCTGTACGGCGAGGCCGACACCGGCATCCCGCTGGACAGCGTGGAGAAGATGAAGGCCGCACTGGCTGCCGGCAACGCCAAGTCCAAGGCCTCGCAGTTCGTGGTCTACAAGGACGCGCCGCACGCCTTCCATGCCGACTACCGCCCCAGCTACCGCAAGGAAGCGGCCGAGGACGGCTGGAAGCGCTGCCTGGAATGGTTCAAGGCCAACGGCGTCTGAGAACTCGCGAATAAATCTACTGCGCGACCCGATCGCCGCGTTGGGCGGTGCTCGCCATCCTCACGTACCTGAAGTACGTTCCGGTGGCTGCGCTCCGTCCGCCTTGCGCTCGGGCCGCTCGCTACGATTTCTTCACGAGTTCGGGCGTTTGCCTGCAGGCCCCTTGACACGTCTGAGAGAATCGAGGGCATGACCCTGATTGCGATCCTCCTCGGCACGCTGGCGGCCGGCATCGGCAGCGTCTGGCTGGCCGCGGCCCTGAGCTTCGGCGTGCTGGCGCGTTACACCCAGCACATGCTCAGCCTGGCGGCCGGCGCCCTGCTGGGCACGGCCTTTCTCCACCTGCTGCCCGAGGCCTTCGAGAGCGGCCTCGATCCGCAGGCGCTGTTCCTGACGCTGCTGGTGGGCGTGGTCTTCTTTTTCCTGCTCGACAAGGCCGAGCTCTGGCACCACGGCCACGAGCACCATCATGACGATGCCGGGCACGACCACGATGATGAACACGACCATGGGCACGATCACGGGCACCACCATGACCACGGTCATGCGCCCGAGCGCATGGCCGGCGGCTGGAGCGTGCTGGCTGGCGACAGCGTGCACTGCTTCGGCGACGGCATCCTCATTGCGTCGGCCTTCATGGCCGACCTGCGCCTGGGCGTGATCGCCGCGCTGGCCGTGCTGGCGCACGAGGTGCCGCACCACATGGGCGACCTCATGGTGCTGCGTCTGAGCAGCGGCACGCGCAAGGCGGCCCTGCTCAAGGTCACGCTGGCCGGCGCCATCACGGCCCTGGGTGGCCTGGTGGGTTACTGGCTGGTGGACCTGCTGCACGACTACCTGACCTATTTCCTGGTCGTGGCCGCCAGCAGCTTCATCTACGTAGCCCTGGCCGACCTGATCCCCCAGCTGCAGAAGCGCCTGAGCCTGGCCGAGACCCTGGCGCAGATCGCCTGGCTGCTGGCTGGCATCGGCTTGGTCACCGTGGCCAGCATCCTCGCGCACACCCATTGAGGTTCCCTGTGTTCAAGTTCAAGATGAACGAGCGCTCGCTCTTCGCCGTGCTGCTGCGCTCGCCCTGGTGGATCAGCCTGCTGATCTCCGTGCTGATGTCGGTGGTCGCCTTTGCCCTGCTGCCGCGCGAGTACGCCGTGGTCGTGATGCTGGGCACCTTCCCCTTTGTGGTGGTGGCTGCCGTGGCGGCCTGGCGTCAGTGGCGCGCCCCCAGTGCGACCCGCCTGGACGAGGCGCTGGTGCGTGCCGCCGCCATGAACTGGCGCGATTTCTCGACCTGGGTGGCGCAGGCCTATGCCCAGCAGGGCTACAGCGTCGCCCGTCTGGAGGGCGAGTCCGCCGATTTCCGCATCGAGCGCCAGGGCCAGGCCAGCCTGGTGAGCTGCCGGCGCTGGAAGGCGGCCAGCCAGGGCGTGGAGGCGCTGCGGCTGCTGCAGTCGGCCTGCGACAAGCAGGGCGCACGCGGCGTCTACCTGAGCCTGGGACCGGTCTCGGAAGCGGGCGAACGCTACGCCAAAGAGCAGGGCCTGCAGCTGGTGGACGGTCGCGCGCTGGCCCTGCTGCTGCTCAAGTAAAGACATACGGCCGGCCCTTGCAAGGCCCGTTTCCCGACCCATCTGCCCCCGATGAACCTGGACAAGATGATCAAGCGACTCTTCGGATTCCTGCTGCGCCTCGTGCTGGCCCTCATGGGCCTGGTGTTCCTGCTCAGCCTGCTGGCCGCCGGCCTCTTGCTGCTGGCCTTCTGGGGCCTGCGCGCGCTGTGGGCCCGCCTGACGGGCCGGCCGGTGCAGCCCCTGGCGTTTGCCATCCTGCGCCGCGCGCAGTGGCAGCGTTTTTACCGCCCGGGAGCCGCGCAGACGGCGCGTGATGCCGATGTGATCGACGTCCAATCACGCCAGGTCGACGGCCCGCCCCCTGACCGGCTGGGGCGCTGAATCAGTCTTCCCAGGCCGGGTTCCAGACCACTTCCCACAGGTGCTGGTCCGGGTCCTGGAAGTAACCGGCATACCCACCCCAGAAGGTGACCTGCGCTGGCTTGACGATGACGGCCCCGGCGTGCGCTGCCTGTTTCATCACGGCGTCCACCTCGTCGCGCGAGGCCACGTTGTGGCCCAGCGAGAGCCCGGTGGGGCAGGGCGGGCTCACGGCCAGGCCGCTGTCGCGCGCCAGGCTGCTGCGCGGCCACAGCGCGAGCTTCAGGCCGTGCTGCAGGTCGATGAAGACCACGGCCCCGTGCTCGAACTCGGTGCCGATGATGCCGTCGGTAGCGAAGCCCAGCCCGTCGCGGTAGAAGCGCAGCGCGCGCTCCAGATCTTCGACGGCCAGGGTGATGACGGTGATGCGCGGCTTCATGAAATCATC
>JAXMMJ010000044.1:0-4852 GCA_034366585.1 Hylemonella sp.
GCGTGGCGCCGCAGATCCCCTTCATCAACGAAGACATGGAGCAGGTGCTGGAGGCGGCCGCAGCGGCGGGCGCCCAAAGTGCCTTCTACACCGTGCTGCGCCTGCCCTGGGAACTCAACGAGGTGTTCCAGCAGTGGCTCAGCCTTCACTACCCGCAGCGCGCGGCGCGCGTGATGGCGCGCATCCAGGAGATGCGCGGCGGCAAGGACTACGACAGCAACTACGCCACGCGCATGAAAGGCAGCGGCCTGTGGGCCGACCTGATACGCCAGCGCTTCCACAAGGCCTGCGCCCGCCATGGCCTGAACCGCGGGCGTGTGGAACTCGACCTCTCGCTGTTCCGCCCGGGTCTGGCGCGTGGGCAGGGTTGCCTGTTCTAGGCGCCTGCCTTAGGCCTTACTTCTGCACCGGCTCGATGGTCAGCACCGTGTAGGCGCCCTTGATCTGGTCGGCGGTGAAGCGCACGTTGTCGCCGGCCTTGACCTTGTCCAGCAAGGCGGGGTCCTGGACCTGGAACACCATGGTCATCGGTCCCATGTCGAGGTTGGGGATCTCGCCGTGCCTCAGGGTGATCTTCTTGGCCGACTTGTCCACCGTGCGCACGACGGCTTCGACCTGGGGCCGGGCGGTGCTGCTCGGGCTGGCGCCATCGTGGCCGTGCGCCTTGCCGGTTTCGTGGGCCAGGAGGGGGCCGCTGAGGGCCAGCAGCAGGGAGAGGGTCAGGGTGGAGAGCTTGTTCATGGTGGGTCTCATCGTCAGGTGGAACATCGATTATCGGTAGGACTGGAACACACGGGCCGCGCCGCCGCGTTGCACCAGCAGCACGTCGTAGGGGTCCTTCAGGCCGCCGTACTCGGGGCCGTCCATGCCGGGTGAACCCACGGGCATGCCGGGCACGGCCAGGCCCACGGCGACGGGCTTGTCTTTGAGCAGGCGCTGGATCTCGCGCGCCGGCACATGGCCTTCAAGCACATAACCGTTCACCAGGGCGGTGTGGCAGGAACCGAACTTCTCCGCCAGGCCCAGGCGCTGGCGGACCTCGTTCTTGCGGTCATTGCTCACGTCATTCGTCTTCACGTCGAAGCCGCTGGCCTGCAGATGTTTGATCCAGTCCTTGCAGCAGCCGCAATTGGCGGTTTTCCAGACCTCGACCATGGGGCGCGGGGGCTGGGCGGCCAGGCCCAGGCCGCCCAGCGTTGCGGCCGCGAGGGCGACCGAGGTGTGCAAAAGCTTGCGTCGATTCATGGTTGACTCCTTGTGACGGTGATGCGGCCTTTCATGCCGGCCTGGAAGTGGCCGGCGATCAGGCACGCGAATTCGAACTGGCCGGCGCGGTTGAAGGTCCAGATGATCTCGCCGCGCTGGCCGGGCTTGACGTGGGTCATATAGGGCTCGTCGTGCTCCATGCCCGGATGCTTGAGCATCTGCTCGGCGTGGGCGGCGAGCTCCCCGGGGGTGCCGATGACCAGTTCGTGCAGCAGCTGCCCCTTGTTCTGGATGCGCAGGCGCACGGTCTCGCCCTGCTTGACCTCGATGCGGTCGGGCGTGAAACGCATGTTGTCGGTCATGACCAGGGTGATGGTGCGCCTGACGTCCTTGGCGTCGCCGGCGATGCCCCAGTCCTTCTGCTCCTTGACCACGGGGGCATGGGTGTCGGCTTTGTTGCCATGGGCCCAGGCCGGGGTGGCGCCCAGCAGGATGGCGCCCAGGATGTACGCAAGGTGTTTCATGGTGTCCTCAGTGATGCGTGTCGTGTGACGTGGGCTTGACCGCCTTGACTTCGACGGCGCCCTGGCCGCTGTCCGGTGCGGCAGCGCGGGGCGCCGAGGGGGGCTCGCCGGTCCACTCGTAGGCCTGTGTGCCGGCGGGCTGCTGGAACCAGCCCGGGTCGCTGTAGTCACCGGCCTTCTGGGTGCGGCGTACCTTGAGCATCGAGAACATGCCGCCCATCTCCACCGGGCCATAGGGGCCGGTGCCCGTCATCATGGGCAGGGTGTTCTCGGGCAGGGGCATTTCCATCTCGCCCATGTCGGCCATGCCGCGTTCGCCCATGACCATGTAGTCGGGCACCAGCTTCTGCATCTTCTGCACCAGGCCGCGGTGGTCCACGCCGATCATGGTGGGCACCGCGTGGCCCATGGGGTTCATGGTGTGGTGACTCTTGTGGCAGTGGAAGGCCCAGTCGCCTTCCTCGTCGGCGACGAACTCCACCTGCCGCATCTGGCCCACGGCCACGTCGGTGGTCACCTCCGGTGCGCGCGCCGCCAGCGGCCAGGGGCCGCCATCGCTGCCCGTCACCACGAACTCGTGGCCGTGCAGGTGGATGGGGTGGTTGGTCATGGTCAGGTTGCCCACGCGGATGCGCACCTTGTCGCCCAGGCGCACGTTGAGCGTGTCGATGCCGGGGAAGGCGCGGCTGTTCCAGGTCCAGAGGTTGAAGTCCAGCATGGTGTTGATCTTCGGTGTCGCACTGCCGGGTTCGATGTCGAAGGCATTGAGCAGGAAGCAGAAGTCGCGCTGCACCTCGCTGATCAGCGGATGTTTCGCCTTCGGGTGCGTGACCCAGAAGCCCATCATGCCCATGGCCATCTGCGTCATCTCGTCGGCATGCGGGTGGTACATGAAGGTGCCGGGGCGCCGCGCCACGAACTCGTAGACAAAGGTCTTGCCCACGGGGATCTGCGGCTGGTTCAGCCCGCCCACACCGTCCATGCCGTTGGGCAGGCGCTGGCCATGCCAGTGGATGGTGGTGTGCTCGGGCAGCCGGTTGGTGACGAAGATGCGCACGCGGTCGCCCTCCACCACCTCGATGGTCGGCCCCGGGCTCTGGCCGTTGTAGCCCCACAGGTGGGCCTTCATGCCCGGCGCGATCTCGCGCACCACGGGCTCGGCTACCAGGTGGAATTCCTTGACACCCTGGTTCATGCGCCAGGGCAGGGTCCAGCCGTTGAGCGTGACCACCGGGTTGTAGGGGCGACCGCTGGCGGGCTGCAGCGGTGGTGCGGTGTCAGGCGTCTCGCGTAACACGGGTTCGGGTAGCGCGGCCATGGCCACCTTGCTGACCGAGGCTGCGGCCACGGCGGTGAGGGCGGCGCCGCTGAAAAAATTGCGTCGATTCATGTTCAATGTCCTCCTGCGGCCGGGGCCGCAGCGCTGGTGCTTCCACGCAGCTGGGTAAGCGCGCCAGGCGAGGTCGCGGTCAGGGTGAGTTGCAGGTCGGCGTCGGCCAGCCAGAAGTCGCGCTGGGCTTCCAGCGCCTGGTTCACGCTCAGGCTCTGCTGGCGGATCTCGCCCAGCAGGTCCCAGACGCTGGAGAGCATGCCGTTGTAGCGCAGCAGCATCTCGTCCCCGATGAAGCGCCGCAGCGGCACCACCTCTTCGCGGTAGTGGCGCGCCAGGTCATAGGCGGTGCGCCAGCCGAAGTAGGCTTCGCGCGCCTCGCTGCGCGCCAGCACGGCCACGTTGCGAACGCGCACGGCCGACTGCAGGTAGAGCGCCTCGGCCCGCGCATTGCGTGCGCTGCCCCAGTCGAAGATCGGCAGCGGCAGTTCCAGCTCCCAGCCATGCTTCTGTTCGCGCTCGCCCGCGCCATCCACCGTACTGGTGTGTTTGTAGGCCAGCGTCATGCCATCCAGGTAACCCGTGGCCTTTACCAGGCCCAGGGAGTCGGCGACCCAGCCGGTCTCGGTAACGGCCAGGCGCACATCCAGGCGCTCGCGCAGCGCACGGGCTTCCACGTCGTTCTGCGCCGGCGGCCTGGCGGGCAGCTCGGGCAGGCGGGGGCTGAGGGTGAACTGCGCCTGCGCGCCCCACAGTCCCAACAGGCGTGTGAGCTTCTCGCGCTCGCCACGGGCGCGCTGCTGCGCGCGCGCCACCTGGGCTGCGGCGTCGGCCACCAGAACCTGTTCGCGCGCCTGTTGCAGTTTGCTGAAGTTGCCTACGCGGGTCATGCGCCGCGCCAGCTCGGCGCCGGCTTCGGCAGCGTCCTGGACGTCGCGCAGATAACGCAGGCTCTGCTCGGCCGCCACGGCGTTGATCCAGGCCTTGCGCACCTCGGTGGCCAGGCGCGCGATGTCCTGGGCCGCCTGCAGCTTGGCCAGTTCGTGCTGGCGGCTCTGCCACTGGCTCTTCCAGGGCAGGAAGAGCAGGCCCACCAGATCAAAGCGCAGCGCGCGTTCGATCTCGCGCTTGTCCCCTTCGGCCAGCTCGGCGATGGAGAAGTGCGGGTTGGGCACACGGCCGGCCTGCACCCGCAGCGCGTCGCTGAGGTCCAGCGTGACCAGCGCCTGCTGCACGGCCGGGCTGTTGAGCAAAGCAATGCGCACGGCGTTTTCGGCGCTGAGCGGCTGCTTGAGCAGTTCGGCCACCGCAGGGTCGGGGTCCCGGCCGGGGCGTTGCAGTTCCACCGCCACACCGGCGGTGCGGCCTTCGGTGAGTTGCTGCACATCGGCCAGGTTCTTTTCGGGCGCCAGCGTGGCGCAGCCGGACAGCAGCAAGGCGGCCAAGGCCAGGCTGCTGCGGCGCAAGTGGCGGCGTTTCATCGCGGTGCCTCCGGCGACGGCATCGCTGCGGCAGGGGCCGGTGGCTGTGCCTTTTCCCACTTGAGGATATCCCTGTGGCCGCGCGGGTACTGGCCGACCGCCGCATTGGCGGCCTTCCAGTCCTGCAGCTCCTGGACCAGCGCGCTAGCCCCCGCGGGCTCCAGGGGCTGGTAGGCGATGGCCGGTACGGGCGCATCTGCTGCGGCGGCCGCGGCCGCCTGCTGCGGCAGGGTCTGGGACGGGCCCAGCACAGGCCAGCCCAGCACCGCCAGCAGCATCCATTTCTTGTTCATGAAAGACTCCTCGACAAC
>JAXMMJ010000045.1:0-6908 GCA_034366585.1 Hylemonella sp.
TTGGGTTTTGCGCCTTGCGGCTCATCCCGCAAAAGCCCCGCCGCGCACGGCGCGGGTTAGGCAGAGGGACCCCGTCATAATCGCTGGCATCGCCGGTCACACCCGGCGTCACGCCTGCCATGCGCTCATCACCCCTATATCCTGACCATCGGCCAACAGCCTTCTGGCTGGCCCTGCTGCTGCTGGCCGCCTTCGTCTATGCCTTCGGCCTGGACGGGCAGTACGTCCCCAGCAATGGCGACGAGATGGTCTACGTGCACATTGCGCGCGAGACGGCAGCCACCGGCCAGTGGTTGCCGCTGGCCTCGGAACTGGTCGATACCCGCAACACCAAACCCCCCATGCTCTTCTGGCAGGCCATGGTGGCCGGCGACTGGGGCAAACACTGGAGCATGGCCGCGCTGCGCACGCCCAGCCTGCTCTACCTGCTGCTGGTCAGCGGCGCCATCGTGCTGTGCCTGCGTGCCGTCACGCAGCGCTGGCGCGAAGGGCTCATGGCGGCCTGCATCTTCCTGGCCTTCCTCAGCACCTTTCGCTATGGCCGCCCCTACCTCACAAGTGCACCCGAGACCTTCTGGTTCAGCCTGCCGCTGTTCGCCCTGCTCTGGCAACGCGCGCGCCTGCCGGCGGCCAGCCCCGGCTGGCTGGCGCATATCCTTTTCGGCCTGGGTCTGGGTCTGGGCCTGGCCTACAAATCCTTCGCACTGATCGCGCCGGCCGCCGCGGCCTGGTGGCTGGCTCTGGTGGCCAGCGAATCGCATCTGAGCTGGCGGGCCATCTGGCAGCACACACTCAAGACTGGCGTCAGCGCGGTGCTCGCCCTGGCGGTGTTCGGTCTCTGGTTCGTGCTCGATCCCGATCCGCAGGCTGTCTGGCGCGAGTTCATCGTCGGCGAGAACGCCGCCAAGTTTTCCGATGCGCGCGGTTGGTGGCAGGAGGCCTTCTCGCTCAGCGGCTCCAGCATCTGGTCGCAACTGCTGGCCTATGCGGTCAACGCCGGCCTGCTGTTCTTCGTCATCCCCGGCCTGGCCTGGCTGGGCCTCAAGCGGCTGCCGCAAGGGCGCAAGCTGTGGCCCCTGCCGCCGCACCAGGCCATCCTGCTGGCCTGGGCCCTGGTGTGGCTGCTAGTCTTCCTGTTTCCCAGCCAGCGCTCGGCGCGTTACGTGATCCCGGCTATGCCGGCCGTGGCCATGCTGATGGCCCTGCACTGGCGAAGCATCGCGCGCGCCTGGTTCCTGCCCACGCTGCTGATCGCTGGCCTGGCTTTGCTCGTGATCGCGCGCATTGCCTGGATTGGCCATGGCCTTGGCCTGTCTTCCACGCTGGAACTGGTCCTGCCCTTGCTGGCTGTGGCGGCTGGCGCCGTGGTGATTGCAGCCGGGCTCTGGCGCTCCGCCTGGAGTCGCGGTGCGGCCGTGCTGTCCAGCTTGCTGGTCTACGCCGCCTTCAACCTGAGTGCTGCCCCCATGGATGGCCCCGTGGGCCGTTATGGCGCGCAGGCCATCGCCGCCACACCACAAGGCAAGATCGCCGTACCCAACGGCTTCAACAGCCAGTTCGAGCGCTTCCAGTTCCTGCTGCCCGGCCCGCACCACTTCCTGCCTTACGAAACCGGTGCACGCGCCATGGCACGTCGGCCCGAGGGCATGGCGCCACCGACCCCCGCTGAAGAGCTTCGGGAATTGCTGGCCGCGCACGAGGCCGTGGTCTGGATCCAGTCCGAGCCGGCGCAAACCGCGCCACCGTGCCTGCCGGCTTGCCGTGTGCTGGGCGAGCGCTGGCTGCTGACCAGCCGGCATCTGCCCGGCGAGGTTCGACTGGACAACCTCTGGTACCCGCAGCAATGGCTGTACCGGCGCGAATGGCTGCTGGTGCGCGATCAGTCCTGAACGCGACGCAAGCGACGCTGCAGCCAGTCGGCCTGCAACAACAGCCACAGCCAGGGGTCAAGCAGCGCGTCCCAGACATTGCCGGTGGGCAGGCGCAGCAAGACAAAAAGCGTCAACACTGAAACGAGCAGGATAGAAGGCTGGGCCACGCCATGCCATGACCAGGGCAGCACGCACAGCAGCACCAGCACCCCGAGGGTGAGCGGCGCAAAACCCAGGCTGTACAGGCTGAAGGGCCAGAGCGCGAAAGCGTCCAGCAGCAGCACCCACCCCAGCAACACGGGCGCCAGCGCCCAGCGTCGCAGATCCGTCAGCGGCAAGGGCATCAGCAGTTGGGGGCGGTAGTGCGACAACAAGAACCAGGCCGACAGCAACACCAAGAGCAGACTGGGAACGCGAAACGCCAGCCCCAGCCAGTACGCTGGCGACAGCGGTCCGGGCCACAGGCACCAGAGCAGGAGCAGCAGGGGCAGGCCGCGCTGCCATGCCGGCCGGTTACCGCTGCGGCGCAAACACCAGAGAGCGATGCCAGCCAACACCAGGCCCCAGCCCAGCACACGATAGACGCCCACCCATCCGACATGTGGCAGCAGAGGGGACTGCGTTGAGAGCAGGGTGTTCAGGACTTCCATCGTGTTGTGTTTTCAGCGTGTGGCCGGCAGGGGCATGAAGCGTTGCCAGGCGATACCGCGACGCTCTTCGGTGTAGCTGATCCACAGGCCGCCATCGACCCAGGCCATGGAGGGATAGGAGAACTCGCTGCGCCCGTCGCCCTGCGCCAACACCTCCAGCTGGGTCCAGTGCAGCGCATCGCTGGACCGGCTCAGCACCAGCTGGGCACGCGACTCGGCGCGCGGATTGTGGGCCAGGTACATCAGACCAGGCCGCAGACTCAGTCCAGCCACCGAGGCGTCCGGGTTGGGCATGTCCAGGTCGGGCAGGTCTTCCCAGTTCCGGCCGGCGTCATGGCTGATCACCGCACGCAGTTGCCGCTGCGCACGGTTGTCGCGCAGCAGGCCCACCCATTCGGTGTCGCTGCGCGGCAAGAGCGTGGGCTGCAGCAGATCACCACGCCCTGACATCCGCATCATGCCGCGGAACTCGCCAGCCGCATCGAAGCGCAGAGCCACGGGGTATTTGATGCCGAGCTCGAAGTAGGCCGGCAACACCATGCCCCCATCGGCCAGGGGCAGCGGCATGGCCCGCACCAGGTGGCTGGTGTTCCAGAGCCAGGACAAAGGCAACACACCCAGCGGATGAAAGGCCTCCTGCGGCGTGTCCTGGCGCAGGTGCAGGATGCGCCCGGCCGCCCAGCCGCCCAGACCCGTTGCGACGACAAAAAGATGCGTGCGGCCCTGCCCGTCGCGCCAGGCCACGGGGTTGCCCAGGCGACGCAGGCCGAAGCCCAGGACAGCGGCAGCGCGATGACGATTGACCACATAGGTGGCCGGCGTCCACTGCTGGGTCGCCCGGTCGAACTCAGAGGCCGCAATCTGCACATCGGGACCGCTCTCTCGCGAGCCCGCAAACCAGTAGGCCTGCAAGGCCGCGGAATGTCCTTGCGGCATGGCCAGCAAGGTGCTGGCATGGGCGGCCAGTGCGTCCGCTGGCATCGGTATGCGCCCGGCGGCCTGCAGCACCAGCGGCCCGGTGACCGCCTCCGTCCCGGCCGGCCAGGCAGCATTGGGCGCCACGGGCTCGGGCGCCCGCAACCAGCACTCCACGGTCGTCAGAAGCAGGCACAGCCCCAGGCCGGCCCAGCAGCGCCAGGCAGCGGAACGATGCAGCCAGGAAAACGACAGTCGGGACACGATGAAGCTCGGTGCGTGAAAGATTGCGCGCTCGTTGAATTGCGGCAGAGTTTAGCGGTCTGGCATGCAGGCTATCATGGTCCGAGCATCACCACTGCCGGAACACTCCTGCCATGCCTATCCGACACCGCCTGCTTGCCAGCGCCCTGATGATCCTGCTCCTGCCCGTCAGTTGGGCGCAGCCCCGCCCCGATGGATCGCCAGCAGCGATGGTGGCGCCGGAGACACCGCCGGTGAACGATGCCGCTAGCGCGCCGCCCCCCACCATTGCCGATCTGGTCCTGCTGTTGCGCAGCTACAAGCCGGACCAGCAACGTGTCAACGAACTGCGCACCCTGCTCGAGGAACCCGTGCCAGGTGAAGGGGCGCCTGCCGACCTGGCGCGAGCCTGGCATAAAAAGGCCTTGATCGCCGAAGAATTGCAGCAAATCGAGAAACGCACGGAATACCTGGAAAACGCACTGCCCTACGCGCGCCAGGCCAACCTGGAAGAGCTGGCGCTGGGCGGCCTTCAGCGCATACGTTTTGAATATGCCACCAGTCTCTGGTACTCCAAAAGCGTCGCTGCGTCTCAGGAAAGCACGCTTGAACTGGCCCTTGAACTGGAAAAATCCCAGCGGCTTCCTCCCCTGCTGCTGACCCTTTATTTCCATGTCATCACGAATTACGTTCATCTGGGCGATCTGGACAGCGCACGGCTGGCCCTGGGCAAGGCGGATGCGCTGTACCGTCAGTTGAGCAGGCGGCCCCAGCTCGCCATGCGGCTTCCGCACTTTTCGAGCCTGCTCGAAACCGCACGTGGCTTCGTGCTCTTGCGTGAAGGCAAACTCGACGAGGCAGAACGCGCCTATCTGGCCGCCAGCCGCCAGGGCGAACGAAACGCGGAATACAACGTAGTCAATCAGAGGAATTCGCCCTTTGATATCCCCATGGACCGGATCCAGACGCGCAACAATTCGACGCGTCTTTTCCTGGCCCGGGCGCTGATCCAGCAGCAGCGACTGAACGAAGCGGAGGTGCTGCTGCGCGAGATCCTGAAGAGTTCGCTGGTACTCAACGGCCGCAACTCCTTCATCACGGGTCGCGCACTCTGGACACTGTCGCTGGTCTTCACCAATCGCGGCCGCCATGCCGAGGCTGCGGTACTGGCGCAGTGGGCGGACCGATCCCTGCAGGAGGCCGGCTTCTCTGAAACCAGCCCGGCGCGCCTGAACGGCCGCACCATCCTGGCCAATGCCCTGACGGCCGCAGGCCGAGCCGACGAGGCCGTCGCCCTGTACGACGCCATACGCGCCAAGGTCGGCAACGACAGCCGCTTGGAAGAAGGCTTCGGCCAGGGCTCGCTGCTGTCCATCCGCGCCTACATCCTGGCCGGCCGCATCAACGACGCCCTGCGCGACGGCGACAACCTGCTGCGCCACACCACCCGCAACTTCGGTGCGTCTCACTACAACACCGCCGAAGCCCGCGCCTACCGCGCCATGGCCCTGCAGCGCGCCGGGCGGGTCGATGAGGCCCGCAAGGAGTTCGCCGCCGCTGTTCCCATCCTGACCGACCCCGACAAGGTGGTGGGCAAGCAGAACGCCAGCATTGCACGCACCACCCGGCTGCGCCTCATCCTCAACGAGTACCTCAATGTGCTGGTGGGCAACAAGGGCAACCCCAGCCCCGCCGACATGGCCGAAGCCTTCCGCGTGGCCGATGTGGCGCGCTGGCAGAGCGTGCAAAAGGCCCTGGCCGGCTCGGCCCTGCGCGCGGCCGCCGGCTCGCCCGAGCTGGGCGCCAGGATCAAGAAGGTGCAGGACGCCGACGATGAGCTGCAGGCCGTCTACAAGAACCTGATCACCCAGCGCTCGGCCCCGCCCGAGCAGCAGCTGCCCACGGTCATCAAGGCCATGGAGCAGCGCATCGCCGACCTGCAAAAGGAGCAGCAACGCGACCTGGTGGAGATCCGCCGCCAGTTTCCCCAGTACGACGAGCTGGTCAACCCGCGCCCGGCCAACCTGGCCACGGCCCGCCGCGCCTTGAGACCCAAGGAGGCCCTGCTCTCCATCTACGTGACCCCCGGGGGCAGTTATGTCTGGGCCACGGGGCCCCAGGGGGACTTGCAGTTCCACTTCAGCCCGCAGAAGCCCGATTGGGTGGCCGCCCAGGTCAAACGCCTGCGCGATTCGGTGGACCTGACCACGGGGATCTCGCCGGACCGGCTGCGTTTCGACCTGGAGGCGGGTGCGGCCCTGTACCAGGAGCTTCTGGCCCCGGTACAGGGTGCCTGGGCCCAGGCCGACACCTTGCTGGTGGTGGCCAATGACACGCTGGGGCAGATTCCTTTCTCCTTGCTGCCCACCGGGGCCAGCCCTGCAGCTCAGGCCACGCCGGGGCTGCCGATGTCGCAGTACCGCCAGGTGCCCTGGCTGGCGCGCCAGGTGGCGGTGGCTTACCTGCCTTCGGTCAGTGCCTTGGTGACGCTGCGCGCGCTGCCGGCCTCCCAGGGCAAGCGCGACCCCTTTGTGGGCTTTGGGGACCCGGACTTCGGGGCCCAGACCGATGGGGGGAGCACCCGGGGGGTGGGTTCAGGCACCCGCAACCTGAAGATCAAGCGCACCGCGGCCTGGGATGAGAGCCAGACCAGTGCGGATGCCCCTGTAGCGGCCCCGCCGGCCACGCCTGAGGCGCCGACGCTGACGGCCTTGCCGGACACGCGCGACGAGATCACGGCGATTGCCACAGCGATGGCGGCGGACTTGAGGCGCGATACCTTCTTCGGGGCGCAGGCGAACCGGCAGAACGTGCTGGCCAGTGACCTGAAGCAGCGGCGCATTGTGGCCTTTGCGACGCATGGGCTGGTGGCGGGGGATTTGCCGGGGCTGGACCAGCCGGCGCTGGCGCTCTCGCCGGCACCGGGCAAGACGATCACGGACGGGCTGCTCAAGCTGGAGGACATCCTCAAGCTGTCTCTGGATGCGGACCTGGTGGTGCTGTCGGCCTGTAATACGGCGGCAGCGGACGGCACGGGGGCGGAGGCGGTCTCGGGCCTGGGCCGGGGCTTCTTCTACGCGGGGGCGCGCTCAGTCTTGGCCACGCACTGGCCGGTGGAGACGGTGTCGGCCCGCGAGCTGGTGACGCATCTGTTCGAGCGTTATGCCAAGGACGCGCAGCTGACGCGGGCGCAGGCGCTCAACCGCGCGATGCTCGATCTGATCGATAC
>JAXMMJ010000046.1:0-24257 GCA_034366585.1 Hylemonella sp.
GCGTGCGGGTGCGCCTTCGCTTTCCAAAGGACGCCGATGGCCTGATGGAGCATCTGGACGGGCTGGACCCATCGACTCTCTCGAACGCCGTGTACCAGCTGGCTTATCTTGGGTGGCTGTTCAGGAAGGATATGTTGCGAAACGGGGGAATCTCCTCACCGCAAGCGCCGGTCACACCACATCGGTCAGCGGTAGATTCCGCCGAGGCGAGCGCGGCGTCTGTACCGGCAGCGAGCGTGGTGAACAACGAAACCGACGAAGCTGAACTCAACAGTTTCGGACGGATGTTCGGTGAGACCTACAAACTGGCGGCGCACTAGACGCAAGCGCGATCTGAGCATGAAAGGGGGCTGACAAATGTCGGCCCTTTTTTTCGTTTGAAGCACCCTTGACACGAGCTTGATACGTGAGAACCTAGTTTCAAGCAAACCGAAAGAGAGGACAAAAATGTCTTACCTGGCCGAAATCGATATGACCGTTGCAGACTTCCGCGAGCACTACGCTCCCGTCGAGGCCGCCGCCAAAGAGCCTCACTGGCTGCTGGGGAGCCTTTACGGCCGCGATCTCTTGAAGATCAAGCTGCACATCAGCCGCCCCGAGGTGGTGGTGTCGGAGTGGAAGCACGCCGCCCACCTGGACCCGCTTCTGGAGGACATGGTCGACGAGCTGGGACTGCGGGACATGCCCGAGCCCAAGACCTTCGGCCAGCGGCTGGCGTATGTGAAGACGGTGGCCATGATGACGTTGGCCGTGAAAAAGAACATGGCGCTGCCTGAGTGGCGCTTGAACTCTTGATAGGGGAACGAAATGGAATCTTTGCTGATTTTGTGTGTGGTGGGATTCGTGATCTTCCTTGCACTCAAAGGGATTGCAAGTGGGATTGGTGGCGGTGATGAAGACGAAGAAGGCTCCAGCGGCGGGGGGCGGGCCGTTACCCACAACCACGGCAGCATCGACCAGTTCGGGAACCATGATGACTGAAGCGTGTTCTGTGAGTTCATCTGCAATGGCGTTGGCTCAGGAGCTTGCGTCATTGCTTCCAGCTATCCGCGAGGGATTGTTCAACCCCTACGCCACGCCTCACCCACTGGACGCAAACAGCAACAACCCCCAGGCGAAACTGGCTCGCTTGGGAGCCCATTTGGATTGCGATCCAGAGGTGATCTGCGTTGGTGAAGCGCCAGGGTATCAGGGCTGCGCTTTGTCAGGCGTCGCATTCACCTGCGAGGATCAAATACTCAGCGGCGCGATTCCTCGGGTGGCGCGTTTGGCATCAGGTAGCTGACGCCACCGAGTTGGTTGTGGCTGGTCTCGCCCGTGTAAGTGACGAACTTGGAGGTCCGGATGTTGCGGCCGATATGGCTGCCCACCACAGTCTTGATCCAGTTGCGGGCTTGGTCTTTGACGTTCATGGTTTTTCCAAAAAAGAAAAGCCGGGAGCCTCGAAAGCCCGACCGGGCAATGAGTGCACCCGGCGGGTTGGTTGAAGTTGGCACCGCAGGGGTGCCGATGTATGGCGTGGCCGTCAACGGTTGAGATTGTGGTTCAGAGCTCCAGGCTTGTCGCCTGAATCGGACCACCCGTGGTTGTCGTGGTCAGCGCTTCAAGCCAGTCACGGCAGTACTCCTGACTGTTGCAGTCCTTCGCCGCACGGACCTGTACTTCGGCTGTGCAGCGACAGCCGTCGGTCGTGGTCACGAGCTGGGTAGACGCTGGCTGGCACGAAGCCGTCATCGACTCACCCGTCAGCGTTACGGCAACAACAACGGCTATTAAGGGGGCTGCAGTCATCCAGCCCCAGCCCGACCAGTACCGCGCCGGTCAGTACGGCTGCGTCGGGGGGTGAACCAACCGACGAGGCTCATGACGAGGTCAGGCGTCGGCATGAGAGATCTGCACGTTCATTTTCCGTATCATTTCCTTGAGGCGATCTGGATCAATCGCCACGTCCCGAGCCCGCCGTCCCGCCCGCGCTCAGGGGCTGGCCCCAAGCGTCTTCAAACAGCACATCGTCCAGTGCCGTTCGCTGTGCCCAGCGCTGTTGCTGGAGCATGGGGTCATCATAAAAATGGCGGACCGGGCCAATGCACAGCAGCGCGACGGGCTCTGCGCCTTCGGGCATACCCAGCAATGAAGCCACCGCCACCGGGTCGAACATCGAAACCCAGCCCATGCCCAGGCCCTCGGCGCGCGCGGCCAGCCACAGGTTCTGTATCGCGCAGGCGGTCGAGGCGAGGTCCATGTGCGGCAAGGTTCGCCGGCCGAACACATGCTGTTCACGGCCCTCGGACAGCGCCACCACCCAGACCTCGGCCGCGTCCATCAGGCCTTCGACCTTGAGGCGCAAAAACGCATCCATGCGCTCTCCCAGCGCCGTGGCGGTTTGCTGCCGCTCCTGCTCCACCAGCGCCTGCAACTCGGCCCGCAACGCGCGCGTGGCTACCCGCAGGAAGCGCCACGGCTGCATGAAGCCCACGCTGGGCGCATGGTGCGCGGCCATGAGCAGGCGGCGCATCACAGCCGGCGCAACCGCACCGCCGGCAAAGTGGCGCATGTCGCGCCGCTCGAAAATGGCGCGGTAGACGGCCTCCTGCTGAGCCGGCGAAAAAACGTGCTCCGGGGCCGTCGCCCCGGTCAGGTCGGTGTCTGCCGCGGCGGCTTGCACGGCCGGACTTTCAACGGCCCGCGTCATGATTGCTTTCAGCGGATGAACGGGTCGGTGGCAGGCGGCACAGGATGCCGCTGCGCAAAAGGGCAGGGCGGGCATCGCGGGGCAAGTTGCCATCGGGCGCCCGAAAATGCATCACGGCGCAATCCAGCAGTTGCCGGGCAGCGTCCTCTGAGGGGGTCAGGTCGCCAAATTGGAAGCTGTGCTTGCCAGGAGCCTGAAAAGCCACCGTGCAGGCGCGCGAGCAGCCGGCCGTGCACGCCACCCCTCGCACATGAATAGCGGCCCACTCGGGCTGATCGCCGAAGGCCTGTGCGGTTTGCACGGCTTCCAACAGAATGTCACCTGCAGCGCGCTGATCTCGCGTGTTCTCCGCAGGGCGGCAGGTGGTGCAAATGATGAGCTCAGTCGTGCTGAGGTCGGTTTTTGGAGTCATTGTGTGTCAGTGGTGGGTTGGCGCAACTCGGCGCCCCAGGCCTGTGCCCAGGCCCTGCAGCGTCCGAGTGGGCGAGGAGAGTTGTCGAAATCGACGATGACGATGTGGTCAGCCGCCGTAGGTGCTGCTGGTTGCTCCAGGCTGCGCCCGTCGGTGAGTAGCCACAGCAGGCGGCGCCCATTGCCGTGGCGCCGCCGATGCGCCAGAAGTTCGGTCTGCGCCTGACCCAGCGCTGCCGCCAGGGGCGTACCGCCACCCCCGCCCAGCGGCCGAAGCCGCCCCAACGCCGAGCGCCGCGCCTGGGTGGGCGACAGTACGCATTGCACCCCCTGTCCCCCGAACAGCAGCAGTCCGACCTGGTTGCCGGTACGGGCCGCGTCCTCGATAAGGCGCGCCGCGAAACCCTTGGCTCGCGCCAGACGACCGCCTTGCCGCATGGAGCCGGAATTGTCCAGCGCGATCAGGTGAAGCGTCGACATGTCAGCGGGGCGGTGTTCGCGCTGCAGATGGGACCGCTGCAAGGCGGCGGGCCCTTTGCGCAGCAGGGTGCGACACCAATCGATTCGCCCTGGCGTGTGGGCCGATGCCTGCATCGCGTTCTGCGCCAGTTGCGGCCTTGCGTATGGGTCAATGGAGAACCACCGCCGCAGTCCGGGCACCGTGGAGGCGCGGCCTGCGGGGTGGCTCAGGCTTTTTTTGCGACAGGCCCTCCAGTGGTTCGAACCGCTTCCCAGCCTTCAGCCTGCGCCGGCAGTGCGCCCCAGTCCCCGGCGGCACTCGTCAATGAATGATCTGCCTGCGATCCGGCACTGCCCGCCCCTGAGGGGCCGCTGGTCGTGCGGGGGGGCGCCGCAGCCTGCTGGGCCTGGGGAGCCGGCGCCATCCGGCGGTGGCACAAGGCCCATTCGGCCACGGTGTCGACATCCGCCGGCGTCACCTCGAACCGACCCGCCAGCACGGCATGGGCCCGGGCCGCCTTCAGCAGCACTAGGTCACCGCGCACACCGTCCACGGCGGCCTGCACGGCCAGCGCGGTGGCGTGCGTCAGCACGGCATCGCTCCAGTCCACCGCAGGTAGCGCTTCTCGCGCGGCTGCCATCCGGGACACCAGCTCGGCCTGCGCGCTGGCTGTGCGCTGCATCAATGCCTGCGGATCGAGGTCAAAGTCCAAGCGGGCACGGACGATCGACTGGCGCAGCGCATGATCGGTGGGATTTTCCAGCACCACCGACAGGCCAAAGCGGTCCAGCAACTGGGGGCGCAACTCGCCCTCTTCGGGGTTCATGGTGCCGATCAGCACGAAGCGGGCCGCATGCTGGCGCGAAACGCCGTCACGCTCGATCGTGTTGATGCCGCTTGCCGCCGCGTCAAGCAGGGCGTCCACCAGCGCGTCGGGTAAAAGGTTGACCTCGTCCACATAAAGGACGCCGCCGTGCGCACGAGCGAGCATGCCAGGCGCCAGGCGCACGAGGCCGTCGCGCAGTACGTGTTCGAGGTTGAGTGTGCCCACCAGTTGCTCAACGGTGGCCGCGAGCGGCAGGCTCACGAAGGGAGCACCCGGCAACAAAGCCGCCAGTGCGCGCGCCGCAGTCGATTTGGCCGTGCCGCGTGGCCCGCTGATCAGCACGCCGCCGATGCCGGGGTCTACCGCCGCCAGCAGGAGCGCCTGCCGCAGCCCGGCGTGGCCGATCAGCGCAGAAAATGGGTACATCACATCGTTGGCGTCCTGCAGTTCGTGGGACGTGTTGTGTGCGTTGAATGTCTTCATTTCGTGGGTCCTTCGCCCTGAGTTTCGAGCCGGTGTTCCAGTGCCAACAAGGTCTGTTCGATGCGCTCCCGATGCTCGCCGGGTTCCTGCCACATACCACGCTGCATGGATTCAAGCAGGCGTTCGCCCATGCTGCGTAAGGCCTGGGGGTTGTGTTGTTCAAGAAAGGCGCGGTTGACAGGGTCGTACACGTAGGCATCGGCCACAAGCGCGTACTGGTGGTCCCCCACCAGGCCAGTGGTTGCGTCAAAGCCGAAAAGGGAGTCGACGGTGGCAGCCATCTCGGAGGCACCCTTGTAGCCGTGGCGTTGCACACCCGCGATCCACTTGGGGTTGACCACGCGGGCCCGCACCACCCGCGCCAGTTCGTCACTCAGGCTGCGGATGCGCGGCGATCCAGGTGTGCTGAAGTCGCCGTGGTACATGGACGCCGCCTTGCCGCTCAGGTGTTGTACCGCGGCAGCCATGCCGCCCTGGAACTGGTAAAAGTCACTTGAATCCAGGATGTCCTGTTCCTGGTTGTCCTGGTTCTGCAGCACCACATCGAAGCCGCCCACACGCCGCTCGAAGCTGGCGCGCGCCGCCGCACCGTGTTCGTCCTGGCCGTAAGCAAAGGCGCCCGCACGCAGGTAGGCCTGGGCGATGTCACCCGGCGCTTCCCAGCGCCCACTGTCGATGACGTCTTGCACGCCGGCGCCGTAGCCGCCCGGCCGCGGGCCGAAAACACGCCAGCTGGCCTGCCTCTGCGAAACCTCTTCGGACATCCCTTGGGAACACGTATCGGCCGCCTCGCGCTGCACGCGAGCACGCACTGGATTCACGTCGTCGGGCTCGTCTTCTAGCGAGATGGCCGCCACCGCCTTAACCGCCGTGTCGAACAGGTCGATCAGATTCGGAAAAGCGTCGCGAAAGAAACCCGAGATGCGCAAGGTCACGTCCACCCGAGGACGGTCACGTATCGCCATCGGGAGCACCTCGATGTCCACTACGCGCTGGCTGCCCGGCGCCCACTTGGGCCGCACGCCCAGCAGTGCCATGGCCTGGGCGATGTCTTCGCCGCCAGTGCGCATGGTGCTGGTGCCCCAGACCGAAAGCCCGATCGACGCTGGAAACCCGCCGTGGTCCTGCAGATGGCGCTCGATCAGCCGCTCGGCCGCCATTACGCCCATGGCGTAGGCGGTGGGTGTAGGCACCGCGCGCGTATCGATTGCGTAGAAATTGCGGCCGGTGGGTAATACGTCCGGCCGTCCGCGCGATGGCGCGCCGCTCGGTCCGGGGGGGATAAAACGGCCTCGCAAGCCGCGCAGCAGCTGGGTCATTTCCTGCTCGCCGCAGGCGTCCAGCCGGGGGCCGAGCCGCTCCTGCAGCTCGTCCATCACCTGCGCGGTGAGCGGCCACTTGGCGCGGTCCAGAGGTTCGCTGCCGTCCACCAGACGGCTGGCCAATCGCTCCAGCCGATCACGGGTGTGGCCCGCATGGCGCCAGGCTTCGTTTCCTAAGGCTGCCAGTACCGGTGGGCGCGACTGGGTCCAGTTATGGTTCCAGTTGGGGTCGAGCGGGTCGAATCCGTCCAGCCGCAGGTCGGCTGACAAGGCTTGCAACAAGCTGGCTTGTCTCTGGCCTTTGCCGCGTGGAAACCGCACCAGAGCAAGTAGGGTATCGGTCCGCAAACGCCCTTGAGGCGACAGACCGAACACGTGCAGACCGTCCCGGATCTGTGATTCCTTGATCTCGCACAGGTAGGCGTCCAGCCGTTCCAGCAGGCGCTGGCGTGCGGCTTCGTCGGCGGGCGCCTCAAAACCCAGGTCGGCGTGCAAGCCGTGGCGCAGCACTTCCTCCAGAATGGTCTGGCGCAACCGAGTGGCGCGGCGTGGGTCGAGCGACAGAGCCTCGTAGTACTCGTCCATCTGCCGCTCCAATACCTGCAGCGCCCCGTAGGTTTCGGCCCGCGTGAGCGGCGGCATCAGGTGGTCGATGATCACCGCCTGCGTACGCCGCTTGGCCTGGCTGCCTTCGCCCGGATCGTTGACGATAAAAGGGTACAGGTGGGGCAGCGGCCCGAAGATCGCATCTGGCCAGCAGCCCGCACCCAGCGCCACGCTCTTGCCCGGCAGCCACTCCAGGTTGCCGTGCGTACCCACATGTACCAGCGCATCGGCGCCCCAGACGCGGCGCAACCAGAAGTAAAACGCAAGGTAGTTGTGCGGGGGCACAAGGTCGGCATCGTGGTAGCTTGCGACCAGGTCCAGGTCGCGCCCGCGGGCCGGCTGCAGGCCGACGAAGACCTGGCCGACGCGCAGGCCCGGCACCATGAAGCGGCCGCTGCGCAACAACGGATCTTTCTCGGGTGGTCCCCACAGCGCGTTGACCTCGGCCTGCTGGTCAGGGGGCAGGGCTTCAAAGTCAGCCAGGTAGTCGGCCATGGAGAGGCTTTGCCCGACGGGGCGATGGTCGTTGGCGTCCACTTTGTGGGTTACGCCCTCGATCAGTCGCGCCATTAGGGCGTCGCCGTGTGCGGGCAGCTCGCCCGTTGCATAGCCTTGGGCCTGCAGCGCGCCTAGGATGCCCACCACCGAGGCCGGGGTGTCCAAGCCCACGGCATTCGCCAGGCGGGCGTCGTCGCTGGGGTAATTGGCCAGCACCAGGGCCAGGCGCTGATCGGCCGCCGGCTTGCGGCGCAGGACGCACCAGCGCCGGGCAAGCTCGGCGACGAATGCAATCCGGTCGGCCTCTGGCTGGTAGCGCACTACATCCACCTGCGAGCGCTCGCAGCGCCAGGCCACGCCCTTGAAGCTGATGGCCCGGGTGCCGATGCGGCCGTCCACTTCGGGCAGCACCACCTGCATGGCCAGGTCGCGCGGCTGCAGGCCGTGCGGATCGGCCTGCCACTGCTCACGCGCGCAGCCGGCGGTGATGAGTTGCAGCACCGGCGCGTCGCCGGCGAGCAGTGGAGCGTCCACGCCGTCGGCGCCATCGTCGCCCATGGCACCGACTGCAAAGCTGGTGGCATTGAGCACGACATCGACCGAGTGCTCGGCAGCCAGGGCATGCACGGCCGCCAGTGACGAGGGCGACTTCAGCGAGTCCAGCGCCAGGGCCAGCGGGTTGACGCCCTCGCGGTGCAAGGCCATCATCAGGGCGTCGAACACCGCTGTATTGCCCGTCTGCGCATGGGCCCGGTAAAACAGCACGAGGGCCACCGGTGCACCATCCAGCCAGGCCGGTGGCAGGGCAGGAAGGTAGCGTGCGACGGGCGGCAAGGGCTGTGGCAGCGCGGGCAAAGACCCCCGCCCCAGCGCGCGGTACGCGATCAAGTCAAAAAAGGCGCGGGCATTGTCGCGACCGCCCTCGCGCAGGCATTGCCACAGAAAACGGCTGTCCTCCACTGCTGCTGTGCTGCGCAACAGCAACTGTGGGTCCTCCAACTGCTCGCCCGAAAACATGGCCAGCCACTGGTCGTGCTGGCGAGCCAGCGTCGTCGCCTGTTCCACCACATAAGCCCAGTCCGCTGGTGCGCCCAGGTGGTCGATCACCACGACACGGGCGTGGCGTAGCACGTCGTCAACGTACATGTCGGTCGATGCGGGCTGCCGCAGCCACATCAGATTGGCCAGGCGCACGGTCGGGAAATCTGGCGGCAGCGCCGCCACCGCTTCTGCCAGCAGGGACAACGTGGTGTCGGCCACCGTAAGAACCACGATGTCGGCGGGCGTTTGCGCGACGCGCACCACGCCCAGGCCAGCGTCTTCCACGTGGCCGCCGGGTCGGGTAGACAAAAGATGCATGTTGGACCTTGGGGGCGCGGCGTCAATCCACCGGGTTCATGGCGCCCGGGGCGGCGTGTTCGTGCCGGACAACGCGGCGCGAACGCCGGGCGCCACCCAGCGCTGGAACGCCAGGCCTCCCACCAGCCCCATGCAAAGCCAGAACGACAGCGCAACCCAAGTGGTTGCCAGGATGAACTGGTGACCCAACTGCTCCAGTGAGGCATGAGCTTCAGGGCCAAAGCCCGCGAGTGCATCGCCTCGCGGCTTGGGCGCTCCCACCACGTACGGCAGCACGAGCAAAGCCGCCACCGCCAGCCAGCGCCAGGGACTGCGCACAAATGCAGCGATGGCGCAGGCACCCGCTGCGCACCCCACCGCCAGCGTCCACCATATCTGTCGGGCCTGCAGCGGGCCCGCCTGCATGCCGGGAACCTCGGCGTGCAGCCCCAGGGTGGGCCACAGGTGAAAGCTCACCCAGCCGGCCGCCGCCACCAGACCAGCGACACGCAACGAAGCGCTCGCCGTCAGGCAGGACGTGTCCTGCCGAGAAAACCAGAAGCCCATCGCTGCAAACACCAGCAATGCCATGCTAAAGGCATGCAGGATGTTGGCGACCCACGTCCAGCCAGTGCGCTCGACGCCGTTCTCGGGCGCCCATTCCTCGGCAGCACCATGGTCGTGCGCCGGGCCGGCTTGGCCCTCGCCATGCGCGTGAGCGGTAAGCGCTGCGCCTGGTGGGGATACCTCTGCCTTTTGGTCCTCGTACACCTCGGCCGCCAAGATCAGCGGAGCGGCCTGCCAGCGCTGCACACCGGTTTGGAGACTGCCCACCACCACAGCGGTAGTGAGCGCTGCCCAGATCAGCTTTTGAAAAAGCATGTTGCTCTCCTTGGTGCCAACAATTCAGTGGCAGGGCTTAACAGTGATGTGTCGGACATCGTGCGCGGCGTTGTGGGCCAGCGGGCTCTCAGCGAAACCCACGCCATACAGAACCACCAAGCCGAGTGCCGCCGCTGCCAGCAAGGGGCGCAACACAGTCCGGGCCGGTTCGTGGGTATAGGAGGGTCTGTGGGTCTCGGAGGTCAAGTCGGGCATAAAAAGTCCTTTCAAGGGTGGAGTGGAGGGAAAAACGCACGGGATAAGTGCTACCGGGTCAATTCGGCCTGGAGCTCAGAAAGCAGGCCGGCGGCGTCCAGGTGGTCGCCGATCAGGACCAGGCGGGTGGCACGCGGCTCGTCGGCGCGCCAGGCGCGGTCGAAATAGCTGTCAAAGCGCTGGCCCACCCCCTGCACCACCAGGCGCATGGCCGCACCGGGCAGCGCCACGAAGCCCTTGACGCGGTAGATTTCATGGCGCTGCACCAACGCCATCAGCGCCGCGAGCAGCCTGGCACGGTCGGTCACGTTCAGCGCTACCGACACGGAGTCGAAGGCGTCGTGGTCATGGTCTTCGTCGTCGTGGTGGGTCTTGCGCTCGTCAATGACATCTTCCACCGCACGCTGCAGGCCCAGCAGTACGTCCAGCGGCACATCGCCATGCGAAGCGCGCACCAGCTTCACACCGGCCGGTGCTTCGGCGCGGACGGTGGCTTCGACGGCCTCGAGCGCCACCGCGTCCATCCCGTCGACCTTGTGCACGATGACCAGATCGGCCGTGGCCAGCTGGTCTTCAAACAGCTCGTGCAGCGGCGAGTCGTGGTCGAGATTCTCATCGGCACGGCGCTGCGCATCCACAGCCACCGGGTCGTCCGCGAAATCACCGGCGGCCACAGCGGGCGCGTCCACCACGGTGATGACTGCGTCCACGGTGAAGGCGTTGCGCAGCGCAGGCCACTGGAACGCCTGCACCAGCGGCTTGGGCAGTGCCAGGCCCGAGGTCTCGATCACGAGGTAGTCGATTTGGTCGCGACGGGCCGCGAGCAGCTCCATCACGGGTGCGAATTCTTCTTGCACCGTGCAGCACAGGCAGCCGTTGGCCAGCTCGAACAACTGGCCGTTTTCTTCGCCGTTCTCATCGCAGCCGATGCCGCAGCCTCGCAGCAACTCGCCGTCGATGCCAAGCTCGCCGAACTCATTGACGATGACCGCGATGCGGAGACCCTGCGCGTTGGTGAGCAGCTTGCGCAATAGTGTGGTTTTGCCACTGCCCAGAAAACCGGTGACGATGGTGGCGGGGATTTTCTGGAGATTCATGAGGGGCCTGTTGATGAAATGGGTGAAAGATCAAAGCAAAGAGCGGGTG
Organism: Hylemonella sp.; assembly: GCA_034366585.1. Classification (GTDB taxonomy): domain Bacteria; phylum Pseudomonadota; class Gammaproteobacteria; order Burkholderiales; family Burkholderiaceae_C; genus Hylemonella. Next base: position 10,881 of record JAXMMJ010000046.1, read on the forward strand.
TGCGGAAATGACGACGCCATCAGTCCTCGATGCCGCGTTGCGCAGGCACACCGGCATTGAAATGGTGTTTGATGAGTGTCATCTCCGTCACCATGTCGGCCAGCTCGATCAGCTCGGCCGGTGCGTTGCGCCCAGTCAGCACCACCGTCACCGACGGGGGCCGTTCGCGCAGACAGGTCAGTACCGTCTCCAGTGCGATCCACCCATATCGCAGCGGATACATGATTTCGTCGAGCACCACCATGAAGTGCTCTCCGGTCCGCACGGTTGCCTCGGCCTTGGCCCAGCCGGCCTGCGCCAGTTCTGCAGAATGATCGAGGTCGCGGCTTTTCCAGCTGAAGCCATCGCCCAGCCCCTCGATGGGGATGCCCAGGGACTCAAACAGGCGGTGCTCTCCGAAACGGGCCGTTGGCACCTTCATGAACTGGTAAACCTTGACTTTTTTGCCCCGGCCGTGGGCGCGCAGCGCCAGCCCGAACGCGGCCGTGCTCTTGCCCTTGCCCTTGCCGGTGTGCACCATCACCAGCCCACGGCGCTCGCCCTGGGGCTTGGGGGTGTCACGGTTGATAGGCGGTGTTTCAATTTGCATGATGGGTGTGGGCCGGGCCCGTTCGCTTGAGCAGATAGGTGTCCATGATCCAGCCGTGTTGTGCCCGCGCCCGTTCACGCTCGCGCACGATCACCGGCCCCATCTCGGCCAGGTTGCCACTGATGCACAACTGGTTGGCCATGCCCAAGTAAGCACCCCACCAAATGTGCAGACCCGCCGGCGCCAAGGTCTGGAAGGCGCACTGGCCGTCCAGCATCACCGCCACGGTATCGGCACTCTCGGGCCAGCCCAGCTCGCGCAGCTGCCGCCCGGTGGTGATCAGCACGGGTGAGTTGATGTCGTTGAGCGCGATGGCGTGCGCCGCCGTGAGGGCCTGCAGCGCCGTGATGCCTGGCACCACATGGGTGGTCAGCTCGGTCCGCAGAGCCAGCCGCTGGGCAATGCGCAGGCTGCTGTCATACAGCGAGGGGTCGCCCCAGACCAGCAGCGCCACCCGACCGCCATCGGGCAGGTGCCGGCCGATGGTGTCTAGCCAGGCGGCGGCGATGGCGTCGTGCCAGCGGTCGACCGCTCCTAGGTAGTCGGTGTCGGCACCTTCGCGCACCGGCATGTCGAAGGTCGCGATCACGGCGCCGTCGTTGGTGATCAGTTCCCGGCACAGGCTCAGGCGCAGGGCCGCCAGTTCGGCCTTGTCCTCGCCCTTATGCGGTATCAGGACCAGCTGGGCTTTGTTGAGGGCCGCAGCACCCTGGCGGGTAATGTGGTCCGGATGGCCCGTGCCCATGCCGATCAGGCTCAGCTCGAGTTTCATTCGGCACCTTCGGGGAAACGCGCATCAGCGCCTATCGGGCGGTAGCGGCGGTCGTAGTCGGCCGCGTACAGGCGACTGTGGCCGAAGTCCTGCGCGCCCAGGTTGTGCCCGACCACGATGAGCGCAGTTCGGTCGATGCCTTCGCCCATGGCCGCCTCGATGGTCGAGAGGCTGGCCCGTACCACCCGTTCGTCAGGCCAGCTGGCGCGCCAGACCACGGCTACCGGGCAGTCGGCGCCGTAGTGGGGCAACAGCGTCAGCACCACGTCGGACAGCACATGGATCGACAGGTGGATGGCGAGCGTGGCCCCGGTGATCGCAAAGTGGGCGAGGGCTTCGCCCTCGGGCATGGGCGAGGCGCGGCCGCTGGTGCGGGTGAGCACCACCGACTGGCTCATGCCCGGCAAGGTGAGCTCGCAGCCCAGCGTGGCAGCCGCCGCCGCGAACGAGGGCACACCCGGCGTGACGGTATAGGAGATGCCCGCCTCACGCAGGGCGCGCAACTGCTCGCCCATGGCAGACCACATTGAAAGGTCGCCAGAATGCAGGCGTGCCACGTCCAGCCCCTGCTCATGCGCACTACGCAACTCGGCGACGATCTGCTCCAGTGAAAGGGGCGCGGTGTTGACGATGTGCGCGCCGGGCGGACAGTGCGCCAGCACCCCCTCAGGCACCAGCGAGCCGGCGTACAGGCAAACGGGACTGGCGGCAATCAGGTCGCGCCCGCGCAGGGTGAGAAGGTCGGGGGCACCGGGTCCAGCGCCTATGAAGTGAACGGTCATGGTGCAGTGTGCTCAGGCTTGTAAAGGGCGATGGCTGCGGTGGCGGTGCCGTCGGCACTGATGTGGCGGCGCGATGCGAGCACCGCGCCCTGGCCCGCAGCCGCCAGGGCGGCAGACTCGGCGAGGCTCTGGAACCCGTAACGTGCGGGTGCATGTGGGCTGGGCTGCGTGCTTTGGGCGCGCACCTGGGCCAGCGGCACGGATGCAACCGGTAAACCCAGCTCGGCCGCGAGCTGGGCCAGGGCGGGGTGGCCGCATTTGTCCTGTGCTGTTGCCAGTGCCTGCAGCAACATTGGGACGTGTTGATCGTGTTGTGCCGACTGCACGGCCTGCTCCAGCACCTGGCGCAGCGCATGGCAGGAGGTGTGATGGCGAAAGCCCAGGCCGGCGACGACTCTCATCACAGCCGCACGCTCCACTGAACCACCGGACGTGACGGTTGCCAGCTCAGCATGCGCCCCAGTGGCTGCGCCTGTGCAATGGCCACCTGCAGCAGCTCGCCGCCGTGCCGGACGAGCAACTCTTGCAGCAATGACTCGGTTTGCAGGGTGACGCTGTTGACCACTAGGCGCACACCCCGGCCTGTCGAAGTGGCGATGGCGTCGAAGATGGCGCGGTCGAAACCGCCCCCAACGAAGACGGCATCGGGCCGAGGCAGCGCGGACAGACACTCCAGGGAATTACCGGTTTGCACATGCAGCCGGTTTGACAGCCCGAACTGTTCTGCGTTGTGCCGGATATTGTCCGCGCGCTCCGCCTGCTGTTCGACAGCGTGCGCACAGCCGCCAGCCAGGCACCATTCCACCGAGATCGAGCCGGATCCCGCGCCCAGGTCCCACAGGCGTTCGCCTGGGCGCGGCGCCAGGGCGCGAAGCGTCAGCGCGCGGATTGTGGATTTCGTGATCTGCCCGTCGTGGACGAACAGTTCATCGGGCAGGCCGCTGGAGGCGGGCAGGCCCGGCGGGCCTTGGTGCAGATCCATGGCCAGCGCCAGCGGCGCCTGCAATTCGGGCAGGTTCGCCGCCGCCAGGCGGAACGCACGGACGCGCTCAAGCGGGCCGCCCAGGCGTTCCAGCGCCCATCCGCTCGCGTCGCCAAAACCTTGAGCGCTGGCCAGCGCGACCAGCGCGCGCAGCGCCTCGGCGTCGCGCACCAGGCAGACCAGGCGTTGACCACGGCGCAGCCAGGGCCGTACCGTGCTCAAAGGCGCGGCGTGAAGACCCAGGCACTGCACGTTCTCCAGTCGCCAGCCGAGTTTGGCAGCGGCGCGCGAGAACGTGGAGGGCGCGGGATAGGCGATCCATTCATCGGTTTGCAGGTACTGGCAGACGCTGCCACCGGCTCCGAACCAGAACGGGTCTCCCGAGGCGAGCAAGGCCATCGGCTGACCGCGAAGGGCCAGCAGGGGCTGAAGGTCGAACGGCACGTCCCAGGTGGTGCCACGGTCGTTCACTTGCGCCAGCGCCAGGTGGCGTGGCGCGCCGAAAACGTGGTGGGCGCTGGCTAGTGCGGCGCGGCTAATATCGCTCAGTCCTGCCAGCCCGTCCTCCCCCAAGCCAATGATCGACAGCCACGGTTCAGCCATGCGACGTGTCCTCCTGCTGGGTGGCACCACCGAAGCCAGCCAGCTGGCACAGGCATTGGCCACGGCCGGCGTGCCCGCTGTTTTTTCTTACGCTGGGCGAACCCATGCGCCCGTGGCGCAGCCCTTGCCCACCCGTGTGGGTGGCTTTGGCGGTGTGGCCGGGCTGTGTGATTGCCTGCAGGCCGAGGCCGTCACTCATGTGATCGACGCCACGCACCCTTTTGCTGCCCAGATGAGTCGCCACGCGGTGCAGGCCTGCGCCGAAATGGCGCTGCCCCTGCTGGCACTGGAGCGCCCGGCCTGGCAGGCACAGGCCGGTGACAAATGGCAGCACACAGCCGATATGGCCGGCGCATTGGCAGCCCTGCCCGAGCGCGCGGCCCGGGTGTTCCTGGCGATTGGCCGGCAGCACGTGGCGCCTTTCCTCGAAGAGACCCAGCACTGGTACCTGTTGCGGCTGGTCGACCCCGGTCTGACACTCCCAGAGGGCCGGGGCGCCGTGGTCATAGACCGCGGCCCGTTCACGCTGGACCATGACCTGGCCCTGATGAAGCGACACCGCATCACCCATGTGGTGGCCAAGAACGCGGGTGGGCAGGGCGCCCGGGCGAAGCTGGACGCCGCGCGGCAACTGGGCTGCACGGTCATACTGATTGATCGCCCGCAGTTGCCTGAGCGCCCCACCGTGAGCACGGTTGAGGATGCGCTGCGTTGGCTGGGTGTGCAAGCCGCTCATGAGGCCGAACGAGGGGTGTAGACAAAACGTCCCACGCGCCGCGTGGTGGAACTGCCCACGATGACCAAGGTGCGCATGTCGGCCATTTCGGGCCGTGCATCGCACAGGGGCACGCTCAGCAAATGCTCATGCGGCGTGCTCACGGCCCGCGCAAACACGAGCAAGCGAGTGGGCTCGCAGGTTTCGCGCAGCACTTGCAGCACCTGCTCAAAGGTGTGAGGCCGGCTGGCCGAGCGGGGGTTGTAGAAGGCCATGGCCATGTCGGTGCCGGCGGCTGCGCGCACGCGCTTCTCGATCAGTGCCCAGGGCTTGAGGTTGTCGCTCAGGTTGATGGCGCAGAAGTCATGCCCCAGGGGTGCGCCGGCCCGCGCGGCCGCGGCCAGCATGGCGGTGATGCCAGGCAGCACGCGGACGTCCAGAGCCTGCCAGTCCTCGCGCCCCTCCATGGCCTCGAACACGGCGGCGGCCATGGCGAACACACCTGGGTCGCCCGAGGACACCAGCACCACGCGGGCGCCTTGGGTGGCCAGCGCCAGCGCGGCGCAAGCCCGGTCAAGCTCTTCGCGGTTGTCGGACGGGTGCAGGCGCAGCCCGGGGCGCGCGGCCACGCGTGCCACATAGGGGATGTAACCCAGCACATCAGTGGCATCGGCCAGTGCTTGGCCCACGGCGGGCGTGAGCATGGCTTCGTCGCCCGGGCCCAGGCCCGCAATGCACAGCCAGCCGCTCATTCGGCCATCTCCGGCCGCCGGCCCTGGCCATGCACCAGCACGATGGCGAAATACGGGCAGACCTCGTCGGGTGTGTCGGCCAGGCGCGCCATCTGTTGCTGGGGCATTGTGCCGTGCTGTACCAGCCAAGCCTGCTCGAGCCGGCCAGCGCGTGCCAAGGCACGCCGCACACGCGGCAGATTGCGGCCGGTTTTCATGACGACGATGGCGTCGGCTGCCTGCATGCGCTCGACCAGAGTGTCTTCGGGTAGCGTGCCCATCAGCACCGTCATCACGTCGTCGCCCCAGGTCATGGGTTGACCGGTGACCCACCAGCACCCCACCATGCCGGGGATGCCCGGCACCACCTCCACCTCTGCGCGGCCTTGCAGCCGGGTATAGAGGTGCATGAAGGACCCGTAAAAAAAGGGATCGCCTTCGCAAAGCACCACGATGTCCCGCGTCCTCGCCAGCTCAGTCAGGCGCGCCGCCCATTCGTCGTAGAAGCGGGCCAGGCACTCGATGTAGGCCGGGCTGTCGAAAGGCAGCTCGGTGGTGACCGGGTACTCCATCGCGTATTCCATCGCGCCTGGAGCCAGCAGCGCATTCACCATCTTCCGTGCCTGCCCGGATCGACCCTTCTTGCGGAAGAAGGCGACGTGCTGCGCGGTGCGCACCAGACGGTCGGCGCGTACGCTCATCAGATCCGGGTCGCCAGGTCCCAGGCCGGCGCAGATGATGCGGCCCATCAGATCTCCTGCTCGCTGGCCAGCGCATTAACGGCGGCCACGGTGATGGCCGAGCCGCCCAGTCGGCCGTGCACCACAAGCGACGGTGCGGCATTCGAAGCCATCAGTGCCGCCTTGGACTCGGCCGCGCCCACGAAACCCACCGGGCAACCGATGATGGCGGCCGGTCGCGGGCAGTTCGGATCCTGCAGCATATTCAGCAGATGGAATAGCGCCGTGGGGGCGTTACCGATGGCTACCACGGCCCCGGCGAGGTGCGGGCGCCAGAGTTCCAGCGCAGCGGCGCTGCGGGTCGTGCCCATCTCATGCGCCAGCGCGAGGATCTGCGGGTCCTGAAGAGTGCAGATCACCTGGTTGTCCGAGGGCAGGCGCTTGCGCGTGATGCCCTCGCTGACCATGCGCGCGTCGCACAGGATGGGCGCGCCTTCCTGCAGGGCCTCGCGTGTGGCTTGCGCCATGCCCGGCGTGAACGCCACGTGCTGTTCCAGGCCTACCAGGCCGGCCGCATGAATCATGCGGACCACGGCCAGTGCCTCGATTGGCGTAAAGCGGCCAAGAGCGGCTTCGGCGCGAATGATCGCGAAAGACTGGCGATAAATGGCGTCGCCATCCCGTTCATAGCGGTGCAGCATGGGCCGTTTCTTCTCTCAATCGTTGTTCGAGGGCCGCACGGTCCAGCCCATGGTAGTCCGGCAGGCTGGCAGCGGTGCCGCGCCGGATGAAGTCCCACCCATGGTCCGTGGCGACCACCGTGGTGGCAAATTTCGGATGGGCGCAGCCTTTGGGACACCCCGAGACGTGCAGCAAGTGTCCCGGGGCCACCGAAGGCGCCAGCGCCAGCGCCAGGTCACGGGTGGTACCGCGTGCCTGCGCACAGCCCGGAGCGCCCGTGCAGGCGGCGGCCCGCAGGCGCGCATCGCCCGGATCGGTAATGAGTTCGGCGCAGGTGGGCAATCGGCTTGCGCTTTCGACGAGCAGGCTGCGCCACGGAGTCAGCCGCAAAGCGCCGCACGCGCCCAGCGCCGCCAGGGTCTCGGCCTGCACGAGACCAAAGACCAGACCCACGATCTGCCCTGCGAGTTGGGGCCCCGGCCCGGGCGCGGGCAGCGCGCGGTCAGGCACCGGCGTTGGTCGCCACTCTGGCGGCAACCCGCGCTGTCTCACAAGGGCGGCCATCCGCCCACGGCCTGCAGGTGCACCGCCAGCGTCCAGGAACCAGCGTGACAGGGCCAATGCATGCTGTGGCGCCGCCCACGGCGCGACGACCAACCCACCATCGGCCCCATCGGCATAGACGATGACGCCATCGACGTGGCGCTCGAGCCGGATATCTGCATGGGTGTTGCGCATGCAGGGCGCAATGCCGGTGTCGACCACGAAGCCGAACTTGGCTGGTAGTTCGGGCACATCCCTGCCGGCAAGCAGTTCGCCCAGCTGCAGGGCCAGGTGGGGCGTGACATCGCCCTCGGTCCACAGCGGGTTGACCTGCACGTTGCGCCGAGCCTCGGACGAGACGTCTTCGTCGACCAGCCCCAGCGTGCACAAGGCATCGAGCAACTCAGCGTGCCGCCCGGGATCCACGCCGCGCATCTGCAGGTTGGCCCGGTTGGTCAGCTCCAGCATCGGGTTGGCGTACTGCCGCGCCAGTGCGGCGATGCCTTGGGCCTGCGCCATGCTCAGTCGCCCGGCTGGTGGACGGATGCGTATCACCAGCCCGTCGCTGGCTGCCATGGGCCGCAAGGTGCCGGGGCACCAGCCCTTAACCTGCACAGCGCCATCGCTGCGAAGTGAAGTGAGGTCGGTCATGGATTGGCGCGTCCCGCTTCACGCAGATTGGAAATGGGGGCTCAGCTGCACCGTCTCACCGATGATGAGCAATCCAGGCTGAGGACCATACGCAGGGGCGGTGGCGGCCAGCCGGCGAAGGCCGCAGGCCTGCACCGTCTGCGACGCGCGAGTACCGTCACGTATGACCGCCGCCGGGGTGGTAGGCGACAGTCCATGTGCGATCAGTTGTTCTGCAATCTGTGGCAACCGCTGGATGCCCATGTAAAACACACGTGTCTGCCCGGGGCGAGCCAGCGAACGCCAGTCGTGCGTGGCCTCCGCGTCGGCAAGATGGCCGGGCAGGAATACGCAGCTGGTCGACAGCTCTCTGTGGGTCAGCGGGATACCTGCAGCGGCTGAGCACCCGTTGGCGGCCGTGACCCCCGGCACTATCTCAAACGCAATACCAGCGGCCTGCAAGGCCTGCACTTCTTCCCCACCACGTCCGAAGACGTAGGGATCACCGCCCTTGAGCCGCACTACGCGCCGCCCCTCCCTCGCGTGCTGCACCAACAAGGCGTGAATGTCCTCCTGAGGGATAGCGTGATTACCCAGGGCCTTACCCACATACACACGCTGCGTTCCAGGGGGAATCCGTTCCAGCACTTCGGATGAAACTAGTCGGTCGTACATCACCACCTCCGCGGCCTGAAGGCGGTCCAGCGCGCGCAAGGTCATAAGGTCAACCGGACCAGGGCCAGCGCCCACGATCGACACCCAGCCAGTGCGCTGCAACTCATCCATGGCCACGGCCCGTCCAGATCGCGTGGTTTCGTCCACGAGCCGCCAATCCCAGCAAGTACCACATCAGGCTGTGATTTAAAGCCGGGGCTCGACCCAAGGTGAGCCTTTGAGGCGGTGTAGTTGCTTGGCCAGTGCCAGCACGGCCAGGTCTACCAGCGGCTCCAGTAACAAGCCCATGTAGGCCACGCCAAAGGTGCCGATGCTCGGCAGGTTTGCAGCACCTAAACCCTGGCCTTAGACGGCCCATAGGCCCGGCCAGACCACGATGCCGCCCTGTTACGTCAACGACAGCTTCAAGGTCTGAGCGTGTCGGTTGGACGGGGCTGACGTTGCGCGGCGTGCTCGAGCTCATGCCAAAGTACCCGGTGACAGCAAGGCGGCAGCTGCCGCCGGACTGGATGCCATCCAGGCATGGAAGTAACTGGCGCGCACGGCGCCGTGCTGATACAGCGCTTCTCCCGTTCCCGCAGCGCAACTGCGGCCGGGGTCCGTGCGTTTTGTTGGCTGCAGTGCTGTTTCGCAGGTCGAGTAGTGAAAGGTATGGCCGCGTAAAACCCCGGCAGACAGCGCCAACTGCTGCATACCCAGCCCCGCTAGCCGTGGCTGCATGCGCACTAGCCCGGGCAAGAGGCCCCAGGCTGGGTGGTGATTTCCTTCGGTGTCCACGATTGCGTCGAACAACGCCATCATGCCGCCGCACTCAGCCCAAAGGGGCCGCCCCTGCGCCACATGAGCCTTCAGGCTGTCGCGGCACGTCAGACTGTCGGCCAGAGCGTGCGTGTGCAGTTCCGGGTATCCGCCGGGTAGCCATACCGCGGCGCAGGCGGGCACCGGCTCGTTGGCCAGCGGCGAGAAAAACACCAGCTTCGCGCCGAGCTCACGAAGCGTGTCTAGGTTGGCGGCGTAAATGAAGCAGAAAGCAGCATCACGCGCCACCGCTACGGTCTGACCCGTCAGCAACCTGGGTGTGGGCTGCATTTCAGGCGGTGAGTCGAACGCCACCGACCAGCGCTGTAGGGCCTCGGCATCCATCTGACCCAGGGAGGTGTGCTGGAGTGCATCGGCGGCCGCATCCAGGCGGGCTAGCGCGTCAGGCAGTTCGCCCGCGACGGTCAGTCCCAGGTGACGCTCCGGCAGCTTGAATGCGGCGTTGCGCATCACCGCCCCCAGCCAACTCGCTGGTGCTATCGCGTCGCCGGCTGGCAACGCAGCCTGCAGCAGCTGCGCATGCCGCGGGCTGCCCACGCGGTTCGCTAGCACCCCGGCCCAGGGCAAGCCCGCACGGTAGTGCTGCAGGCCAAAGGCCAATGCACCAAAAGTTGCAGACATAGCCGACGCATCGATGACCGCCAGCACTCGCAAGCCGAAACGGCGCGCCAGGTCCGCAGCACTTGGCTCCCCGTCAAACAGGCCCATGGCCCCTTCGACAATCACCAGATCGGCGTCCTGCGCAGAGGCGTACAGGCGCGCCCGTACGTCGTCCTCGCCGGTCATCCAGAGGTCCACGTTGTGCACCGGCTGGCCAGTCGCCAGTTCCAGCCACATCGGGTCCAGAAAGTCCGGCCCACACTTGAATGCCCGCACCCGCCGGCCCTGCCGCGCATGCAAGCGCGCAAGTGCAGCGGTGACCGTGGTTTTACCTTGCCCAGAGGCCGGCGCGGCGACCAGGATCGCAGGGCGGTGGACCCGGGTTACCACCGGGTGCAAGCCAACCACATCACTGCGGGGTCCGCATGCAAAGGACTTGAAGCCATAGGCGAGAAAACACAAGCAGAAGCCCTCACCGCCTTCCCCGACAGTGCTTGAGCGTAAAAGTGGACTGCCTGTTGCCAGACGCACCACCACCTTGTTGGCCGGTATCCGGGCTGACAGAACAACCTTCATCGCCTTCCCAGACAACAACGTGTGTCGTCCAGTGGCTGCGTGATGAAAGCGGAGGGGCCCGATCTGCGTCGGGTCTCTCGTCTGCTTACCGTTGCGGGGGCAGCGCAGGTTAGGTTCGTCCTTGTGGACTCGCCCTCCTGCTTCCCGTTGAACTGCGGAATGTGAACCACACCGCGAGCACCAACGGTCACGAGTATAACGGGGAGGCCCAGTACTCACCATGCAGCGCCCGGTTCGTGCCCCCTCCCGTAGGTCTCGACCACACACAGCCTGGAAAGCCCACGGACAACGGGCTTATCGAGTCGTTCAACGGTCGCTTGACCGCTATCACGTCGGCCAAGTTGCACTTGGAGCAGCGCCGGAGGCAAGCCGATACCGCTCGCGGACACAGCTAGGAAAATCATCACAAATCCCGCGACAAGGACGCCAGACCCAAGGGGGGCGCTACTCCAAGGGTGTCCGAGGTTCACTTCATTGTGGGTTCCGCCTTGCTGCTCTGCTGGGCGTGGGTCAAGCAGCCGTTGGACTTGCTGCCGGTCTGCTGATCCAGAGGCTGTTCTTCGCCCCCGCCGACCTGCCGCAGTACGGCATGAACGTCACAACACTGCAGGTGCCGCTGTTCGCCACCGCCGCACTGGCCCACAAGGTGATCCCCGCTGACGTAGGCTACGCCGACATCCGCTCTGCGCATACACTGGAGCTGTATCTGGCCCACTAGGGCGGCATCGTTTTGTGGGTGGGCTTCTGGGCTCTCTACAGCCAGGGCTTTGACGCCGATAACCTTTCCAGCATCGGAAGCTTCGCCGCGGCCTACATGACAGTCGTGTTGCTTGACCCCTGATCGACCTCGCCATCCTGGCCATTGCCAAGACGCTGCGCCTTCTCGAAGGCACCTCGCTGGTGGAGCGCAGTCTTAACAACGTAGCCTGACCCACTATGAACATTGAAGCTCTACCAGTCCAACCGTATGTGGACGCGCAACAAGAGGAACGGCGCGGTTTGATAACAGTGCACACTGGTTCCGGCAAGGGTAAGAGCACGGCCGCATTAGGCTTGGCCCTGCTTGAGCACGGCCATGGCAAGGAGGTGAAGGTTTACCAGTTCATGAATATGCCGACGACGCGGTTCGGAGAACATCGCCTTCTCGAGCAGCTCGGCATACCTATTGAGGGTCTTGGCGACGGCTTTAGTTGGAAGAGCTGCGATATGCACCACTCGGCCGGACTCGTGTTGCAAGGCTGGGCCAAAGCCGAGGCTACGATCCGCGCTGGCAAACACTCCCTAGTGGTGCTGGACAAAATCATGTTTCCGCTGTGCCACGGTTGGATACCCCTGGATGCCGTTCTCGCCTGCCTGCTGGAGCTCCAGCAGCACGTGCACGTGGTGCTCACCGGGCGCGGTGCTCCTGCAAAGCTGATCGAGCTGGCCGATACGGTGACAGAAATGACGTTGATAAAGCATCATTTCAAAGCGGGCGTGCCAGCCCAGCGAGGCATCGATGACTGATGAAGGCTGGTGCGGGCTGTAGGCCATCGGGTTTGTCCAAAGAGACGGTGCTCATAGCGGGGGATCACCCGCCAAAGTTCCCGCCACGAAGGAATGGTGGGGGGGCTCAAACTCCAGATCGCGGTGTCACCATGCGCTCCATCGGCGACGGCGGAGAACAGGAACGCCAGCGTGCTCAGCAGTACCGGCTATGGCAGAACGCACTGTCGATACGCTGGCTGGTCACTTCAGGACTATTGGGCCGCATTGCCGCTGACTTCGATCGCGATGCAGTGCGGATGGACGTCGACGATCGGCAACGTCATTGAGCGGGCTGTAGGACGCAACACTTATGGTCGCTATTTGCTTTCTACATCAGCGCTTTGACAAAACTATTGCCGCTCAGGGTCGGGAGCACCAACTCGCCTTAAGCACATGCGGTAGTTCGCTTACGGACCGCTATCAATGATGGCCAAATACCCGGTCCTGAGCGTGAAGCGGCCATACTCATGGTCGACCGTCTAATGACCGTTGACGGCCGACGCTGCCAGCCATGAGCTCAATCCCTAATGACTCAGTTCAGTCTTGAACGATCTTCCGGGCATCGGCCGGCGGTGCGCAGCGTTTGCGGACGATAGGCTGGAGCTATGAGATTGCGTTCTTCCCCACGTCGCAGTCATCCCGTCTTTTGAAATGCAATCCAGCCCGACAGATTTTCAGTAACGCTACAGCTCGAGCCGGCCATGCGTAAATCGGGTAGGTGCGTTACGACAAATTTGAAGCTGGCATCTAGAAAATTTGACGCCTCCTTTCAAGGCCGCATGGCGCTGTCATTTGCGTTCACGTCGCCCACCGACTCCCACCGTTGCCAGTGCTTCACAACGTTCGGCGTCAAGCGGTTGCCCTGCCTCCCAAAACCGCAAAGCTGCTGCGCTAAAGCGCGAAGCCGTTTCATCACGATGGCGTCCTTCGGCGACACCGACATGTCCGCACACTTCCTGGTGGGCTGCGTACCAGGCGGGCAGGCGCATGACCACGTTGGCCAGGTAGGCGCATTGCTCTTCGTGTTGGTGCGCCAGGTCGATCTCGCCAGCGCGCGCGGCCGCAATGGCCGCCGGTACCGCGAAGGTGATTCGGCAACCTGGGCACGTCTCCAAAGGTCCACGAACCGATTCGCTGGCATCCTCCATCACGTGCAGCGCTGCAGCCGGATCATCGGCATGCAAGCTGATTCGGGTGCCGTAGATGCGGTCCAGCAGGTGGAATCCGATGTCGGTCTGCCTTGCAACGTCCAACGCTTCGTCAATCAAGGCACGGGCTTCATCGCGGTGCCCTTCGTGCAAAGACACTTCGGCCAGCCGCTGCAGCGACAGTGCCTCCCCCACCGGCCCGCTGATGGCACGGTGCAGGCGGGCCCCTTCACGCAGGTGGATCCGGGCAGCGCTCAGATCCCCGGCCAGCCACTCCGCCTCGCCACGCAACGTCGTTCCAAACGCCAGGCCGCGCGCTGCACC
>JAXMMJ010000047.1:0-44615 GCA_034366585.1 Hylemonella sp.
CCAATACCGGACTCCACAAGGACGCGCCATGGCGCGTCCTTGTCCGGCTGTTTTGTCTTGGGCTGTTGGTTCCCGGCTGTTCGTTTCCCGCTGCCGTGTGGCAGGGCTGAGCAGCGCAGCAGCGGGCGGATCAGGGCGGGCGTTGTTTGAGCGCAGCGAGTTTAGCCCGACCCCGACCGATGCGAGCAGCGCAAGGAACCGCGCAGCGGCCCTGACTTCGGCTCGCCTTCTCTTTGCTTACTTTCTCTTGGCGAAGCAAGAGAAAGTGAGTCGCCCGCCGGGGCGAGACCCGGCAAGCCACGAAAGCCAACCCTTCACAAGAACAGAAAACCAAGCCTCTTTACAATCAAGCCCATCCCCCAAAAGAGACAAGAAAATGGCAATCTACGAACTAGACGGTCAATCCCCCAAACTAGGCAAAAACGCCTACGTCGCCGACAGCGCCCAGGTCATCGGCAAAGTCACCCTGGAAGAAAACGTCAGCGTCTGGTTCGGTACCGTCATCCGTGGTGACAGCGAACACATCCACATCGGCCGCAACTCCAACATCCAGGACGCCAGCGTGCTGCATGCCGACGAGGGCGTGCCGCTGGTACTGGGCGAGAACGTGTCGGTGGGCCACCAGGTCATGCTGCACGGCTGCACCGTGGGCGACGGCTCGTTGATCGGCATTGGGGCCGTGGTCTTGAACCACGCGAAGATCGGCAAGAACTGCCTGGTCGGTGCCGGTTCGCTGGTGACCGAGGGCAAGGAGTTTCCCGATGGCTCCATGATCCTGGGCAGCCCGGCCAAGGCCGTCAAGCAGCTTTCTCCCGAGCAGATCGCCGGCCTGCAGCGTATTGCCCAGCATTACGTCGACAACGCCGAGCGTTTCCGCAAGGGCTTGAAGAAAATCGGCTGAGCCCCAAATCCTTGCATGTCTGAACTCCATAAATTTCTTTTTGAAGGCCTGCCGGTGCGCGGCATGGTCGTACGCCTCACCGATGCGTGGACCGAGATCCTGAAACGTCGCGCGCAGAGCAGCACCGGGGCCTATGCGCCGCCGGTGCAGGCCCTGCTGGGCGAGATGGTGGCGGCCGGGACGCTGATGCAGTCCAACATCAAATTCGATGGCGCGCTGGTCCTGCAGGTGTTCGGCGACGGGCCGGTCAAGCTGGCCGTGACCGAGGTGCAGTCCGACCTGAGTCTGCGTGCCACGGCCACCGTGCCGGGCCCAGTGCCCGATGACGCCGGTCTGCGGGCCATGCTCAATGTGAACGGCCTGGGCCGCTTCGCGGTCACGCTCGACCCCAAGGACCGCCAGCCCGGCCAGCAGCCCTACCAGGGTGTGGTGCCGCTCTCCGGTGCCGATGGCAAATCCGTGCACAACCTGGCCGAGGCCCTGCAGCTCTATATGCGCCAGAGTGAGCAGCTCGACACGGTGCTGGTGCTGGCCGCCGACGACAAGGTGGCTGCGGGCCTGCTGATCCAGCGCCTGCCCATCGAGGGCATGGGCAACCTGGCCGGCCAGCAGCCGGCCGAAGCCGAACTGTACGAAGCGGAGATGTACGAGCACTACAACAGCATCGCCACGCTGGCCTCCAGCCTCAAGCGCGAGGAGCTGCTGACGCTGGACGTGGAGACCATCCTGCGCCGCCTGTTCTGGGAGGAGAAGCTGCAACGTTTCATGCCGCATGCCGGCGAGACGGCACCGCGGTTTGCCTGCACCTGCAGCCGCGAGCGTGTGGGTCGCATGATCCAGGGGCTGGGTGAGGTCGAGGCTCGCGAGATCCTGGCCGAGCGCGGTGTGATCATGGTGGACTGCGAGTTCTGCGGTGCCAACTACCGCTTCGACACCATCGACACCACCCAGCTGTTCACGACGGCAGGTGATCAGCCGCCTTCGAGTTCATCAATCCAGTAAAGAGTCGGAACTCACACTCTGGGTCGGCGCAGCGCTCGCAGGGTCCGGTCCACCGCGGGGGGGGGCCGTCTTGCGGTGTGATCAGTCGCAAGGCGCCACGCAGGCGTTGCGGGCCGAATCCGTACACCACACCATAGGCCACACCATTGGCGGCCAGTTGCGCACGCAGGTTGGCATCCGCTGCCTGTTGTTCGGCCGTGCTGTCCGGCAGGTCCAGGCCCATGAGCAGGACGCGCGCGTAGGCGCCGGGTTTCAATGTTTCAGGTGCGGGGGCGTCGCTGACCTGCAACTCGGGCAGGTGTTGGGCCAGGGCCTGGGCCAGGCGGGTTTTGCCGGTCGTGGGCGCACCGACGACGGCGATTTTCATCACAGCTTTATTTGGTGATCTGGACGTAGATCTCGTTGGGCTTGACCATGCCCAGCTCCAGCCGCGCCTTCTCTTCCACCATCTCCAGGCCCTCGCGCAGGTCCTGGATGTCGGCCAACAGCCGGTCGTTGACCAGCTGGGCCTGGATGTTCTTCTGTTTCTGCGCTTCGAGCTCGCCCGCCATGCGGTTCACGTTGGGCACGCTGCCCCGGCCAAACCACAGCTGCGCGTGCAGGACCACGAGCAGGGTGATCAGGATGGCCGGGACGAAGCGTGCGCCCATGCGGTTGGATTAACGGAGGTTGTAGAAGGCGGAACGACCGGGGTAGACGGCGATCTCGCCCAGATCTTCCTCGATACGCAGCAGCTGGTTGTACTTGGCCATGCGGTCCGAGCGGCTGATCGAGCCGGTCTTGATCTGGCCGGCGTTGGTGCCCACCGCGATGTCGGCAATGGTGCTGTCCTCTGTCTCGCCCGAGCGGTGGCTGATGACGGCGGTGTAGCCGGCGCGCTTGGCCATCTCGATGGCGGCAAAGGTTTCGCTCAGGGTGCCGATCTGGTTGATCTTGATCAGGATGGAGTTGGCGATGCCCTTGTCGATGCCTTCCTTGAGGATCTTGGTGTTGGTGACGAAGAGGTCGTCGCCGACGATCTGCACCTTTTTGCCCAGGCGATCGGTCAGGATCTTCCAGCCGTCCCAGTCGCCTTCGGCCATGCCGTCCTCGATGCTGATGATGGGGTACTTGTCGCACCAGGTGGCCAGCATGTCGGTCCATTCGGTGGCGGACAGCACCAGGCCTTCGCCTTCGAGGTGGTACTTGCCGTCCTTGTAGAACTCGCTGGCGGCGCAGTCCAGGCCCAGGGCGATCTGCTCGCCGGCGGTGTAGCCAGCCTTGTCGATGGCTTCCAGGATCAGCAGGATGGCCGCTTCATGGTTGGCCACGCTGGGGGCGAAACCGCCCTCGTCACCCACGGAAGTGGGCATGCCCTTGTCGTGCAGGATCTTCTTGAGCGCGTAGAAGACCTCGGCGCCGTAGCGCAGGGCTTCGCGGAAATTGGGGGCGCCCACCGGCAGGATCATGAACTCCTGCAGGTCGAGGTTGTTGTTGGCGTGGGCGCCGCCGTTGATGACGTTCATCATGGGCACGGGCATCTGCACGGCGCTCATGCCGCCGAAATAGCGGTACAGGGGCAGGCCGGCTTCTTCGGCGGCGGCGCGGGCCACGGCCATGGAGACAGCCAGCATGGCGTTGGCGCCCAGGCGGCTCTTGTTCTCGGTGCCGTCCAGGTCGATCAGGGTCTTGTCCAGGAAGGCCTGCTCGGAGGCGTCCAGGCCCAGCACGGCCTCAGAGATCTCGGTGTTGATGTGCTCGACGGCCTTGAGCACGCCCTTGCCCAGGTAACGGCTCTTGTCGCCGTCGCGCAGCTCGATGGCTTCGCGCGAACCGGTGGAAGCGCCCGAGGGCACGGCGGCGCGGCCCATGGTGCCCGACTCCAGCAGGACGTCGCATTCGACGGTGGGGTTGCCTCGGCTGTCCAGGACTTCGCGGCCGACGATATCAACAATAGCGCTCATGCTTACCTTTCGATTTGGATTTCTTGAGAGTGGTGTTCAAACGATGGGGGCGGCCACGCCCTCCACCAGGATCATGTTGAAGAACTGCGTGGCACCGGCGCGCTTGGCCCGGGTCTGGGTGTACATCTCGCCGTCGTAGAAGGCCTTGGCCTGCTCGAAGCTCGGAAAACGCAGCATGGCCACGCGGGCCGGCTGCCAGCTGCCTTCCATCACCTCGAAGCGGCCGCCGCGCACCAGGTACTCGCCGCCCGCCGCCTTCACCGCCGCCGGGGCCTCGGCCATGTACTGCTTGTACCGCTCCATGTCGGAGATCTGCATGTCGACGATGATGTAGGCGGGTGTCATGGCGGTTGGCGTCGGGTCAGGCGTTGAAGCTGTTTTCGAGGAAACCGTTTTTCTTGGTCACGTCGTCCAGCGCCACCAGCGTTTCCAGCAGGGCCTTCATGTGCTTGAGCGGCACGGCGTTGGGGCCGTCGGACCAGGCCTGGTCGGGGTTGGGGTGGGTTTCCATGAAAAAGCCTGCGACGCCCACGGCCGCACCGGCGCGGGCCAGCACGGGCACCATCTCGCGTGCGCCGCCGCTGGTCGTGCCCTGGCCGCCGGGTTTTTGCACCGAGTGGGTCACGTCAAACACCACGGGCGCGCCTGACTTGCGCATTTCGGCCAGGCTGGTCATATCGGCCACGAGGTTGTTGTAGCCAAAGCTGACGCCGCGCTCGCAGGCCAGAAAGCGATCCGGGTCCAGGCCCGCTTCAACGGCCGCAGCGCGGGCCTTGTCGATCACGTTCTTCATGTCCCAGGGCGCGAGAAACTGGCCCTTCTTGATGTTCACCGGCTTGCCCGACTTGGCCACGGCGTGGATGAAGTCGGTCTGGCGGCACAGGAAGGCCGGGGTCTGAAGCACATCGACCACGCTGGCGACCTCGGCCACTTGCGACTCGTCGTGCACGTCGGTGAGTACGGGCAGACCGGTCTGGCGGCGCACTTCGTCCAGGATCTTCAGGCCGGCCTCCATGCCCACGCCGCGCTTGGTAGCACCCGAAGAACGGTTGGCCTTGTCGAACGAACCCTTGTAGATCAGGGGGATGCCCAGGGACGTGCAGGCTTCCTTGAGCTGGCCGGCCACGTCGATGGACATCTGCAGTCCTTCGATGGAGCAGGTGCCGGCGATCAGGAAAAAGCGCTGGTCAAGGCCGACGTCGAAGCCGCAGAGTTTCATGGTCTTTGCTCCGGCCTCAGGCCACGACCTTCAGGTTCTTCTTGCCGGCACCCTGGTGCTCCAGCGCCGCCTTGACGAAGGCGTTGAACAGCGGGTGGCCGTCCCAGGGGGTGGACTTGAACTCGGGGTGGAACTGCACGCCGACGAACCAGGGGTGGACGTTTTGCGGCAGCTCGACGATTTCGGTGAGCTGCTCGCGCTGGGTCAGGGCCGAAATCACCAGGCCGGATTTGCGCAGGGTGTCCAGGTAGTTGACGTTGGCCTCGTAGCGGTGGCGATGCCGCTCGGTGACCACGTCGCCATAGATCTTGTTGGCCAGCGTGCCCTTGGCCACGTCGGAGCTTTGCGCACCCAGGCGCATCGTGCCGCCCAGGTCGGAGTTGGCGTCGCGCGTCTTGATGCTGCCGTCGGCGTCCTTCCACTCGGTGATCAGCGCGATCACGGGGTGCTGGCAGTGCGGCTCGAACTCGGTGCTGTTGGCGTCCTTGAGGCCGGCCACGTGGCGTGCGAACTCGATGGTGGCCACCTGCATGCCCAGGCAGATGCCCAGGTAGGGAACCTTCTGCTCGCGGGCGTAACGCGCGGTGCTGATCTTGCCCTCGATGCCGCGCTTGCCGAAACCGCCGGGCACCAGGATGGCGTCGTACTTGGACAGGCGCTGGAGGGTCTCGTCGGTGATGGTTTCCGAATCGACGTGCTCGATCTTCACGCGCACGTGGTTTTTCATGCCGGCGTGGCGCAGGGCCTCGTTGACCGACTTGTAGCTGTCGGACAGCTCCACGTACTTGCCCACCATGGCGATGGTGACCTCACCCTGGGGATGCTCTGTCTCGTAGACCAGGGAGTCCCAGCGCTTGAGGTTGGCCGGCGGGGTGTTCAGGCGCAGCTTGTCGCAGATCAGGCCGTCCAGGCCCTGCTCGTGCAGCACGCGCGGCACCTTGTAGATGGTGTCCACGTCGGGCATGGAGATCACGCCCCACTCCGGCACGTTGGTGAACAGCGAGATCTTGTCGCGCTCGTCGTCGGGAATCGGGCGGTCGGCGCGGCACAGCAGCGCGTCGGGCTGGATACCGATTTCGCGCAGTTTCTGCACGGTGTGCTGGGTCGGTTTGGTCTTGAGCTCGCCGGCAGCGGCGATCCAGGGCACATAGGTCAGGTGCACGAAGGCCGCATTGTTCGGCCCCAGGCGCAGGCTGAGTTGGCGCACGGCTTCTAGGAAGGGCAGGGACTCGATGTCACCCACGGTGCCGCCGATTTCGACGATGGCCACGTCCACCGCTTCGGGCGTGTCGTAGCCGGCACCGCGCTTGATGTATTCCTGGATTTCGTTGGTGACGTGCGGGATGACCTGCACGGTTTTGCCCAGGTAGTCGCCACGGCGCTCCTTCTCGAGCACGCTCTTGTAGATCTGGCCGGTGGTGAAGTTGTTGGTCTTTTTCATGCGCGTTTCGACGAAACGCTCATAGTGGCCCAAGTCCAGGTCGGTCTCCGCGCCGTCATCGGTCACGAACACCTCGCCGTGCTGGAAGGGCGACATCGTTCCCGGATCGACGTTCAGATAGGGATCGAGCTTGATGAGGGTGACTTTGAGGCCCCGCGATTCCAGGATCGCGGCCAAGGACGCTGAGGCGATTCCCTTGCCCAGGGAGGACACCACACCGCCGGTGACGAAGACGAATTTGGTCATGTCAGGTTCGAACGCGAGGCTCGAGGAGGTGGTAAAGCGAGATTATAGGCTTCGGGGCGTGACAACCCTGCCATGGGACGGAAAGTTCTTGCCAAACTGTTACATTGCGGGCCATGAACGACTTGGCTGGAAAACACATCGTCCTGGGCCTGACCGGGGGCATCGCCTGCTACAAGGCGGCCGAGCTTTGCCGTGCCCTGGTGAAGGAGGGCGCCACGGTGCAGGTGGTGATGACCGAGGCGGCTGGCCAGTTCATCACGCCCGTGACGATGCAGGCACTCTCCAACCGGCCGGTTTACCACTCGCAGTGGGACCCGCGCGAGACCAACAATATGGCGCACATCAACCTCAGCCGCGAGGCCGATGCCATCCTGATTGCCCCGGCCAGCGCCGATTTCATGGCCAAGCTGCTGCACGGGCGCGCCGACGATCTGCTGAGCCTGATGTGCCTGGCGCGTCCGATCGACCAGGTGCCGCTGCTGGTGGCGCCGGCCATGAACCGCGAGATGTGGGCCAACCCGGCCACCCAGCGCAATGTGGCCCAGCTGCAGGCCGATGGCGCCCATGTGCTCGCGGTAGGCAGTGGGGACCAGGCTTGCGGCGAGACCGGTGACGGCCGCATGCTGGAGCCGCAGGAATTGCTGGAGGAGGTGATCGCCTTCTTCGCGCGCAAGAGCCTGCGCGGCCAGCGTGTGCTGGTGACGGCCGGCCCGACCTACGAGGCCATCGATCCGGTGCGCGGCATCACCAACCGCTCCAGCGGAAAAATGGGTTTTGCCATCGCACGTGCGGCGCACGAAGCCGGTGCCGAGGTGGTCCTGGTCGCCGGCCCCGTGCACCTGCCCACGCCGCGCGGCGTGCGCCGTATCGACGTGCGCTCGGCGCGGGACATGCAGCAGGCAGTGGACGCCGAGGTGACGAATGCTACTATTTTTGCAGCTACGGCTGCTGTGGCCGACTGGCGCCCAGCCAGTTCCGCTGAGCAGAAGATCAAAAAGGATGGCTCTGGCACCGTGCCGGCGCTGAGTTTTGTCGAGAACCCCGACATCCTGGCCGGCGTGGCCCAGGGCGCGCGCGCGAAAAGCGGTGCGCTCTACTGCGTGGGTTTCGCGGCCGAGAGCCACGACCTGCTGGCCAACGCCCAGGCCAAGCTGGCGCGCAAGGGCGTGCCCCTGCTGGTGGGCAATATCGGGCCGGCCACCTTCGGCCAGGACGACAACGCCCTGTTGCTGGTCGATGCCCAGGGCGCGACCGAGTTGCCGCGCGCCGACAAGCTGGTGTTGGCCCGCCAGTTGGTGGCCGAGATCGCCCGCCGCATGAAGTCCTGATTCCCTGGAACCCCGAAGATGAACATCGATGTCAAGATTCTTGATCCGCGTATGGCGGATCAGTTGCCTGCTTATGCCACCCCCGGCAGCGCCGGCCTGGACCTGCGCGCCTGCCTCAACGAGGCCGTGACCCTGCTGCCCAATGCCTGGCAGCTGATCCCCACGGGCATTGCCATCCATCTGGCTGACCCGGGGTATGCCGCGCTGATCCTGCCGCGCTCAGGCCTGGGCCACAAACACGGCATCGTGCTGGGCAATCTGGTGGGTCTGATCGACAGCGACTACCAGGGCCAGCTCATGGTGAGCGCCTGGAACCGCAGCCCCACGGCCTTCACCATCGAGCCGATGGAGCGCATTGCCCAGCTGGTCGTGGTGCCGGTGGTGCAGGCGCAGTTCAAGGTGGTCAGCGAATTCCCCGCTGCGACCGAGCGCGGCGCGGGCGGCTACGGCTCCACTGGAAAGAGTTAGCTCCCCCCTGTTACGGCTCACTTCGTGTAGCCGTCTCTCCCCTCAGGGGACAACCCCAGCGGCCTGGCAAAGCCAGTTCCGCGGGGTTCCCCGCTTTAAGGCATTGGCGAGGCGACGGTGGCGTTCAATGGAGGCTGTCGCTGCCGGGCGGCATGGTGTCGATGGGCTGGATGCGGAAGAAGCCGGTACCGGCCGAGCCGCGGCCGATTTCCTCTTCGGTGGCTTCGCGCACGCTCTCGACCTTGAGCGTCAGGCGCAGGGCGATGCCCGCCAGCGGGTGGTTGCCGTCAAGCACCACATGTTCGGGGTAGATCTCGGTGACCGTGTAGAGCACGTCCTTGGGGGCTTCGGGGTTGCAGCCGGCCGGCAGGGCCGAGCCTTCGATGGTCATGCCCTCTTCGAGTTCAGCCGGAAACAGGGCGCGCTGTTCCAGGAAAACCAGGTCTTCCTTGTAGTCGCCGAAGGCCTCCTCGGGCTCCAGTTGCAGAGCGACGGTGGCGCCCATGCGGTGGCCTTGGAGGGCGTCTTCGATCTTCTTGAACAGGTCCTGCCCGCCGATCAGGAATTCCACCGGCTCGTCGAGCACGTCGAGTTCCTCGTTCAGGGTGTCCTTGAGCGTCCAGGTCAGGGCGACCACACATTGCTGATTGATGTCCATAGGGAGAATATAGCTCCCCCCAGGCTCCGCTCCCTTCGTTCGCTCCGCCACCCCCTCAGGGGCGCCCCCAGCGGCCCGGCCAAGCCGGTTCCGCGGGAGCCTTGGTTTGGGCCTTGGGCGCGCATCCATTACAGTTTCTTCCTATGAACGTAAATCAAACGCTGCCCCTGCTCGGCGGGCTGAGCCCCGAAGTCTTCATGAAGCGCTACTGGCACAAGAAACCGCTGCTGGTGCGCCAGGCCATCCCTGGTTTTGCGCCGCTGCTGGCGCGCAGCGAACTGTTCGAGCTGGCCGGGCGCGAGGAGGCGGAGTCGCGCCTGGTCGCGCTTGAGCGCCGCCGCGGCAAGGAGCACTGGACCTTGCAGCGCGGGCCGTTTGCGCGTCGCGCGCTGCCGGCACTGAAGATACCCGAATGGACCCTGCTGGTGCAGGGTGTGGACTTGCATAGCGATGCCATCCACGAGCTGATGAACCGTTTCCGTTTCATTCCCGACGCCCGGCTGGATGATCTGATGATCAGCTACGCCAGCGATGGCGGCGGCGTGGGTCCGCATTTTGACAATTACGACGTCTTCCTGCTGCAGGCCCACGGCCGGCGCCGTTGGCGCATCGGCCGCCAGCATGATCTGAGCCTCAAGCCCAACATGCCGGTCAAGATCCTGGCGAACTTCGAGCCCGAGCAGGAGTTCGTGCTGGAGCCGGGTGACATGCTTTACCTGCCACCGCACTATGCGCACGATGGGGTTGCCGTGGGGGGTGACTGCATGACCTATTCCATCGGCTTTCGCTCGCCCAAGGCGGGTGAACTGGCGCAGGAACTGCTGCAGCGCCTGGCCGAGGATGCGTCCGAGGTCGTGGGAGACGACTTCTATCGCGATCCGGGGCAGGCTGCGGTCGCGACGCCGGCCGCCTTGCCAGCCGAACTCGGGCGGTTCGCCCGCCAGGCCCTGCAGCAGGCGCTCAAGGACCCGCTGGCGCTGATGCGTGCCCTGGGCGAGACCCTGAGCGAGCCCAAGGCGCATGTCTGGTTCGAGGCCGGCGCCAAGCCCGGTGGGCGCTGGGGCGTGACACTGGACCGACGCACGCGCATGCTCTACGACGAGCAGCATGTGTTCATCAATGGCGAGAGCTATCGCGCTGCCGGTCGCGATGCCGTGCTGATGCGCCAGCTGGCCGACCAGCGTTGCCTGAGCGCAGCCGAAGTGGCGCGTGCCAGCAAGGCGGCGCGCGAACTGTTGCAGGCCTGGTGCGAGGATGGCTGGGCCCATGCCTGCTGAAGAAAACCTCCCCGATCCGCTGCCAAAGGGACGGCTGCAGGGGCGCAGCGTTTTTGTGCAGGCGGTGCGCGGTGCGCTGCAGGCTGCCGCGCACGAGGGGTGGAACGAGTTGATCCTGTGCGACGCCAATTACGCGGACTGGCCGCTGGGTGAGCGCGCCGTGGTCGAGTCGCTGCAGGCGTGGTCACGCGGCGGGCGCAGGCTGTACATGCTGGCCATGGACTACTCGGGGGTGACGCGCCAGCATGCGCGTTTCGTGAAATGGCGCCAGACCTGGGACCACATCATCGAGTGTCGTGTCTGCCGCAGCCGTGATGCCCTGGCTTTTCCGAGCGCCTTGTGGACCCCAGCCTGGGTGATGCAGCGCATCGACCCCGAGCGCGACGTGCTGGTGTGTGACAGCGCGGCGTCCAGGCGTGTGGAATTGCGGCAGGTGCTGGATGAATGGCGGCGTGACAGCGCGCCGGGTTTCCCGGCCTCGGTGCTGGGGCTCTAGGCTTCTTCGGGTACCCCTTAAGGGTTAAGCCCTATTTTTTTCGCAATATGGCATGAAATTCGCCATATAATTTTCGGCTAAGCAAGCTTTGTGTAAGCAGGCCTGCTTGGTCAGTGCGGCATACCGTGCTGGCAATTTCCGGAAATTGTCATCAACTTTTAACTAGATAACTCAACATGAACAAGACCCTCGTTCTGGCCGCCGTGATCGCCGCCGCTGCCCTGGCCGCTTGCGGCAAGAAGGAAGAAGCTGCTGCTCCCGCCGCCGCTCCCGCTGCTGCTGCTCCCGCTCCCGCCGCTGCTCCCGCTCCGGCTGCCGACGCTTCGGCTCCCGCTGCTGCTCCGGCCGCCGCTCCCGCTGCTGAGCCGGCCAAGAAGTAATTCTTGTCCCGCCAGTAAAAAAGCCACCGCGAGGTGGCTTTTTTTACGCCCGTACACGGCGCAAGGCCGTGCCAGGTTCTCAGCGCAGATCGTCGGTGATGACCTGCAGGATGCGCTGGGCGTTGTCCGACACCTCGGGTGCACCCTCGGCATTGAGCACGGACACGGTACTGTTGTCGCCCTGGCCGCGCACCGTGATGCGGTATTTCTGCGGCGTCTTGTCCTTGGGCGTGCCGCTGAACATGCGCGAGAAGAAGCCTGGCTCTTCCTCGCCGGGTTTCCTGGGCTCCACATAACGCACGAAATAGATACCCTGGCTGCGGTCGCGGTCCTCGACGGTGAAGCCGGTGCGGTCCAGCGTCAGGCCCACACGGCGCCAGGCGCGGTCAAAACCTTCGCTGACCAGCACCACGGGCTGACCGTCGCGCATGTCCAGGCGCGAGGTGCGGCGGGGCGCCGCGGCGGCCTGCTGGTCAGCTTGCTGGCTGGGCGCCCCGAGCTTGATCATCAGACGGCGCAGCATCTCCACTTCCATTTCGGGGTCGGCAGCGCGCGGCTGCCAGACCAGTTTTTCCTTGCTGGCATCGGTGTAGACTTCTTCCAGACCACGCTGGCTGATATAGATCTCGGTGCCGCCGGCGGCATTGCGCTCCAGGCGTGTGCGGTACTTGTCCAGCATATTGGTGGAGAACACGGCGCCGATGATCTTGCCAAACGTGCGGCGCATGAAGTCCTGCGGCAGTTTGGCGCGGTTCTCGGCCCAGTCGGTTTCCATGATGCCCAGCTGCGCCTGTTCTGTGATCAGAGTCAGGCCGGCCTCCTGCCAGAACTCCTTGACCAGGGGCCAGAGCTTCTCGGCGGGCTGGTCGACCACCAGCCAGCGCTGCCCACCGACGCCATCGATGCGCATGCCAGGGTAGGAAGCCACCGCGATCGCGTTGGCGGCGACGCCCTGTGCGGCGCTCGTGGCGTTCTGGTAGCCGGTGGCGCTGACCGTGCTGCCCGGCGTGTTGTAACGGGTGTCACGCGGCAACTGCGTCAGGTCGGGCGGGATCGACAGCGAGGGCGCCTTGGTGGCGGCCTTGTAGTCGACCTTGTCACCATCCAGCGTGGAGCAGGCGACCAGCGCCAGCGGCAGGCCCAGCAGGGCCAGTTTCGAAACAAGCTTCACCGGCAATTTCCTTGGGGAACAGTTGGGTTCAGATCAGGCCGGTCGCGCGCAGCGCTGCTTCGACCACGGGCTGGTTGGTCGCCGTCAGCGGCGTCATGGGCAGGCGCAGCGTGCCGCCACAGCGGCCCATACGCTGCATGGCCCACTTGACCGGGATGGGGTTGGGTTCGACGAAGAGCTGCTTGTGCAGCGGCATCAGCTTGAACTGGATCTCCATGGCGCGCTTCACGTCGCCGGCCATGGCAGCCACGCAGAGTTCATGCATCTGGCGCGGGGCCACATTGGCCGTCACGCTGATGTTGCCCTGGCCGCCACACAGCATCAGGGCCACGGCGGTCGGGTCGTCACCCGAGTAGATGGCAAAGCCCTTGGGCACTTCGCGGATCAGCCATTGGGCGCGCTCGATGTTGCCGGTGGCTTCCTTGATGCCGACGATGCCCGGCACCTGGGCCAGGCGCAGCACGGTGTCGTGCGCCATATCGGCCACGGTGCGCCCGGGCACGTTGTACAGCACCATGGGCAGGTCACCGACAGCTTCGGCAATGGCCTTGAAGTGCAGGACCTGGCCCTCTTGCGTGGGCTTGTTGTAGTAAGGCACGACCTGCAGCTGGCAGTCGGCACCGACCTTCTTGGCGAACTTCGCGAGTTCGATGGCCTCGGCTGTGGAGTTGGCACCGCAGCCGGCCATGATGGGGACCTTGCCTTTGGCCTGTTCGACCGAGACGCGGATGATCTCGCAGTGCTCGTCGACGTTGACGGTGGGCGATTCGCCGGTGGTGCCGACCACGCCGATGCAGTCGGTGCCTTCGGCAACGTGCCAGTCGATCAGTTTGCGCAGCGTGGGGTAGTCGACGCTACCGTCCTCGTGCAGGGGGGTGACGAGGGCGACGATGCTGCCGGTGATCTGGCGATGGGAGGAGGTCATGTCCGCAGAGAGTTAAGTTCAGGCCAAAGAGGCATTCTACCGAGGGTGGGCTCCGGCCCCGCAGGGCAGGGCCTCAGAGTGGATAACGCGCCGGCGCGCTGGCCGTGGACAGGCCGGTCTCGCGCACGGCCGCGATGCGCTGCACATAACGTTGGGGCGCGGCCAGGTAGCCGTCCTCATAGGCCACGATGCGCAGGGTGCGGCAGACGTCCAGCAGCTCGCCCGGTTGCAGCAGGAAGTCCGGGCGCGAGGGCTTGCCCACGGTTTCATTGCCCGCTGCAAAGGTTTCGTAAATCAGCACCCCACCTGGCGACAGGCTTTGCAGCAGCACCGGGAACAGTGCCCGCCAGAGGTAGTTGGTGACCACGACGGCGTCGAAAGCCTGGGGCCGGCCGTCCTGCAACAGGGGCCAGGGGCCGTTCTCGATATCGGCCTGCAGCATGAGGCCCAGGGGCGCCACGGCCGCGATGGCCTCGGTCGAGCGGTCCACGCCGGTGACCGGGTGGCCGCGTTGTGCGAACCAGCGCAGGTGGCGGCCATGGCCACAGGCCACGTCCAGCACGCTGCCGCCGGGGCGGACCAGATGCGACCAGCGCTGGACCCAGGCCGAAGGCGCCTCCGTGCCATGCACAGCCGCAACGCTCATCGCGGCTTGACCTCGTCCTTGAGCGCGGCCAGGGCCATGCGCTCCACCAGGCCGGGGGCCAGCAGCTTGAGGTAACGCCCCAGCTTGCCCTTGGTGCTCATCACGACTTCGCGCTGGCGGCGGTTCATGCCATCGAGGATGAGGCGGGCGCAGACCTCCACCGGCATGGCGTCGTCTTCCTTCAGGCCGCTGGATCCGGCGGCCACACCGGCCGCGTTGAGCCCGCGGTAGCGGATCTGCGTGGCCACCACTCCAGGGTAGGCCGTGGTGACGCTGACGCCGGCGGGCTTGAGTTCGGCGCGCAGCGCCTCGAAAAACCCCGTCATGGCGAACTTGCTGGCACTGTAGGCCGTGCGTCCCGGCACGCCCACCAGGCCGGCCAGGGAAGAGACGGCCACCACCTGGCCGCGGCTGGCCTTGAGATGGGGCAGGGCGGCATGCGTACACCAGACCGAGCCCCAGAGGTTCACGCGCATCAGGTCCTCGTACCAGCCCAGGTCTTCGGGCTGAACCTGCTCGAACAGGGCCTGGGCCGAGACGCCGGCGTTGTTGACGAGGGCATCGAGCCAGCCGAAGCGTTCCACGCTGCGCTCGATCAGGGCGCGGCACTGGGTCGGATCGGTCACATCGGTGGGCACGACCAGCACCTCGCTGCCATGGCTGCGACATGCGCTGGCCACTTCCTCGAGTTGGGCTTCCTTGCGTGCGGCCAGCGCGAGGCCGACCTCGGCGCCATGCCGCTGCGCCAGCTGACGCGCCAGTTCGGCGCCGATGCCGTCGGAGGCGCCGGTGATGATGAAGGTCTTCATGGTCATGGCACAGCAGTGTGCCACGCCGTCATGTCGCGCGAATGCAGGATATCCCTAGAAACAGGCCCAGAGCTGGTCGGCCAGGGTCAGCAGGAATTCCGGCCGCGTATAGAGGGCAAACACGGCCAGCAGCACGGCCAGGGCGGCGCCCCAGGCCAGCAGTTGGCGTGGCCACTTTTTCATGCCCGGGCCGCTTGGGGTTCGCGCCGGATCGCGGCCTCGCGTACCGGCAGGTTGACCAGGGCCGCGGCCACGCCCAGGCCGATGGCGATGTACCAGACGATGTCGTAGCTGCCCGTCTTGTCGTACAGATAACCCCCCAGCCACACGCCCATGAAGGAGCCGACCTGGTGGCTGAAGAAGACGAAACCGCCGAGCATGGACAGATGGGCCACGCCGAAGATCTGGGCCACGATGGCGTTGGTCGGCGGCACCGTCGACAGCCACAGCACACCCATGACGGCCGAGAAGACGTAGACGCTCATGGGGGTGAGCGGCACCAGCAGGAAGACCGTGATGGCGATGGAGCGGGCGAGGTAGATGAAGGCCAGGATGTTCTTCTTGGCCAGTCGCTGGCCCAGGGTGCCGGCGATATAGGTGCCGAAGACATTGAAGAGGCCGATCAGCGCCAGCGAGTAACTGGCCACCTGCGGCGATAGACCGTGGTCCTTGAGGTAGCTGGGCATGTGCACGCCGATGAAGACCACCTGGAAGCCGCAGACGAAATAACCGGCCATCAGCAACTGGAAGCTCGGGTAGGCGAAGGCCTCGCGCAGGGCCTGCAGGATGGATTGCTCGCGCTTCGGGGCCGTGCCGGCGGCAAAGCTCGGCTCATGAAGGCCCCAGGCCAGCGGGATGATGAGCAGGGCCGCCATGCCCAGCGCCATCAGGGCCTGCTGCCAGCCCAGGCTGCTGATGAGGAAGCCTTCGACCGGCACCATGAGGAACTGGCCAAAGGAGCCGGCCGCGGCGGCCACGCCCATGGCCCAGGAGCGTTTCTCCAGGCTCACGTTGCGGCCGATGACGCCGTAGATCACGGCGTAGGTGGTGCCGGCCTGGGCGATGCCGATCAGCACACCGCAACTCAGGGCGAACAGCAGGGGCGTGGGGGCGTTGGCCATGCCGATCAGGCCCAGCGCATAGAGGATGGCGCCGGCGATGATGACCTTGAAGGCGCCGAACTTGTCGGCCAGCATGCCGGCGAAGATGCCGGCCAAGCCCCAGGTCAGGTTCTGGATAGCCATGGCCAGCGCGAAGGTCTCGCGCGTCCAGCCCTGGGTCTGGGTGATGGGCTGCAGCCAGAGGCCGAAGCCGTGGCGTATGCCCATGGAGAGGGTGACGATGGCGGCGCCGCAGATCAGCACCTGGGCCATGGAGAGAGTCTTGTTGCTATGTGTGCTCATCGTTGAAATGTAGCGAATTCGGCCCTGGCCTGCCGGGAAGGCTCAAGTTGTAACTGTATGTTTATCCAGTGAACTCCGTGACTGGGTCTACAATTCCGCGCCATGGCTGTCAAACCCACCCCCGAATATTCCGAAGGCTCCATCCGCGTCCTCAAGGGACTGGAGCCGGTCAAGCAGCGTCCCGGCATGTACACCCGGACGGACAACCCGCTGCACATCATCCAGGAGGTGCTGGACAACGCGGCGGACGAGGCCCTGGCCGGCCACGGCAAGAAGATGGCCGTGACCCTGCACGCCGACGGTTCGGTCAGCGTCGAGGACGACGGGCGCGGCATCCCCTTCGGCCTGCACCCCGAGGAAAAGGCCCCGGTGATCGAGCTGGTCTACACGCGGCTGCACGCCGGCGGCAAGTTCGACAAGGGGCAGGGCGGCGCCTACAGTTTCTCGGGCGGCCTGCATGGCGTGGGTGTGTCTGTGACCAATGCCTTGTCCAAGCGGCTGCAGGTCAGTACCTACCGCGAGGGCAAGGTGGCGACGCTGGCCTTCTCGGGCGGTGACGTGATCGAGAAGCTTCAGACCCGCGCCCAAGCCGCAGGTGACCGCAAGCAAGGCACGACGGTGCGCGCCTGGCCCGATGCCAAGTACTTCGAATCCGCCGCCCTGCCCATGGGCGAACTCACCCATCTGCTGCGCAGCAAGGCCGTGCTCATGCCGGGCGTCACGGTGACACTGACGGTCGAGAAAACCAAAGAGACCCAGACCTGGCTCTACAAGGGCGGCCTGCGCGACTATCTGATGCAATCGCTGAGCGCCGATCCGGTGATCCCGATGTTCGAGGGCGAAGGGTATGCCGAGAACAACGACAGCTTCGCCGAAGGCGAGGGCGCGGCCTGGGCCGTGGCCTTCACCGAAGACGGTGCGCCGGTGCGCGAGAGTTACGTCAACCTGATCCCCACCAGCGCCGGCGGCACGCACGACAGCGGCCTGCGCGACGGCCTGTTCACCGCCGTCAAGAGCTTCATCGAACTGCACAGCCTGCTGCCCAAGGGCGTGAAGCTTTTGCCGGAAGACGTGTTCGCCCGCGCCAGTTATGTGTTGAGCGCCAAGGTGCTGGACCCGCAGTTCCAGGGCCAGATCAAGGAGCGCCTGAATTCGCGCGACGCCGTGCGCCTGGTCTCCAGCTTTGTGCGCCCCACGCTGGAGCTCTGGCTTAACCAGCACGTGGAATACGGCAAGAAACTGGCCGAACTCGCGATCAAGGCGGCGCAGACGCGCCAGCGCGCGGGCCAGAAGGTCGAGAAACGCAAGGGCTCGGGCGTGGCCGTGCTGCCGGGCAAGCTGACCGACTGCGAAAGCCGCGACCTGAACCACAACGAACTCTTCCTGGTCGAGGGCGACTCGGCCGGCGGCAGCGCCAAGATGGGCCGCGACAAGGAAAGCCAGGCCATCCTGCCCCTGCGCGGCAAGGTGCTCAACACCTGGGAGGTCGAACGCGACCGCCTGTTCGCCAACACCGAAATCCACGACATCTCGGTCGCTATCGGGGTCGACCCGCACGGGCCTGACGACACGCCGGACCTGAGCGGCCTGCGTTACGGCAAGGTCTGTATCCTGAGTGATGCCGACGTGGACGGCTCGCACATCCAGGTGCTGCTGCTCACGCTGTTCTTCCGCCACTTCCCCAAGCTCATCGACTCCGGCAATGTCTACGTGGCGCGCCCGCCGCTGTTCCGTGTGGATGTGCCGGCACGCGGCAAGAAGGCAGCCAGCAAGGCCTATGCCCTGGACGAGGGCGAACTCACCGCCATCCTGGACAAGTGCGCCAAGGAAGGCGTGGCCAAGGAGCGTTGCCAGATCAGCCGCTTCAAGGGCCTGGGCGAGATGAACGCCGAACAGCTGTGGGAGACCACGCTGAATCCCGATACACGTCGCTTGCTGCAGGTGCGCCTGGGCACTTTCGACAACGCGCAGACCGAGACCGAGATCACCAAGCTCATGGGCAAGGGCGAGGCTGCGGCCCGGCGTGAGTTGATGGAACTGCACGGTGATTCGGTGGAGGTGGACATCTGATGTCTTCGTCGGCATACCGTCCCCTCGTTGCGCTCCTGGGTCTGCTGGTGCTGCTTTGGCAGCCGGCAGCCTGGGCCGACGTCTGGGCCTATGTCGACGACAAGGGTGTGCCGCACTTCGCGGCCGAGCAGCTGGACGAGCGCTACGCGCTCTACTTCACGGACCAGGCGCCTGCGGACGCCACCCGCGCGGGGTCCGTGCCCATGGCCCCAACGCGCCTGCATGCCTTTTTCGAGATCTCGCCGGACTACAAGGCGGTGCGCCACCTCCTGCGCGAGGCGGCGCGCGAGCACGACATCGACTACGCGCTGCTGCAGGCACTGATCGCCACCGAATCCGGTTTCGACCCCGCGGCCGTATCACCCAAAGGCGCGATCGGGCTCATGCAGGTGATGCCGGCGACGGCGCGCGGCTACGGTCTGGAAGACCAGCGTCGCCGGCCGGTGGCGCGCCAGCTGACCGATGCGCGTACCAACATCCAGGTGGGCAGCCAGCACCTGCGCCGCCTGCTGAAAAAATTCCCGGATCGGGTCGATCTGGCGCTGGCGGCGTACAACGCCGGCCTGAAGACCGTGCGCCGTGCCGGCAACCAGGTGCCGCCCTACCGCGAGACGCAGAACTACGTGCGCACCATACTCGCGCTGTATGCCGTGCTCAAGCCGGCGGCCGACAAGACCGCACCCCGCCCCTACCCGCCGCGTGAACGTGACGAGTTCGCCCGCCTGGACGATCTCGCTGAGCCCGGTGCTGCCCTGAAACGCGACAAGAGTTACTGAAGAAACCGATGGATCAACCTACCCTCGATTTAGCCGCCGATCCGGAGGGCGACGACGCCCTGACCCTGGCCCACTACGCACAGCGCGCCTACCTCGAATACGCGCTCAGCGTGGTCAAGGGCCGGGCCCTGCCTGATGTCTGCGACGGTCAGAAGCCGGTGCAGCGCCGCATCATGTACTCGATGTCGCGCATGGGCCTGGGTTACAGCGGCCCCAACAGCAACACGGCGGCCAAGCCGGTCAAGAGCGCACGTGTGGTCGGTGACGTGCTGGGCCGTTTCCACCCGCATGGCGACCAGGCCGCTTACGACGCGCTGGTGCGCATGGCGCAGGACTTCGCGCAGCGTTACCCGCTGATCGACGGGCAGGGCAACTTCGGCAGCCGCGACGGTGACGGTGCCGCGGCCATGCGTTACACCGAAGCGCGGCTGGCCAAGATCAGCACCTTGCTGCTCGACGAGATCGACGAAGGCACGGTCGACTTCCAGCCCAATTACGACGGCTCCACCGTGGAGCCGAAGCAGTTGCCGGCGCGCCTGCCCTTCACCCTGCTCAATGGCGCCAGCGGCATCGCCGTGGGCCTGGCCACCGAGATCCCCAGCCACAACCTGGGCGAGGTCGCCGCGGCCTGCGTGGCCCTGATCAAGAACCCGAAGCTGGCCGATGGCGAACTGCTCGATTTGCTGCCGGGCCCCGACTATCCCGGTGGCGGCCAGATCATCAGCCCGGCGACCGACATTGCCGAGGCCTACCGCACCGGCCGCGGTTCGCTCAAGGTCCGTGCGCGCTGGAAGATCGAGGAACTCGCGCGCGGCCAGTGGCAGTTGGTGGTGACCGAACTGCCGCCGGGCGTGAGCACGCAGAAGGTGCTCGAAGAGATCGAGGAGCTCACCAACCCCAAGGTCAAGGCCGGCAAGAAGGCGCTGACGCCCGAGCAGAACCTGCTCAAGGCCACGGTGCTGGCGGTGCTCGATGTGGTGCGCGACGAGTCCAGCAAGGACGCGCCGGTGCGCCTGGTCTGCGAGCCCAAGACCAGTCGCATCGAGCAGCAGGAACTGATCACAACCCTGCTGGCACACACCAGCCTGGAGACCTCGGCACCGATCAACATGACCCTGGTGGGGCTGGACGGCCGGCCCACGCAGAAGACCCTGCGCCAGATGCTGGAGGAGTGGATTTCGTTCCGCCAGACTACCATCGAGCGGCGTTCGCAGTTTCGCCTGGACAAGGTGCTGGCGCGCATCCACATCCTCGAAGGCCGGCAGCTGGTGCTGCTCAAGATCGACGAGGTCATCGCCCTCATCCGCAACTCGGACGAGCCCAAGCCCGCGCTGATCGCACGCTTCAGGCTGTCCGAGCGCCAGGCCGAGGACATCCTTGAAATCCGCCTGCGCCAGCTGGCCCGGCTCGAAGCCATCAAGATCGAGCAGGAGCTGAAAGAACTGCGCGAAGAGCAGAAGAAACTCGAAGACATCCTGGGCAGTCCGGCCGCGCTGCGCCGCCTCATGGTCAAGGAGATCGAGGCCGACGCCAAGGTCTTCGGCGATGCACGCCGCACCCTGATCCAGGCCGAGAAGAAGGCCGTGGCCGAGGTGAAGGTGGTGGACGAACCGGTGACCGTGATCGTCTCGCAAAAAGGCTGGGTGCGCGCGCGCCAGGGCCACGGCCATGATGCGGCGAGTTTCGCCTTCAAGGCCGGTGATGGCCTGTACAGCACCTTCGAATGCCGCACGGTGGACACGCTGCTGGCCTTCGGCAACAAGGGGCGCGTCTACTCCGTGCCGGTGGCCAGCTTGCCCGGCGCGCGGGGCGACGGCCAGCCGGTGACCACCCTGGTCGAACTCGAAGCCGGGACCCAGCTGGTGCACTACTTTGCCGGCGCACCTGCCGCCTGGCTCTTGCTGTCCACCTCCTCGGGTTATGGTTTCCTGGCCACGGTGGAGAACATGAGCTCGCGCCAGAAGGGCGGCAAGTCCTTCATCAACTGCGGCGAGGACGACACCGTGTGCCGGCCTTCGCCGGCCAACGTGCCGCCGCAGCCACCGGCCACGCACGTGATCTGTGCCTCGACCGGCGGGCGCATCCTGACGTTCGAGATCAGCGAACTCAAGCCCATGCCCAATGGCGGGCGCGGCCTGATGCTGATCGACCTGGAGCCCAAGGACACCCTGGCCGGTGCAGCAGCCTACACGCGCAGCGTGAAGATCGAGGGCCTGGGACGTGGCGGCAAGGAACGCGACGAGACGCTGGAGATCCGCAGCCTGAACAACGCACGCGCCGCGCGCGGCCGCAAGGGCAAGGCGGCCGACCTGGGCTTCAAGCCTACGAGCGTGATTCGCAGTGAATCAACCGGGGACACCGCGGAACCGGCTTTGCCGGGCCGCTGGTGTCGCCCCCTTGAGGGGCTGAGGGCTGCGGCTCCGAGCCTGCCTGCGCAGGCTCGGACAGACCGAAGAGCCACGGTCTTTGACCGTGCGCACAGGGCGTGTCGCGACCTGGGGTGTTCTGATACGGCAAAATCAGACCCGATGCATACCGATGTACTGATTGCTGGCGGCGGCATAGGCGGCCTGGCTGCCGGGCTGGCCTGCTCGCGGGCTGGCTGCCATGTCCGCCTCTATGAACGCGCCGAGACCTTTGGCGAGGTGGGGGCCGGCATCCAGATGGGGCCCAACGTCGTGCGCGTGCTGCAGGGCTGGGATCTGGACGCGGCGCTGCAGCAGGTGGCGGCTTTCCCCGACCGGTTGCAGGTGCGTCACGCCCTCAGCGGGTCTGAACTGGGTGTGTTGCGCCTGGGCCAGACCACGGTGCAGCGTTACGGCGCGCCCTATGCCACCATCCATCGTGCCGATCTGCAGCAACTGCTGCTCCAGGCCCTGCAGCAGCGCGACGCCGTCTGGCTGCACACCGGCAAGACGGTGAGCCGTTATGTGGAGACCAACGGCGCTGTCGGCCTGAGCCTGCATGACGGCCTGGACGTGGAGGGCGACGCCCTGATCGCAGCCGACGGCCTGTGGAGCCGGGTGCGCGAGCAACTCCTGCAAGACGGTCCCCCGCGCGTGGCCGGGCATCTGGCCTATCGGGCCATGGTGCCGCAGGCCAGCCTGCCGGTAGCCCAACGCAGCCAGCAGGTGACGGCCTGGCTGGGGCCACGCCTGCACGTGGTGCAGTACCCCGTGCGCGGCGGCGAGTGGCTCAACGTCGTGGCCATCGTGCACGGCCATGTGCAGGGTGGGCTGGAGGATTGGGACCACGGGGCCAATGCGGTCGATCTGCAGGCCGCGCTGGGACACACCTGCACCGCCTTGCGCGACCTGATCGCGGCCGTGCCGGACTGGCGCCTCTGGGTGCTGTGCGACCGTCCGCCCCTGGGCGCAGCCGACCAGATGGCGCGCGGCCACGTGGCGCTGCTGGGAGATGCCGCCCATCCCATGCGTCCCTATCTTGCCCAGGGTGCCGGCATGGCCATCGAGGATGCGGCCGAACTGGCGCGCCAGGTGGCGCTGGTGGATGGCGTTCTGGACGTGCCCACGCTGCTGCAGCGTTATGCCCTCAACCGCTGGCAGCGCTGTGCGCGGGTGCAGGCCCGCTCCATCCGCAATGGCGAGATCTTCCACCTGGAGGGGCCCATGGCCTGGGCGCGCGATGCGTCGCTGCGCCTGCTGGGCGAACGCCTGCTGGATGTGCCCTGGCTCTACCAGGGCCCCTGAAACTCAGGATTCAGGCAGGGGCGGCAGGCCCACCTTGGCGCGGGCCCGGTGGCAGCCCTCGCTGCCTTCCTCGAACTCGCGGCAGGGCGAAGGGCGCCACTCATAGATGCCACAGGCCACCTGCTCGCCGAGCTTGCCCGTCAGCGCAGCGCAGCGCGGCGGCCAATGGTCGGTGCCGCGCATGCGGGCGGTGTTGCCGTTGACCACGACGGTCAGGCCCACCGGCACATGGCCACCGTTCTCATCGAGTTCGTAGCTGGAGAAATCGACGCGGCACCAGGAACAGCAGGCGCCGCAACTGGTACACGCAGACATCAGAGCCGGCCCAGCAAAAGATATTCCATCAAGGCCTTCTGCACGTGCAGCCGGTTCTCGGCCTCATCCCAGACGACCGATTGCGGGCCGTCGATGACCTCGGCCTCGACTTCCTCGCCGCGGTGCGCGGGCAGGCAGTGCATGAAAAGCGCATCGGACTTGGCGGCACGCATCATGTCGGCATCGACGCACCAGTCGGCGAAAGCCTTTTTGCGGGCCTCGTTCTCGGCCTCGTAGCCCATGCTGGTCCAGACGTCGGTGGTCACCAGATCGGCCCCCGCGCTGGCCTGCATGGGGTCCTTGAAGACCTTGTAGCAGGAGCTCTTCACGCCGGCTACGGCCGGGTCGATCTCGTAGCCGCTGGGGGTGCTGACGTGCACGGTGAAGCCCAGCAGCTCGGCCGCCTGCAGCCAGGTGTTGGCCATGTTGTTGCCGTCACCGACCCAGGCCACGGTCTTGCCGGCGATCGAACCGCGGTGTTCGATGTAGGTGAAGATGTCGGCCAGGATCTGGCAGGGGTGGTATTCGTTGGTCAGGCCATTGATGACCGGCACGCGCGAGTATTCGGCGAAGCGCGCGATCTTGTCCTGCCCGTAGGTGCGGATCATGACCAGGTCGACCATGCGGCTGATCACGCGCGCGCTGTCCTCGATGGGCTCGGCACGACCCAGCTGGCTGTCGCCCGTGGTCAGGTGCACGACGCTGCCGCCGAGCTGGTACATGCCGGCCTCGAAGCTCACGCGCGTGCGCGTGGAGGCCTTCTCGAAGATCATGGCCAGGGTTCGGTCGGTGAGCGGTTGATGCTTCTCGTAGGCCTTGAACTTCTTCTTGATGAGCGCGGCGCGCTCGAACAGGTAGGCGTATTCCTCGCGCGTCAGGTCGGTGAACTGCAGGTAATGCTTGAGTTTCGTCGCTGTCATCGCGCGGTCCTCAGGCTTCGGCCAGGAAAGATTTCACCAGGGGCACCAGCAGGCCCACCACTTCGTCGGCCTCGGCCGTCGTCATGATGAGCGCAGGCACCAGGCGGATCACGCTGTCGGCCGTCACGCTGATCAGCAGGCCGGCATCGGCCGCGCGGGTGAGCAGCACACCGCAGGGCTTGGCCAGTTCCACGCCGATCATCAGGCCCTGGCCGCGGATGTCCTTGACGCCGGGCAGCTTGCCCAGTTCACGCTCCAGTGCGGCCTTGAGGTGGGCGCCGACCTTGGCCGCGTTCTCCAGCAAGTGGTCCTCTTCCATGATGCGGATGGTCTCGATGCCGGCGCGCATGGCCAGCGGGTTGCCGCCGAAGGTGGTGCCATGGTTGCCGGGCTGGAAGATGTTGGCGGCCTTGGGGCCGGCCACCACAGCGCCGATGGGCACGCCCGAGCCCAGGCCCTTGGCCAGGGGCATGACGTCGGGCTTGATGCCGGCCCACTGGTGGGCGAACCACTTGCCGGTGCGGCCCATGCCGCATTGCACTTCGTCGATCATGAGCAGCCAGTCCTGCTGGTCACAGAGCTTGCGCACCTGCTGCAGGTATTCGGCGCGCATGGCATTGATGCCGCCTTCGCCCTGGATGGTCTCGAAGAACACGGCCACCACATTGGGGTTGCCGGCCGTGGCCTTCTTCAGCGCCTCGATGTCGTTGAGGGGCACGCGGATGAAACCTTCCACCAGCGGGCCGAAGCCCTTTTGCACCTTCTCGTTGCCGGTGGCGCTCAGGGTGGCGATGGAGCGGCCATGAAAGGCCTTTTCGTAGACCACGATCTGGGGTTTGTCGATGCCCTTGTCATGGCCGAACTTGCGTGCCAGTTTCAGGGCGGCTTCGTTCGCTTCCAGCCCCGTGGAGCAGAAGAACACATTGCTCATGCCCGACAGTTCGACCAGCTTCGTGGCGAGCTGCTCCTGGCCGGTCACATGGTAGTAGTTCGAGGTGTGGATGAGCTTGGTCAACTGGTCCTGCAGGGCCGGCACCAGGCGAGGGTGGTTGTGGCCCAGGGTGTTGACGGCGATGCCGGCCAGTGCATCCAGGTACTCCTTGCCGTTGATGTCCCAGACGCGGCAGCCCTGGCCGTGCGACAGCGCGATCGGCACGCGGCCGTAGGTGTTCATCACGTGGGGAGACGCGGCTTCGACGGGCTTGGCGGCGGGGGCGTTCATGGCTACACACTCCGTAGGGATCACAAAACAAGGCGGCCCAACGCAGGTTGGGCCGTTGAGACATGATTTTAGGGCTTGTTCCAGCACTTTTTGCAAGTGTGTGCCCCGACCGTTCGGCTCAGACGAGCGCTGCGTTGCCAGGGGTGGGTCCCAAGTCTTATATAAGATACAATACCCGCAACCCACCCGCTGCCGGACCAGCCGCTGTACCCAGCCCGCGTCCGGCGCCCGAGTCCCAACCCATGGTCTCCAACGCCGCCAAGGAAGTCTTCATTCTCGGTCTCACCCGGACCGGCAAGGCTTTTCGTCCCAGTGACTGGGCCGAGCGCCTGGCTGGCGTGATGAGCCCCTTCCGCCCGGGCGGCCCGCAGCCGGGCAGCCACCTGCGTTATTCCCCCTGGTGCATCCCCAGTTCGCTCGACGGCATCAAGTGCGTGATCGTGAACCGGGAGCTGCGTGACGCCGAACCCATGGCCTGGGACTTCTGCATCAATTTCGCACGCGACAACAACCTGCAGGTGCGCGAAACCGACGGGCAAGGCCGGCCCATCGGCTGAATCATTCCTTTTTTGCTTTGCTGATAGCGCACCCGTTACAAACGGCAGACCCTTTTCAGGATCCGTGCGATTTGCCTGAGATTCAGGCGGCGGCCAGGGCCTTGACCTTGGTCGACAGGCGGCTCTTGTCGCGAGCAGCCTTGTTCTTGTGGAAGATGCCCTTGTCGGCCACGGTGTCCACCACGGCTTGCATCTTGCCAAACAGCTCGGTGGCTTTGGCTTTGTCGCCAGCGAGAACGGCTTTTTCAACGTTCTTCACGGCGGTGCGGTATTTGGAGCGCAGGGACGTGTTGGCTGCATTCAGCTTGACGTCCTGACGTGCGCGTTTGCGGCCCGACGCCAGGCGCGGGTTCTTTTTCTTGGGCTTTCCAGATGCCATATCAATAGTTCCTTGTGTCTGTGGATGATGTCAGCAAAGCCAGCTATTGTAGCAGTTTGTAGCGGGTAATGTAAGTGAGCGCTCAGGGGACGGGGAGCCCGGCTACACTCGCTCCCAATGAGCCTCTTCAAAGCCGCCTCGACGGTCTCCTTGCTGACCCTGGCCTCGCGGATCACGGGCCTGGCGCGTGAGCTGCTGATTGCCACCACCTTTGGTGCCAGCGCCCTGACCGACGCCTTCAACGTCGCCTTCCGCATCCCCAATCTGTTCCGGCGCCTGTTTGCCGAAGGGGCGTTCAGCCAGGCCTTCGTGCCGGTGCTGGCCACGGTCAAGGAACAACAGGGCGAGCAGGCCACGCGCCAGCTGGTCGACCGCGTGGCCACGGTGCTGGCCTGGGTGCTGCTGGGCGTGAGCGTGCTGGGGGTGCTGGCCTCGCCGCTGCTGGTCTGGCTGATGGCCGCAGGCCTGCGCAAGATGGAGGCGGGCAACGCCTTTGACGCGGCCGTGGTCATGACGCGCTGGATGTTTCCCTACATCGCCTGCATGTCGCTGGTGGCGCTGGGCGCCGGCGTGCTCAACACCTGGAAACGCTTTGCCGTGCCGGCGGCCACGCCGGTGCTGCTCAACGTGGCCATGATCCTGGCGGCCTGGCTCGGGGCGCCCTGGTTCCAGACCCTGGGCATCGAGCCCATCTACGCGCTGGCGGCCGGCGTTTTGGCGGGCGGGCTGCTGCAACTGGGCGCCCAACTGCTGGCCTTGCGGCGCATCGGTCTGTTTCCCTCCATCGGCCTGAGCCCCTCGGCGCTGCGTGCCGCCTGGGCCGACGAGGGGTCGCAGCGCGTGCTCAAGCTCATGGCGCCGGCCCTGCTGGGCGTGAGCGTGGCCCAGGTCTCGCTGCTGATCAACACGCAGATCGCCTCGCATCTGGCGCCGGGCAGCGTGAGCTGGCTCAGCTACGCCGACCGCCTGATGGAATTCCCGGTGGCGCTGCTGGGCGTGGCCCTGGGGGTGGTGCTGATGCCGCAGCTGGCGGCGGCCAAGGCTGCCGACGATGCAGCGCGTTATTCGGCCATGCTGGACTGGGGCTTGCGCCTGGTCGTGCTGCTGGCCGTGCCCTGCGCAGTGGCCTTGCTGACGTTTTCGACCCCTCTGGTGTCGGTGCTCTACCACTACGGGGCCTTCAGCGCACGTGATGTGCAGATGACATCCCTTGCCCTGATGGGCTGGGGCGTGGGCCTGCTGGGGGTGGTGGCGATCAAGGTGCTGGCCCCGGGTTATTACGCCAGCCAGGACATCCGCACGCCGGTGCGCATCGCCATCGTGGTACTGGTCTTCACGCAGTTGCTCAACATCGTTCTGGTGCCGCTGCTGCAGCATGCGGCGCTGGCCTTGTCGATCGGCGTTGGCGCCATGGTCAATGCCGTCTGGCTGCTGGTCGGCCTGCTGCGCCGTGGCAGCTACAAGCCCTCGCCGGGCTGGGGCGTGTTCGCGCTGCAGGTGCTGGCCGCCTCGGCGCTGCTGACGGTGTTCCTGATGTGGGCCGCCAGTGCCTTCGACTGGACACGCCTGCAGTCCCAGGTGGGCTGGCGCATCGGTCTGTTGGCGCTGCTGGTGCTCGGCGCCGCTGCCATCTACCTGGGGGCCGTCTGGGCCGCGGGCCTGCGTTTCCGGCAATTTCTCAGGCGCTAGCGGCGCTGGCCACCATGAATCTGTCCTTCAAGCTGCCCACGCCGCTGGACTACTTCGGGACCCTGGTCCAGAGCGACGCGCAATTCCATCTGCTCGAAGTTGCCGTGAGCCTGGGACAGGACGAATACCCGCAGCTGGACGTGCAGCAGGTGCTGGCCGAGGTGGATGCCCTGCTGGCACGCCTGCACCGGCGCCTGCCAGCCGATGCGCCCGCCATGCACCGGCTGCGCCTGCTCAACCATTTCTTCTTCCACGACCTGCATTTCGGCGGCAACCTCAACCACTATTACGACCCGGATAACAGCTACCTGCACCGTGTGCTGGAGCGTCGGCGCGGCATCCCGGTCTCGCTGGCCGTGCTGTGGCTGGAGCTGGCGCAAGGCCTGGGCCTGCCGGCGCGTGGCGTGGGTTTCCCCGGGCACTTCCTGGTCAAGGTCAACCTGCCGCATGCCCAGGTGGTGATCGATCCTTTCAGTGGTCAGTCCCTGAGCCGAGAGGAATTGCAGGCGCGCCTCGATGCCTGGCGCAGCAGCCATGGCCTGCCCGCTGCCTCCGATCTGCCGCTGGGTCACTACCTGCAGGCCATGCCAGCGCGCGAGATCGTTGCGCGCATGCTGCGCAATCTCAAGGAAATCCATCGCATGCAGCAGGACTGGGTGCGACTGGTGGCGGTGGAAGACCGGCTGCTGGTGCTGCTGCCGCGGGCCTGGGAGGAATACCGCGACCGTGGCCTTGCGCGGGTCGAACTGGGGCAGCTGGAGCCGGCGCTACGGGATCTGGAGATCTACCTGGGGCAGGCCGGTGAGGGTGACGATGCGGTCGCCATCACGCTACGCGTGGCCGAACTGCGCCGCGCGCTCGACTGAAGCCGTCAGGGCCTCAGCACTTCACCAGTTTCAGGAAGGATGGGATGGGGGGCGCTTCCTGCGCCTGGGCCGTCTCGACCGCGCGCATGGGTGCGGGCGTGGCGCGCAGCGGGGCGTTGCCGGGCACCCGGTCCAGCACGCGCGTGTTGTTCAGGCGTGTGACAGCCGGTTGCGGCCGTGAGGCCAGCATGCGCGGCACAGGCACAGGCGTTTCGCGTGCCTGCGGGCTTGGGAC
Organism: Hylemonella sp.; assembly: GCA_034366585.1. Lineage (GTDB taxonomy): Bacteria > Pseudomonadota > Gammaproteobacteria > Burkholderiales > Burkholderiaceae_C > Hylemonella. Next base: position 29,053 of record JAXMMJ010000047.1, read on the forward strand.
GGGGCGGGCGGCGGGTGCCGTGATCGGATTGGGGTGGACCGCGGGGCTGGCCGGCGTGACGTTGTGCGCAGCCAGCAGCCGGCTAGGCAGGGGCGCGGGCGCGACAGGCGGGCGGGCCGGCAAGGCGGACGGCGCGGCCGCGTGCGTCTGGGCCGGGCGGCCGGAGGCCGCCACCGGCGCTGTGGCCAACTGGGGTTGGAGCCAGCCCAGGATGGGTTCCCACTGGCGAAGGTCCGTGCTGACCCGATCGGGCGACAGGTCGAACAGGGTCATGCCGCGTTCCAGGCACTGCACATAGGCCTGGCTTTCACGCAGCACACCCAGGAAGGGCATACCCAGGCCGGTGGCCCAGTCCTTGAGGACCTGGGGGGTGCGGGTGCGGGTGTCGATGCGCATGCCGATGCAGGCGACCTTGCAACGGCCGGTGGCCACGCGCGGCAGGGCCATGAGTTCGGCGTGGCAGTCGGCGGCCGATTCACGGTCGAAGGCCGAGCCGCACACGGGCATGAGGATGATGTCGGCGAACATGACCATGCGCGCCAGGTCGAAGCCGTGCAGGCCTCCCGGCGTATCCAGCACCACGTGGGTGATGCCGGTAGGCACGCGCAGGATGTTCTGGTCCACGGTCCAGGGCGCGATGGCTGGCAGGGCTTCGCTGCGCTTGCGCAGCCAGGAGCGGGTCGATTGCTGCCGGTCCACATCGCCGAGCATGACCGCGCTGCCCTGATGGGCACACCAAGCCGCGAGGTGGGCTGCGAGCGTGCTCTTGCCGCTTCCCCCCTTGCGATTGACGACAGCGATCACAGGCATGAATGCTCCTGGCGGTGAACCAAAGACCGCAGTGTGACCTGAAATAATCTGAAAGTCCAGTGTCAGCGGGTGTAGGCAGCTAGGGATTTTGTAGCGAAAAGCAACACTCGGCCGGACGAACCCGGTGCTCAGACCGCACGGTCCAGCGGCGGGGCAGGCCGCCGCAGTGCCAGCAGCACGAGCGCGGCGACGCAAAACGCGGCTCCGGCGGCAAAGGTGCTGGGCGCTCCCCACTGGTCCCACAGCAGCCCGGCCAGGGCGCTGGCCAGCAGCATGGACAGGCCGCTGACCAGGTTGAACATGCCGAAGGCCGTGCCGCGCAGATCGGCCGGTGCGGTGTCGGCCACCATGGTGGCCAGCAGGCCCTGGGTCATGGCCATGTGCAGGCCCCAGAGCACGACGCCGCTCCAGACAAACAGACCGCGGTCGCTCCAGGCCAGCAGCCCGTCGGCGCCGATCAGCAGCACCAGGCCCCAGGCCAGCAGCTTGCGGTGATCGACCCGGTCGGCCAGCTTGCCCAGGGGGTAGGCTCCCAGGGCATAGATCAGGTTCATGACGATCAGCACCAGCGGCACCCAGGCCAGCGGCAGGCCACCCTGCTGCGCGCGCAGCACCAGGAAGGCTTCGGAAAAACGCGCCAGCGTGAAGACCGCACCGATGCCCACCACCCACCAGTAGGCCGGTGCCAGCCGGAGCAGGTTCTCGCGCCGGATCGGGTTGGTGCGGGCGGTGCCGGCCGGGCGCTCGGGCTCCTGTACGCCGAACACGAGCAGGGCGACGCAGAGGAAGGCCGGGATCACGGCCACCCAGAACACAGCGTGGAAGTCATTGGCCCAGAGCAGCATCAGGCCCATGGCCAGCAGGGGGCCGAGGAAGGCACCCACGGTGTCGAGCGACTGGCGCAGGCCGAAGGCAGCGCCGCGCAGCGCCGGGGGCGCGATGTCGGCCACCAGCGCATCGCGCGGGGCGCCGCGGATGCCTTTGCCCACGCGGTCCAGCAGCCGGGCGGCGATCACGGGCTCCATCGTCGTGGCCAGGGCGAACAGCGGTTTGCTCAAGGCACCCAGGCCATAGCCCAGCACGGCCAGCGGCTTGCGCCGGCCCCACCAGTCGCTGAGCGCCCCCGAGAAGACCTTGACGATCAGGGCCGTGGCCTCGGCGGCGCCTTCGAGCAGGCCGACCACCAGCATGCTGGCGCCCAGGCCGGTGACCAGGAAGACGGGTAGCAGGCTGTGGATCAACTCGGACGAGATGTCCATCAGCAGGCTGACGAAGCCCAGCGCCCAGATGCCAGCCGGCATGCGCGGGGTCGGGGCTTGTTGTTCAGGCAAGGGGCACCTGAACGGCGAAGGTCAGGCCACGACGACCGGTGCGCCCTGGCCGCGCTCGGCGATGACGCCGATCTCGTGGACCTGTTCACCCAGGCCGCGCAGGGTCTGGGCGGTGGCGGCCGCATCGGCAGCGGCGACCACCACCACCATGCCGATGCCGTTGTTGAAGGTGCGGTTCATCTCGAAATCGTCGATGCCGGCAGTTTTCTGCAGCCAGGCGAACAGTTCAGTCTGCGGCCAGCTGCCCTTCTTGAGGTGGGCGGCCGTGCCTTCGGGCAGCACGCGCGGGATATTCTCGAGCAGGCCGCCGCCGGTGATGTGGGCCAGCGCCTTGATGGGGTGCTGGGCCAGCGCGGCCAGCACGTTCTTCACGTACAGACGGGTCGGCTCCATGACGGCCTGCTTGAAAGGCTTGTCGTCCAGTGTGGCCGGGGTGTTGCCGGCGGCGCGCTCGAGGCACTTGCGCACCAGCGAGAAGCCGTTGGAATGCACGCCGCTGGAGGCCAGGCCCAGGACCACATCGCCGGGCTTGACGCTCTGGCCGGTAAGGATCTTGGATTTTTCGACCGCGCCGACGCAAAAGCCCGCCAGGTCGTATTCTCCATCCGGATACATGCCGGGCATTTCTGCAGTTTCGCCGCCGATCAGGGCGCAGCCCGAGAGCTCACAGCCTTTGGCGATGCCGCCGACCACGGCGGCGGCCGTGTCCACGTGCAGCTTGCCGCAGGCGAAATAGTCCAGGAAGAACAGGGGCTCGGCGCCCTGCACCAGTACGTCGTTCACGCTCATGGCCACCAGGTCGATGCCCACGGTGTCGTGCATATTCCACTCGAAGGCCAGCTTGAGCTTGGTGCCCACGCCGTCGGTGCCGGAGACCAGCACCGGCTCCTTGTAGCGCTTGGGCACCTCAAACAGGGCACCGAAGCCGCCGATGCCGGCCAGCACGCCCTCGCGCATGGTCTTCTTGGCCAGGGGTTTGATGCGCTCGACCAGCGCGTCACCAGCATCGATGTCGACGCCGGCGTCTTTGTAGCTCAGGGGAGAGGTGGAAGGATTGGTCATGCTGGGGGCTCTGGTAGGGCGGGTCGGCGGGCGGCTGTGTTTTTAGTCCGGGCGCCAGCAGGCAAGCCCGATAGAATTCAGCCCTAGATTCTAAGGGTTCACCCCCGTCTGCCTCCATGCAATTGACGCCCACCCAAAAACGCACCCTGACCTGGTGCCTGATCGCCGCCCTGGTGACGCTGGCCCTGTGGTTGCTGGCGCCGGTGTTGACACCCTTCGTCGTGGCGGCCGTGCTGGCCTATGTGCTGACGCCGGTGGTGGACAGGCTGGACCACCTGGGACGGGGTCGGATGCCGCGTGTGCTGGCGGTCCTGATCGTGGAAACCCTGTTCATCCTGATCCTGGTGTCCATCGTGCTGCTGGTCGTTCCGATCTTCGCCAAGGAGCTGCCCCTGCTGCGCGAGCAGCTGCCCCTGCTGGCCGACCGGGTCAACAGTGTGCTGAGCCCCTGGCTGGCCCAGTTCGGCATCAAGGTGTCGCTGGATGGGAAAAGCATCCACGCCTTTGTCGTCAAGTACCTCAACGCCAATGTCGAAGATACGGTCGGATCGGTCATGGCCTCGCTCAAACTGGGGGGCAGCGTGGCGCTGGCGATCATCGGCAATGTCGTGCTGATTCCCGTGGCCCTGTTCCTGTTGCTCAACGACTGGGAGCAATTCGTGGCGCGCGCGGTCACGCTGGTGCCGCCACGGATGCGAACCGCCTATGACAACTTCATGGCGGAAGCCGACGATGTGCTCGGCCAGTACCTGCGTGGCCAGTTGCTGGTGATGGGGGCGCTGACGGTCTATTTCAGCGGGGCACTGGCCCTCTTCGGCTTTGACCTGGCCGTGCCGCTGGGGGTGTTCACCGGTCTCGCCTTTTTCATCCCCTACCTGGGTTTCGGCCTGGGGCTGATCCTGGCCTTGCTGGCCGGCATGCTGCAGTTCGGCGGCCTGTACGGCGTGTTGGTGGTGGCCGGGGTCTATGGCGTCGGGCAGCTGGTCGAGAGTTTCTACCTTACGCCGCGGCTGGTGGGCAAGCGCATCGGCCTGCATCCGCTGGCCGTGATTTTTGCCTTGATGGCCTTCGGGCAGGTCTTCGGTTTTCTGGGTCTGCTGATCGCCTTGCCGGCCAGTGCCGTGCTACTGGTGGCCATCCGCCGCGTGCGGGCCGGCTATCTGGCCAGCAAGCTGTACCTGGGCTGACGATGGCAGCGTCGGCATGAAGCAGATCGCGCTGGACATCGGGCTGGGCAGCGGCCCGACCCTGGCCAATTTCATGGCGGGCCCCAACGAAGCGGTGTTGCGCCATCTCAAGCTCTGGGTGGGGGACGGCTCCAGCGCGGCGATGCGCTCGCCGGTGCCGACCTATCTCTGGGGCGCCTCGGGCAGCGGCAAGACCCACCTGCTCAAGGCCGTGCGCGAGGCCTTGCGCGAGCAGGGGGCCGCGGTGGGCTGGCTCGACGCCTCGGTGGCCGAGCCGCCGCCCTTCGACGAACGCTGGGCTGCCGTGCTGCTGGACGACGTGCAGATCTACACCGCGGTGCAGCAGCACGCGGCTTTCAACTGGTTCGTGCACGCGCAGACCGGCCACCAGTGGGTGCTGGGCGCCGGGGCGACGCCGCCGGCCGATCTCAAGCTGCGCGAGGACCTGCGCACCCGCCTGGGCTGGGGCCACGTCTACGGCCTGCAGGTGCTCAGCGAGGCCGAGCGCCGCGCCGTACTGCGCCAGGCGGCCGACGCGCGCGGCATCTTCCTGGGCGACGAGATCATGGATTTCATGCTCACGCGCTTCAGCCGTGATCTGGGCAGCCTGATGCAGTTGCTCGACCACCTGGACGGTTATGCCTTGCAGACCCAGCGCGCCATCACGATCCCGCTGATCAAGGCGATGCTTCAAGAGATATGACCCACAAGACCAAGCTGGCCCTGTTCGACCTGGACCACACCCTGCTGCCGATCGACTCCGACTACTCCTGGGGCACGTTCACCACCACCATCGGCTGGACCGACCCGGTCGAGTTTGCGCGGCGCAACGACGAGTTCTACGCCCACTACCAGGCCGGCACGCTGGACGTGCATGACTACGTGCGCTTCGCCACCGAGGCCGCCCGCCTGAAAGGCCCCGAGGTGGCGCTGGCGGCGCGCGAGCGTTTCATGCGCGAGGTCATTGCCCCGGCCATGCGCCCGCAGGCGCTGGAACTGGTGCGCCGGCACAAAGACGCAGGTGACGAAGTGCTGATCATTACCGCGACCAACGAGTTCGTCACGCGCCCGATCGCCGAGGTCTTCGGTGTGGCGCAGCTGATCGCCGTCGAGCTCGAGCGCGACGCCAGCGGCTGGATCACCGGCGAGATCCGCGGCACCCCCTCTTTCCGCGAAGGCAAGGTCCGGCGTTTTGGCGAGTGGCTGGCTGCGCGCGGGCTGGATCGCCATGACGCCGAGGTCACTTTCTACTCGGATTCGATCAACGACCTGCCACTGATGGACAATGTGGACCATCCGGTGGCCACCAACCCCGACGACCGCCTGCGCGCCCTGGCTCTGGAGCGCGGCTGGCGGGTACTGGAACTCTTTACGCAATGATCAAGAAAATCATCAACAAGCTGCTGGGCAAGTCGAGCGCTGCCCAGCCTGCCTTCGGCAAACGCCAGGAAATCGGCGCGGCCGAGCATGGCATCGATCCGGCCCTGGTCGACAAGCGTGCGCTGGACGTGGTGCAGACCCTCCAGGATGCCGGCTTCGAGGCCTACATCGTGGGTGGCGCCGTGCGCGACCTGCTGGTCGGCCTGCGGCCCAAGGACTTCGACGTTGCCACCGATGCGACCCCCGAGCAGGTCAAGGGCCTGTTTCGCCGCGCTTTCATCATCGGGCGACGCTTTCGCATCGTGCACGTGGTCTACGGCCGCGGGCGTGAGCACGAGGTGATCGAGGTCTCCACCTTCCGCGCCTACATGGACAACGCCGCCGCCGAGCAGGTGGCCGGCAACGAGCGCACCAGCAAGAGCGAACTGGCCGGCATGAAACACGCCGTGGACTCGACGGGGCGCGTGCTGCGCGACAACGTCTGGGGCCCGCAGGATGAGGACGCCACGCGCCGCGACTTCACCATCAACGCCATGTATTACGACCCGGAAACACAGGTCGTGGTCGACTACCACGGCGGCCTCAAGGACGCGAAGAAGCGCGTGCTGCGCATGATCGGCGACCCGGTGGCGCGCTACCGCGAGGATCCGGTGCGCATCATCCGGGCCGTGCGTTTCGCCGCCAAGCTCAGCCCCCTGGGCTTCAAGCTGGAAGCCAAGACGGCCAAGCCGCTGACCCAGTCCAAGGCCCTGCTGGCCGATGTGCCGCAGAGCCGCCTGTTCGACGAGATGCTCAAGCTGCTGCAGACCGGCCATGCCCTGGCCACGGTGGAACAGCTCAAGATCCTGGGCCTGTCGCGCGGCATCTACCCGCTGCTGGACCTGGTGGTCGAGCGCGCTGCCGAACCCTTCGTGAAGGCCGCCCTGGAAGACACCGACCGCCGTGTGGGCGAGGGCAAGCCGGTGGCGCCGAGTTTCCTGCTGGCCTGCGTGCTCTGGTCCGACGTGCGCGAAGGCTGGGCCGAGCGCATCAAGCAGCGCCAGCATGCGCACCCGGCGCTGCAGGACGCCATCGACGACGTCTTCAATGCCCGCATTGGTGACGTTTCGGGCCGCGGCAAGCTCGCCGCGGACATGCGCGAGATCTGGATGATGCAGCCGCGCTTCGACAAGCGCGTGGGTAGCGCGGCCTATGGCCTGGTCGAGCAGCCGCGTTTCCGTGCCGGCTTCGATTTCATGCGCCTGCGCGCCGACGTCGGCGAGATCGACGTGGTGCTGGCCGACTGGTGGCAGGAGTTCAGTACCGGCGACGACAACCTGCGCCAGGACCTGATCGACCAGGTGCGCGAGGAGCAGACGCGTCAGCGCGCCCAGGCACCGCGTCAGCCGGCAGCACGCACGGCCAGCTCCGACCGCCAGCCCGCTGCACCGCGCGCGCCCGAGGCCGAGACGTCTGCGGAGGACGGCGCCGCGCCCAAGAAGCGTCGCCGGCGTCGTCGTTCCGGCGCGAAGAAATCCGGTGACGGCGCGCCGGACACCGGGACGTGAACACGGCCCCCTGCGCTCCGGTGACGGCCTATGTCGCACTGGGCGCCAATCTGGGGGACGCACCGGCCGCCTTGCGCCGGGCGCTGAGCGACCTGGGAGCCTTGCCGCACACGCGGCTGGTGCGTGCTTCGTCCTTGTACCGCAGCGCGCCGGTCGATTCCTCGGGGCCGGACTATGTCAATGCCGTGGCCGAGTTGTCCACGGCTCTGGGACCTTACGACTTGCTGGTCGGGCTGCAAGGCCTGGAGCAGGCCGCCGGTCGCGAGCGCCCCTGGCACAACGCCCCGCGCACGCTGGACCTGGACATCCTGCTTTATGGTGAGTTGCGGCAGGATGACCCGGTGCTGACCGTGCCGCATCCACGCATGCTGGAGCGTGCTTTTGTGCTCCTGCCCCTCGCGGAAATCGCTCCGAGCCTCGTCAGTGCGGCGCAATTGCGCCAGGTCGAAAAGCAGGTGATTTCGCGCCTGGCCGACCAGTGAAGCGGCGGGGTCGCCGCACTAGAATGGGGCGATCATTCATCAGGACATCGCGATGAACTTCAGAAACATGCACGTGGCGACCAAGCTCTGGCTGGCGGTCGCCGTCATCATCATTTCCCTCACCGTCTTGATCGCCTTTGCCGCTGCACGTTCGGCCCGCCTGCAGGCGGAAAGCGAAAGCACCGTGCGTGCGCTCAACAGCCGGGTCAATCTGGCCAGCAGCTGGGCGGGCCTGACCGAAGCCAATGCGGCGCGTACGGTGGCCATGATCCTGACCTTCGACCCGGGTGTCGAAAGTCGCATGGGCGAGGACATCAAGGCCACCACGGCGCGCATTTCCAAGGTGCAGCAATCCATCGAAGCCATGGACCTGAGCGCGGAGGAAAAGGCGCAGATGGACAAGATTGCGAACCATCGCAAGGCCATGATCGACGTGCGCAACCAGGCCCAGAAAGCCAAGGCGGCAGGCGACAGCGAGGGCGCACAGAAGATCGTGAACGAACAGTACACGCCGGCGGTCAACGCCTACGTGGCCACGCTGAACGAACTGGTGGCTCTGGAGGAGCGCGCCGAAAAGAGTTACACGGAGGAGGTCGCTCTGGCCCGTGGCCTCACCATCAAGATCGCCGGTATCGCCGTCGCGGTCATCCTGGCAGCCATCCTGGCCGGGGCGATGGTGCTGATCCGCTCCATCCGCGAGCCCCTGCGCGAGGCCAACGAACTGGCCTCGCGGATCGCCCAGGGCGATCTGAGCGCGCGCATCGACACCTCGCGCGGTGACGAATTCGGCGACCTCATGAAATCGCTGGCTCGCATGAACGATTCGCTGGCGCAGATGGTGCAGCAGGTGCGCCAGAGCACCGACAGCATCGCCACGGCCAGCGCCGAGATCGCCACCGGCAACCACGACCTGTCGGTGCGTACCGAACAGACCTCCAGCAACCTGCAGTCCACGGCCTCGGCTATGGAAGAGCTGACCAGCACGGTCTCCCACAGTGCCGACAATGCGCGCCAGGCCTCGCAGCTGGCCTCCAGTGCCTCCGCCGTGGCGCAAAAAGGCGGGACGGTGGTGCAGGAAGTGGTCGCCACCATGGGTGAGATCAACGCCAGCAGCAAGAAGATTTCCGACATCATCGGCGTGATCGACGGCATCGCCTTCCAGACCAACATCCTCGCGCTCAATGCCGCGGTGGAAGCGGCGCGGGCCGGCGAACAGGGGCGTGGTTTTGCCGTGGTGGCCGGCGAGGTGCGCTCGCTGGCCGGGCGCAGCGCCGAGGCGGCCAAGGAGATCAAGACGTTGATCAACACCTCGGTGCAGAAGGTGGACTCGGGCGCCCGGCTGGTCGGCCAGGCCGGCGACACCATGAACGAGATCGTGCAGTCGGTGCGCCGTGTGGCCGACGTGATCGGTGAAATCACCGCCGCCGCCGGCGAGCAGAGCACCGGCATCGCCCAGGTCAATACCTCGATCGCCAACCTCGACCAGATGACGCAGCAGAACGCCGCGCTGGTCGAGCAGAGCGCTGCCGCCGCTCAAAGCATGCGCGAACAGGCCGACCAGCTGGCCCAGGCCGTAGCGGTGTTCAAGCTGGCGGGTGCCCAGGCGGGCATGGCAAGGACACAGCGCGCTGTGCCGGACAGCCGACCGAAGCCGCCAGCCGTGGCCCGTTCCGCGCCCGCTGCGTCCAAGCCGACAACGGTCAAGGTGCCCGCTTTGACGGCCGCCAAGCCGGCAGCTTCAGCCGCCCCGGCCAAGGCGGGCAACGACTCGGACTGGGAAAGCTTCTGAGGGCGCTGGCCTCCCGAGTCCCCAGGGCCTGCTGTGCAGGCCCTTTTTCATGCTCAGTCCACCTCGGCGATCAGCTCGATCTCCACGCAGGCGCCCAGCGGGATCTGCGCCACGCCAAAGGCGCTGCGAGCGTGCGCGCCCTGCTCGCCAAAGACCTGACCCAGCAGTTCGCTGGCGCCATTGCTCACCAGGTGCTGCTCGGTGTAATCCGGCGTGGAGTTGACCAGGGACATGAGCTTGACGATGCGCTTGACGCGGTTGAGGTCGCCCACGGCCGCCTGCAGCGTACCCATGAGGTCGATGGCCACTGCACGCGCTGCGGCCTTGCCTTCTTCGGTGGTCATGGTCTTGCCGAACTGGCCGACCCAGGGCTTGCCGTCCTTCTTGGCGATGTGGCCGCTCAGGAAGACCAGCTTGCCGGTCTGCACATAGGGAACATAGGCGGCGGCCGGCGTGGCCACCGGGGGCAGGGTGATGCCGAGCTGCTTGAGTTTGTCGTTGATGCTCATGGGGACTCCAGGGGGATGAAAGCAAAGCGCGTCATTGTCGGTTATTGTTGCTGACGGGTCTGCCGCCCACATGAATTGCACGCATGACGAACCCGTTTGCCAACCTCCCGCGTGACAGCCGCGACACCCTGTTCCTGCTGGCCGTGATCGCCTGGGTCCTGCTGCCGCACGCCGGTCACCTGCCCTGGTGGTGCAGCGCCATGGCTGCGGGCATGCTGGCCTGGCGTGGCTGGCTGGCCTTCACGCTGCGTCCGCTGCCGGGCCGCTGGTGGCTGCTGGCGGCCCTGGTGCTGACCGTGGGCGCGACCTGGGCCACCCACCGCACGCTGCTGGGGCGCGACGCCGGCGTGACGCTGATCGTGGTGCTGCTTGCGCTCAAGACCCTGGAGCTGCGCGCGCGGCGCGATGCCTTCGTGGTTTTCTTCCTCGGCTTCTTCACGATGCTGACGAATTTCTTCTACTCCCAGTCCCTGCCCACGGCCGCCGCCATGCTGCTCGGGCTGATGGGCCTGCTGACCGCGCTGGTCAACAGCCATATGCCGGCGGGCCGGCCTTCGCTGTGGCAGTCGGCGCGCATGGCCACGCGCATGACGCTGCTGGGCGCGCCCATTATGGTGCTGCTGTTCCTGCTGTTCCCGCGTCTGTCGCCGCTGTGGGGCACGCCGGGTGACGCCCTGAGCGGGCGCAGCGGCCTGTCGCAGCGCATGCAGGTGGGCAACATCGCCAGCCTGGCGCTGGATGACAGCGTGGCCCTGCGCCTGCGCTTTGACGAGGGCACTCCGCAGCCGTTGCAGGGCACGCTGTATTTTCGTGGGCCGGTGCTCTCCACCTTCGATGGGCGCGAATGGCTGCCCCTGCAGGCCAGCTTCCCGCCGTCCATGCAGCCGCGTGCCGACCTGCAGGTGCGCGGTGCACCGCTGCGCTACGAGGTCACGCTGGAGCCGCACAACCGTCCCTGGCTGCTCACGCTGGACGCGACCGCCGTGGCACCCGAGCTGCCGGGTGATCTGGTGGCGCGCATGAGCGAGGACTTGCAGTGGCGCGCCAGCAGCCCCGTCAACGACCTGCTGCGCTACCGGGCACAGAGCCATACCGACTTCCGCCACGGCCCGCAGCGCATGCTGGCCAGCCTGCAGGACTACACCTCCTTGCCGCGCGGTTTCAACCCGCGCACCCTGCAGTGGGCCGCGGATCTGAGCCGAGAGACCGGCAATGACCCTGCGGCGCTGATCAACCGTGTCCTGAACCATCTGCGCGCGGGGGGCTACACCTACACGCTGGAGCCCGGCGAATACGGCCAGCACACGGCCGACGAGTTCTGGTTCGACCGCAAGCTGGGTTTCTGCGAACACATCGCCTCGGCCTTCGTGATGGTGATGCGCGCGGCCGGTATCCCGGCGCGCATCGTCACCGGCTACCAGGGTGGCGAGCGCAACAACGTCGACAACTTCTGGGTGGTACGCCAGAGCGACGCCCATGCCTGGACTGAAGTCTGGCTGGCCGGTCAGGGCTGGTTGCGGGTGGACCCGACCGCGGCGGTCTCGCCCGGGCGCATCGGCTCCCTGCAGCGCCTGGTGGCGCCACGCGGCGCCGTTGCCACGGCCATGGGCAATGTCATCAGCCCGACCTTCGTACAGAACGTGCGGGCTGTGTGGGAGGCCGTCAACAATGCCTGGAACCAGCGGGTGCTGAACTACACGCAGAGCCGCCAGCTCAATCTGTTGCGCGCGCTCGGTTTCGAGGCGCCGAGCTGGGAAGACCTGGGCCTGCTGCTGCTGGGCGCCCTGGTCACGGCCAGCCTGGGTGGTGCGCTGTGGACGCGCTGGGAGCGCCGGCGCCAGGACCCCTGGTTGCGCCTGCTCGAGCGTGTGCGCAGCCGCTTGCAGCGCGAGGGCCAGCCCCTGGGTGCGGCGGTGACACCACGCGAGATGGCGGCGCGGCTGGCGCAAATGCATGATCCCAAGGACAATCGGGTACAGGCCATCCAGGCCTGGCTGCAACGCTACGAACAGCTGCGTTATGCGCCGCGTCGCGGGCGCGGCAGCAGCAGCGACCTGGCAGCCTTGCGACGCGAACTGAAAGAACTGAGCTGGCCCACGTGAGCAAACGACAACCGACCTTCCTGCTGCTGACGGCTTTGCTGTTTCTGCTGTCCTGCCTGCTGCCGACGCAGGCCGCCACGGCCAAGAAACCCCGTCTCAAGCGCGTGCAGGACACCGCCGTCACCCTGATCGAAGGCAGCGGCCCGCCCTATGCCGGCCGCCCCGAGGCCATGGCGCTGGCCGACGAGATCGCCGAGCGCCACGGCCTGGACCGCAAGTGGGTGCGCCGCACCCTGGGCAAGGCCCGTCAGGTGCCCCAGGTGATCAAACTCGTGGTCCCGCCACCGGTGACAACGCCACGCAACTGGCAACAGTACCGCGGCCGCTTTCTGGAGACGGAACGCGTCCAGGCCGGCGTGGCCTTCTGGCAAACCCATCGCGAGCTGCTGGAGCGTGCCAGCAGCACCTACGGTGTGCCCGCCGAGATCATCATCGGCATCATCGGCGTGGAGACCTACTACGGCCGCCATATGGGCCGCTATCGCGTGCTGGACGCCCTGGCCACGCTGGCTTTCGACTTCCCGCAGGAGCATCCCCGCGCGGCGCAGCGCACGGCTTTCTTTCGTGCCGAGCTTGGCGAATTCCTGAAACTGCGCCAGCAGGCCGGTGCCGACCCCTTCAAGGCGCGTGGCAGTTATGCGGGCGCCATGGGCATTCCGCAGTTCATGCCGTCCAGCTGGGCGCGCCACGCCGTGGACTTCGACGGCGATGGCCGTGTGGACCTGGTCGACAGCACGGCCGATGCCATCGGTTCGGTCGCCAGCTATTTCAAGGCGCATCACTGGCGGCCCGGCATGCCCACCCACTACACGGTGGAGTTCGACTACGAGCGCCTGGACATGCCGACCCTGCTGGCTCCCGACATCAAACCGACCTTCCCGGTGGAGCAGTTCACGGCCAATGGCATCCTGCTGGGCGCTGCCGGCCGCGGGCATGCGGGCCCGCTGGCCCTGGTGGAACTGCAGAACGGTGACTATTCGCCCAGCTATGTGGCCGGCACGGATAACTTCTACGTCGTCACGCGCTACAACTGGAGCAGTTATTACGCGCTGGCCGTGATCGAGCTCGGGCAGGCGGTGGCGTCAGCGCTGCCGGCCAAGGGCCTTCAGGCCAGCACCACGCCTTCGAACACAGGGTGCAGCGTATCGACCCAGAGGTCCACTTCGGACGCGCCGATCTGCAGATAGTTCAGGCAGGCCGGGCCAAAGCGCTCCCACTCGGTCTGCGTCTGCACACCTTCGTAATCGGCCACCAGATGCTCGGCCACGGCGGTCAGCGCCACCAGGTTGCGCACCCCGGCCGGGATCGAACTCACGCGCAGCACGGTGAAGTCATGGTGCAGGCGGATGGCAAAGGCGATCACCGGCGGCAGGAACCAGGTGCGTGACACGATGGCACCGACCACGGCGTGGTCGGTTCGGTGCACCGCATTCTCGGTTTCGGTGAAGCTGCGGTCCTGCCGTGCCATGGCTTCGGCCAGCGTTCCGGCGTAGCCGCGCACGCCCTGCAGCATGATGGGTATGCCCACGTGCATGAAGAGACCGCAGGTCTGTGCCACTTCGGCGTCCACGCCATAGAGCTGGCGGGCGATGTAGGCCATGGCCAGCGAACGCCGCGTCGAGGTCTCCCAGAAGTGTTCCACCAGCGGCGAATTGATACGGATCGCGCTGCGCGCCAGGAAGCCGGTCAGGATGGCCGCGGCCTGGCCCATGCCCAGCATGGCCACGGCTTCGGCCACGGTGCTGGCGGGCCGTGCGCGGGAATACAGCGGGCTGTTGGCCACGCGCATCAGTGCTGCGGCCATGGCCACGTCGCTGCCGGCGATGCGCGTGATCTCGGCCGGACCAGGGTCGCTCTGGCGCATCTCCAGCTGCAGGGCCGTGAGCAGTTCGGGACAGGGCGGGATGACGATGTCGCGCACCGGCCCTTCCGATCTGGCTTGATCGAGTTCCCTGTCGATGTCTGTCACTTGCATGCCCATGGCCTGGCTCCTGTCGGGGCCATTATCCGCACAAAACACCTGCCGGCCTTGTGCTGTCGCAAGGCCCGACGCTTTCTAGGGTGTCGCCACGGGGCGGTGCTGCCAATAGCGTGCCTGCACCTGCCGCTCGCAGCGCGTCTGTCGGGGCTGGGTCGACTGCCAGCTGGCCGCACCACAATGGGCCGAGGTGAGCACCTGCACGTCGCGCTCCTCGTAGCGCCTCAGCACCTCCGGCGCCGGATGGCCGAAACGGTTGCGGTAGCCTGCCTGCACCAAGGCAGTGTGTGGCGCCACGGCGTCCAGGAAGGCGGCCGTGCTGGAGGTCTTGCTGCCATGGTGCGGCACCAGCAGCCAGTCGGCGCGCAAGGCCGCGTTCTCGAGCACCAGCCGGGCCTCCTGTGCCTTCTCGATGTCGCCCGCCAGCAGCACCGTCTGCGCGCCATTGCTGATGCGCAGCACGCAGGACAGGGCATTGCTGCGGCGTGCCTTGCCGTAGTCTTCGGCCGACGGGTGCAGCAGTTCGAAGTGCACGCCATCCCAGTCCCAGGCCTGGCCGGCCATGCAGCGGCTGCTGCGACGCAGGGCCTGCAGCTCGTGGGCGTCTTCCAGGGAACTGAGTAGCTCTGTGTCCGGTTGTGCTGCCAGCACGGCCGCAGCGCCGCCAGTGTGGTCGCTGTCGCGGTGGCTCAGCACCAGGCGGTCCAGCCGTACATCCAGGGCCCGCAGCAGAGGCACCAGCACCCGCTGGCCGGCGTCGCTGTCGTTGGCATGGCGCGGTCCGGCGTCGTAGAGCAGGGCGTGGGTGGCGGTGCGCACCAGCACGGCATTGCCCTGGCCGATATCGGCCGCCAGCAGTTCGAACTGGCCCGGCATCGGGCGTGGCGGCTGCCACAGCAGCACGGGCAGCAGCAGCGGCAGGCCGGCCAGACGCATGGCCCAGGGCAAACGCAGCACCAGCAGCAGTCCGCCCAGTACACCGGCGATACCGGCCCACAGCGGCGCCTGTGCCACCGAGAACGTGGCCAGGGGCCAGGCGGCCATGACCTGCAGCCCGGCAGCCAGCCACTGCACAGTCTGCGCGGCAGCGTCCCACAGCGGCGCCCAGAGCATGCCCAGCAGGGCCAGCGGCGTCACCACCAGCGTGACCCAGGGGATGGCCGCCAGGTTGGCCAGCAGACCGACCAGCGAGACCTGGCCGAACAGCAGCAAGGTCAGCGGTGCCAGGGCCAGCGTGATCAGCCACTGCTCGCGCAGCAAGCCCGCCAGCCGCTGTTTCCAGGTTGGCGGGCTTGCTGCGCGAGCAGTGGCTGATCACGCTGGCCCTGGCACCGCTGACCTTGCTGCTGTTCGGCCAGGTCTCGCTGGTCGGTCTGCTGGCCAACC